>FZQV01000046.1 GCA_900199505.1 Ruaniaceae bacterium KH17 | reverse complement strand
GATGTGAGCCTGAGACAAATACGCCGCTGCCCGACGCAACACCTCGTTCTCCATCTCCAACTCCCGGATCCGCTTCAGCGCAGCCATCATCTCGCGGCGCTCGTCAGGATCAGTCGTTGGCGTCAGCCCCTGCGCACGGAATCGGTCATCCCTCACCCACGCCTGCAGCGCGGACTTCGAGATCCCCAGATCCCTACACACCTTCTTCTGGGACACGCCCTGCGCGACCATCGCAACAGCGTCTCGTTTGAACTGCTCGGTATAGATCTTCGGCATGATAGCCATCCTCTCAACACGACCCCCTCACGGGAATCATGCAGTCAAGGACTCAACCAAACCTTCAGCAGACCCAGGAGCTCATCACGATAGACGGTCTGCCCGAGCTGCAGGTGATGTCCGGGCACGCCCTCGTGATACACCGTGGTCTTTTCGGTCCAGGTCCCGAAGTCTTCCACTCCAGCCGGCACCGACCACCACATGCGGCCCGGCCTCGAGAAGTCCGCCGTGGGCGGCGTGTAGTAGATGCCGCCGGTCTGCGTGGGCGCGATCCGGCACTCGATGGTCTGCACCGGCTCGGGGATGTCGAAATGCGTACCGTTCAGATCCGCGATCGCCTGATCGGCGGTCTCCTGCATCCACGCCTGGAGCGCGTCCGTGCCATGCAGCTGCCGCGCCGGATCGGCATTGAGGCGCCTGAACGCCTCCTCCACCGAGGTCCCCGCGCCGTAGAGCTCGGCCGCCACGGCCTCCTGCTCCGCAACGATCGAGGCGAGGTTCTCAAGCCCCCACTCATAGGTCTCATCAAGGTCGATCTCGGCCCCGAGGAACACCCGCGAGAAGCGCGTGTAGCGTTCCCGGCCGACGGCGTCCTCCTCCGGAGCAAGCGGCCCCAGTTCGGCGGTGAGGAAGGAGGCGAGGTCCGCGTAGGCCTGGCGCGCGAGGGCGGCCCCCTCTTCGAGGGAACCCTTCAGCGCCGTCGAGAGTTCGCCGTCGGGAATGCTGGCCTCCGCGGCGAGAGTGGTGAAGAAGGAGGAGTCCCGATCGGCCGCGGCGTCGAGTTGCTGGATGACCTCGGCGATCTGGCGGGCGGCCGGCACCTCGCCGCGGCTCGCGCCAAGCGCGAGCGCCTCGCGATAACTATCGAGGCTGGCGGGGATCGCACTCATCCGCGCGGCGATGTTCTCCCATGCCTCGACCGTGTCCGTGGGCATGAGATCGAAAACATCGCGCACGTCCTGCGAGGGTGAGGCGATCACGTTCAGATCGCGCAGATGCTCGCCGGCATCGTGCAGCTCGAGGTAGAGGCCGTGCCGCTCGGTGACGGCCGCCTGGGTGACCCGATCGACGTCGTCCTGCGGCTCCTCCGCCTGGACCGCCGCGATGAACTCACGCTGCAGGCGCGCCACCTCGTCCGCGTGGTCCGGGGAGTAATCCGGCATCTTGTCCTCGCCGCCTGGCATGCCAAGCGAGGTGGCCTCAAGCGGGTTGAGGGCACAGTACGCCATCACGAAATCGTCGGCGATCCGGTCAATAGGGCTCTGGGTACGTTCAGTCACGCTCTCGACGCTACACCCGAAGACTGGCTCGAGGGAGGGATTGGGGTCTACGCGCCGAGGGTTCCGAGGTACAACTCGATCACCTTCGGATCGTGCAAGAGCTCCTGACCGGTCCCCGAGTAGGCGGTGGTGCCTTGATCCAACACATAGCCACGATCGGCGATCTGCAGGCAACGGCGGGCGTTCTGTTCCACCATGATCACCGTGACACCCGTCTTGTTGATGGCGCGCGTGCGCAGGAACGTCTCGTCCTGCCGCATGGGCGACAGGCCCGCAGACGGCTCGTCGAGGAGGAGCACCTTCGGGTCCATCATGAGTGCCCGTGCCATCGCCACCATCTGCCGCTCGCCGCCCGAAAGCGAGGCGCAGCGCTGATTGCGGCGCTCGCCCAGCACCGGGAAGATCTCCACGATCCGATCGAACTGCTCGTTGATCTTCTTCGGCGCTTGGAACGCACCCATCTCCATGTTCTCGAGGATGGTGAGTGACGGGAACACGTTGTTGGTCTGCGGAACGAAGCCCACGCCGCGCCGCACCAGCTGATCGGCCCGGAGATTGGTGATGTCCTCCCCCGCGAGAGTCACCGTCCCCTCCGTGACCGGGACAAGCCCGAACAGCGCCTTCAGGAAGGTCGACTTGCCGGCGCCGTTCGGCCCGATAATTCCGATCAGCTCGCCGTCCTGCACCTCCATGGTGCAGCCGTTCAAGATATTAATGCCGGGAATGTAGCCCGCGATCAGGTGATCTGCATGAAGAACGACGTCGCTCATTCGGCACCGCCTTCCAGACGCTCAGCAAGCTCCTCGACCAGCTCCTCGGCCTCCTCCGAGAGGTCGGTATCGTGGTGGGCGCCAAGATACGCATTCTGAACCGCAGGATTCTGCATGACGGTCTCCGGCGGCCCTTCGGCGATGATCCGGCCTTCGGCCATCACCACCACCCAATCGGAGATCCGGCGGACCATGTGCATATCGTGTTCCACGAAGAGCACGGTACGGCCCTCACCCTTCAGCGCAAGGACGTGATCGAGCAGCGACTCCGTCAGTGCCGGGTTCACACCCGCCATCGGCTCATCGAGCATGATCATCTCGGGCTCGGACATCAGCGCACGCGCCATCTCGAGCAGCTTGCGCTGGCCTCCGGAGAGCTCGCCAGCGAAGTCATCCCGCTTCTCGTACAGCTTGAACTTGTGGAGCAACTCGATGGCCTTCTCGGTGACCTCGGCTTCTTGCGCACGCCAGATCGGCTTCACGAACGCCCGGAAGAAGTTCTCGCCCTTCTGCTGGGCCGCGCCAAGCCGGAGATTCTCCATGACAGTCATCCCCGAGAGCGCCTTGGTGAGCTGGAATGTGCGCACCTTGCCGGCGCGCGCCACCTTGGCGGGCGAAGTCCCACGCATCGTCTTCCCATTGAAGAGCCATTGGCCTTCCTGCGGCTTATCGAAGCCGGTCAGGAGGTTGAAGAACGTGGACTTGCCCGCACCATTCGGCCCGATGAGCGCCGTGATCGTGTGGCGTTGCACCTCGAAATGCTCCACATTGACAGCGGTCAGGCCACCGAATGATCGCACGATGCCATCGGCAACAATGATCGGATCCGGCTTCGTCGCGCCGGGGACGTGCTCGACACCCGCGAACGGGTCTGTAGTGATGTCAGCCATTGAACGAGAGCTCCCTCTTGTTCCCGAGGATGCCTTGCGGCCGGAAGATAATGAGCAGCATCAGCGTGATGCCGACCAACGTGAGTGCGAACGGCTCCACCTCGGCGGGCGTCAGGATCGAGCTCGGGAGGACGGCGGAGGCGGTGCCACGCACGAGCACAAGCGCCCCCCAGAAGAGCACCGAGCCGAGCGCCGGACCGAAGACGCTTGCGGCGCCACCGAGCAGAAGCAGCGTCCAGATCCAGAACGTTGTGGGACGTCCCATCGAGTCCGGTTGAACCGCGTTCGCATGGGCCCAGACCACGCCCGCGAGGGCACCGATCATTCCGCCGATCACGAGGGCCTGCATCTTGTACGAGAACACGTTCTTGCCGAGTGAGCGCACCGCGTCCTCATCTTCACGCACGCCTTTGAGGACACGGCCCCACGGCGACGACGCGAGCCGCCAGTAAATCAGCACGAAGACCGCCACGAGCGCCCAGGCGACGAGTAGCAACCACCAGGAAGTGGACCGGGAGCCGTGGAGCGCGAACGGGCCGATCGTCACCATCGCATCCGGGAACGGCGAGAGCTGCTCGAACGGCTCCTTGAACTGATTACCGCGGATACCCGTGGAGCCACCGGTAAGCCAGGAGAGCTTCTGTGATCGCCCGAGATATCGAATCATCTCGGCGGCGGCAATCGTCACGATCGCCAAGTAGTCACCGCGCAGCCGCAGAGTCGGCCAGCCGAGGATAACGGCGAAGACGCCCGCCGCAAGAAGCGATACCAGGAGCCCCATCCACATCGAGCCGCCGTCGCGGATCACGATCGCGTAGCCGTACATGCCCACGAGCATGAATCCGGCGTGGCCCATGTTCAGCAGGCCGGTGAGGCCGAAGTGGAAGTTGAGCCCGATCGCGGCGAGCGCAAACGCCGCCGTCGTGGGGGCGATCAGTTCGCGCAAGACGTTGAGGAGAATATCCATGATTAGCCGACCCTTTCCGCCTTGCCGAGGATGCCCTGCGGCCGGATGAGGAGCACCAGGATCAGGATCGCCAGCGCTGTCGCGTACTTGAGATCGGAGCCGAGCCACATCGTGGAGACTTCGGCAACGAAGCCGATCACGAGCGCCCCAACGAGGGCCCCGTACGGATGCCCGAGGCCGCCAAGCGTGACCGCCGCGAACATGATCATGAGGAGGGCACCGCCGTCGTCCGGACCCCACCCATTCTGATAGAGCGCGAGCAGGATGCCGCCGAGCGCCGCGAGCCCGGTCGCAAGGATCCACACGAGCCGCACGATCGAATCGACCCGAATACCGGACGCCGCGGCGAGCGCCGGGTTATCCGAAACGGCCCGGGTGGCGCGGCCGAGCCGAGTGCGCTGGAGGAAGAACGCGATCGCCACGATCACCACCAGCGAGATCACGATCGAGACGATCGCCGTGGTGCTGACCTGGATCGCCCCGATCCTGTGCTTGACCGGGACCGAGGTGATGAGACGCCGCGAATCCTGCCCGAACCACATGACGAGCAGATTCACCATCGCCAGCGAGAGCCCGATCGAGACGATCATCTGCTGAACGTTGGTGACACCGCGCCTACGCAGCTTCGACCAGAGGAACCGATCCTGCAGCCAGCCCGATCCCGCGGCGAGCGCGATCGCGAGTCCCGCCGCAACGAGGAGGGGCAGCCCGATCGAGAAGCTCACGGGCAGGAACGGCAGCGACACGGTGGCGCCAGTCGTAAAGAAGTAGGTGAGCATCGCACCGAGTGAGACCTGCTCGCCGTGTGCAAAGTTCGAGAGCTTCGTGGTGCCATAGATCAAGGAAAGCCCCACAGCAGCCAGCGCCAGAAGCAAGCCGAAGAGGATCCCGTTGAACATGTTCTGGAGCAGCAGATTCGTTGCGCCGCTGGCGCCGTCAGTCGCCGCGCGGGCCACGGTAGCCTCGGCGTTGCTCGCCATGACGGCGCTGATGACATACCAGCACACCACCCCCAGCGCGCATGCCAAGGCCACCCGCACTATTGTGCGTCGGCCAAGGATTGGTATCACTGTGTCCTCCATTGTGGAAAGTTGCTTCAAGCTAGCGCGAGAATATTACGGTTACGTAAGGACCGCGCGGCGAAACGGTGAGGTGTCCGCTATGCGGTCAGATGAAGGAGAATTGGGAAATGGGATTCTCGCGAGTCACGCGCGTGGCTGAGACCGGCTCCACGAACGCCGATCTGATGGCGGCGCTGAGCGCGGGCGGCGCGTGGCCGCACCTGTCCGTGCTCGTTGCCGACTCGCAGGTGGCGGGCCGTGGCCGTGGCGACGCCGTATGGCAGACCACGCCGGGCACGGCGCTCACGTGTTCAGTGGTTATCGATCCCGACGGCGCCCCCCAGGTTCCGCTGACCTGGCTCCCCATGGTGGCGGGCCTGGCCGTGCGGAAGGCGCTCGCGCCATGGATTGCGACGGGCCTGAAGTGGCCGAACGACGTGGTCGCGGAGGCGCCACACCCCGATCCCGCGTGGGGCTGGGGCCCGAAGCTCGCCGGCATCCTGTGCGAGCGGCACGCCTCCGGGACGATCGTGGCGGGAATCGGCGTGAACCTGCTCCAAACGCCGGAGCAACTCCCCGTGCCGTGGGCCGGCTCGGTCGCCTCCCTCACGGGGTCCGCGCCCACGCCAGCCGAGCTCATCGACCCGCTCGGCGCGGCACTGTCCGCATATCTCGCCACCGATCTTGCGGCGCTCAGCGCGGCGTACCTTGACGCGAGCACCGTCATCGGCTCGCACGTCGCGGTCACGTTGCCCGATGAGCGCGTGGTGACCGGGATCGCCGTCGGGATCGATAACGACGGTGCGCTCCTCCTCCGGCCGGGCTCCGCGCCAACCGATTCCCTCCAGGTGGACGCGGCAGAATGGCGGAGTCTCGACACGCTCCGCGGCGCGGACTCACGCGGGAACGAGCACGTCATGCGGATCACGGCGGGCGAGGCGCGGCGACTACGTGGGACCTTAAACGTGTAACGCACGCCACTTTTCTCCACTAAACTCGCTGTGTGACATCCGACAAGTCGCCGACGGGCGGCACGCCCTCCACGCCCGAGCCAGACGAGCCGACGCCGTCCCTTGCCCCCGGGCGCATCGAGGAGATCGCCGAGAAGATTCTCGGTGGCCCCCGCACCCTCACTATGCTCGAATTGGCGGAGCAGGCGGGCGTCGAGATTGAGCTAGCGCGCACGTTCTGGCGCGGTATGGGATTCAAGAACGTGGCCGAGAACGAACCCCATTTCGTGGCGGCCGATGTTGACGCCTTGCGCAAATGGAAACTCGCACTTGCCACTGGCCGCATGGACGAGACCACGCTCATGTCGCTGCTTCGTGCGCAAAGCTACACCACCGACCGCATGGCACTGTGGCAGGTCGAAGCGATGGTGGACACGATCCAGCGGCAGCAGGGACTGGAGGACACCGCCGCGCGCACCGCCACGCTCGAGATCCTCGACGAAGTGGACGATTTCCTTGCCGCACAGCTCGACTACACCTGGCGTCGGCACCTCGTCGATCTCGCCGAGCGCACCGATGCCGAGATCCGCTCCCGGCTCGTACCCGTCGAGACGGACCGCCTGCCGTTGCCGCGAGCGCTCGGCTTCGTCGACATGGTCTCCTTTACCTCCAGTGCCCGCCAACTCGGCTCCCGCGAACTGGCCGAACTCGTCCAGGGCTTCGAGTTCACCGCGCGGGACGTGATCACGGCGAATGGCGCACGCGTGGTCAAGACCGCCGGAGATGCCGTGCTCTACATCGCCGACGACGTCCTCACCGGCGCCCGAGTCAGCCTCGCCATGATCGATGCCATCAGTTCACAGGAGCGGCTCCTTCCCGTGCGCGCCTCGCTCGTGTGGGGGCGCGTGGTCTCGCGTTCCGGCGATATCTTCGGCCCCGCGGTCAACCTCGCCTCGCGACTCGTGGACATCGCGCCGCGCAACACGCTCTACACCGATGCATCCACCGCGGCCCTGCTCTCCAAGAGCCCGCACGCCGCCGACTTCCTCGTGATCGATCACCCCGCAGAAGACCTGCCCGGGATCGGCGACGTGGCGCCAGTAGAACTGCGCTGGTCCAGCCCCGAGGTCCGCGAGGACGTCTGGATCCCCGGCCTCGCCTGAGCCCTCCCGTAGGGTGGTGCCCATGATTCTTGCCTCTGCGTCACCAGCCCGGCTCGCAATCCTGCGCGGGATCGGCGTGGAGCCGATCGTGCGCGTGGCCGATGTTGACGAGGACGCGATCCTCGCCACCGCCATCGCCGACGGCGATCGGGCAGGTTCACCACTCGGCCCAGCCGAACAGGTGCTCGTCTTGGCACGCGCCAAAGCGGAGGCCGTTGCGGCACTCTCCCCCGAACGCACATTCCTCCTCGGGTGCGATTCGATGTTCGAGATGGGGGACGCCGTCGTCGGGAAGCCCCGGACGGCCGAGATTGCCATCGAACGCTTGAAGCAGATGCGCGGTGGCTCCGGCCTCCTGCATACGGGACATTGGCTGATTGATCTACGCGGGGATGCGGTCGCAGCTGTGGGCGGGACATCCACCACACGTGTGCATATCGGAGATCTCTCGGATATAGAGATCGAGGCGTATGTGGCCACCGGCGAGCCGCTACGCGTGGCCGGGGCGTTTACGATCGATGGGCTCGGCGGGCCATACGTGACCGGGATCGAGGGTGATCACCACGGCGTGATCGGGTTGTCACTGCCGCTGTTTCGCGAGCTCCTGCTCCAGCGCGGCGTGATGATCCACGAGCTACGTAACACCTGAACTTCTCGTCACTCTGCGGCCACGAAGTGGATCGCAGGATCCAGGAACGCGTATCAGAGCCAGCCGTGCGATCCGGATTCTGCGACTGCATTCGCTACGCTCATTCCGCGCAAAATGACGAAATAGTTGGGTCTACGGGTGGGAGGACCAGCGCCAGCTGGGGCGCGAGCCGGTCACGCCGAGCCGAGCGCGGCGGACCCACTCGGCGGGGCGGCCGTGCGGCTCCTCGGCCTCGTCCTCAGCCGGGACCTCCATAAGAGAGGTGACGGCGAGGATCGCGGCGAGCTCATCGTCGTCGGCCTTACCAGAGATGACGCGGACACCCTCAAAGGACGTGCCAGCGAGCGGGGGGCGGTCATGTAGAGCCGTCATAGCGGTATGTTCCCGTGTCTCTTCGATGGTGCCGAGGCGCGCTTCGTGCGGAGCGCGCGCAAGGCCTGGACAACCTGAAGTCGCGTCTCGGAGGGTTCGATGACGGCGTCAACGTACCCGCGCGCGGCGGCGTCCCAGGGGTTGATGAGGGCGTCTTCGTACTCGCCAATCAGGCGTTCACGCTCGGCGGCCACGTCCTCACCGGCATCCGCGGCGGCACGCAGCGCCCCGCGGTGCAAGATCTCAACCGCGCCCGAGGATCCCATCACGGCGATCTGTGCCGTGGGCCAGGCAAGGTTAATATCAGCCCCGAGCTTCTTCGAGCCCATCACGATATACGCGCCACCGTAAGCCTTGCGCGTGATCAGCGTGACGAGCGGAACCGCCGCCTCGGCGTATGCATAAATCAGCTTGGCGCCGCGGCGGATGATCCCGTTCCACTCCTGCTCAGTGCCGGGCATGAAGCCGGGCACGTCCACAAGCGTGAGGACGGGAATGTTGAAGGCGTCGCAGGTGCGCACGAAGCGCGCGGCCTTCTCGGAGGCGTCGATGTCCAGGGCGCCGGCCTTCACCAGCGGCTGATTCGCGACGACGCCCACCGGGTAGCCCTCGACGTTGCCGAAGGCGGTGATGATGTTCCCGGCGAAGTCCGCGTGAAGCTCGAGGAAGTCGCCCTCGTCGAGGATCGCCTCCATGACCTCGCGCATGTCGTACGCCTGGTTGTCCGAGTCTGGGACGAGCTGGTTCAGGGCGAGGTCAGCAGCGGTTGGTTCGGGTTCGACGTCGGCCGGGAAAATCGGCGGATCCGAGAGGTTATTCGAGGGAAGGTAGGAGAGGAGTGCGCGCACGTAATCGAAAGCGTCATCCTCATCGTCAGCCGCATAGTGGGCCACGCCCGAGCGCTGCGCGTGGGTGCTCGCCCCACCGAGCTCCTCGAAGCCCACGTCCTCACCAGTGACCGCGCGGATCACATCCGGCCCGGTGATGAACATGTTGGAGGTCTCCTTGACCATCACGATCACGTCCGTGAGCGCCGGCGAGTAGACCGCGCCGCCCGCGGAGGGGCCCATGATGAGCGAGATCTGCGGGATCACGCCCGAGGAGGCCACATTGCGGCGGAAGATCTCGGCGAACTGCGTGAGGGCCGCGACGCCCTCCTGAATGCGCGCCCCACCGCCGTCGGAGATGCCGATCAGTGGCACCCCCGTATTGAGGGCAAGGTCCATCACCTTCGTGATCTTCTGGCCATGAACCTCGCCAAGCGAGCCGCCGAAGGTGGCGAAGTCCTGCGAGTAGACGCACACCTGGCGGCCGTCGATCGTGCCGTAGCCGGTCACGACGCCGTCGCCGAGGGGCTTGCGCTTGTCGAGGCCAAAGGACTGCGAGCGGTGCGTGGCGAGAGCGTCGAGCTCAACGAACGAGCCGTCGTCGAGGAGCCCGAGGATGCGCTCCCGCGCTGAACGCTTGCCGCGTGCGGCCTGACGCTCCTGGGCATTTGCCTCGGCGGCCTCGATCTCGGCGGTACGTGCAGCGAGGTCTGCGAGGCGGGCACTGGTACTTGTCATCACTCTCAGGCTAATTGGCAGAGAGGTCCCACTCACGGGATGGAGAGCGCCGAAAATGCCGCCGATCCTTGTGCCCGGCATACAACCGGCCCCGAAGAGCGTTACAAAATCGTGATGACCACTATATGGGACGAAGGTCCCAGCGCGCGCGTTGATTACACCTGCTTGTCACACTTGTGACCCAAAGGTGAAACGTCCTTTAAGTACGTTCGCCGTGATATTCGGGGACGGTCCCCGGGGATCGCTCGAGTGGGCACCGCCCACGCGGATGGAAGGAAACCACATGGCACGTTGGAACGGCCTTACCAAAACAGCGGCACTCGCCGCTGCGGTGGCTCTCACCCTCTCAGCCTGCGGAGGCGATGACGGTGGCTCCGCCTCAACACCCACAGACTCCGGCGCGGGCTCCAGCACTGATGGCACGGACGCCGAAGCTCCGGCCGCCGAGGCACTCTACGTCGGATCGTTCTTGCCAAGTACGGGTTCGCTCGCCTACCTCGGCCCGCCCGAAATCGCCGGCGTGAACCTCGCGGCGAACGAGATCAACGAGAACGGCGGCCTCTTCGGGCAGGACGTGGTGACGAACCACCAAGACTCGTCGGATGCGGACAACGCGAACATCGGTAAGCAGTCCGTCACGGCGCTGTTGAACGCAGGTGTCGACGCGATCGTCGGCGCCGCCTCCTCGAGCGTGACGCTGAACGTGATCGATGACGTCGTTGCCTCCGGCACGGTCATGATCTCGCCGGCGAACACCTCGACGGCACTCTCCGGGTACTCGGATCTGTTCTTCCGCACCGCACCGCCGGACACGGTCCAGGGCAACGCCCTCGCCAACCTGATGATGGCAGACGGCAACGAGAGCATCGGTGTCTTGGTCTTCAACGATGACTACGGCACGTCACTGCGCGACGTCATCGTCGACACCGTCGAAGCCGAGGGCAAGAGCATCACCTACGGCCGCGCCGGCGAGGAGTTCGATCCGAAGGCCTCCGGGTTCGCGAGCGAGGTGCAGGCGATTCTTGCGACCAACCCCGACGCGATCGCGCTGATCGCCTTCGACCAGACCATCAGCATCCTCCCCGAGCTGATCGGATCGGGCTTCCCGGCGGACAAGATCTACATGGTTGACGGCAACACCGCCGACTACAAGGACGACTTCGATCCCGGAACGATTGTGGGCGCGAAGGGCACCATCCCCGGCGCGTTCCCGAACGAAGAGTTCGCGGAGCGTCTGAATGGCGCCTGGGGCAGCACGCTCACCAGCTTCGCGTATGGCCCCGAGTCCTATGACGCAACCATGCTCGTGGCGCTCGCCGCGCTGAAGGCCGGCTCGGCCGATTCCGCTGGGATCGCCGCCAACATGGCGGCCGTTTCGGGCGCGAACGGCGGCACCGAGTGCACCGGCTGGGTCGAGTGCAAGGACCTGATCGAGGCCGGTGAAGAGATCGTCTACCAGGCCGTTGCCGGCACCGGTCCGTTCAACAGCTCGAACGACCCGTCCAGCGCGTGGATCGGCGTGTACGTCTACGACGAGAACAACACCCCAATCTGGACCGACGCCGTTTACGGCGAGGTCCCGCAGGGCTAGTCACGCTACCCGCAAAGGGTGCTCCGGGGTTTCCCGGGGCACCCTTTGTTGTTCCCCGACCCCGGACTTCCCCACCACTCCCCCAACTTGTGCTGTAGATGCACGGTATGAGTGCGTAGGACCGTCCGGAACGTGCACCTACAGTGCAGGTTTGGGGAACGCGAAGCGGTGGCACCGCGAGCGCGAGCACACTAGGTTCGGGATATGGACTTCGCAACAGCATCGCGGCTGGTCACGTCCCCGCAGGCGACGGCCCAAGATCTCACCGACATCTGCAACGCCTTCCCTGAGCTGCGCCCCTCGGCGGCGATCCACCCGAATGCGCACCCGGAGCTGCTGAACTGGCTCGCCCGCCTCGGCGATCCCGCCGTCAACGCGGCGCTGGCAACCCGCGCCTCGCGGCAGCAGCCGCAGCAGCCCGAGCCCTCCCGCGGGACGGGCTGGGTCTGGGCGCTGGTTGCCCTCGCCGTTGCGGCGATTGCCTTCGCCGTGTGGTGGTTCTGGCAGTCCGACGGCGATGACCCGGGGATCGCTCCCACGGAGACCACCGAGCCGGCCGAGTCGGAGGAACCCACGGACGAGCCGACCGAGGAACCCACCACTGACGAAGAGACAACGCCGCCCGACACGGACACCGAAACCGATCCCGACGCCGTCGGCACCATCGCCGAACTCTTCCCAGATCCAGCGTTTGCACAGTGCGTGGCGAGCCATATCGGCAAAGACGTGGCTGACGCCGTCGGGCCGGATGATCTCGCGGCAATTACGGACAGTGACTATTACACCAATCGTTGGGGCGATTCCTTCCTGGATGACGATCCCATTCCGATCGAGTCTCCGAAGATGCGATGTGAGGACATCGCGAGCCTCGAAGGCGTGAATCTCCTCGAGAACCTGGCTACGCTTTCCATCGCGACGGCCGAGGATGTTTCGGAGCTCGATCTCAGCTACCTCTCCGAAAACCAGTCGCTAGGGATCCTTGAGATTGACGGGTACAACCCCGATGGCTTTACCAACGATCATGAACTGACGCTCGATTTCGAGCCGATCGCGGAACTGCCGAAGCTCGCGGTGCTGCGACTCGGGAGCTTCACAACACCGTCGCTTGATTCGATTGCAGCACTCCCCAACCTTAAGTGGCTCCTGCTCTCCGACATCGACGGAATCGAGGACTTCTCGTTCGTACTCGATATTGAGAACCTGCGGGCCTTCGGCGCGCCTCGGCTCGATCCCGGGATCAGTGACGAGCTGCGGGCGGAGTTGGAGGCTAACGGCGTCGAAGTATGGACGGACATCGACTAGGCACGCTTCCATCGTCAACACCGCGAAGTGGTTGTTGTGGTGGCGTGCCGGAGGGCCGAGACGCCAGCAGCGTAACCACTTCGCGGTTACGATCGAGCGGGCGGTTGTAGCGAATCACCAATCGGCGCTGCGGCACGCTGAGCGTTCTCCCATACGGCTTGGCTGGCGCCTCTCGATAGTGTTGGGTTTCTACAAGTAGGAGGACTGCGCGTGCCCATCTCCAAGGTGCTCATCGCAAACCGTGGTGAGATCGCCGTCCGGATCATCCGGACCTGCCGCGATCTCGGTATCGAATCGGTGGCGGTCTACGCCGAACCCGATCGCAATGCCATGCACGTCGAGATGGCGGACGAGGCTTTCGCGCTCGGCGGCTCCACCGCGGCGGAATCCTACCTGCGCGGCGACGCCGTGATCGCGATCGCCGAACGCTCCGGCGCGGACGCCATCCACCCGGGCTACGGCTTCCTCTCCGAGAACGCGGACTTCGCACGCGCCGTCATCGATGCCGGTATCGCCTGGATCGGCCCGCCACCCGAGGCGATCGAGCAACTCGGTGACAAAGTCTCGGCCCGCAAGCTCGCACAGGAGGCCGGCGCCCCCCTCGTCCCCGGAACTGCGGACCCGGTGGCGGACTCCGCCGCCGTCCTCGACTTCGCCCACGAACACGGCCTCCCCGTGGCCATCAAAGCGGCATTCGGCGGCGGCGGCCGCGGCCTCAAGGTTGCCCGCACAATGGAAGAAATCCCCGAGCAGTTCGACTCGGCGGTCCGCGAGGCCACGGCGGCGTTCGGCCGCGGCGAGTGCTTCGTGGAGCGCTTCCTGGACCGCCCCCGCCACATCGAAACCCAGTGCCTCGCGGACGCGCACGGAAACGTGGCCGTGATCTCCACCCGCGACTGCTCGCTCCAGCGCCGCCACCAGAAGCTCGTCGAAGAGGCTCCCGCGCCGTTCCTTAGCGAGGAGCAGATCGCGCTCCTCACGGAGGCCTCCACCTCGATCCTCCGCCTCGCCGGCTATGTAGGTGCAGGCACCTGCGAGTTCCTGCTCGGCGTGGACGGTACGATCTCCTTCCTCGAGGTCAACACGCGCCTCCAGGTAGAACACCCCGTCACGGAGGAAGTCACCGGCCTCGATCTCGTGGCGGAGCAGCTCCGCATCGCCAACGGCGAGGAACTCGGCTACGACTCCGTGCCGATCCGCGGCCACTCGATCGAGCTACGCATCAACGGCGAAGACCCAGCAATGCGCTTCCTCCCCCACCCCGGCACGATCACCCGCATCGCCTGGCCCATGGGTCCCGGCATCCGCGTGGATGCTGGCGTGCGTCCGCCGAGCGTCGTCTCCGGCAACTTCGATTCGATGATCGCCAAGGTCATCATCACCGGTTCGGACCGCCCGACGGCGATCGCTCGAGCCCGCCGCGCCCTCACCGAACTCTCCATCCAGGGCCTGAAGACGACCGTTCCGTTCCACCAGGCCGCCCTCGCCCACCCAGACTTCGCGGCGGCCGAGACCGAGGGCTTCCGCGTTCACACCACGTGGATCGAGACCGACTTCGCGCCCGAACTCTCCCGACTCCCCGAGCCCCCGAGTGTGCCCATGAGCCCCGCAGACGATGAAGTCGAGGGCGAAACCCAGCGCGTGGTGGTCGAAGTCGGTGGCAAGCGGCTCGAGGTCGTGATGCCGTCACTGATTCCCACTGCCCGCGCGAATCGCACGGCCGGCGGGCCCCGCCCGAGCCTGCGTAAGCGTTCGGGAGGCGGAAGCGGTCCGGCCGCATCGTCGTCGGGCGCGGACCTCACCGCGCCAATGCAGGGCACCGTGGTAAAAGTGAACGTCGAGGTGGGCGCCACCGTGGCCGAGGGCGACGTGCTCGTGGTGCTCGAGGCGATGAAGATGGAGCAGCCACTCGCAGCGCACCGCTCCGGCACCGTGACCGCGGTTGCCGCGAAGGTGGGCGAGACCGTCCCGGCCGGCACCTCCCTCATCACCATCGAGGAGTAGCCGGACGCGCCGCGCACACGTCATCCTGCGCGAAATGTACCGCGCGTTCACGTGAGACGTCCCAGCTCACGCCATCCTGCGCGAAATGAGCGAAGCGAGTGGAATCGCAGGATCCAGGCCACATGCATGTACCTTCTTGGATCCTGCGACTCCGCTTCGCTCCGCGCAGGACGAGGAGACGGGGATCGGCGCGGTGGAACGGTGGCAATCGGGAAAAACAGCCGGTTGGCCGGTAACCTCAACACATGACGCAACGTAGCGCCCGCAATGTGTGGGGATTCGGGCTCGGCACGATCGGCCGAGACATGCTCGGGGCAATGGTCTCCCTGCACCTGATGTTCTACCTCACAGACATCCTCCTGATCACCGAGCGCGAGCTCGTGATGGTGACGATCGCGCTCGTGGTGCTACGCGCCTTCGACGCCATCAACGACCCGTTCATGGGCTTCGTGGTGGACAACACCCGCTCGAAATGGGGCAAGTTCAAGCCGTGGATCGCAGTGGGCGCAATTGGTTGGGCGCTCACCACGATCCTGATCTTCACGGACTGGGGCCTCCACGACGTCACCTTCATCGCCGTCTTCGTGGTGATCTACGTGCTCTGGGACCTCACCTACACGATTAATGACATCTCCTTCTACGGCATGCTCCCCTCACTCACCCGCGACCCCGCCGAACGCGCCAGGATCGGCTCAGTCGCACGGATCTGCGCGAACATCGGCCTGTTTACGATGGTGGTGGGCGTCATCCCACTCACCAACGCCCTGGCCGGCCCGCTCGGCTCCCCGCAGAAGGCGTGGTTCGCGCTCGCCGTCATCACCGCCGTCGTGATGCTGGCCTTCCAATCGCTCACCCTGATCCTCACGACGGAGGGCGTGGCGCCGGAGGAGCAGCACACCCCCATCCGCGAACTCTTCCTCGTCATCTTCAAGAACGATCAGCTGCTGTGGATCTCCCTCGCGATGCTGCTGTTCACGTGCGGCTACGGCATCACCACGGGCTTCGGGCTCTACTACTTCACCTACATCTACGGTGACGTGAACATGTATCCGATCTTCGCGGCGGTGCTCGGCGTGACCCAGATTGTAGCGATGGCGCTCTACCCACTCGTGGCCGCGCGGCTACCGCGCCGCACGGTGCACCTGATCGCGGCGGCCAGCTGCCTCGCGGGCTATCTCGTGTTCTTTGCCGCGGGGACCTCGATGGCGCTGATCGCCGTGGCGGGCGTGCTGATCTTCACCGGGCAGGCCTGGCTGCAAATCATGATGATGCTATACATCGCCGATTCGGTGGAGTACGGCGAGTGGAAGTTCGGGCGGCGGAACGAGTCCGTGACCTTCTCGCTGCAGCCGTTCATCTACAAGATGAGCTCGGCGGTCTCGGCGGGCGTCATTGGCGCCACGCTGGTGCTCTCGGGAGTGAAGGCGGCCGCCGGCCCCGCGGATGTCACGGCCGCCGGGGCCACGGTCTTCAAGTTCTCGATGCTGGCGCTCCCCGCGATCCTGATCCTGCTCAGCTGGGTCATCGCACGCTGGAAGTACCGAATCGATGAACCCACCTACGCCCGCATCGTCGCCGAACTCCAGGAGCGCGAGAATGCCTGAACTTGACCGCAACAGCACCCTCCGAGACGTCTACGCCAACCCGCTCGGCCGCGACATCCTCGATCGCCTCCTCTTCACCCTCAACCTCCCGACGGCGTCCCTGAAGTTGGTGGGAGGCCTGCGGCTTCGCACTCTGGACACGTTGGCAACCCGCGTGACCGGCCCCGGCTTCGTTGATGCCCTGCTGGGACTGCTCGCAAATGAGAAGGCCAGCCCGGCGCCGTCGGGCGGAGAGACCGCACCCGCGTGGTGGAAGGAGGCGGTGTTCTACCAGGTCTACCCGCGCTCGTTCCAGGACTCCAACGGCGACGGCGTGGGCGATCTGCGCGGGATCATCAATCGGCTCGATTACCTGCGGGACCTCGGCGTGGACTGCCTCTGGCTCTCGCCCATCTTCGATTCGCCCAACGAGGACATGGGCTACGACGTGCGCGATTACCGCGCGATCATGGCCGAGATGGGAACCCTCGAGGACGCCGACGAGCTCATCCGCGGCTGCCACGAGCGCGGCATGCGGATCATCCTCGACCTCGTGGTGAACCACACCTCCGCCGAGCACGAGTGGTTCCGGCGCGCGATCGCGGATCCGGCTGGGCCGTATGGCGAGTACTACTTCCTGCGCTCTGGGCGCGAACGGCCGAACAACTGGACAAGCTTCTTCTCCGGCCCCGCGTGGCGGTATCTCCCTGAGATCGAGCGCTGGGCGTTGCGGCTCTTCGCGCCCGGCCAGATGGACCTGAACTGGGAGAACCCCGCGGTGCGCGCCGAGGTTTCCGACATCGTCCAGTGGTGGCTGGCACGCGGGATCGACGGCTTCCGGCTCGACGTCATCAACTTCATCTCCAAACAACCCGGCCTGCCGGATGGCCACCCGTTCGTGGGGAAGCTGATGGGCTTCACCGGGATCGAACACTACTTCTACGGCCCGCGCCTGCACGAGTACCTCGCCGAGCTGCGTGCGAATGGCTTCACACGCAACGCTCCCCCAGCCTCCACTCCGCGTGCCCGCCTGGCCGACGGCGTTCTGGGCGAGCCGCTGCCGGCTGAGCCAACCGGGGTGATGGTGGGCGAAACCCCCGGGATCGGCGTGGAGACTGGGCGGCTCCTCACCGCCTCAGACCGCGGCGAGATGGACCTGATCTTCAACTTCGACGTACTAGAGAACCCCGGCAAAGCGCGCTTCGACTCATACCGGTACGACCTCAACTACCTCAAGAAGTTCTACATCGACTACGAGAGCCGGATCGGCGCGAACGACTGGATCGCACTGTTCTTCGACAACCACGACAACCCGCGGATGCTCTCGAAAGTGGCCGCTGGGAAGGAGAAGGACCCGGCTGTACGGACCGCCGTCGGGAAGCTGCTTGCCACGATTCAGCTGACCATGCGCGGCACGCCATTCCTCTTCCAGGGCCAGGAGCTCGGCGCCGTGGATCACGCATTCACCTCGATCGCGGACATGCGGGACATCGAGGCGATCAACCTCTTCACCGAGCTCCGGGAGGGCGGCGCTTCCGAGGTAGAGGCGTGGGCGAAGGTGCTCGCGGGCAGCCGCGATCACGCGCGCGTGCCGATCAGGTGGGCGCCCGAGGGTGGGTTCACGGAGGGCACGCCGTGGCTCGCGGGATTCGACGCCGCGCCCGGTTTCAGCGCCACCGAGCAACTCGCCGATCCGGGCTCGATCCTGAACTGGCACCGCGCGCTCGTGGCGCTGCGGCGCGCGCACCCCGAGGCACTGGTGTACGGGGACGTCGAGTTCCTGCAGCCGAACTGGCGCGATTACTTCGGGTACGTGCGCGGCGGCGAGTTCCTGATCGAGCTGAACCTCGCGGGGGCCGAGCGGCCCCGCCCGCACTTCCGTAAGCGCACCGAGCTCCTGCTGACCAGCCGGATCGCACCGCACGCCAGCTCCGACTCCGGCTCGGCCACACGCTCCGGTACGCACCCCTCCTCCGGCTCGGCCATGCTCTCCCGCTCACCCTCCGGCACCACCCCATCCGGTGACTCCGGCGCCCGCATGGCCCCGTGGGAAGCGAGCATCCGCCGCATCATCCGGTAGCGCACGCTACCCCGGCAC
>FZQV01000043.1 GCA_900199505.1 Ruaniaceae bacterium KH17 | reverse complement strand
CGGTATCTGGAGTTGAGGGATTCGATCGCGTTGGTTGAGCAGATCACCTTTCGGATTTCGACGTCATAATCCAGGAAGGGAATGAACTCCTCCCATGCGTTCTCCCAGAGGCGGATGATCGCCGCGTACTTTTTGCCCCACTTCTCATCGAGGTCCTCCAGGGCTGCCCTGGCGGCGTTATGGTTCGGTGCGGTATAGATCGGCTTCACGTCACGTTTGAGGGCATCCCAGTCCTTCTTCGATGCCAACCGGAAGGTGTTACGGATTAGGTGGATGATGCAGGTCTGCACCGTTGTCAGTGGCCACACGTTGCCCACGACTTCGGGTAGACCCTTGAGTCCGTCACAGACGAGGAAGAAAGTGTCTTTGACGCCCCGGTTCTTGATATCGGTCAGGACACTCATCCAGAACTTCGCACCCTCACCCCCAGGCCCTGCCCAGAGCCCAAGAACATCCTTTTCCCCGGCCAGGGTGACACCGATCGCGGCATAGATGGGCCGGTTGGCGACCTGTCCATCGCGGATCTTCACCACAATCGCGTCAATGAAGATCGCCGCATAGACCTCGTCCAGTGGCCTGGCGGACCAGTCGTTCATCTCCTCGATGACCTTGTCCGTGATCCGGGAGATCGTCTCCTTCGAGACCGAGGCGCCATAGATCTGAGCGAAGTGCGCGCTGATCTCACCGGTCGTCAACCCGTTGGCATACAACGACAACACGATCTCCTCCACCCCGTTCAGGCGGCGTTGACGTTTCTTCACGATCTGCGGCTCGAACGACCCGTCACGATCCCGCGGGACCTCGATCGTGACCTGCCCAGTCGCCTCGGTCAGCACCGTCTTCGGCCTGGTCCCGTTACGCACGTTCGAGGACTCACGCCCGGGATCGGCACGGTTCTTCTCATGCCCGAGATGCTCGGTCATCTCCTCATTCAGCGCCGCCTCAAGCACGTTCTTCGTGAACAGCTTCAACAACCCGTCCGGCCCCGTCAGGGCAAGGCCCTGCTCTTTGGCCAAGCGGACGAGCTCAGCCGCCGCCGCAGCCTCCGCAGAACGGTCATCATCATGTTTCTTTGGACTCACAAGCTCCAGTGTCGTCGTCATCACGCCACCTTCCCCGCCACGCAACACGCGCGGCGTGTCAAGCCGGAAACACCGTTAAATCCACAGTCCCGTGGCTCAGCGAGTTGAGGGTAGTGGTCGCCCTGCGAGTGAGACCATGGTGGGGCTGAGTGAGCGCGGAATGATAGGACGTCCATCGAACGTAGACTTTGGTTTCGGGAGTGCCGTACGAGAACCATCGTGAAGGGAGAGTTCTGCCGAGTGGTTGAGCGCGTGGCTATCTGGGATAACGCTAAGTTCTTTGTGCTTGTCTTGGTCGTAGCGGGTCATCTGATGGATGGGATTCGCTTCGACGGACTTGCAGCCAACTGGCTCTACACTTCGATTTATCTCTTCCATATGCCGTTGATGATGTTCATCGCTGGGTACTTCTCCCGCGCGGAATTGTCGGCGAAGGTTGCCAACTCGATCATCCAACTCTGTGTCACCTATCTGCTGTGGGAGGTACTGATTGGCGTATTTAGGTACTTTCTTAGCGGGTGGACACCTTCTGCGGACTTCATTTCAACTCCCTCCCGGGCCATGTGGTTCCTCTTGTCTCTTGCGTGCTTGAAGCTCGTGCTTCCTGTCTTCATCCGCCTGAAGCATCCACTAGCTGTCGCAGTCCTGATTGCTCTGGCGGCAGGAGCTTTTCAAGGCATTGACGACACCCTCACTATCTCGCGGACCTTGGGCTTTCTTCCCTTCTTTGTCGGGGGCTACGTCTCCCGACAGCGAGGCGTGTTCGAGAAGTCATGGTTTCATCAGCCCACGGTAAAGATGCGCGTCGGCGCTGGCGCGTTCACTGCTCTCGTTGGGACGGTGCTCTGGGTGGCGTTGAGTCAGGATGACCTGCCGGCTGTCTACCGCTGGCTGTATCGCCGGTACAACTATTGGGAGTTGACAGATAGCAATCGTGCACGAATAGAGCTTCTTCCGGTCGATGGCTCCGGCGATTCCACGTGGCTGGTGGTCGCGAACGGTGTCCTCGCGAACGGGCTTCTCTTGGTGTTGGCCTTCGCCGTCGGGTTTGCAGTCCTACTACTCATCCCGCGCAGCAGGATTGTGCTGACCTCGCTGGGCCAGAACACCTTGTACATTTACCTGCTACATATCCCGTTGATTCATGTCGAGTCGGAGTTTGGAATCGTACCAGAACTGTTCGCCAACCTTGGGGTATGGGCATTGGCGCTCGTACTTGTGGTATCGACGATCGTGGCGCTTGTGCTTGGATCATCCTCGATGAAGCGCCTCACTCGGCGCATCGTTGAACCGGATGTTTCGGGAATTGTGACCGACACGTAGCGCGCGCGAGCGTTGCGACGGCGGGTCGGCTAGTGCTCACTCGCTGGACTTGATACCGATGAGACGATGCAGGTTCCCACCACTCTTGCCCCGCTTCTCCCACGAATCGCTTTCCTGATCATCGATGATCGCAATCCCCTGGGATGCGAGTAGCTCGCGCACGACGTCGACATCGACGAGTCGACGGCCGCATGACAGAAGCTCGTGCTCTGTGAACGTGGTGTCGTTGAGGCCGTGGAACTCGAGAGCGATGTAGTCACCCGGCGACATGCTCCCGGCGGTGCTTGCGATCAGTCGTTCCGAGTTCGATGCGTCCATTGAGTCCAGCAGTTGGCGCGCATAGAACAACGTCACCTCGTCTGCAGGGATCTCCGAGACAAGCGTGGAGAGAGTGTGCGGATCACTAAGGTCCGCAATCGTGAAACGTGCGAACGTAGAATCGAGCCTGCGACCTCGCGCAGATTCGATTGCGGTCGGAGCTCGATCAATTCCCACCACGCGCGCTCCTTCACGGACAAAGAACGCAACGTCTCGACCGTCCCCGCAACCCAAGTCGATAATCCGTGCGGGACTTAGGTTGAGTGCGGCGAGATATGTAGCAAATGACGATGGTGCCTCGAAGCGATTGCTGAGCCAGTATTCGTGCCAGTTGATGCTCGGTGCGAGTGCGCGGGGGAAGAAGCTCTCTTTGGCGACTCGTGTCCGCCGGTTGGTCCAACTGAAGCCTGGGTTAGGTGTGCGCCAGTCGGGACCGTAGAGGACGGCAATCAGCGCCTCGGAGTTGCGGGGGATGAGGACACTAGACCCGCAGAAATCAACCGGGGTGAGGCCGCCCCACGAATCGCGTGTGAAAGGCGTCTCGGTCGCTTGGCCCCACGCGAGCCGTAGTTCGCCACCAGAATCAAAGTAGGTGTGATAGAGATCGACACGCTGACTTCGGTCGGCGCTTGCGATGTGAAGGCACGTCACGCGGGCCTCTACGAAGAATCCTTGCGACTGGAGCTCGAGAGCGAGGCGCCCGACCTCATCTTGAACCATCGACGAGTTCGAGTGTTTCGAGAGGTAGGCAATGTCAAAATCGTAATCGTGCCCGAGTGGTCGTCCCTCACGAACGGCTCCAAGTAACGATCCGTAGATTAGGAAAGGTTCGTAACCGGCAAAGGCGAGTAGGGCCTCGCGAAGCTGGCTATACAGTTCACTTGAGACTCGCTGCCACTCCCTATCAAGGTACTTGGGGAGCGCGAGTGCTCCCTTCGAGTTGACGATCTCGCCCGCAGAAAGGCGGGCGACTAGATCGGTGAGTGGCTCGCGCCGTTGGGATCGAGGTGCATAGGAGACACTTCCCCCGGGCATCTGCAGTGGGACTCCATCAACACACACCCGGATCGCGTCTTCGGGACCGCAGTATCGCCACATATCGCGCACCGGAAATCGAAACTCGCTGATTCCGCCATCGGCTGCCGGCACGTCCACCTGGTCTACGACTACATCATTGATCATCAGGCGCACGGTTATCGGTTGAGCACCTTGCGGCACCTGAAGCGTGCCAGTGATCTCTCTCGCGCGCACTGCGGTAACTGAGCCCGGTCCGCTGGGGATTGGTTGCGACGTAGCTGTGCGGCGCAACCACCTAGAGCCCCGCACTTGGCTGAGCTTCGTCCGCGCGGCCGAAACGAGTGAACGTACTCGACGTGAGACTCCCAACTCCGTGCTCCCTTCAATCAGTTTGCGGTGTTGATTGCATCCCGGTGTTCCGCACCTTCGGTCGATGTCGAGGCTTCCGGTCTACAACAGGTGGTAGCTCCATGTATGAGCCGTATGTTGTTCGTAGCACGAGGTCCCAGTTTGATGGGACGGGGAGGAGGTGCCCCTCGAAAGGAACTCTGGTGGGCTCGCCATAGGCTTCGCGCGGGACCTTCTCACGGTCCACGGTGTACGAACTCGCATAGTTGACAATGAAGCTCGCCGCTGGATCCCTTTCCTCGCGGCGGTAGAGGCGCTCGATCTCCCGGCGGATCAGCCTGAATCCGAAGATCTTCGAGAGACGGTAAGTTCGGTGTTTTGCCTTCTTGGTTCGATCCGACATGTAACCCACCTTGAATAGCAGCATGTCTCGAAGTCTGCGGACCCGGCGCTCGACCCTAAGATCACGCTCTGCTGTACACGCATCCAGCGGGAAGATGTCGACAGCCGGGCCCTGGTACTCATTTGGGAGCTGAATATGGGACGTGATGAACTTGCTCGGTCTCGAAGCGAGTACCTTGGCGAAGGTAAGGTGATACCGAGGGTATGTACTTTCATGGAAGAGGATGAGGCCGTCGTAGCCTCCCTCCAGGATCTTGAGCATCTTCACATAGTCGGACCGTGGCATCGCGATATCGACATCGTCGTCCCAAGGAATGAACCCTTGATGGCGGATCCCACCAAGCAGAGTTCCTTCGGCGAGATAGTAAGTAAGATCGTGTTTCCGGCACAGGTCATCGATATTCAGGAGGATCTCCAGCCCTTCCTGCTGCAACTCGGTGATGAGTTCGCTCGTTGGTTGGACACTCGAAGTGGCGAGAGCCGCGATCTTTGAGTTACGTTCCTTCGTGACATATGCCTGCATATGTGCGTAGGTGGGCATTGCCAGGTATCGTTCACTGTTGGCGTACTTAGGATTATCCATCTGCTTTCGGAAGTATCGATTCTCAGCCCAGCCCGGTGCGTTCGCTTCGAGATATCGGTAGATCTCGGCAAGAAAGTGGTCTGCTTCTTCCGCGTCCTCGCAGGCGATTACGGAGTTGAGCCGAGCAAACGAAGTCCTGCGGAAAATCTCAGCAATCTCATCCTTGAACTCATCAACATGAGATGCATAGAAGCTACGAATACTCTCGAATGACTTGAAGATGTCGTAGAACTTCGAGTCGAACTCACTCGAAATCGAACCTGAGCGATCCATTCGGTAGAAGTAGAGGGCGTCATCGACATACTCGATCTTGTTGGCCAATAGCATCAGGTTGAAGGTAGTGGCAGAGTCCTCGAAGGCCTGTCCAACGGGATACTGAATACCAGATTCAACAAAGAGCGATCGCCGGTAGAGCTTGTTCCATGCAAAGGGATGAGCTGCTATCAATAACTCCGGGCGCTCCGTGATCGCGGAACCGTAGCTGTTCTTGTAGTTCATCCACCGAACGGTCACACGATCGCCGTTGTCCCTGACTTCGGCATGATTGAAGACGACGATATCTGCGTTCGACTCAACCGCGCGCCGGCGTACCTGGCGCACAAGTGATGTCGATACAACATCGTCCGAATCAATGAAGAGTACGTACTCGCCTCGTGCCAATGCAAGCCCAAAGTTGCGTGCGTCCGAGAGACCGCCGTTTGCCTTCTGTGCGACCTTTAGAAGTCCGGGATAGTCGCGCTCATACTGCCGGAGAATCTCGATGGAGTTATCCGGCGAGCCATCATCGACCGCGATGATCTCGTAGCCGGTCTCGTCCTGGTGGCACAGCGAGTCCAGGCATGCGGGGAGGAAAGCCTCAACATTGTAGACAGGCACGATGATACTCACGAGGGGCCGCTGCACAGTAGGGTCGGCGTCAGTTTCGGTAGTTGCGGAACGGGAAATGAAGCGGGTGGGGTATGCGCGCCCCATTGGCACGGCACTTGTGGACTTCCATTTGGTTCCGCCGAGCCGATCGAGGAGCGGTCCCGCTTCTGCGGGAGCCAGAAATGGCTGGCCATTTAGATGGACCTCCGTGCCACGGCCAAACCATCGCGCCGGGAAGACGCTACGGAATAGTGCTGGATCGGCACCTGGGTCAAACAACGCACTGTCCGACGGGTCACCGTGCTCAAAGAGTCTAGAGCGGAGCCGCGCCATTCCTTTCGGTCCGAGTCGCCGCCCCACTGGAGCGAGAACTCGCGTTAGCCGACCGGTTGCGCCATTCGCGGCATGCGCGGCGAGCACGATACCGTGAAATGCACGGATCTTCGCCTGGCTTGCGATCCGAACAGTCCCGAATGGGTCGCTCACTCTCTCCAGCACGCGAATCTCGATGCTCGGGCCTTGGACGATCGGAGACCCGTCATCTGGGTTCCGCTGTGTGATCCGCGGGACTTCACTGTCCCGGTCAGGGCGTGAAGTGAGGTCATCGAGTGTGATTGAGGGGTGAAGCTGATCCCGCCACCGCTCAAGTTTCCGATACTGGGCGCGTGTCATTGCGATAGTCACATGATCTGTCCACGGAGCCAGTTTTCCGTACGCTCGAGCATCTCGAAGCGTGTCGCCATAGAGGTAGAAACGGATCCCGCGCGCGAGCGCCATCTGGTTGAATGTCGTAAGCACCACGAGATCAGGTCTCGCGCCTGAAGCATCGTGGGGGTGGACTGATGGCTCTTCAATAAGTTGAAGCATGTTCTGCATGCGGAATGACGCATGCTCCGCAGTATCTGTGCCCAGCGAGGCGGCGATGAGATCGAGTACTCGGCGTTGACGTGCAGCCTCGAGCACGTCGTCAGATCCGTGGATCTGTCTAGCAATGCTGGTGAGGACGTCGAGAGCCCCGGTTCGCGTCTCGGAGTAGCTTGAAGCCACGAACGATTCAATTGCGGTGCCGACACGCGGCTCCAGCAGCGCGAGGGCGCGACCGCTGAGATGCGCCGCGTTGGCGATGTGTGAGTCAGCCTTGCCGTCTTCCTGGACAAAGTCACTAAAGTTTTCGGAGACCGTCTCGATCGCGGCCCTTGCGTATTCAGCGATCTCATCGTTGTCGGGTGAAAGGTGTGCCGCGAGCATGGCGCCCCACAGGACCTTTGCGACGACGGCGGAGCGGGTAGCTTCCGGAAGAGAGGAGAAACCGATTGCCGGGAGCAATGCCCCGGTAGGGATCCTTGAGAGCTGTGGAATCACGGTGCGCGAGGGTTCATCGTAGATGAGGGCAAGACCATGGGCTTCATCTACGAGGCCGAGCGGACCCGGCACCGCGAGATGAGTGATGCGCGCGGAATCTTGACGCCCATTGGTCTCCGCTGGTTTAGGGGCCGCCACAATCGCGTTTAGAATGCACTTCGCAAGATTGATCCCGTTCTTTCCGACTGAGAGAATCGCTTGACATTGCTCCTTCACATAGAGTTCTGCGGAGGCAATGACCTCATGATTGGTCGTCTCCACCTGTGCCACTAGCTCGAAGGAATCGATGCCGCGCCCATGCAGGAGCTCGGCCCACTGATCCTCGTCTCCATCTGGGGACTTGATAAGAAGTATGCGGTCCACACGTTGCCGGATAAGCACATCTATCAGACTGTAGGCCTGGTCATGGCCGATGAAGACGGCCTGTTCGCGCGCATCAATGGCACGGGTGCGCGCGCCAATGTCTGTTGCGTTGGTATTGAGCGCCGAACCTGACGGGCGAGTGATGGGTCGAAGTGGAGATCTAGCTGCGGTGGCGGCGAGGGAACGCACATCGAGTGTCTCGCTTTCGTGCAGCCACGTGCCAAGAAACGCGCGAGTGACGCTCAGCAGGGGCCACAAGGTGACCGTTCCATTGGTGAGGTTCCCCTCTGAAATGGAATCGATTCGGTCACCTCGCATGACTGCCCGAACTCCGGAGTGTGGGAAATCGTCGGCAGAATCTGAGGGCATCGAGAAGCGGAGGTCTGCGTGGTCCGGGGGCGGCGTTACGACGACGGCCGGTGAGCTTTCGCGAACAAGGAGATCAAGAGTTGCGGCGCCGAACACGAGGTTGCTTGCCATGACGAGGATCAGCTCGTCGTCGATCTCAGATGGGGCATCCAGTACGAGATTGACCGCAGACCTGAGACTTGAGACGTGCCGAACTGTGCTTTCGGCTGAGTCCCGAGTACCGCTGGGGGTCGAGCCTGTAACGATGATCGTCTCGACGCCGAACTCGAGGAGAAGGCGAAGCTGTCGGTCGAGAGGAGACTCGCCGTCCAACGACAGCAGAGGGTCTGAGCAACTACCAAACTCGCCCGTATTGAGTATCAGAGCTTTCATGGTGATGGTGTTCGCTCGGTGTGCGGCTCATCTCGCACGAAGAAATTGTGTTCGCGGTGGCCCTCACCTGGAGTGGGTACGTTCATATAGTCTGCGCCGTAGATCTTGGCGAGCATGTCCTCAGCTCGCTCTGGAATGACGGCCGTAATCCCCTCGAACGTGACGCGCCGCCCCTTTCCGAACCACTCTCGTGGGAATACCTGGTTACGCAGATCGTAATAGCTGCATAGGTTCGCCCAATAGGGCGACTCGGGACGGGCGTTGAACTCTGTCTGGAAGTAGACCACCCAATCCTGGAGCGTCTTCGACCCAACAGTCTTAGCAACCAGGTAAATGGGGACCCGCGCTTTGAGATGCACACGCAGGTTGCGGGAGCGTCCCGAACTCATGAACAGAGCCCTCCGGAGCCCACGCAGGGCATATGCCTGCTGGTCGAACTTCTTCCCGGAAGGTTCCTCGACGGCGTCGATCATGAAGATGTCGATGTGAGGGCCGGGATACGGCGAGACGTGCGCGACCTCAGGTTGCACGAATTTCGTCGGCGTCGTCATTTGCAGCTTTGCGCCGAGAGTCCAGTGCTTTGGATTCGTTTGGAAGGAATCGAAGTTCAGCCCTTGAGGTAGCTTCCCTTCAGAGGCGAGCTGCGCGAACCGGTCATAGTCGGCGCGCGGCATCATGACGTCGACGTCATCATCCCATGGGATGAAACCGCCGTGGCGGACTGCTCCTAGCATGGAGCCTTCGCTCAAGTAGTAGCGCAAGCCGTGCGTCGTGCAGAACTCATCGAAAGCCTTGAGGATCTGAAGCTCGAGAGCTTGGAGCTCCGGGACGTGCCTTTGCCCAATACGTTCGCCGCGTCCGCCAAGGACGTGCTTGAGAACTCCCATTTCTGGATTTGTGCGCAGGCCAACGGCATACTCATAGGCGCGCCGAATGTCGTCCTCTGGCAGTTGAACAGGGCTGTTTCCCATGCGCTCTGCGTTCACGCCGCCTACGAGCGCATCGACGTCAATCGTGGGTGGAAGCCGAAGTGTCGAGAGAATCGCATCGAACTTCAGGAGCGCGTCAGCAGTGTTCGTGACGCCGAAAGCGGCGTTTATCTCGTTGAGTGACTCTCGGAGCGGGGCCATTTCGTTGCCACCGTCGTGTGCCATCTCAGAGTATCGGCTCCAGACGGCGCGGAGGCAGAGTGCAGCGGCGTGGCCGTGGGCGATGCCGAACTGGGATGTGAGGCCGTAGCTCATTGCGTGGGCTGCTGTGGTCTTGGTGAGGTTGATCGCTTTGCCACTGTAGTTCGCAGCGAGTTGGATCTGGCGAGTGACCTCGGGATCGAAGTCCACATCCTTGCGGAAGTATGGGAAGAAGTTCGCCAGGATCAACTCGATGCCCTGCTTGGCATAGCCGCGACTCTGCTCTGTGGCACCCTTCGCCCATATGGACTCCACGCACTGGGCGAGTGCATCAAGGAGGCTGGATTTCTTGTGGTACTCGGGAAGCGTGCGCAACAGTTCGGGCTCAAGAATTACGGCATCAGGTACGAGTGAGTCATGCGCGATCGAGTTCTTTTCACCCTCGATGTAAACCACGGCGAAATGGGTGGACTCGCTGCCCGTCCCGGCCGTCGTTGGGATACAGATATGAGGGATATTCTGAGTGATTGGTTCACCAAAGCCGATGAACTCGTCCGAATCGGTGGCGGCGAGGAACTTGATGCACTTAGCGACATCAATCGCGCTGCCTCCGCCCATCGAGATGATCGAGTCGCAACCCTGGGCGCGGAACAGCTCGAGTCCTGCGAGAACCTCGGGGAGCTTGGGATTGGGGGAGTACCCGGAGAAGACTGTGTACTCCACACCGTTCGCGTCTAGTATCTCCTGCACTCGCGAACCAGTGAAGGCGCGGCCACCCACAACGAGTGGCTTGCGTGCCTGCAGCCCACCCAGGATCTCAGGGATGCGCCCGCATGCGTCTTCATTGGAGTACACCGGTTGCTCATCAAAGTCCCACAGCCGAAGCGCTGCGGAATGGACCGCTTGGTCCTCGAGGGTGTCGATCTCATTGACGAAGTGATCCTCATAAGAGAACGCCTGGATGCCGACCTCACGGGTGATCTCGTTCAGCGCGTTCTCGGCGTAGACCTTCGTGTTGCCGGCATCAACGAACTGGGAAACCCGATCTAGCCACGCACCAACGGCCTGGCGGCTGAGCTTGTAGAGCGGCTGGAATGCGATGCAGTCCTCATCGTGGATGGAGACCGAGACCTCGGTGATCAGATCGTCCTCGACACGTGCCTTAAAGTCTTTCTCCGGCTGAGGAAGCGAGGCGTTGACGGCACCGAGGTTGGGACGCGGATCGCCAAGAAGCGCGCCAAGAACTCCGTGATTGAAAATCAGGTCTCCGTGGAGCATCAGGATGTCGTCGTCGAGCAGGTCTCGTGCCAGGTACATCGAGTAGATGTAGTTCGTCTGGTCGTACACGTCATTCGGGACAAATGCGACGTTGACGGTGGGGAACTCGGCGGCGGTTGCTTCCAGTTGCTCAACATGTGGCCCGGTGGTGACGACCACTTCGGTGATGCCAGCGGCGGCGAGGAGCCGCAATTGCCGAGCAAAGATGGTCTCGCCGTTACCTAGGCGCGCCATCGATTTGTGGTTGGTCTTAGTGAATTCCCCCATCCGGTTGCCCACACCGGAGTTGAAGATCAGCGCCTTCAATTGCGCGACTCCGCGAAAGCCTCAAGCATTGCCACTTTGTTTTCTGAAGGGGAGACAGTTGGCCGCCCAAGATCATCACGAGATCCTTGGGCAGTCTCGATAATCAATGCTGAACGAGGCTTTGCGGCGATCCTTTCGAGAGCAGATGGGATTGACGATGCCTCGGAGACGAGTTCGACGTGCTCGAACCCAGAACCCCTGAGAATGGCCGGGATATCAATATCGAAGGCGACGGTGGGCTGGCCACCCACAGACTCATGCGCGCCGTTGTTGATCAGGATGTACCGGAAGTTATCGCGCGCACGTTGCGCAATGACAGGCGCAGAACCCATGTGCATCAGGAATCCGCCGTCACCGTCAATACAGTAGACGAGTTCCTCGGTTCCCAGCGCCGCGCCCATGGCGATTGACGACGAGTGACCCATACCGCCAACCGTGAGGAAATCGTGTGCATGGCCTTCACCCCGAGACTCGCGGAGCTCGAAAACCTCGCGGGATGTCTTGCCGGTCGTGGAGACAACGAATGCGTCCGATCCGATTGCTTCGAGTACCTCGGCGAGCGCTTCTTCACGGCTCAGCGTGATCTCGGGCTTCGGGTTCTCCTGAGTGAAGGAGTACTTCGAAAAGAGTCCCTTGCGGACGACGAGTGCAACGGGCTTGTTCTCTGCCTGCATCAATGCCAACGCATCATCAACCTGGCCCTGCCAGCCCTCGGCGTCCAGCACCGTGTACGGCACCTCGAGCGAATCAAGCATCGCTGGAGTGAGCCGACCCTGAGCCACGTGCTGAGGTTCGTCCTTGACTCCCGGCTCGCCGCGCCAACCAATGATCAGGAGCATCGGAACGCCGTAGACGTCCGGGTGCGCGAGGGATGCCACCGGGTTCACGATGTTGCCGAGGCCCGAGTTCTGCAGGTAGACGGCCGCATACTTGCCGGTAGCGACGTGGTAGCCGACAGCGATACCCACGGCGTTACCCTCGTTCGCGGCCACGATATTGGCTTCACGTGGAGTGCGGTCGTAAATGCAGGCGCACAGATCCTTCAGAAGCGAATCCGGAACACCGGCGAAGAGTTCGACTCCCTTCTCAAGCAGGTGGTCGTAGAACTCGACGGTCTCGATAGTGCTCATTCCGGGATCAGCCTCAATACATCCTTGATCGACATGATTTCATCATCGACTTCCTTGCTCCGACCGGACTCAAGGATCTTCTCCGCAGTGTGCAGCATCGCCGGGTAGGCACTGCGCAGAAGGTGGTTCGCGTGGATGATGATGTTTGCACCCATCTCCGAGAGTTCCTCTTCGGGGATGTGGTTGTACGTGGTTGGCACAAGGATGACCGGGACATCCTTCGTGTACTCGCGGAAGCGACGCATGAACTCCCGGATCTCCGAGCCGTCCTTCTCCTTCGAGTGGATCATGATGCCATCCGCGCCGGCGGCGATATAGATTTTCGCGCGCTCCATCGCGTCATCGACGCCCTGGCCAGCGATCAGGCTTTCCAGCCGTGCGATGACCATGAAGTCACGAGTGACTTGAGCCTGCTTGCCAGCGTTGATCTTCTCCGCGAACTCGTGCGGATCGTCCAGTACCTGCTTCGCATCCGTACCGAACAACGAGTTCTGCTTGAGGCCGGTCTTGTCCTCGATGATCACAGCCGAGACACCGGCGCGCTCAAGCGTGCGCACCGTGTACTTGAAGTGTTCAATCCGGCCACCCGTGTCGCCATCGACGATGATCGGCTTGGTCGAGACCTCCATGATCTCGTCGATGGTGTCCATGCGGCTCGACCAGTCAACGAGCTCGATGTCCGGCTTGCCTTTGAACGACGAGTCGCACAAGCTCGACACCCACATGGCGTCATATTCGCGAACGCCCTTGCCCGCAGGGTCCGGGACGCTCACATTCTCGACGATCAGCGCGCTGAGGCCGTTCGACGCCTCGATCGCACGGACGAAAGGTTTCAGACTCAACAGGCGGCGCAGCTTGCCGCGGCGAAGCTCGGTGGTGTTGAGCATCGGGCGGAGTGTGTGGTCAAGTTCAGAACCTGACACCTCACCGGCATACGGTACCTCAATGAGTTCGCCACCGTGTTCACTGAGGACTGCCAGCACCTCATCGCGAGCCATCGACTGAACACCACTGCGCCAATCATCACCGTGAACCACGTAGTCTGGCTTGAGCTCCCGGAGATTCTCGGCGTAGGACAGTGAGTTCTGAGGCACCACGCGCGTCACGTTTGCGAGGCTTTCGAGTACCGCCTTGCGAGTGTCCCAATCGAGGATAGGAAGCCTCTTGTAGGTTGCCACGGCTTCGTCTGTCAGCAGACCGATTGTCACTTCGCCTAGCTCAGCGCCCTTGTTGATGACGTTCAGATGGCCTTTGTGCAAGATGTCTGACGATACGGCGATGTAGACAGTCTTGTTACTCGTCACGAGTTTCATTCCAATCAGTGGTGGTGCCCTCGGAATCGAGGCGAGGCCCCGGCTCCATTCGGTTCTGGTCATAGGCTACCTTTGGAGAGGCTGAGATACCTGGACTTTTCTCACAAGACGTGGTGTGTTTCGTCACCAAGTGTTCACCTTGTGGAATGGTAGCTCGGTGCATCGTCCACGCGGAGTCGGCAATTGAGGAGCCATGGAACTTCAACGATGGTCACACCAATCAACGTTGCCGCAGAGTTGGTGTGCTCCACTCCCCGCTGGTTGGTGGCGTGAAGTGCTTAGCGTTGAAGAGATATGGCTTGAGGTTCGGGCCGCTGGTTCGCTCGATGTTGTCGGATACCGTTCCGATGGCAGGAGAGATCTGCTGCATGAGTCTTTCGAAGGCAAGCCGGTCCCACCATTATCCGCTTCGACGCATAGCTGGATTGCGGTCGAGGCCCACGATGGAACCGAGATCGAGGAGCTGATCTGGTCCGCAGATGTTGAGGCGCAGCTGCCCGGAGTGGTCGCAGTGGTCCCGACCTTCCGGCGCGAGGAGGATGCAACACATCAAGCAGAGAGCTTCTTGAAGTCCGCTCTGGTCACCCGCGTGATCGTGATCGATCAGGGCGGAACTCTTCGGGACCACACGATGTTCCGTGAACTCCTTGCTGCGCACCCGGAGCGTCTTCAGTTCATGGAGCAACCTAACCTCGGGGGATCGGGTGGATACGCCAGGGGAATGATCGAGTCACTCTCGGACCCCGAATGCGCAGTGCTCCTTTCTGATGATGACGCGGCGCTCCCGGAAGAGTCGCTCCGTCGGATGCTCATCGCGCAGGCACTCGCCGGTCAGCGCGGGCGCAAGCTTGTGATGGCCACGCCTATGTTCTCGGCAGAGGAACCCACACGTCTTATCTCGGCCGCAGAGTACGTCGATCGGCGCACATTCCAATGGGGGGCCGCCGATGGCCTGCGTGATCCGTTGAGTGTCGCCAGTGCTACCGAAAGGCTCGTGAGCGCACTCGATATGCAGCACACCCCCGACTACGCGGGCTGGTGGGGCGCCCTGCTACCCCCTGGGATAGTGGCCGAGGTTGGGCTGCCTGCTCCCTACTTCCTCAAGTGGGACGATGCCGAGTACGGGCTTCGCGCGCGCAAGCAGGGCTATGAGGTCATGGCGCTGCCCGGAACAGGGGTGTGGCATCCCACCTGGGGTGTGCAGAAGACCCTCACCACCTGGGTTGCGGTGCTCCTCCATCGAAACCGGCTCGCAACGGCTGCAGCATATGGGGCCGGCAAGGGCGTGATCCGCGATTCATTCGTGCATCAGATCAAGCACGTGCTCTCGCTTCAGTACGATGTTGCAGAGTTGTGGGCTGCCGGTATCGACCAGTTCCTGGACGGACCGGAGTGGCTCGGAACAGATCTCGCGAACGCGCGCAACGCCGCGCAAGCCTCGGAATACCAGCTTCCGACGACTGAGCCACGCGGCGACATTCCAGAACGGCAATCACCCCTCAGAACTCGCAAGGGAGTCCTCCGGGCGATTGCGGGGACACTCCGAAAGCCGAACATGGACGCCGAGACATCCGGAAGTGTCAATGACTTCACCTGGCGTGACGGCCTAGGGATGGACCGAGTGGTGATCACCAATGGAGACGGCACCGTGAGTAGTGAACTTGTGCGCGATCCGCGCCGCGCGAGGTCCCTCCTGAGCCGAGCGGCAAAGCAACACTGGATGCTCATGCGGCGGTGGCACGAACTCTCCGGGCCATATGCGTCGAGGCTCAAAGATGTGACGACAGCGGAGCACTGGCGCGGGCTGCTCAGGGCGAACAGCTGAGTCTTGCAAGTAGAGTTAACTCCTGGAGCACATACAACTAGGAGTACCGGTGCCAGAGATCTTTGAGGGACTGAAGCGACGTGTGCGCTCGTCCGGGGGAAAGATCATTCGGCGACTCCACCTGCTACCAGGGGGAACCCCAGACGGCCTCGGTGACGACGACGCACTGATTGGGACATCGCTCAACTCCCAGGTGATCGTGTTCTTCCCTGATACACCGGACTCCCTCTACCAGATTGAGGAGTGGTTTCCGACGCTCCGGCGGATTGACGAAGAGTTCGGGCTCACTGTCATCTGCATGGATTCACGTACAGCGCAGGAGATCCGCCGACGTTCTCGCCTCACGGTCATCACAATCGCGCGTGATGCCACTCTTGACGATCTCGCATCGCGCAGCAACATCAAGGTCTGCCTCTACGTCAACTACAACCCGCTCAACACGCTGGCACTCTACTTACGCAGTGTGATTCACGTATCAATGCTCCACGGAGACTCCGATAAGACCGTCTCGGTTTCAAACCAGATCAAAGCCTACGACTTCGCCTTCGTAGCAGGCCAAGCCGCCATCGATCGCCTCAACCAATACACGCTACTCTTCGACGCAACCGAGCGCTGCATCCCCATTGGATATCCCGAACTCGCACCATCCAAAGTCCCTCAGAGTCTGCGGACCTCGAACGGGCGCACAGTACTGTATGCACCAACATGGGAGGGCGGGCACCCCTCGATGTGCTACAGCTCGGTGGCGGGGATCGGTGCCAGTCTTGTGCGGTCACTCCGGATGGAGGGGTTCGACGTGATCTATCGGCCTCATCCTCTGACAGGCGTTCGGCTTCGTGAGTTCGGGGAAGCGGATCGCGCGATAAGGGACGAGTGGCAGGATGATCCGCGCGTGACCGTGAGCCTCGGGACCCCAATCGCTCGCGACTTCAGCTCCTCGGACCTCCTCGTCTCGGATGTCTCCGCTGTCGCGAATAGCTGGCTTCGCACCGGCAAACCACTGATCATCACGGATGTCTCCGATCCTGGCTCGACAACGGCGAGCACACGACTACTTGAGACGGTGCCGCGATTGCGCGCCTCCGATATGCGTACGGCCGGAGTATTCATCAGCCGTCAGCTCACAGAAGACCCTTCCGGAGACGCGCGCCGGGACTTGATCGAGTACTACTACGGTGACGTGACACCCGGAGCTTCCCTCCAGCGCACGCTCGACGCAGTGCAACGATTAATTCAGCTACGTGACACTCTCTGGGCGGAGATCAAGTAAGCCAATAGTTTGCGGGACTCCTGTGTAGCCTTGAGATCGAGTTCAGCGTCAAAGCTGGTGAGGATGGAGAAGAAGATGTTCAGTCTGCTGTTGCTCAACGGCGGAATCGGTACCCGCATCGGCGCCGATCGGCCCAAGCAGCTGCTCGACATCAAGGGGATCCCAATTCTCGTCTACGCACTCGTTGCGGCCGACAAGGTCTCAGATATTTCGGAGATTATCCTCAACTATCCTCCGGGCTGGCGTGACGAAATCGAACGTATTGTCGAGAACTACGCCGTCAAGACCACGGTGGTGTTGGTGGAGGCGGGCGAGTCTCGTAGCGAATCGGTCGAGAAGGCGCTGGCCGCCGCATCGAACCGCCAGGTCATCATCCATGAAGCCGCTCGGCCACTCGTGACCCGTGCAGACTTCGAGGAGCTGATTGCGGCAGAAGGCCAGAATGTCGCCTACATGCTCCCGATCTCCTTCACGGTGGCGCCGGTAGACTCCGAGACTCGGCTCGTCACGGGCAGCCTCGATCGGAGCCGACTACGAAATGTGCAGTTGCCACAGAAGTTCGACGCAGGGGCACTTGCCGCCGGATTTGCACGCGCACACGATCAGGGCCTCACGTATACCGAAGAAGCGACGATGCTGGCGGACGCCGGCTACGAGGTCCGATTCATCGATGGCAAAGACACGAATATCAAGGTAACTACGCCAACAGATGTTCGACTCGCGACCTTCCTGTTGCGGGAAAGCTCAAAGCGAGATGACTAGGACCGCACTGATTACCGGCGCTTCCCGCGGTATTGGCCGCGCAACAGCGCTGAAGTTCGCCACCGCGGGATTTGAGGCACTCGGGCTTGTTGCCCGTGAATCCGATGACTTCACAGAAACTGTCGATGATCTTCGATCCACGTTCGACGGCGAAGTCATCGCATACACCGCAGACCTGGGGGATCGCGGCGCCGTGATTGACATTGCCCGGCGTGCCAACGTGGACCTCGGGGGCGTTGACGTTCTCGTCAACAATGCGGGATACACAAATCCCGTCGCGATACACCAGATTGAGTTCGCCGATTTTGAGCGCACCATGGCGGTTAATCTATACGCTCCATTCACCCTGATTCAGGAGCTGCTACGTAGCGGCAACACCTTTGAGGTGATTGTGAACATCGCGTCCACGGCCGGAATCAAGGGCCGGTCGGGTTGGCTCACGTATTCAGCCTCAAAGGCCGCGCTAATCAACATGAGCGACGTGCTGCGGGAAGAGCTCTCGCTATACGGCACGCGTGTTGCCTGTATCTCTCCGGGGCGAACCGCCACCGATTTACGTGTGAAGCTTGCTCCGGACGAGGATCCGACGACGATCATGCAGCCAGAGCATGTGGCTGAAGTGATCGGGATGTTGCTGAAGCCAGTGGGCGAGTTCATTGACTCCGAGAACTTGGTGGTACGACAGTGAGTGACCAAGTCATCACTTGTCTCTGTAGCGCGCTGGATAACGCAAAGCATGACCCTTTCGCTAAGGTGAAGGGCGTGATCGTTCAATCTGACATCTTGGTGCGTGATGCCGAGTAGCGAGCGGCGCGCGGCGCGCGGAGAACAGCGCCGCGGCCCACTAACGCGCTTTCGCGACATCTGGCAGAGCCGCGCCACACTCTGGCTCTTGGTGAAGCGTGATCTGAAAGTGCGCTATGCCGACTCACTCCTTGGATACGTGTGGTCCGTGCTTGATCCACTCGTGATGAGTGCGATCTACTGGTTCGTCTTTACCGTGATCTTCCAGCGTCCAGGGCAAGCCCCCTATATCGTGTTTCTCCTTCTCGCGTTGCTGCCGTGGCTCTGGTTCACGTCAGGACTCACCGAAGGCTCGAAATCACTGCGCTCACAGTCCCGACTCATTCGGTCCACTGCGCTACCACGAGAGATCTGGGTGCTACGATCCGTGCTCGCAAAAGGAATCGAGTTTGCGTTCTCGATCCCGGTGTTGATCATCTTCATGGTCGCATACTCGTCGCAACTCACGATCAACTTCAACGTGTGGCTGTTTCCAGTAGGCATAATCATGCAGTTCACGCTTCTCACTGGTCTCGGTCTCCTCCTGTCACCACTGATGGTGCTACTCAAGGACCTTGAGCCGATCATCCGCCTCGGGACACGATTCCTCTTCTACGCATCCCCGGTGATCTACGGCCTGCTCGACGTATTCGGGGGTGACGGAGGCAGGCAGCTCATGCCCGAGGCGGTCCAGGGGATCTACCTCCTGAACCCAATGAGCGGGATCCTCTCTGCCTATCGTGCTGGGTTCTTTGAGCCCGAACTTTACTGGAATGCCATCGGTGCGGCCGCTGTCATTAGTGTGCTGACGTTTGTGCTCGGCTGGTACGTGTTCGCCCGCTTTGAGAAGACCGTCTTGAAGGAGATGTAGTGGACACGACCATCTCAACTGACACGCCCATCATCTCGGTCGAAGGTCTCGGTGTCGAGTTCGCCCGCGGGCGACGGAGTCAAGGCTTGCGTGACATCATCTTCCGGCGCCCTGCCCCCGCAGGGCGGAGCTTCTGGGCACTGCGCAACGTCTCGTTCGATGTGCAACAAGGAGAGGCCATCGGCGTCATCGGACGCAATGGATCCGGGAAGTCGACACTTCTGAAGCTGGTGGCCGGCGTGATGCTACCCGATGAAGGATCCGTGGTTGTGCGCGAAGCCACCGCGCCACTGATTGAGATCACGGGGGGATTCGTTCCCGACCTCACCGGGCGCGAAAACATCTATCTCGCTGCAGGATTACACGGAATGTCTAAGAAGGAGATCGACGAGCGCTTCGATGACATCGTCGAGTTCTCTGAGGTCGGTGAGTTTCTCGATACGCCCTTCAAGCACTACTCGTCAGGTATGAAGGTACGCCTCGCATTCTCGGTCATCTCCGAGCTCGATGCGCCGATCCTCATGGTTGATGAGGTTCTGGCCGTGGGCGACAAGGCGTTCCGAAACAAGTGCTACAAACGGATTGAAGAACGCCTCGCAAACGGACGCACTCTCTTCCTGGTCTCGCACTCGGATGGCGACCTGAAGCGGTTCTGTACGCGCGGCGTATATCTTCGCGAAGGCTCACTTCGGGCCGACGGTGCAATCAAGGACGTGCTAGCGACCTACCACGGCGATTCAGGCGTCGCACAGTAGCGATCACTGCCACAACGCGGGTCACGCCGGCGCGCGTAGGAGCCAGGTGACGTTCGGCTCGACGAGCGGGCGGAAGAGTCTCTTCACAATCCGCGTGCCGAGCGCACATGCGAGCACGCCCGAGATGAGCAGAGCGAGCGCGAAACCCGCCATGCCAAGGTGTGCGAACGCCGTCGGGACGATCTCAAGATGCGTGATCGTGCGCATGATCGGAATGTGCAGCAAGTAAATGTAGAGCGTGTTCTGGCCCCAGCCCTTCATTACCGAGGTTGAACGTGGGATCAGGAGCAGCACTGCGGCGCCGAGTAGTACGGCGAGCGCAAGGAACAGTGCCGTCACAAGCACACCGTTCAGCACCACCAGCGCGGCGGACTCGGTGATCTCCTCGACCGGCAGAATCTCGATACGGGACTCCGCGCTGAGGGTGGTCTCCCAGTAGTTGTCGCGATGGAACGCCCAGCGGTAGATCGCGGAGGAGTCGCCTCCACTCAGAACCCACACGAGCACCCCTCCCACAGCAACGAGGATCGCCCCCGCCGCCACGCGGAGACGGGCGGACGGTGCCGTGAACCACTCGGCTGTAAGGAGACCACGTACCTTCGCGATGTAACCACCCACGAAGAACGGCAGGAAGCCGAGCGTGCGCGAGACGCTGAATACAGTATCGATATCGAGGAATGCTCCCGAGGCGAGCGAGATGATCACCGAGATGGCGAGGGGGTGCCTCAGATACATCACGAAGGGGAGCAACACCTTCAAGCTGGCGAGTGAGACGAGGAACCACATCGCCCACGATGGAGTGGTGAGGAAATGACCCGACGGCGTCCAGCCGGTCAGGAGATATCGCACAACCCCGATGATGAGCTCCCACGCCAGATAGGCGGCGAGCAGTTGGACGACCGAGTATGCAGCCTTCCACGAGATCTCCGCGTGAGCGAAGTATCCCGCGATGAACATCATGACCGGCATGTGAAACAGATAAATGAAAGTGTAGAACCACGAGGGCCCAAGACCCTCGGAACGGATCGACTCGACCATGTGGCCAGCGACCACCAACAGCAACATCAGGAACCTGGCGTTATCCCACAGTGCGATACGAGGCTTCGAACTCATGCCCTCGCCTCCCGTGTATTTCAGTGTGCCAAACGGCCGATGGACCATCTTAGCCTTCTACCTCGTTGGGGAGACGTGCGACCATGGTGGGACGATGTCTGTAGTTCGAGATGCTTCCCGCGCCGCCGTCCTCACAGCGGCAGTGCTTGCGCTCGCCGCCCCCACCTGGATTGGCGGCGAACTCAATGACGCGCCAGCACGCCAAATCGGGCGGCCCGTGGCCGCGGACGCGGGATCCGCCGCGCGCGTGGTTCCCTCACTCGAATCGAAGGCCCTCGGACCCGTTGGGGACCCGTTGCTGATGGCCGGCGAACTCAGCATGGCGAGCGGCGTTCTGATCTCTCCGGAGCCCGAGGTTGATGACTGGGCCGTCACGAAGGGCGAGGTTGAGCACGCCGGCCCCGGCACATTCCAAGTGGCCGAAGACAGCGAGGATGCGCCCGAACCCTCGCTCAAGGTTCGCACAGTCTTGGTGCGGGTTGAGGATGGGCTACCGATCGACGTCGACCGCTTCGGTGACGTGGTGATGGACGTGCTCAATGCGCCGCAGGGCTGGCGGGACAAACTGGGCGTCTCCTTCGCGCGCACCGATCAACCCAGCGATGCGAACGTGGTGCTCACACTCGCCACACCCTCGACCACCGATGAGCTGTGCTACCCGGTGAAGACCAACGGCAGGGTGTCCTGCGGCCGCACCACCACGGTCACCATCAACGCCAACAACTGGGTGTACGCCACTGAGCCGTTCCTTGACGCCGGCGGCTCTCTCGAGACATACCGGCAGTACGTCCTCAATCACGAGATCGGGCACTTCCTCGGGCAGCCACACGTACCCTGCCCCACACCAGGTGCTGTGGCGCCGGTGATGCTGCAGCAGTCACTCCGGCTACAAGGATGTGTCCCGAACGGGTGGCCGAACCCGTAGTGCTGTAGACGTGGTTGACCACGACTGAGAGCCTTACGGCTTGGTGTAGCTGTATCCACACCGCGCGAGGGGGCTGAATCCACAGGCACTTCTGCTTGCCCTCGCGCGGTCGCTTCTGGAACTCCTCGACCAACTATGGGCGACCTTCGACGTCATCGACCTGGATCGGCAGCTTTCGGAGGACGCGGCGCGTGATGCGCACCGATACGCGCTGCGGGCATATGACGCAGTCCACTGCTCTGCTGCACGGGCACTGGACGATGACAATCTCGTGGCTGTCGCTGGCGATGGCGCTCTGCTGGACTGTCGACGGCGCTCGAAAACTGAACACTTTCGGCGGTTGAAAAGTGAACACTCACGATTGGAGAGTGATCACTTTGGAAGATTGGGCGTTGATT
>FZQV01000042.1 GCA_900199505.1 Ruaniaceae bacterium KH17 | reverse complement strand
TGGGATGTCCCAGCACCACGCGATATGGCGACGAAAGGACCGGTCGGGTTTCGCTAGCTCTTTTTGAGCCGACTTTCCCAATAGCCAGGACAGGAACGCGTCCAGGACAGCGCGAGCGGAGACATCAGAGCGGCTTTGAGTTACCGAGGCCCCACACGAACGGCATCGCCACCGAGTTCTGCCCGCACTCGTCGAGCCGTTTTTCACGAGCTTGGAATCACATACACCACAACGAGGAGAATTCCCGGTAAGAGCCACCCAACATGCTCCCAGAGCATGTACACCCCGACTTTGCCCTTACGAATACTGGGCAAACCCCGAATTCCATACACACAATTTGGCCTATAACCCTCGGTGGGCCCCCGCTGGCTGCCGACGGCAGGCAGTAGGGGATCGAGCCCCTCTGGGCCCACCAGAACGTCGTTGTTCAAACCGCCGACATCAACGGTTTGAGGTCCAGATTCCGCCGTCCGCTCGGTGAAGTGGACCGCGCGGGTCTGGACGTCGGGGTTGAACAGCGCGTCGAAGGGTTCCCCCGGCTCCCCGATGATGCCGTCTTCGGGCATGACGATGAGCTTGTCGAAGAAGGCCTGGTTGGCGATGCGCCGCAGTGAGTCGTCGATGCTCATGTAGATCGCGTGGCAGTCTCCCGCGAGAGCGAGGCAGTCTTCGATGTGGGCTTGAGCTTGCCCGTACTCGATGTCTCCGGCCTCGATCTGTGCTTCGAGGAACGCGAGGCGCCTGGCGATTCGCTCTTGCTCTTCACTGAGTAGGTCCAGCGGGATCGCTCCGGCGTAGTGGGCTTGGAGCAACTTCTTCCGCTCGGCCAGTAACTCGTCGCGTTCGTGCTGGTAGGCCTGTCGTTCGTGGCGGGCGGTGGCGTGGAGGCGGTCGAACTCGGCAGTGATGAGTTCCCGCAGCGCACTGATGATGTGCGGAGCGATCTGGATGCTGCGGTAGTAGTCCTCGACGGCGGCCTCGATGTCGGGAACGTACATGGCCTTGCGTTCGCAGCTGGTCCGCTTGGAGTGCCTGCCCGAACAGATGAAGTACGGATAAATCACGCCACGTCGGCTCTTGGCGTTGGTCAGGATCAACCGCGACCCGCACTCACCGCAGTAGACGCTGCCTTTGAGGTAGTGGTCGTGAGCTTGGGTCTTCTCACCGGAAGTCTGGTGCGCGGTGAGCACCGCCTGCACCCGGTACCAGACCTCGGTGGCGACGAGCGGCTCGTGGATACCATCGTAGGTCGCGCCCCGGAAGCACACGTTGCCTTTGTAGTACGGGCTGGACAGCATCCGTTGGATCGTCGAAAGCGCCGGTGGTTTCGCCGGGCGTTTGGGGGTCGGAACGGTCGTGAGGCCCCGGTCGATCAGTTCCTCACGCAGCGTGATGGTCGAGTAGTTGCCGGTTGCGTAGGCCTCGAAGGCCCACTTGACCAAGGCTGCACGTTCGGGGTCGGGCTCAACAATGCGCATTTCGCGGCCGAGGTCGTCCCGCTTGGTCACGTTGAGATAGCCGATGGGTGCCTTGCCGTTCGTGCCGCCGGTGCGGGCCTTCTGGTTCATGCCCTTGGCGACTTCGCTTGCGAGGTTGCGACTGTAGAACTCGGCGATTGTGGACATGATGCCGTGCAGCAGCATCCCTGACGGCGTCTCGTCGATGTTCTCCGTCGCCGAGACGAGCATGACCCCGGCATCCTTCAAGGCCAGGTGGATCGACACGTCATCGGCGCGGTTGCGGGCGAGCCGATCAACCTTGTGGACGATGCAGTAGGCGATCTGGTTGGCCTTGACGTACTCGATCATTCGCACCAGGTCGGGCCGGTCAGCCTTGCGGGCGGACTCGCCAGCGTCGACGAACTCCTCGACGATGATCGCGTTCAGGTCACGGGCCTTGCGAAGGTTCGCCTCGCGCTGAGCTGGGATGGAGAAGCCTTCGTCGCGCCCACCCTTGGAGGCTTGCTCCTTCGTGGACACGCGCAGGTAGGACACCGCAAGGGTAGTCGTCTCGCCAATGCCGCCGAGGACGTCGGTGTCGGCTGGCTGTGTGATGGTCACGGGTCGTGTTTCCTTCCCCAACGAGTGGGGCCAGCATCAGCGACGGATGCCGCTGATGCGGTGCGACTCGTAAACGGGAAACACGGCCCGGCGGGGTTCCAAGGAACCCATCCGGGTAAGCCACGAAGGGCCAAACAAGACTGCGCACCACGGCCGAACCGAGGTTCAGCTGTTGGCTTCTTGCGTGTCTGATTCTACCTCGCGGCCCCCGGCCAGGCCAGGATCGGTGCTGTCTCGTTGGCGCCTATCTTCGGTCGCACGCTGCCGCGCCATCCCGATGAACAACTGCGCGAGAAGGTGTAGATCGGGTGTTGCGCGGGCATCGGCCACGAGCTGATAGTCCCGCATCCGCGCGGGAGGAGTACCTGCCGACTTCCTCACGTCACTTCTCCTGTCTCGGGATCGAGGGTCGCGTAGAACGCCTCCTCGGCTGCACGACGGGCATCGACCTGGTCGAAGACGAACTGCACGAAGTCCTCTCCACGGTCACTGATGACCGCATCCTCAACAGGCGGTGCCGGGTCCTCTCCGGGCCAGCTCGTCTGGCGAGTTGGGCGGTCGCGGTCGAGACGGGTGCCACTTGCCGCGACCCAGTCGCGGAGTCGAGCACGTGCGTCGGCGAAGTCGCGGTGCCATCCGAGTGGCGCCGAGCCGTCCTGCTCAGCGTCGTAGGCGCACAGCCAGTGCAGGTGCAGAGCGGATAGTTCCCAGACGAGTTCGGAATGTCGGTGCCAGAGCGGCGGGATGACCGATGCGGGCAGGCCATAGGTGCGGCGGAGCCAAGCGACCCAATCGTTGAGCGCGAGCCATTCCTGTTCCAGATCGTGTGCGGTTAGCAGGTTCCAGTTGACTGGATGGGGCGGCTCGGCGTGATCGAACCTGCTATCACCAGGAAGGTTGTCGGGCTCGTCGGGTTCCGGGCGGTGCTCAGACATCAGGAGCCTCGCTCACATGCTCACGGTTGCGGTCTGTGGTGCGGTGCGGGCGTCTGGAGCGCCGAACGCGACAGACTCGCGGCCGGATGATCGGCGTGAGGAACGGTCCACTTCGTAGCGGGTGCGGGCGAGGTCGTGGCCGAGTCGGCGGGCGATGAACTCTTCGCCCTCGACGTTCTGACCGTTCGCATCCTGGTAGCGGTACTCGCGGACGTAGCCCTCGGCGAGGATCTTGTCGCCCTTTGCGAGCCGGTCTGCTCCCTGCTCGGCGGCTGCCTTGAATGCGACGAGGTGGTGGAAGGTTGTCTCCAGCTGTGTGAACGAGCCGTCCTCCTCCTGCCGGTAGTGCTCCTTGCCGACCTTCATGTAGAGCCTGGCGTCGCCGTTCTCCGTCCTGGAGAGTTGCGGGTCAGACGCGATGAAGCCTGAGAACGCCTGCTGGGTCTGGATAGCCATGAGCCATTCCTCCTGATGTCGGGCGGCCAACTCGTCGTGGCCGCTGTATCAGGCAGGTGCGCTGGCGAACCCAGGCCCGGTCGTCAGGATGTTGGGCGGCGCAAGAGTGCTTCGAGCTCGGTGCGGTCGGCTCGGAGTTGGTCGGCGTCGGGGCGGTTGGGCCAGGCACGCAGGTCGGTGACGATTGGCGGCGCGGAGCGCAGCAAGGTGATGCCGGTGCCGAAGGGCAAGGTGCGGATTCGGTCGGGCGGAAGGATCGGGACCCGCCGGATGGAGCGTTGGTTCGAGCGGGTACCGCGATCCCCGAATGTCACCGAATCGGTGTACTCGTCGCGTTCACCGATCAGGGTGGACAGGTCTTGGAGGTCGCGACTGTTCGATGCGCCGCCGAGGATGATTTTGGCGATGCTGGCGTCCCAGATCGCACCCGCTTGGTGCTCGCTCCACCGATCACGCGCTTGGGCGAGGGATTGCAACACGGGCATGGTCGTGATCCCTGTGCCTCCGCCTTCGGCCATGAGCGTGGGCAGGGACGGCAGTGGCGCGAGGTTGCCGATCTCATCGAGCGCGAGCAGCAGTGGCGGGTCGAGTCTGGCGCCGGGTGAGCGCGCGGCAAGCCGCCGGGCTGTTTCGATGAGGTCTTCAACGAAGGCGGCGACCAATGCGGCTGAGGCTCCGGCACCGGCTCCGGTGGCGAGCAGATAGAGCGTGCCCTGCTGGGTGAGGAAAGTTTCGGGGTCGAAGCGTTCGTTGGGTCCGGGTGTGACGGCATCGAGCACGCGAGGATCAGCGAGAGCAGCGAGCGCGAGGGAGACGCCTTGCCAGATGCTGTCGCGGGTCTTGGGGTCGGCGTCGATCATTGCTCCGAGGGAGTCTCCCCACCCCATGGCCGCGTGAGGGTGCGAGTTGAGGATAGCGACGGCTTCGGCGGCGGCACTGGGGTCGAGCGTCCATCGGAACAGCTCGGCGGGTGGCCTGCTGTCGAGAGCTGCGGCGTGGAGCAGCGTCTGAAGTGCGGTCCTGGTTTTACCTTCCCAGAACCCACCTGATTCCACGCCCCCGGAGGAGAGACCGGTCGCTGCTGCGAGTCCGTTGGCGCGGATCATCGCGGTCAGCGGGTCCTCACATCCACGCACCGGTGACCAGCGCAATCCGGCGGGTATGCCCTCAGCGAGGTGTTGGGGGTCAAACACCGCGACCGGGCCGCCTTTGCGACGTCTCGCGCGCAGCGTCGCGGTGAGGTTGTCTGGGCGTGTGCTCGTGGTGACGACGGCTCCGGGAGCGTCGAGGATCGCGTTGATGACGACGTGCAATCCCTTGCCAGACCGGGGCGGCCCGATGAGGAGGACGGAGTCTTCGACCGACGCCCACACGCCGGTGCCGCGGCTGGTTCCGAGAAGGTAACCCACATCAGCCGGTGTGGGCGTGGCGAGGGATGGCCGCAGCGTTCCGGCGCGATGCATGAGGGCTTTCGATGATGCCGTGGTCTTGACCTCGTGCGCGGTGGCAATCCCGGCAAGACGGTGCGGGTCGGTCTCGGTCTTCCGGTTGTGGCGGCGCAGCACCAGCCACACCCACGCGGCCACCGTGACGAGTGCGGCGAGCAGCAGGGTCGTGACGATCCAGTAGATAACCGGGCTGAGATGTTCGGCATCGAGTGTGCTGGCGGGGTCGGCGGGGTTGAACAGCACCGCGAGTCCCGACGCCGGTCCTGCTTGCGGTTGGGGTGTTCCGCCCAGGAACGAGGCGATCGATCCGGCCCCGCGCAGGATGAGCGCGAGGCCGACGGCTCCTATCAGGGCGATAAGGGCGACATTGGTGAGTTCGTCGCCCATGCTCCCGGCCCGCTGCGTCTGGCTCATTGCAGTCGCCGTATGGCCGTGGTGCCTGAGATGCGCCCGAACAGGATCACTTCGCCTGTTGAGCCGTGTGGGACTTCGTCGAGATCGACCAGTGCCCTCGCAGTCCCGGCTACGGCGGCGTCGGAGTGGCCGATAATGATCGCGACCGCGACATCCTCACCCGGCACGAAACCGTCGCGCTCCACCTGCATGAGTCGCGGTGCTCGCGTCGTGACAGCACGGCGACCTCGCCGAGTCCCCGGCGCTGGCTCGTGCTCAGCGGCTACGGCGGTCGGTGCTGGTTTGCGGGCGTGGACGATGTCGGTGAACACGCCGCCGTCGCACTCACGAACCTCAACCCGCACCGAGACCGTGCGGTCCTTCGTGATCTCGTCCATCAGCGGCCCGAACGTCGTCCGAGTCCACGCCCCCGCCGGAGGATGCGGGTGGATGACGCCATCGACAGTCGCGGTCAGGGTCCCGTCCGTGGCGACAGTGATGATGACATTCGGCAGGTTCACTGGCACCTCGGCTTCGTGGCCGACCGAATCGTCGTGGCGAGCGTGTGAGAGGCTCATCGGTGGCCAATCTCTATGCGTTGAAGTTCCCAGCCGGGTTCTGTGCCCCGGCGACCTTGCTTCCCTTGTGGATGCAAGTTCCCGCGATGCGCGAGGCAGAATGAAAAGTCCTCACTCTCAGTGACGGTTCGTCGGTATGATTGACGCATGGTCGCCTCTCGTGAACTGCCGGGCTCATGAAGCTCGTCGCGCTGCGCGGCGGCGCTGCCGACGAGGTGCTGCGGACTGCCCAGGACGCGGAGGACTTCGAGCAGGAGATCGTTGACGAGCACGCGATCGCGATGGCTGCCGCTGGTCTCAGCGACGGCCATATCCAAGGCACCCGCCGGACGATCATCGAGTTCGCCCGGTCGCTGACCGGCCCGTTGTGGGAAGCGACCTGCGCCGACGCAGACGCGTTCCTGGCCGAGCAGCGGCGCATGGGGCACGCGGTGAGCACGCGGGCGGGCAAGGCCGGGGCGCTGGCGCAGTTCTACGAGTTCGTCATCGCCCGCTATCAGGGTCAGATTCACCGTATGACCGGTGTGGTGGTCGAGCAGCCCATTGATGACTTCAACCGGCAGTCCGGTGCGTCGCTGGGCAAGGTGCGCCTGCCGCCGTCCGATGACGAGGTCGACGCGCTGTTCACGGGCTGGCGGCAGTCGATCCCGGACGCGCGGAAGTATCTCCCGGCCGCGCGTGACTACTTCGCCGCGTCGTTGTGGCGGCGGGTCGGGGTTCGGATCAACGAGACGGTGATGCTCGACATCCGCGACTGGCGGCCCGACCTCGGCGGGCTCGGCAAGCTGCATGTGCGGTTCGGTAAGGGCTCGCGCGGGCGCGGCTTCAAGGCTCGCCTGGTGCCCGCGATCAACGGGGCCGACCAGCTCATCGACTGGTGGCTGGCCGAGGTGCGTCACCAGTTCGGCGACGACTGGGTCGACCCGGATGCGCCGATGCTGCCCTCTGAACGGTTCGATGAGGAGCTGGGGCGCTGCGCCAGAGTGAGCGACTACTCGCTGCGGCGCGGCCTGACGATCCAGACCGAGCGGTTTCTGCCCGCGTGGGCGGGCCGGTTGACGCCTCATGTGCTGCGGCATTACTGCGCCTCGTCTCTGTATGGGGGCGGGATGGACTTGAAAGCGATCCAAGAGCTGCTGGGGCACCAGTGGCTGTCCACGACGTCGGGGTATGTCCACGTGCGTAGCGAGCACGTCGAGCTGGCCTGGCTGGGCGCCAACCAGCGGGTCGAGGCCCGCTTCGCGGAAGAAAGGTGAATCGCCTGTGCAATGGAATCTGAGAATGCGAGCCGCCGAGCGCGGCATCTGGAAGTCCGCCGAGATGCGCCGACGCCTCGCCGCGGCAGGATTGGAGATCAGCGCCGGGAAGATGTCGGGCTGGTGGGCCGGAACCCCGGCGACGATCCGTCTGGAAGAGCTCGACGTGCTCTGCTCGATCCTCGACTGCGCACCCTCTGACCTGATGACTCCCGAGCCCCAGAAGGTTGCGGCGAGGCGTCCGAGACAGGCCGAGACGATCAATGGTGAGAACGAGGTCGGCCCGACGGTCTCGCCCCGCTTCGGTAAGCCCCGTTCCGAGCCGCCGCTGTGAGTCCAGCGCCGGGGCCGGAAGCGCGGCTGCGGGTGCCGCCGTTGTGCAACCGCTGCCAGGTCAACCGTGTCGCGTGGAGCAAGCCCCGCATGGACTGCTGCTACGACTGCATGCCCGGAGGCCCGTTCCCGCCGCCGCCCTGCGAGATGTGCGGAACGACCACCGACTACTTCAGCCAGGGCCTGTGCCAGCGCTGCCACCCGCGCAGCCCCCACAAGGTCGGCTCCTGCAAGAGCTGCCTCGCGTGGGGCGTGTATCCGCAGCACAACTGGATGTGCTGGTCGTGTCGCTGGTGGGCGACGCACTACCCGAAAGGCGTCTGCAACTACTGCCATCGCGACACCTGGATCGGCGACCAGGGCGCCTGCCGCCTCTGCCTCGAACAGGCCCGGATGCTCCAAGAGCCCGGCCGCGCCCTCGACCTCGCGGGCGCGAACAAGCACGGCCAGCAGCTCTTCTTCGCGAACATGCGCTTCCAGCGCAGCCGAACCCGCCGCCTCAAGCCCGCCAACGGCTGGAAGACCCCCGGCGGCTGGGGTCGCCCCGGCCCGCCGCCGAAGAAGCTCGCCCTGACCGAGTGGGTGCAGCCCGTCCTCATCGACGTCGCCCCTGACCCCGAGCTGCTGCGCCAGCGCGCCCTCATCGAGAACAGCGAGCTGACCCGATACTGCAACGCGATCGTGCACGAGCACGCCGAACAGTTCGGCTGGTCTGTCCGCCAACGCAACGACGTGATCCGTTCCCTGCGCCTGCTGCAAACCCTCCGCGACAGCCCGACCGCGAAGATCCGCGCCTCCGACGTACTCCAACTCCCACGCTATGACGGCAACATCGTCTCCACCCTCGACGTGCTCGACGCCGCCGGGCTGCTCATCGATGACCGGCCCCGCTGGATCGACACCTACTTCGCGAACAAGACCTCGCTGCTGCCACAGGTGATGCAGGAGCAACTCGAGGTCTGGGTGAACGTCCTGATCGACGGAGCGACGGCCGCGCCCCGGCAACGCTCCCGCGACCCACTGACCGTGAAAGTCCACATCCACGCCGTCGTGCCGGCCGTGACCGCGTGGGCAGAGGCCGGCCATCAGTCGCTCGCCGAGATCAGCCCCGCTCAGATTCGTGACGTGCTGCCCGAGAGCGGAAACCCGCGTGCGCTCATGGAGCGTGGCCTGCGGTCGCTGTTCAAGGTACTCAAAGCCCGCAAGCTCGTATTCCAGAACCCCACCCGCGGCATGACGTCCACCAAGGTCAACGGCAACATCCCGATGCCCCTAGACACCGCGCTCATCCGCGAGAAACTGAACTCGCCCCACCCCGTGATCGCGTTGGCCGTCGCACTGGTCGCGTTCCACGCCCTGACCGCGAAACAGGTCTCCGAGCTGCTGCTCACGGACATCGTCGACGGGCGATTGAACGTCGCAGGCCGGAGCATCCCGCTCGCCGCTCCCGTCCGTGAACGCCTCGCCCGGTGGCTCGACTACCGGCAGGCCAGGTGGCCGAACTCGCAGAACCCGCACCTCATCATCCACCAGCGCTCCGCGCCCAGGATGATGGCCGCGAACCGAACCTATCCCTGGCAGCAGGGTGGTATCCGCCCGCAGGCCCTCCGCGAAGACCGCATCCTCGCCGAAGCCCACGCCACCCGCGGCGACGCCCGCGCGATCAGCGATCTCTTCGGCCTCAGCATCGCCGGCACCGACCGCTACATCGAAACGATCGAACACCCCGATCTCACCGTCGGGGACCAGCGCGACTAACGCCCGATGCGGGGCCTATCCCGGCTCCTGATCGTGTTCTCGCGGACGGTCGGGGTCAGCGGGCAATGGTGGTCGGCATTCGTCACCGCTCTGCAGCGCCGCGTCGCGTGCGGGCGGCGCGGAGCCCGTTGAGGATGACGATGACCTCGGCGATCTCGTGCACCAGCACCACCGCGGCCAGCCCCAGCACGCCGAACAGCGCCAGCGGGAGCAGGGCGGTGATGATCAGCAGGGACAGGATGATGTTCTGGTTGATGATGTGCCTGCCGCGGCGGGCGTGGTCGAACGCGCGCGGGAGGAGCCGCAGGTCGTGGCCGGTGAAGGCGACGTCGGCGGACTCGATCGCGGCGTCGGAGCCGGTCGCGCCCATCGCGATTCCGATGTCCGCGGCGGCCAGGGCGGGGGCGTCGTTGATGCCGTCGCCGATCATCGCGACCGAGCCGTGCCTGCCCAGCTCGCTGATCGCGGCGGCCTTGTCCTCGGGACGCAGCTCGGCGCGGACGTCCTCGATCCCGGCCTGCATTGCCAGCGCCCGGGCGGTGCGGGCGTTGTCGCCGGTGAGCATGGTCATCCCGACGCCCTGGGCGGCGAGGGTGCGGACCACCTCGGGGACCTCGGGGCGCAGCTCGTCGCGGACCCCGATCGCGGCGACCGGGACGTCGTCGCGGTGCACGATCACGACGGTCATGCCCTGCTCCTCCAGGCCCGCGACTTGGTCCTTGAGCGTTCCGGCGTCCAGCCATCGGGGGCTGCCGACGGTGACCCGGGCCCCGTCGAGGGTGCCCTCGATCCCGTGCCCGGCCTGCTCGGTCACGTCCAGGGCGGCGGGGGCTCCGGGCGAGGCGGCGGTGATCGCGGCGGCCAGCGGGTGGGTGCTGTGCTGCTCCAGGGACGCCGCCCACGCCAATGCCCGCGCCTCGTCCACCCCGTCGGCGGTGAGGACGGCGGTGACGGCGGGCTCGTTGCGGGTGAGGGTGCCGGTCTTGTCGACGGCGACGTGGCGGATCACGCCGAACCGTTCGAACACGGCACCGGACTTGATGATCACGCCGAATCTGCTCGCCGAGCCGATCGCGGCGACGACGGTCAGCGGGACGGAGATCGCCAGCGCGCACGGCGACGCGGCGACGAGCACCACGAGGGCGCGGGTGATCCACAGCTCCGGGTCGCCCAGCAGCGAGCCGATGACCGCGACGAGAGCGGCGAGGATCAGCACGCCAGGCACGAGCGGCCGGGCGATGCGGTCGGCCAGGCGGGCGCGGTCGCCCTTCTCGGCCTGCGCCTGCTCGACCAGCTCCACGATCGTGGTCAGCGAGTTGTCGGTGCCCGCCGCGGTCGTCTCGACCTCTAGGGCACCGGCGGTGTTGATCGCCCCGGCCGACACCGCGTCGCCGGGCTCGACCTCCACCGGGATCGACTCCCCGGTGATCGCCGAGGTGTCCAGGCTCGACCGGCCCGTGCGGACAATCCCGTCGGTCGCGATCCGCTCACCCGGACGCACGAGCATCAGCTGACCAACGGCCAGATCCTTCGCGGCGACCTCCACGGACGCGCCATCCCGCCGGATGGTCGCGGTCTCCGGGACCAGCTTGAGCAGCGCCCGCAGCCCGCCGCGGGCGCGGTCCATGGCCTTGTCCTCCAGCGCCTCGGCGATCGAGTACAGGAACGCCAGCGCCGCGGCCTCCTCGACGTAGCCGAGGATGACCGCGCCGACCGCGCTGATCGTCATCAGCAGCCCGATGCCCAGCTTGCCCTTGAACAGCTTGCGGACCGCGCCGGGGGTGAACGTCGACGCACCCAGCAACAGGCCGATCCAGAACGCCACCAGCGCCGGGATCTCCGCACCCGTCCATTCCAGGACCAGGCCCGTGCCGAACGCGACGCCGGAGAGCACCGGGACCATGATCCCGCGGTCACGCCACCACGGACGCTCCCGCTCCTCCTCGGCCTCCTCGCCGACCCGGGTCTCCGGCTCGTCGCAGCCGCACGCCGCGCTCACGCGCCCACTCCCGTCCCGCAGCAGCCCGGCACCGTGCACTCGGCGTCCACGCACGGCGCGTGCTCGTCCACGGCCAGCGTCACGTCCACCAGCGCCGTCAGCGCCGCCGCGAGGTGCGGGTCGGCGATCTCGTAGCGCGTCTGCCGCCCCTCGGGCTCGGCGACCACGATCCCGCAGTCGCGCAGGCAGGTCAGGTGGTTCGACACGTTCGAGCGCGTCAGCTCCAGCTCGCGCGAGAGCACGGCCGGGTAGCTCGGCCCGTCCAGCAGGGTCATCAGGATCCGGGAGCGCGTCGGGTCCGCCATGGCCCGGCCGAGCCGGTTCATGACGTCGAGGCGCGAAGCAATAGTCAGCATGCACTGAACTATACAGCAATCACTGAACCAATGTCGATGATGGTGCACCATGCACCCGCGGCCCAGCAGCGGCACTCCCGCACCCGCGGAGCCCTCACGACACCCACACCGGCGGGCGCGGTACAGTCGCAGAGGAGGCAGTTCCTCGAACATCCACGCGCACCCACACCAAAATGACGGCACGGGCGGAAGTTCCCGCCAAAACCGTCAATATTCGCTGGAACATCTAGGTTTTTCCTGCCGCTCGCGAGCTGGTGTCGAACAACTCCAACTCGGCGGGGTGTAGTTGGTGCTGAGTCACGAAGCTCCTGGCTTTGATTCGCCAGAGTCCCTGGCCGACCCCGAGGTTCGGAAGGAGCTGTTGCTCGGTGCCGGTCAGCCCGAGGGCGGAAGCGGTGGGGCCAAGCTGGTCAGACTCCTGCCGGTACACGATCCTCGTCTCCGCATTCGCCAGCAACGAGTTGGCCAGGGAACGCATGGCTGAGCCTTGGTCGCCGACGTTGTCGAGGTCGGTGAGCTTGTGGAAGATCAGCATGTTCGCGATCCCGTAGTGGCGGGCGAGGCGCCAGTGCGCGTCCATCCGGCGTAGCAGGGCCGGGTGGGACATGAGACGCCAGGCCTCGTCGTAGATCACCCAGCGTTGCCCACCATTCGGATCAAGCAGAGCCGACTCCATCCACGCCGATGAGCACGTCATCAACACCGAGATCAGGGTCGAGTTCTCTGTCACCCGCGAAAGGTCGAGGGAGATCATCGGCAGGCTGGGGTCGAACGTGACCGTGGAGGGCCCGTCGAACAGTCCCGCAAGGTCGCCAGCGACGAGACGGCGCAGTGCATGGCCGACAAGTCGTCCGTCTTCGGCGAGGCGCCCGTCGATGTCGGTGTCGGTGTCGGTGCTGGGGTTGAGGATGCGATCAACGACCATCGGCAGGATCGGCACATCGTTCTCCCGCACCGTCTGCGTCAGTGCCAGGTCGATCGCGGTGTGCTCCAACGGTGACAGCCCCCGAGCCAAGACAGTCTCAGCGAGGGCGCCGATCAGGTCGCGCCTGCGGGCGGCGACGGTGGATGCCCACTGCTCATCCGATAACCCGGACGGGCGGTGTCCCTCATCGAGAGGGTTCAGGCGCGTGTTCAGTCCGTGACCTAGGACGATGGCCCGGCCCCCGACAGCGTTAGCGACAGCGGTGTGTTCGCCCTTCGGGTCGCCGGGAACGTAGACCCTGCGCCCGAACGGCAACGACCGGGTGTAGAGCGACTTCGCGAGCGAGGACTTGCCGGAGCCGACGATCCCGGCCAGCACCACGTTCGGTGCGGTGATGATGCCGCGCGCGTACAGAACCCACGGGTCGTACACGAACGAACCGCCGGAATAGAGGTCTTGACCGACGAACACCCCATCGGCACCAAGGCCGCCTTCAGCGACGAAAGGATACGCACCCGCCAACGTCGCCGACGTGTCCTGATGACGCGGGAGCCGGAACCGTCCCGGCGTCCTGAGCTGCGCCGCACCCGCCTCGCCACTCTTGGGCAGGTAAATCGTCGCGCGACGCTCAGCACGCTCCGCCTCCGCCCGCGCCTTCGCGGCGGCGAGTTCGGCCTTGCGTTGTTCGGCGTGGAGTAGTGCTTCTGCGCGGCGGCGCTGTTTGCGGAGCTTGCGGCGTTCTTTCGACGGAGCAACCAATACCGCAGTGTGAAGACGCTCCTTGTCCGTAGTCACAGCCCGAGACCTCGCGATTCCCGCACCGCCGTGATCTTCGCGGGCTCGAACCACGACCGCCCTTGCTTCGGCGACGGCAGGTCCTCACGCTTCGGCGCCCCCGGCGAGGAATACGAGAACAGCAGCTCAGGTCCATCCTTCGTCGGCGTCGGCTCGTCGATCGCACTGGAGCTCGCGTCGGGTTCGGGGTGGCGACGCAACAACGAGATGTAGCCGATGTTCGGATTGACGACCAGTGCGTAGTCGCCGGACATCATCACCCGGTCGTTCGTTCCCTCGCCGGGTTCGTCATAGACGTACCCGTTCTCAAGCGCCGCCTGCGTGGTTTCCTCGCCGTAGTCCCACTGGGCGAGGTAGTCCACCGCATCGACATGGCCCAGCTCGCCGAGGATGCGCAACGGACGGTCGGCCTCTACTCCTTGGAGGAAGACCACGTTGATCCACCGCGACGGGACGGCTTCCTCGATGGCCGGCTCGGGATGCCACGCAGTCCGCCCCGCCGCCACGAATCCCTCCGCGAGCCGGTCATAGGCCTGATCCACCAGACGAGCAGACCGGCGCAGCTCTTCGGCCGTCGCGAGCGCGTCGCGGACACCGGCCGCGTGATCGCCGCCGTCGCTGAACGCGTGCGCGGCCTTCTGCTCGTGCACATCGGCCAGCTGCTCCAAGACCTGCCGTAGCGACCGCATCCCCGAAGACAGGTCACCGACCACGCCATACATCTGAGCGGGCTGATCAAACGTGCGGCTCGCGTGCGCGAGCCCCCGCATCGCCTCGGACGCCTCAGCAGCGTCGGCAGTGGAATCGAAGAACGTGGGCATGGGGACCTCCGGGGACGAGAAGTTGTGTCACCAGCGAGGTGCGCTCCTCAGGACGATGTCGGTGCCCCCACATAGCCTTGAACCATGAGCTTCAACGCCAACGTCTTACGCGTCATGATCGCGTCTCCCTCAGACATACCCGACGCTCGTGATGCGGTGGAGAGCGCCATCAACGACTGGAATAATGCCAACGCCAGGAACAAGCAAGTTGTGCTGTTGCCCTGGAGATGGGAGACGTCGTCCGTACCGGTCCTTGGCGGACACCCGCAGTCGCTTATCAACTCCCAGGGCGTGGACGAATCGGACATCGTTTTCGCACTTTTCGGGAGTCGTCTCGGTTCTCCGACGCCGGATGCGGTCTCTGGCACCGTGGAAGAGATCGAACGTGCTGTTAGTGATGGAAAGCCGGTTCATCTCTACTTCTCAACTGCGGCTCTCCCGAACGATGTAGACACACGGCAGGTTGATGGGTTGCGCGAGTTCCGTGCAGAGATCAGTCAACGAGGGCTACTTGGGGAGTTCGCCACCACGGCCCAACTCGGTCACGAAGTCTGGAAGGCGATTGAGTACGACATCGCCAATCTGGGCCTGCCCACTCCGTCGTCGGCGACCACGCCGTCGTTGGGTGTGGACATTCGGGTTCAACCCCAGCAAGAGCGAGAGGTCTCTGGCTTCAGCAGCAAGGGCGCGCCGAAGTACACGACCAAGCGGTGGCTGGACGTGGTGAACGACGGTGAGCAAGACGCTGAAGAGGTGACGTTCGAGGGCACGACCGGCTCTGGGCTGATGCGCCTCATCGGGCCAAGTCAGCCGGTTACCCTCCACAAGCGGACGACCCGCCGACTCCCTATCGCACTGTCCTCCGGGGTCGAAGATGCGAAGCTGCGTGTGGCGTGGGTGCAGGATGGCGAAGGCGCTGAAAAGACGTTCGATCTCTTCTGACCCGTCTACACGCCCCGGCAGAGTGGCAGCGCTCCTGCGGTGAACGCGGCAGCTTGCTGACCGACGAGGAGCCGGGTCTCGCAGGACGCTTGGATCGCGGCTTGCTCGATGGCGGCGACAGCGGCGTCGAGCTCCTCCACGGTCGGGGCGGAGACGGCGATGAGTCCGGTGTAGCGGAGGATGCCGTGCCCGGCCGTGAGGGCGGCTTCCTGTTGGAGCACATCGTGGTACTCGGCGGTTTGGGAGGCGTCCTCGATCTGCCCGATCTTCGCCCGCTGGGCTTGGTCGGAGATGTGCTCGACCTTCTTCTTGCGGATGTCGCGAGCGGCCTGGTCGGAGCGCATCGGAGTGCAGATCAACGAGAACGACCGCTGGATGCCCGTCGAGAGCAGCACAGGCGACAAGAACCCCGGATACACCAGCGACCGCGGCCACTCACTTATCCACAGCACGGCATGGTGGGCGGAGTCGGTGCGCAGCCGGCCCCATGTTTCGGTCACTGCGACCGGGCCCGCCGTTGCCAGCGACTGGCCGAGCTGGCCGTGGCGCTCCAAGGTGGCGGCGATGGCGGGGTCGTACGCGGAGCGCAGCATGACGGCGATATGCCCTGGGCTGAGCCAGCCCGAGGGTGCAAGGTCGGCGGAGCGGAGCGCTGCAACGAGGGTGTTCATCTCTTGGCGCAGCACATTCGCCGCACCTCGGATGCCGCCACCTGCTGTCCTGATCTGCCGGGCCGCCGCCCTCATATCGAGCGACAAAGACAACGTTGTGGCGTGACGTTCACCGGCAGGTCCAGCACGTTCGATGAGCTCGGCGTAGGTGTCGGCCGCCCATGACCCGTCGGGACTGCCGTGCGCGGCCCACCACTCGGCAAGGCCAGTCCCCGAGTCCGGCAGGGTTCGCTCCAAGACTTGCAGCGTGGCAACGCGGCCGGAGCGGCAAACGGTGGCGAGCACGCGACCCCAGGAGGTGACGCGGCGCTCTTGTTCGCCGGGGTCGAGGAGCACGAACGCGGGATGGGTTACTTCGCAGACCACGGTCAGGGTGGCGGCGTGGGGGTCGTGGATCATCCCGGCCCCGGTGTCGGGATCGTCGAACTCCCGCAAGCGAGCCATGTCGCCAGGCAGCGCGAGCGTACCGACCGGACGCGGCGTGATGATCCGCCGGCGATACAGGAGCTGGCCGCCAGTGGTTCGCCACAGCCACCAGCACGTCACGGGCAGCCATTCGACGATGGGCCTACCTGCGATGGGTATCCACGTCAGGGCAGCCGAGAGCACCCAGACGGGTGCGGTGTAGGCGAGCAGCATCCCGCCCCCTGCGTAGAACGCGACGATCAGGGTGGCTCCGCCGATCGCGAGAGTGATGAGCTGCGTCAGAGACAGCCCAAGAAGGACGCCGCGGCGGGTGAGGCGGGAGAACTTCACTGGCACGAGATCGCCCGTGGTGCGCGGGTTCGGGTTTGAGTTCACGGTCTATGACTCCTTCGACGCTCGCGGCGCGGGCGGTGTGGGCTTCGGTGCCGGTGCCGGTGGTGCGGGGTCGTTCCTCGGCGCGGGCGGTGCTGGACTCGATGGCGGCGGCACTTGAGCCGACGTGGCCGGAGCTGATGTAGCGGGCGGTGGAGGCGCTGACTGTGCGGCGGCATCGGCAGCCTGCTCGCCTTGAGTGCCGAGAGCGGTGCCCGCTTTGGGTCCGGCGGTGGCCGCACCCTTGGCAACCTGGGCGCCGACGACCACGGCCGCGGCAGGTCCAGCAGCCGCAGCAGCACCACCGCTTGCGGCGGCACCGCCACCGGACGCGCCACCAGATGCGGCAGCGCCACCACTCGCCGATGTTGCGGGGGTCGCCTTCGGTGTGGACGGCGCGCTACCACCTCCACTTCCAGCGCTGCCGCCACCGCTTCCGCTGCTACCTGCGCCGTCGAGTATCTTCTTCGGCTCGGCACCGCCACCGGTGGTCTTGCCGGGGACAGGGATGGGTCGGTTCAGGGCTTGCTTCGCGTCTTGTTCGGAGCCGATCGCGTGGTACATGTCGAAGCCGACGAACGCGATGAACTTGTAGGTCAGGTACGGGGCGAACGCGGCCATGGCCATGAGCACGATCCCGGCGATGGGGTCGCTGATCGATGCGAGGTCAGCGTCGATGGGTGCCGAGACCTGGGTGATCGCGACGAGGAACATCACGACGAGCACGAGCTTGGAGCAGATCAGTGCGACGACGAACATCGCCCACTTCCCGATCCACCCTCGCGACGCATCCCATGACGCGCCCGAGAACGCGAGTGGGGCGAACACGATGGAGACCAGCAGCAGTGCCTTCCTCACGAGCAGGGATAGCCAGACGATGGCGGCGGCGGCGATCGCGAGGCCGGCCAGGAAGATCGTGACGATCGCACCGACGCCGGGTGCTGCGATGTTGATCCCGACCAGTCCTGCGGCCATCAGGGCGATCTTGTCGCCCATCGATTCGGTGGTCTCGCCTGCGGCTTGGACGATACCAAGACACAGTTGGTCCACGACTTCCAGCAGCAGTGCCGTCAGCGTGATGACGACGAATGACCCGAGGACTGACTTGGCGAGGCCGAGGGCTGCGCGGCTGAGTGCGGTGGGGTCGCGTCGGATCAGGCCGGTGATGAGTTGGAGGCAGAAGAAGATCAGCATCACGAACACGGCGATGCCGAACAGCAGGTTGTAGACGGTCAGGTACTCGGGCCGGGTGACGTCCACGAGGGTGGTGGTGTCGAACACCGACCAGACTGCTTCGAACAGCCAGCCCGCGGCAGCTCCCATGGCCTGGGCGAGCCAGTCGAATGGGGCCGCGACCAGAGTTGCGGCACCTTCACCGACGGCGTCACAGACCGAGGAGATCACCGGGACGTCGCACACGCTCATGACGAACCACCAACCTTCTCGACGCGACCGTTCAGACTTGCTGGCCGACGTTCCAGAAGAAGTTGATGAGCGTTACCGAAGCGCCGCAGATGACCGCTGCGCCGCAGGAGACCAAGACGCCGATCTTCCCCCGTGACGCGAGGTGCGGGTTCGAGGAGTTCGCGCCGAATCCCCACACGATCGCGGACACGATCAGTGCGAGGACCGAGAGGATCAGTCCGATGGTCATGACCGCGCCGACGATCGTGCGCAGCTGGGCGATCCCCGGCAGTCCGTTGGTGTTGGGATCGATGTTGATGTCCATCGGCACCAGGCCGACGACGGGCAGAACGGTAGTGGTCAGCAGATCGAACACGGTAGGTCTCCTTGGCGAGCGGTCGGCCCGCCCACGCGACTCGCAGACGGGTACACGCACAGGTGCACCCATCGCCCCCGCGCCTGTCGGTGGTCGGCCGTAGCCTTGGATTGTCTGTGCGCTGATCGTCCGCACGGGGTGAGTGCATAAGAAGAGGTGTCGGAAAGATGAGCCAGTACGGAGTGGATTACCTTCAACGATTGCGAGCAGCCGTCGAGAAGTTCGAGGGGGCTTTCAACGCCTGGATGGACACTCAGGTTGAGTCCGACCACATGTCGTCACGTGGGCTCTTGCCAACCGTCTGGACCAAGGAGGGGCAGGACCCGTCGACGGTGCAGAGACTTGAGCTCGACGTTGCGGAAGCTGCAGGGCTCGCTGCGAGTGCAGTCGCAGTAACAGGCGCCTACATCGCGATTGCGGGCCTTGGGGCGATCGACCCAATCTCGAATTGGTCGTTCATGTCCTCGCCTAAGGCGCCGATTGCGCCCCGAGACATCCGTACAACCACCGCCAACGTCAAGGGCAGACTGGATGCGATGGTCGCTGATGCTGAGTCGCGAACTGACGCTGACCTGCCGGCCTTCGCGCCCGCACAGTTCCATCCCGTTGTATGGGCGGGCGCATCGGCGCACTGGACGACCCACCAGTACCGCGTTGCCGTCCGAGAAGCAGCAGAAGGACTCACCGTTCACTGGAAAGAACGCCTCAGCAGGAGTGATGTCGACGACACCGTGTTCTGGCAGCAGACTCTCTCGCCGGGGGCGCCTGAACCTGGAAAACCGAAACTGGTGTGGCCCGGTTCTACTGATGACAAGACGGTCAAGAGTATGCGGGGTGGCCTGGAACCTCTCGCCAAGGCACTCAATGCTCTTGCTACTGGATTGAACCTCACCGTGCGGAACGTGACCACGCACACGCGGAGCGAGCTCTCGGAGCAGGAGGCGATGGAGCGTCTCGCGGCCTACAGCTACCTCGCCCGTTTGCTCGATCAATGTGAGCTTACCGCTGGCCCCGTCGATGATGTCCAAGAGTGACTGAAGGTAGTGCGGTCAGAGACCCGCGCCCAGGTTGATGAGCCAGTTCATCCATGCCTCTCCGGCGCCCGCGAGGACGGCGGCGCCAACCGAGACGAGGACGCCGACGCGGCCTTTGCTGGCTGCGGAGTAGTTGCCGTGGGCGGAAGCGATGGCCCACACGATCGCGGAGACGATCAGCATGAGCACGGCAATGATGAGGACGAACGTGAGGAGTGCGCCGACGACGGTGCGGAGGTCTCCGATGCCGCTGAGCCCGTCGAAGTCGGGGAAGACGCCCATTGTGGTCACCCGGCTTTCACGGTGACGTGGAGGTGGTCGTAGTGGCCTCCGGTAATGTCGTTCGGGTCGTGCATGCCGCCGCCGTTGTAGGGCCGCCAGCCGTCTTCGTCACGCGCGACGGACCAGATTTGGCCTTGCCAGATGAGGTACGAGACGCCGAGAACGTCGGCGTTGTCTTTCATCCAGTTCGTCACGATCCACCCGGCGTCGAGCTGGGCGGGGTTGGGACGTTGGCCGATCTGGTTGCCGAAGGTGATGTCACACGCCCGTCCGAGCGGGTGCTCGGACTTGGTGCCGGGACGGGGCGAGTAGCAGCCCCAGCCGGTGTCGGGAAACGCGGCGAGCGTCTGTTGGTAGAGGTGCAGCATCCGGGCGGTGATCTGCCCGCCGGTGCTGGGGTCGTCGACGAGCCGGTCCGCGTCGCCATCCACGCCGGTGGGAGGCGCTGCGGTTCCTGCCGCGCGGCACGCGGCTGGTGATCCGCTGGTGGCTTCGGGGAGGTTCGAGGCGCCGTGTTGGTTGAGCCAGGCGGCGGCGTCGATCGCTTCACCGTTGGTGCCACCGGGGCGGACCTCGAAGTGCAAGTGCGGGCCGGTGGAATTGCCGGAGGAGCCGACGTCGCCGATGTGTTGTCCGGCCCGTACTTGGTCTCCTGCTTTGACGTGTATGCCGTACTGCCACATGTGCGCGTACGCGGTGGCGACTGTCTGGCCGTCGATGGTGTGCTCGATGACGATGAGTCCGCCGTACCCGCCGGAGAACTCGGCGACGGTCACGGTGCCGTCGGCGGCGGCAATGATCGCTTTGCCGTCGGGTGCGGCGAGGTCGGTGCCGGTGTGCAGCTTGTGTTCGCCAGTGATCGGGTGCACCCGCATCCCGAACGGCGACGTCAGCACCCACGTTCCCTCGGGAAGCGGGAACACGACGCGCGACGACGATACGACTGACCCACCGGCAGTGGCAGAAGTCGTGTCGGTGCCGCCCGCGCTGAGGGTGGTCAGGATGGTTTCGGCGACGGGCTCGTAGTTGCGGTAGCGGTCGGGGTAGGCGGAGACTTCGACCGCTTGGGCGGCTTCTCCGGGGTCCATCTGCTGCCAACCGTCGATGTCGAGCAGACCTCGCGGTGATGGGTAGTTCGGGCCGGTGGGTCCGCCGAAAAAGGCTCGCGCTTGGTAGGTGGGGTCCATGAGTTCGGCGACGGTTCCCCACCCCGATTGGGGCCGCATCTGGAACAGGCCCAGGCTGTCGTGGTCGGAGCCGTTGCCGTCGTTGGGGTAGTTCGCGGATTCCGGGTAGGTGCCGGTGTTCGAGAGCATCCGCAGCGTGGACTCGGTGAGTGCCGCCATGAGCGCGATCTTGATCCCTGGCCGGCCGACGCCGTCGATGCTGTTGCCGATGGCGATGATCGTTGCGGCGTGTGTGAGTTGCTGCTGATTCAGCGTGAAGGTCTCGCCGTTCGCGGTTGTCACGCTCAGAGACTCTGGGACGGGACCGAGGTCCACCCCGCCGGTGGTCGTGCAGTTGGCAGCGGCGGGGTTCATCAATGCTCCGATCCCGAGCAGCGTGACCGAAGGGGCGAAGAACGTGAGCGCGAGTGCGGCGATGGCGACTTTGCGGAACATGAGCAGGTCACCTTTCAGCGCAGCGGGTTGTCGAGCTGAGACAGCCTCAGCAAGTGACAGGTCGGGTACGTCGGCGCGCAGACCACGAACACCGTGAACGACACCGAGTGTTCGGAGGTGACGGGTTGGCCGTTCCAGACGCCAGAGCGGTGACGTGTGCCTGAGATGGTCACCGCCGTTGTGCCGGGTGCGATCTGTCCGGGCTGTGCCTGCTCGACCGCTTCGTCCCACGCGTCAGGGACACGTGACGTGTCGATGACGAGGTGTTGGGTCGTGGCGTATTGACGCAGGTCGATCCAGGCGTCGCGGTTGGGCAGGTAGGTGGCGATGTCGGAGGCGAGTCCCGCTTGCTCGTCCCCGGACGGGTCACCGACGGTGAGGATGGCGGAGGTGTAGTCCAGTGGCCACAACCCGACAGCGGTGTCCCATGCGAACAAGGTGGTGGCGACGCCCTCGGTGAAGGTGACCGGATCGGCGGATCGTGGAACGGCTGGAACCGTCGGTAGCGACGGATGAGACGGTGATGGGGGCGGCGGTGTTGTGGTCGAGCCGGGTCGTGGATCGGGGCTCGGGCCGGTGTCGCTGGGGTTGCGGGGGCCGATGAGAAGTCCGTAGACGCCGACTCCGGCCAGGAGCAGCAGGATGATGCCGACGGCGATGAGGGTGATGAGGCGTCGGCGGGCCTTGGTGTCAGTGGGTGCAGGGCTCATGCCCGGCAGGTACGCACGCGCGACCGGACGCGATCTGGGCGGCCTAGGGATTTCGGACGGTGGGCCCTCTTAAGCTGGGGGCGTTACTGAAAGAGAGATCCACAGATTATGGCCGCAGTACGACGACGGTTCAGTCAAGAGTTCAAGGACGAGTTGTGTCAGGAGGTGATTTCGACGTCAAAGCCGATCAGGACGGTGGCTGAGTCGTATGGTGTCGGCACCGAAACGCTACGCAATTGGCTGGTCAAGTATCGAGAAGCTCACGGTGGCAGCGAGGAAGAGTTGACGCTCTCTGAGCGTGCTCGTTTGAAGGAGCTTGAGCGGGAGAACCAGGAGCTTCGAGCTGAGACGGCGTTCCTAAAAAAAGCCAGCGCTTACTTCGC
>FZQV01000040.1 GCA_900199505.1 Ruaniaceae bacterium KH17 | reverse complement strand
CATCATCTCGCGGCGCTCGTCAGGATCAGTCGTTGGCGTCAGCCCCTGCGCACGGAATCGGTCATCCCTCACCCACGCCTGCAGCGCGGACTTCGAGATCCCCAGATCCCTACACACCTTCTTCTGGGACACGCCCTGCGCGACCATCGCAACAGCGTCTCGTTTGAACTGCTCGGTATAGATCTTCGGCATGATAGCCATCCTCTCAACACGACCCCCTCACGGGAATCATGCAGTCAAGGACTCAACCAAACCTTCAGCAGACCCCAGTGATCACGTCGAGCATCTCGCCGATGTTCCGCACCTCCACATTCAGGCCCGCATACTCGTGGGGAACGGAGTATTTGATCGTATCGATCTGGATATGCCAATCACGATGCACTTTCGCCTTGCGCCACGTAACTGGCTCCCAGGGCTGGGCCGGTAGCGGCATCAACTCGGCCTTCTCCGTCTGGGTGAACCACGCGGCCCGCGACCTGTTCTCGCCCCGGAACGGGGTGCGGTCGTTGATCCATTCCACGCGCTCACTGATCGCGTCGTTCAGGTCGTCCAGCGAGGCGAAGACGCGCCCAGCCAGATACTGGATCACCCAGTGCGTGACGACCTTGACCCCGGCCTCAACATTGCCCTTATCCCTGGGCGCAGCAGCCCTCGTGGGGACCGCGGCAGTCTGGTAGTACTGCAGGAACTCGGCATAGGAGGCGTTCACATCGCGCGCCCGCGAGTCCTTGGAGATCTGGTTCGAGGCCGTCGACGCATTATCCGGGACCACCAGCAACGGGACACCCCCTGCGTATTCGAAAGCACGCCGGTGAGCGTCCAGCCAGGCGGCCTGTTTCTGATTAAGATAGCCGCGCGCGAACACCAGACCCGAATACGGCAGCGACGCCACAAATATCGAGACCGCGGTCGTGGCACGTGTGATCGGATCGGTAATCTCCATCTGGGTCCCGGCCCAATCGACCTGCATCGTGTGTCCCGGCACGTGGACGATCGGCGCGGTCAAATCACAGGAGCGCACATGCTCCGCGACGATCTGGCAGAAACGCTCATACCCGTAATGCCGGACGCCTGGCGGCGCGTCGGTCTCCACATACTGCGCCCACAACACTTTCAACGGCGGCTTCGACCTGCCCACCCGCGCTGCGACCACCCGGTCAATATCGACCGGGACGAACTGGCCGCTCACAGTCTTGCGGCCATCAGTGAACAGTGCGTCGATCTCGTCCAACGTCAACGCTTCGACCAGCGACGCGTCGTCAATCTGCTGCTCGTCCAGGACACGGCGGACCTTCGCGATCGTCCGCTGTGAACACCCCTGCCGGGCGACAATCTCGCGATACGGGCGGCCCTCCAAGACCAGCAGCATCAACACTCGATAATCAGTCATCGATCTTCCTCTCAGCCCCGCGGACACTCGCCGCAAGAACCAGAAGAATCATCAAACGCGCCCCACTCGAAGCGCTACCCGATACCTACACCAGCGCTACCCGATCCCCACACACGCGCTTTCCGAAACACCGTCTGAACAAATTAGCGTCAGGTACCCAGCTGCAGTCTCTTGATGGATCGGAGGCTCGCCCCCAATCGCCGTATCGGAGGTAATCGTGGCTGTGGTTGCTGGTGTCGCTACATGGCGCGCGTAGGCGCGAAGAAAGCGGCTCACCCGCCTCGGATCGCGATGAGCTTCGTCCAGACCCGAATCCTTGAGATCGACCCTCGCAATATCGTCGAGATACGACCTCATGAACGACTGAGCATCCCGGGGACTGAGGCCCTGAAGTGCTGGCCATCCACCGATCGCGATTCGATCGGCCATTTCATCCAGGGTCACGTCGGAGACAGCAGCGACCTCCCCCACCCCGTCAAAGATCTCGCGGAGCGACACCTCCTTGGTCGAATGCCCACTCTCAGAGAGCGTCATTGGCCGCATCCGCAACCTCAGAATTCTCCCTGCGCCCGAGTGCCGAGTGGTACGAGCTCTTCCGCACCGCGGGCCACATCATCCCGTAGGCGGGAGAACCCCCGCCCCATGCGGATCTTTCATCACGCCCAAATGCGTGCAATGCGAGGCGTGAGGTCGTTGCAAGCTGCTGTATAGAACCGATGCAAACTGCTGTACTCCGCGACGAGAGCGTGGACACGGACAAGATCGGGGCACCGAGGTTCCTCGCAATCGTGACTGGAACCGAGTACGGAAATACCCTTCCATCCGGCGTCCATGTCATCCTCTGGGAACACTCACTGGGTGAACCGGATAAATGTGGAGTTTCAAACCGGATGAATGTGGAGCACTCCAGGGCCCTGTTACGGCGATTGCAGTCGCGTGGATCACGCGGCACCCGGCCAACATGCAGGTTGCCCTGGTGAAACGACGAATTGATCCTGGGCAAATGACGAGCTACTCCTGGTGAAATGACGAACCAACGCTAGAATGTACAGATGCTTCTTCCGAATCCAGTCCCCCGACTCTTGCTTCCACGGGTGATGGAAGCACTCGAGGACACTCGGATTGTTGTCATTCAAGGCGCCCGCCAAGTGGGGAAGTCAACACTCTCGGAGATGATCGCGGAGACACGCGAGAGCCTCGTCGTAACACTCGATGACCCCGCTGCTCACGCGTTTGCGCTCGATGATCCCGTCGGCTTCGTCCAGCAATTGCCCGACGGACTGCTCATTGTCGACGAGATTCAGCGTGCGCCCGAGTTGGTCGTCGCCCTCAAGGCCGCAGTCGATCGTGACAAGCGTCCTGGCAGATACCTCGTGACGGGCTCGGCCAACCTCCTTAACCTGGCGGCAACGGATGAGTCACTAGCCGGTCGTGCTCAACCTTTCACTTTGCATTCCCTCAGCCAGGCCGAGCTGAGCGGTACGCACGTATCCTTCGTAGACCGAGCCTTCAGCGGCACACGGTTCCTGGACCACTCGAGCGCGCTCACGCGTTCGGACTATCTCGAACGTGCGTGTACGGGCGGTTATCCGGAGGCGCTCTCGAGGTCAAGCCCCAGGCGCCGCGAGGACTGGTACTCGACATATCTCAACCAAATCGTCAATCGTGACGCCCGCGATATCTCGGAGCTTCGTCGCCTGACAGATCTCCCGAGGCTTCTTAAGTTTATCGCGGCTCGCAGCGGCTCCGGGATGGTATGGAGTGCGCTCGCGAACGATTCTGGAATTCCTCGAACCACGCTTGACCCGTACATCCGACTACTCGAAACTCTGTTCCTTATCCACGTCCTACCGGCATGGTCTACAAACCTCACATCCCGCGAAGTGAAGCAATCGAAGGTGTTCATCCTTGACTCGGGCCTCAACGCGAGCCTTCTCGGGGTCTCTCCACAATCACTCGCGCCCACCATCCCAAACAGCCCTGCGGGAGGCATCGTCGAGGGCTTCGTCGCCGGAGAATTGCGCAGCCAACTCGGCTGGAGCGACCAGCGCGCACAGTTGTACCACTTCCGCGATCAACGCGGCGCTGAAGTAGATCTCGTACTTGAGGCTTCAGACGGACCGGTAGTCGGGCTTGAAGTGAAAGCCTCGAGCACGATCCAACCGGCCGATCTCAAGGGCCTGAAGCTCCTGCGGGACAAGCTTGGGGACCGGTTCCTCGGCGGGTACGTGCTCTACACCGGCCCCACAGCGCAGCCTGTCGCTGATCGCATCGTCGCACTCCCAATCGACGCATTGTGGACCCCCAGCACCTGAGACGGCGATCGCGGTCGCGTGGATCACGCGGCACCCGGCCAACATGCAGGTTGTCCTCGGCACCACGAACCCGCAGCGCGTGGCCGACGCCGCCGCCGGCTCGGAGATCCCCTTAACTCACGCCGAGTGGTACGAGCTCTTCCGAACCGCGGGCCACATCATCCCGTAGGCGACGAACCCCCGCCCTGCGCGGGACCTTTCATCTCACTCGATCGCATGCAAAGTGCCGCATGAAACCGTTGCAAAGTGCTGCATTCATCCGGCGCAAACTGCTGGATACTGTGGACTCGATCCCGGCGCTCACAAGCACGCTAAACTATCTGCCACTTTCGTCTAGCAAACCTATTGACTTTCGGCTAGACAAGAGTATATTTCCTATTACTTCACTAGGAGTTATGGGGTACATCATGCAAATGCTCGTCTTGCTCGCACTGGTCGGATTAGGCGCTCAACTGGTCGATGGATCGCTTGGGATGGCTTACGGCGTCACATCCACAACGCTTCTGCTCGCGATAGGGGCAAACCCGGCCGCGGCAAGCGCCTCCGTACACCTCGCCGAGATCGGCACCACACTCGCCTCAGGGTTCTCCCACTGGCGATTCGGGAACGTGGACTGGAGGGTCGTCCTCCGGGTGGGCGTTCCCGGAGCGATCGGCGCCTTTGCCGGGGCAACCTTCCTCTCCGGGCTCTCGACGAGCGCGGCCAGGCCGTTCATGAGCATCATCCTGCTCACCCTCGGCCTCTACGTCCTCAGCCGCTTCACCTTCACAACCATCCCAACTCCGCGCACAGACAGGCCACTCGGCTGGAAGTTTCTCGCGCCCGTTGGCGTCGTCGGTGGATTCCTTGACGCATCCGGCGGCGGCGGCTGGGGGCCGGTCGGGACACCTGCGCTCCTCGCAAGCGGGCGGATCGAGCCGCGCAAGGTGGTCGGTTCGATCGATACCAGCGAGTTCCTCGTGGCCGTTGCCGCGAGCCTCGGGTTCCTCTTCGGACTCAGCGGAGAGGGCTTCAACTTCGGCTGGGTTGCCGCACTCCTGGTCGGCGGCCTGATCGCTGCACCGATCGCCGCGTGGCTTGTGCACCACATGCCCACGCGACTGCTGGGCTCGCTCGCTGGCGGTCTGATCGTGCTCACGAACGTGCGTACCATCATGTTGAGCTTCGACGTACCCAGCCCCACCTACGGCATCGTTCTGGCGCTCATTGCTGTCGGCTGGGCCGCCTGCGTGACGGTCGCGGTGCGCGCAATCCGCCGCGAGAACGCGATCCTCGCAGCGAGCAGCCACCACACCGGCGCCGCGCTCGTGGATTAGTCGCGGACGAGCGGGGCGATACCTCCGGCCCCGAATACCCCGGCCTGCGTCACAATGGAGGGGTGGAGATCTCAGCAAAGGCCGAGTACGCAGTGCGCGCGATGCTGCAACTCACCGAAGCGGCGGACGATTCGCTCGTGAGCGCAGCGGTTCTCGCCGAGGCGCAGGGCCTCCCGCGGAAGTTCCTCGAGGCGATTCTCCTGGATTTGCGCCGCGCGGGGCTCGTCCGCTCGGTGAGGGGTCCGCGGGGCGGCTACCAACTTGCGCGGCCGGCCACCGAGATCGCCGTGGGTGACGTCCTCCGGGCGGTGGATGGACCGCTGGCCGAGGTCCGCGGCCGCCGGCCACAGGACACCACGTACGACGGCGTGGCCCAGCACCTCCCCACTTTGTGGGTTGCGGTTCGCGCGAGCCTCCGAGGCGTACTCGATGCGACGAGCTTGGAGCAGCTTCGTTCTGGCAATCTGCCCGACGCCGCTCGCTCCCTCTCTGAGTCCCCGGACGCCTGGGAGAACCGTTAGTCAGGCATCGCCTGGACTCCCCGGTGTAGCCGGTGGCGGTTGCACGGGTGTTCAATCACCGCTTCACCACGTGCAGAGCGCGGCACGAAAACGTCGAAAGGTACTGAAAAGAGCCTCAGCGCGTAGCCGCGCTCACGGCCTGCGAGCCGTGCTGGCCGTGCCACCCATGCCTCACCAGCGGGGGTGGACGTACTCCCGGATCCGGCGGTCGTAGAGGTCCGCGAGCGCCGCGAGCTGATCGGCGTCGAGCGGGGGAAGCGAAGCCGCAGCTGCGTTCGCCGCAGCCTGTGCCGGCCTGCTCGCCCCCGGAATCACCGCGGAAACGCCCTCCTGGTCAAGGATCCAGCGCAGCGCGAACTGAGCGGGAGCGACGCCGTCGGGAACGATCTCGGTGAACTCGCGCGCGGCTGCAACACCCACCTCATAGGGCACTCCCGAGAAGGTCTCGCCCTGGTCGAAGGACTCGCCGTGCCGGTTGAATGCGCGGTGGTCCGTGGGCAGGAATGTGGTGTCCTCGGTGAAGCGCCCGGTGAGCAGGCCGCTCGCGAGCGGGACGCGCGCGATGATCCCCACGCCGGAGGCCGCGGCGGCGGGTAGCACCTGCTCGAGCGGCTTGCGGCGGAATACGTTGAGGATGATCTGGATGGTCGCGACGCCGGGGTGTTGTAGCGCGGTAAGCGCCTCGTCCACAGTCTCGACGGAGACGCCGTAGTTGCGGATCCAGCCGTCGGAGACCATCTCGTCGAGTGCGTCGTAGACCTCGGGCATCGAGTAGACGGGCGTGGGCGGGCAGTGTAACTGCGTGAGATCGAGGGCGTCCACGCCGAGGTTGCGCAGGGAGCGTTCGGTCCACGCGCGGAGGTTCGCGCGCGTGTATGTCTCGGCGACGAACGGATCGGCGCGCCGGCCGAGCTTCGTTGCGACCACGAAGGAGTCGTCGCGGCGCTCGCGCAGGAACTGGCCCACGAGCTGCTCGCTGTGACCGTCGCCGTAGACGTCGGCGGTGTCGTAGAAGGTCACGCCGCCGTCTGCAGCCGCGTGCAGCACTTCGATTGCGTCCTGATCGGACACGCTCCCCCAGTCACCGCCGAACTGCCAGCAACCTTGCCCAATGGCGCTAATCTCGCGCCCCGTCTTTCCCAGAACCGAAAACTCCATGTTCCAAGGCTACGCACTTTGCCGGTCTCCCGAGGCCACACCGCGTGGCGGTCGCAACTACTCCTCGAAGAGCTCGGCTGCAGCCTGAACGAGCCGCGTGATTTCCGGCCTGTTCCCGACGACGTCGGCAGGAGCCGAGAGCTTCACGTGCCGCATCGTCGCGGTCCCGGCGAGCAGCTCGGAATCGCCGAGTTTGGCGCCTTGCATGAGGGTGAGCGAGACCCAGTTGGTGAACGGCGTGACGGCGGCCATCCCCCACCCGCCGTATCCGTATTGCCGCGCGCCGTAGCCGATGGCACAGTCCACGGTGTCAACCGAATAGTTCACGTCAGGCAGCGCCTCGAGCACCACCCCGTGAAACGCCAGATAGGTCTCGACGATCGCCTCGGGGCGCCCCTCAAGGAGCTCACGCAACTGCGCCACGGTTGGTGACTCGATGTGTGGATGCGTCTTGGACATGGCCCGAGCATAGCGCCGGCACGCCGCACGCCCCAGGTCCGCGCCACCAAAGAGTATGGAGATCTGCCCGGTGCCGTCCGCATTCGCGCCGGCCCCCGACGCCTGGCAGAACCGGTCGCTTGCCCCGCCCAAACTCCCTGGCGTCAGATCGCGGCCTCTTGGATCACGCGCCGCCCGGCGAAGATGCACGTCGTGCCAGGCATGTTGACCCGTAAACGGCCCACGATTCATTAACTGACTGCGTAGCGCAAGCAGCCACCCATATCGCCAGAAGTACTGGCATAAAATGGTCTTTTGGTGGAGACTGAACCCACCAAAGGGAGGGTGTGCCGATGGAGTCGAAGCTGAGCAACGTATGCAGGCACGTCTTTCGACGGCTCACGAACTCAGGCCACAAGGAGAGCCGGACTGGACCCCTACGAGTGGCAATGATCGGTCAGAAGGGCGTTCCGGCAACCTTCGGGGGAATCGAGCGCCACGTCGAGGAACTCGGTGCGCGAATGTCCGCCCAAGGCGCGGAGATAACCGTATACTGCCGCCGCTCGTACACCGACGAAGTTCCCGATTCCTATCGAGGTCTGCGGCTAGTAGTGACGCCGACCGTTGCAAGCAAGCACCTCGATGCCATCGTGCACAGCGTGACATCAACGCTACACGCGCTCATCTCTGGGGCGGATGTCGTGCACTACCATGCACTCGGACCAGGGCTCGCAGCACCGTTGTCTCGGCTTGCGGGCGCGAAGGTAGCTCTCACCGTGCACGGCTTGGATCAGGAACGAGCAAAGTGGTCGGGACTAGCACGACGCGTACTTGGTACCGCGTACTGGATGAGCGGGCATGTTCCAGATGCTGTCATCACAGTCTCGAAGGCCCTCGCTCAGAGGTATATCGATGACTTCTCTTTCACCCCGACATACATCCCCAACGGGGTCGCGCCTGCCTACCGCGGAGAACCCTTGGGACGGTTGGCGAGCGAGTTCGACCTCCAACCCGGGCAATACGCACTCTTCGTAGGACGACTGGTTCCTGAGAAGCGGCCCGAACTCCTAGTTGATGCCGCGCGGCATCTCCCAGAAGGGTGCAAGGTCGTCCTAGTTGGCGACTCCTCCTTCAGCGACGATTACGTCAACAGACTTAGGGCCGCGGCGAGCGCCGATGATCGCGTCGTGCTCCCTGGATACCTCTACGGCAGCGATCTAGCCGCCGTCCTCGAGAACGCCGGAGTCTTCGTTCAACCTTCCGATCTCGAAGGCCTACCACTCACTCTTCTGGAAGCACTTTCCTACGGCCTGCCCACCGTTGTCAGCGATATCTCTCCTCACCTGGAGATCGTGGGAACCTGCCAATGCTCCGGACATCGCACCTTCCCGACCGGGGACGCCGACGCCCTCGGCCGAGAAATGGCAGACTTGTTCAACCTCTCCGCAGACGACCGAAAGGCAATAGCAACGGACTGCGAGCACCTTCTTGTCCCTTACAACTGGGATACGGCGGCAGAACAACTGCTGGATCTCTACCATTCCCTTGTCCGAGGGTCTGTTCTGCCTTCAACGGCTCATACGCTTCAGGACCGATGACGATGTTGCAACGTCTCCAACACGCCGCGACTAGATTGCGACGAGAGATACATGAACGCATAGCTAAGCCAGGCATCGAGCCTGTCGACATACGTGCCCTCATCAGCCCACTGCGTTATGACGTGGTGATCCGCGCAGAGTTCTTCGACTTCCTCGCGGATCATCCCAACCTCTCCAGCCTCGATCTCGTCGAGGCTGCGAAACAAGCGAGCTATGCGGCATGGTTTGAGCACATCGAGTGTGCCCGATACTTCCCGGAACTGCTCCACAACCGCGAACTGCAGCACGAGAGCTTCACACAACGTGTCGAGGGTGCGGTCCGGCTTCTACGTTCGTTCGAGGCCGAGGGGTTCAACATGGCGCACCCGGTCACCCTGATTGCCGCTCCTGCCGGCTCCGTTGCTGACTCAGGGGCACCAGCAATGAGAGGCCTCCATATTGGCGATGGCTGCCACCGAGTCTCGCTGCTCCTACGGCAAGACGCGCAGCTCGAACCATCGATGTACCGTGTCCGAGCCCAACTCGCTCCCCTTGTCGACAACACAGCTATTCTCTTGCGACACAGCGCCCTCACCGAGGCCGAGTATGTCACTCATCTCGCCGGATGCTTCCCGGTGGGAGACGCCAAGTCCGTGCGCGACGCTCAGGCGCACGTCATGGATGAAGCTCCCGAGCTAACGAGCGCGCTCTCCGCCGTGCTCTCGGCCCAGTGGCAAGAACACATCGGCTAAGGGTCCACCCTCGTCGGCACATTCAGGAAGCACCTATGTTGGGTGCCAGCTCAGCCCTCTGAGGCACCTTCGTCCGCCAATGCGGTGTACTCAGCGACCAACTCGTCATCCAACTCCATATGGGGTCTCGGATCGAAGGCCTTCACTGTGGCAATCACCACACCGAGGAACAGCCAGCCGATGATGAAACCACTAATCACGTCGGTCAGCCAGTGCTGGTTGAGTCGCGTCCGGAAATATGCTTCGGCGAGGCCGAGAATGGCAACGAGCACGTACCCACGCTTCTCCCACGCCTTCGAGATGCCGCCATACTGAGCCGCCAGGAAGACCGCCACACCTGTAACGACGATAATTCGCAACACGCCACCAGACGGAAATGCACCAACGTTAGTCCCGATAATGGCGATCGCGTCGCGATCACGGTCAACGATCCCTGCGACCCCAAACTGGAAGATCCGCGCAACTCCCCATGCCGCTGGAAACACCACAATCGGCATCCACCAACGCTCACCGCGCCGCCAGAACCAAATCGCCATCACGATGGCAAGGACTGCGGCGAGTCGCTGAGTCTGCGGAACGTTTCCCATCTTCGTGAGCGTCGCGAGAATCTCCGTCCATTCGTTGGCCCCAGAGCGCTCGATGGCGGCAAATGCAGGCCGGTCAACGACATCGGAGAGTGCTTTTGCTACGAATCCGAGCGCGAGCGCGAACAGTGCTAGAAGCACCAACAGTCTCGTCGCTGTCAGGAAGCCATCGCGCCAGTGCAGGCCTTTGAATCCAGCCAGACTCGCGTCTCGACTCATGAACGGAACCCTTTCGATTGGTGTGGTGCAGAATCGGAGATGATTCTCCACGCTGGGCATGCAGAGAGGCAACGGTCTCTCGGTGTCAGAACCGAATGCGGCCCCGGGAACGAACGTGCTCATCCTGAGTCCGCTGCTTCGACGCTAGCCAAGCGTCAGTTCCAAGACCATCCAGGAAGAGCCATCCCAGATCACACTGCCTTGGCCAGACATAACGAACTCGCCATTCGACTCGACGGTCTCACCACTCGCATCTAGCACCTTGTTTGCCGGCACGGTGAGCCTAATCTTGAAGAGTTGAACGCCTTTGCCGCCGCCGTCAATAGGCTCGATCGACGTAACTTCATACATAGGCTCGGCGGCACGCTCTTCAAACGAGACGAACTCGCCAACTCGCGTCTCCATGATCACGCAGAACTCACACACCTCCGACGCAAGCGCATCTATCACGCCGACCTTCGGCTCTAAGTGAGCCTCATTTGCAACATCGATGAAATACCGGAAGAACTTCTCCGCGTCCTCGACCGTGCCCCCATCCGAACCAACCGGAGGTTGTAGATCATCCGTCTCCTCCGGCAGTCCCTCAGCATCGGTATCGGTGGCGTCGCCCGATTCAGGCCCCACATCGTCGTCCGCTTCCGGCTCAGCTTGGTCATCCGTTGTCGACTCGGTCGACGTCTCACTCTCGGCCGCCGTGGCACTCTCAGTCGGATCCGCCCCAGGATCCGAGCTACTGGTGCATGCAACGAGAAGCGCGATCGCGGCGAGCGCACACCCAACCGCGCGCACCAAACGCAACGCCCTGCCCGAGTACGTGTAAGCAATCAACCTGATGCACCCCCTGCCATCGATCAGCCTCAAGCACTTCTATACTTTCGACCTATGTCGCAAGAGTAGTGACGAATCGCCATTTGGTCTAGCACCATTCGTCAACACCCAGCACATGCTCAGAGATCACGTTGGGACACCCTCATGCTTGCCGCGATGCCACCACGCAGACTGTTCAGTAATCGGGCCAGCGCCAGTCGACACCCGGCTGTCCGTAGAGCGACTCATTCAACGGCGCGTAGTAGTCACGCAGCATCGCGAGGGTGCCGCTCTCGATATCTGGTCGAGAGGACGTTGCATTTAGAGGTGTCAGATGATCGAGATGAACCGGCTCCAACCCAAGGAAGCGCCAGGCGGCCGCAAGTGTCTCGTTCGGATGCGCGAACATTTGCTCGCTCTGTAGAACGAGGATGTTCTCTACCGGAAAGAGCGCCTGCAGGTGCGCGATCTGCTCGGCATAATGACCTCGTCGGAGGTAACTGAAGTGCCTATAGGCGTACCCCTCGTAGTTAACATCCGTGCGGAGCCGTTCAATCTCTCCCGCCATCCTCGATTCCTCAAGCGAGAGCGCGCTCTCAAGACTCTCGGACTCGTGCCCCCGCTCGACTTCATACCGATAATGGCTAAGCAGCCGATCAACTGGCTCTCTGAGGACGGCGATGAGCTTGACATCAGGAAGCTCCTGCCGAATGCGCTCACCGGCGAGCGGGTGGAACATGTAGTAGGGGCTCGCCTCTCCGGTGACCTTGTGCCCGGCACTCACCTTCTCAAACCGGCTGGCGTACCACGCACGGCCGCGCCGATAGTTGGTGTCGAAGTAGTGTGTGCCCTTTCGGGACAGACACGGAGCTACCGCCGGGTGCTGTTCCAGCCAGTCAGCAAACGACGTCGATCCGCCACGCTTCGTGCCGACCACAAGATAGTCGGGCCGCATCCTGGTGCCCTCGCGCGGCATTGGCCGCAACGTAGAGATTGCATTCGCCACACGCTTCTTGAGATCCATGGCTTCGATCAAGCTCCTCGCATTGCATAATCGGGTGACAGAACTTGGCCGATTGGGCCATGTCTGTTGGCCAAACGTCCCCCTTGAGCAGATCTATCCTATGCGAAGGTGCTTCCCGCACGCCCATCTGTCAACGTATCCTAGCTGTGGGGGCCGGTGTTTTCGTAGGTTCCCGTAACGCATAGACCGATTCATTGGAGAGCTTGTGGAGATCGCCGACTTCCTCGCGGCAGCACGTCGACAACGCTGGTTGCTCATTCTGGTTCCGGTCCTCTCGTCCATAGCGGCCGTCGCCTACAGTGTGCTCAGCCCGGCGACCTACACTGCCCAAGCCACCGTGATCAGCCCGAGTCTCGTTGGGACGCCATTCAGCCAGTTCAGCGGACCACAATCGATCGACCAGTTCGTCAGCACGTTCTACGCAAGTACCGCAGCGCCCGCTGTGATTGACAAAACTGCCAGGGAAGCCGGCGTGAGTGCCGCTAGCTTGACTGAGAACGTGGCCGTGACGCAGGTCGGTGCGAGTAGCAACGTGACCCTCACATACTCCGATACCGATGAGGCGAAGGCAGACCTGGTCGCAAGAACTCTCGCGAGCAATGCCCTCGAGAACATGTACTCCGCGCAAGTCCAGGTAGCCGATCAGCAAGTAGCCTCCGCTGAGGATGCACTCGCCACGGCGAACCAGGATCTGCAGGACTATTTGGACGAGATCGGTGTCGGCGATCCTTCGGCCGCGTATCAGTCAGCGCTCAACCAGGTCACGGTGCTGCAGCAGACGCAAGCCACTTTCGCCGCCCAAGGCGAGACCGAATCCGCAACGGCGATGCAGAGCTTCATCGATGTAGCCCAAGAGCGCGTATCCGACCTCGGGGCCTCCCTCCCGGAGTACCACGCGCTCCTGTCCGCTCGTTCGATGGCCACCACCTCATACGAGTCGGAGCTGACCGATCGGCGTAGTATCCACGCTCAGGCAACCGCCGCAGCGGCCCCTGGCATCATAGCCACGCAGGACATCGCCTCCGACAAATCCCTCATGACCACCATCAAGCTCACGATCACGATTTTCGGAGCGTCGCTCCTCATCGCGATCCTGCTCGTTGCTCTCATCGAGTTCATCGCAGCCCTCCGCCGTCAATCATCGCGGCAGACTGAGACGACGGCAAGCCCGTGATGGGTACGACACGCGAATCTGCCTCCCCTGCCAGTGTGAACCCGTCACGGCTCGTATTCGTCGGCGGACTCCACCGTAGTGGGACGACGCCGTTCGCTCGCATCCTCGGCGAGCATCCCGATGTCAGCTGCCTGTCCCAGACCGGTGTGATCGAGGACGAAGGACAGCATCTTCAATCGGTGTACCCTCCAGGGACTGCACATGGCGGCTCTGGGCACTTCGCGCGCAGCCCCCGCGCCCACCTCACCGACAGTAGCCCCCTCGTCACGTCGGCGAATGCGCAGGAGATCCTCGCGTCATGGATGCCGTACTGGGACCTGAGTCGGGCCCGACTCGTCGAGAAGTCTCCACCTAACTTGGTGATGAGCCGATTCCTGCAGGCCCTCTACCCTGGCGCCCAGTTCGTGATGGTGATCCGACACCCCATCACCGTCGCACTCTCGACCCGGAAGTGGACCCATTTCATCTCCCGCAACCCTCGGAAGTTCGCGAGCCTCAGCCAGCTCGTAGAGCATTGGCTCATCGCCCACCGGATTCTCAAGGAGGATCTCCCACACCTGCAGAGCTTCCATATCGTGCGGTACGAAGAGCTCGTACGCAGGCCCGCCGAGACACTCGAGGGCGTCCAGAGGTTCCTCGGCTTAGTCGGGCCGATTCCTTCCGACTCGATCCGCGCCGCCGCAAGCGACACATATCAGGAGACTTGGTCCTCATATGACCACTCGATGAGGCCCGGGGGAATCCAACGCTCGCTGATTACGCGGCGCTACGCTTCCCAAATTGCGGAGTATGGCTACGACGTCGACGATCTGATGGCATATCAACCCGGAGCGTCCACTCTCCTTACCTAACGCCGACCACTTCGGGATCTCGCATCCCAGTCCGGTAGCCAAACCGCCGTAGCCCCGGCAGGCACAGAACCGTGCACAACCATCGCTGCAGAGCGGGCATTCCGGTCCGCCACTCGTCATCGCGTCGCAACCGCACCGTTCCAGCATCAAGCCGATCCGGGTTCCCTGCCACGGAGTGTGTCGGTGCCATCTGCAATGCCCCGTCCTCGACAAGGCCATCGGGTACGATCGTCCCCAATGCCTGCGCAATGCGCGACAACTCCTGGGCCGGCGCATCAACGAAGTCCTCATAGCGGACGGTCAGGCGGCGCTCGGCTGGCCACCACCGCACCACCATGAGATTCCACAGCACCCAGATGGCGGAGCTTCGCACGATCGAAAGACGGGGCATCGTTGCGCTATCTGCCGCGTCCCTCGTGGCCTTAGCTCGGCGCCATGAGAAGGCCGTCGCACGGGGGTCACGTATGACATGGATCAGATACACCTCTACACCGGGCAAACCCTCGAGCAGCTTGGCGTAGGGCGGCAACTTCGATGAATCGACGACGGCGTTCTCGGCACCTGTCTGCGAAAGAAGAGCCCGGTACAAGCTCGCGATGGCGGAGTCATCCGGATGAGGCGGCACCTCCTGGCGGCCCACAAGTCGCCGGAGTTGCATCGCGGGCACCAACCGTGCCCTGAGCCGTGCATCGATTCGAGCCGCGATCCCCGATGCATCGAACTGCGTCTGATTACCGACGGCGTCGGCCATCACGTCGGTCCAGAAGGGACAGTCCGCGAATGGTTGACCACAGCCACACAGATGATTTGCCGCTACCCCACGCCCCCACGTGTAGCGCACCTCTCCAACCGAAAGGCAGCCGGGCAGTTGGCCCATGACATTGCTAACCAGAGTGCTTCCACTGCGACCTGTGCCGGCAACGAACGCGACCACGGGGCGCCGGCTCTGGCCGGACGACGCATGTCTTTCTCCGTGCGGCGTAGCGATAACTCAGCCCTCCACCGCTTCTGAACGGGCGGATGCCCGGCATGCCGCGGCATAGATCGCACTCAGGCCAACAAGATGAACATCCCCCGTGAACTCGGCGTCGAATCGTTGGCGGGCGCGTTCGCCCATTCTCCGCGCATCTTCCGGCGCGTCGGCCAGCTCTGTCAACACGCGAGCCAACGCAGCAGGATCATTCGGCTGCACAACCCGGCCCTCAACGCCGTCGTGTACCAACTCGGGCATCCCACCGAGGGCAGTCACGACGGCGGGGATGGAAGCTGCGAACGATTCAAGAATGGTCATGGGCTGGTTCTCATGCCAACGCGAGGGCACGACCATGGCCCGGGCGTTCCGCACGAGTACCTCCACCTCAGGCTTGGCGAGTCGCCCATGGAACGTCACCCGTGATGGCGCGACCTCGGCGGCCAATCGCTCAAGGCTCGATCGTTCGGGACCGTCACCCGCAATGTCAAGCGTGATTCCATCGTGCACTGCACTCATCGCTCGAATCAAGGTGTCGACTCCCTTCTCAGTGGAGAGCCTGCCGGCGAAGACGAAGCGCGCGGAACCCGGCACCCCGATGAGGCGCGGGAGACCTCGCGTTGAACTCGCCGGTTGTGACACGACATTCGCCAGCGTGGTGATGCGATCACTCGGAATGCCGGCCCGCACCATGAGATCACGCAAGAAGTGGCTCGGACTAATAAAGCGGTCAACGGGGGAATACGCATCCATGCGCCGGTGGATCCCCGACTCAATCGCTAGAACGGAGCTCGCCGCGAGAGAGCCCGACTTGCACCGCTCCCGGATGGCGTTGAAGGTACTTCCTTGCACGCACCGCTCACAGACCCGGCCGTGACTGAGCAGTTGGTAGTTCGGACACGCGAGTTTGTAGTCATGCAAGGTCATGACCGAGGGAATCCCGCGTGACTTCACCGGACGCAGAATCGATGGTGAGAGCTGGTGGTAGATGTTGTGGAAGTGGACTATCTCCGGCTTAAACTCATCGAGCGCTCGTGCCAGACCTCGGCCACTTGCGGGAGACCACACCATCCGCATCGATGCCGCCACACCAGCGAGTCCACCGGGCGCGGGCTCGAGCTCGACATGAGGCGCGAACGTGTGAGCGAGCGGCAGATCGGGAGTGTTTTCGGGATGGTTCATTCCCCACACCTCGACCTCATGCCCCGCGGCACGCTGGAGCTCCGCGACATCGAGAAGGTACCCTTCGGCGCCACCGCGCCGATAGAGGAACTTGTTGACGTGGAGTACACGCATCTTCCTCCCCCTTCGGTCATTGCGCCAAGACCACAAGGACCATGGCAGTTCGCGGCGGCGACCGCGATGTGGAGTCGCCAGAAGAGAGCCGCCATGGTTCCCTCCACTCGCTATACTAACCTTTGTCTAGGGGAAGTTGGCTAGGTTTCCTGGCTGTGGGGGAACTAGGTAGGGGCATGAGTGAGACAAATGGCGTAGCGACATCGCCCGAGCCGACCATTTCCCTGCCGATCTCCACGTCAGCGAACCGCCTGCTTACCCTCCTCGTGGCGATCGTCGCCGTGGGCGCTTCGCTCCTGAGCGGCATCGGCTTCGCCTCGGGCCAGCGAATGCTCGCCCTCCTGCCAATCCTTGCCGTCGCTGGGCTGCTCCTCGCGGCCGTCGCCGTGACCCGGTTCTCTTGGTTTGTCTTACTCTTGCTTGTTGTCCGCCCGATGACCGACGTCGTCAAGTTTGGTGGCGGCATGGATCCATCAAACCTGATCGGCATCGGCTTCCTGGTGGTTGCCATCCTCTGGCTCACTGCAACACTGTGGGGGCAGAAGGGCATCCGCCCTTCGTTCGTCACGATGGCGCTTGTCACTTTCACGGCGGCTGGCGCCCTGAGCATCATCGGATCGAGCTACATCCAGGCCAGCGCCCTCCAACTCGTTCGCCTCTCAGCGGCCATCATGATGTTTGTTGTACTTGAGCAACTCATCACCACACGGGCCATGATGAAGCGCGTCCTCGTAGCCCTCTTCACTGGGCTGACCATCACAATCGGCTATACCGCGTTCACGATGGCCACTGGGGGCGGGGCCGAGGTCAAGGGTGACTTCTCTCGGCTCACGGGGCCATTCACGCAGTCCAACGACTACGCCCGGTTCTTGACATTCCTCATCCTCCTGGGCGTCGCGATCATTCCCTATGTCGACCGTCGATGGCGCAGAGGGTTATTCGCTGTGCTCGCGGCATCAAGCGTGCTTCTCATCATGACGCTCACGCTCGGCGCGATTGGGGCGACCGTCGTGGGATGCCTGATCATTGCCCTGATCCAGCGCAGAACTAAGCTCGTGGCACTGTTGGGAATCGCGACAGTTGGGGCATTGACGGCGGCACCCGGCCTCCTCGGACGGATCAGTACGAGTACGACAGCGAGCGAACTGGGTGGTCGAGCAACTGGGAACTCCGTGTCTTGGCGGCTTCGGTTCTGGGCGAGTCTCCTCGACATCGAGAAGAACAACCCCATCACCGGTGCAGGGCTCAATACCGCGCAGTACTTCACACCCGGCGGGAAGCAACCGCACAGCGACTTCCTGAGCGCCTATGTCGAAACAGGTATTCTCGGCTTCGTCCTCTATCTCGGGTTACTCGCCGCTCTGCTGGCCACGACGGCGCAGGCCGTCCTCCGTGCCGAGCGCAATACGCTCGAGTGGGGCGTCTCAGTGGGCGCTCTCGCAGTCGTTGCAGCCTTCGCCGTCATGAGCCTCGCGGCCAACGTCATCCAGAGCATGGCGAACTTCTGGTACTTTCTCGCAGTCGTCGCGTGCGCATCGGCGACGAAGCGACGCAGTGACCTTCCATGGGGAGCTCAGCTCCCTCGCCGACACATCGCCGTGCGGACGCCCAAGCCTATTCCCGCAGTTCAATGAACGGATCAATGATCACCCCCGGTGCCTCGTCAGCGCCACCGCCGCGGGGTGACGGCGGAAGCGCGGACGTGGGCCGGATGGCACGCGGAGGTGGCTTCAATGTGCTTGGCGCGCTCATTAACCAGGGGTCTCTCTTCCTGATCATGATGATTCTCGCGCAGAGCACATCACACGCCGATGTTGGCCGCTACTCCTTGTGCTACGCACTGCTCATGATCCTCACCCTCCTCTCCCTCGGAGGGCTCCGTGCCACTCTGACCAGGTTCACCGCAATGGGTCTCGCCGATCGCGATCACGGCGCCGTTCGAGGCACGATCAGATTTGGCGTCTCGACGGCGGTAACCCTTAGCCTTCTTGTCGCGGCGGTTCTCACGCTGGGCTCGCCACTGATCGCCGAGATCCTGAATGAACCGGACTTGCGCCCTGGCTTGCTTGTCGTTGCCGTGTCCTTAGTAGCCCTCACAATCGAGGGCTCCGCCCTCGCGGCAACACAAGGTTGGCGAAGCCAACGCGCGTTCACCATCATTGGCTCGATCATTGACCCGGGTCTCAGACTCCTGCTCACCGCCCTCGCGCTCTGGCAAGGTATGGGACTCATGGGCGCTCTCGGAGCTCTCGCCATCTCGGCATGGGTGGGTGCCATCCTCAGCCTGATCGTGCTTGGTCGGCGCGTGCGCCGCCTCGAGAAGGCGTCTCCAACATATATCGTCCAGCCGATGCTCTCGTTCGCCGTCGTGAGCTGGCTATCAACCCTCGCAACCACCGGTCTCATCTGGGCGGACACGCTGATGCTGGGATACTTCACGCCGGCAGAAGAGGTTGGAATCTACACGGTTGGAACCCGGCTGGTGACACTCGCGATCTTCGTCCTCAATCCCATCAACTCGGCGTTCGTGCCACATGTCGCCCACCTCTACCACCTCGGGGACGGTAAGGGAGTTGACCGTGTGTTCGGGGCGGCGAATCGCTGGATTACTCGCATCTCCATTCCCGCATTCATCATGCTCTTCGCGTTCCCCACGCAACTACTGGGTCTCTTCGGGCCCGGGTTTGAGGCTGCGGCGATCGTGACAATCATCCTCGCCATCGGACAGTTCGCGAACGCTGCTGCGGGACCGTGCGGCTCGGTCCTGAACATGACGGGCCGAGTCAAGCTGAGTCTCGCCGACAATCTCGGCGCACTGGTCCTGAACATCGTGCTGAACCTCATTCTCATTCCCCGCCACGGAATAGTCGGTGCGGCCGCGTCCTGGACAATCGTTCTGATCGCCGTGAATACCGTCAAGTACATCCAGGTTCGCCGCATCGGTATCCAACCCGAGGGAACGGGGATTGCCGCAACTCTCATTGCCTCAACTCCGGCAGCGATCTTCGCCGCGATTCTCAGCTTCATACTCGACGGACCGCTCCAGGCTCTACTGATCGGCGGTCCCATCGTCGTCGGCGCCTATGTAGCGGTGCTTCTCGCACGAGGAATGGAAGAGGAGGACCGAGAACTCGTCGCCAGCATCCTAAGGCGACTCCGACGCTCGCCGCGCGATCCGTAACTGAATGAGGGCGGCAACGTCGTCACGTCGCCGCCCTCATCACGCTACCGAGATCAACACTGGCCAGCGCGAATCGTTGTCGCTTTGCCCAGCGCGGGTAGCTTGTTCGCACCGTCAAACTTATTCTTCTGAGCCACCCAGTAGGAGGATACGTTCGGTCCAAACTTGATGGAAGGCGACTTGTTGTCCCTGATTTCGGAGCCGCTCATTGCGCCGACCTGGATGCCAGCGCCCGTCCCGCTGAGCGTATTACACGCCACAAGGGAGTCGTAGGTACTCGACGCCTTGGATGGGGCCTTGAGAGGAGCGTCCATCATGCGGAAGCTGATTCCCGCTTCGCGATACTTGGTGACGGTGTTGTACGTCCATTTGTTTCCCCAGCCACCCATCTGATCATTAAACCCAATGTTGACGTTGGTGGCAGTGTTGCGAGTGAACGTGTTGTATGACGCGGTCTGGTCGGTGGTGAAGGCGCGGCCATCACCACTCAGGTTCTTCACGGTATTGCCGGAGATAACGTTGTAGTTCGAGCCGTTGTCGACGCGGATCCCTTCGTGCATATAGTGCTTCTTGGTCGACGGTTTGATCGTGTCGATCGTGTTTCCCGATACGGTCCAACCATCGCTGTATGTACCGAACCAGATCCCCGGACCTACACCACAGGCGATATTCGAGATCGTGTTGTTCTTGATGACTCCGTACCGCGACAGTGTCACGTGAATGCCCTTGCCGGTGATCTTGTTGTTGATGATCTGCACGCCATCAATCGGGGTAAGCGTGGTACCTGCCTTCTTTGCAACGTAAGAGATTGCATTCTTCGCTGCGGTGGGATCATTGGCGCCGCGGCCGGGCACGGCACGCAGGGTCGCCCAGTCCTTGTTATTGATCGACTTCTGCATCCAGTTGTATGCCTGCTGCACTCCCTTGCCAGGAATGTAAACGCCACCATCGATCGTCAGGCCCTGGATGACCCAGTAGGACGCAGCCATCCGGAACCTTACCGTGCGGTTAATGTCCGGACCGGTGGCATTGCACGCAGGCATTGCCAGCTTCGCCGTAAGCGTGACGTTCCCGTTGCCATACGGCTGCATAGAGATCGGCGCCTTCGCCGTTCCGGACTTGAGCAGATCGAAGGGACCCGTGTAAGTCCCGGCATGGAGCATGATGGCGGTACCGGGAGTTGCGGCTTTGATGGCCGCCTGCAACTGCGCCGACGTCTTCACCTCTACGCGCTTGGTCGTTCCCGCCGGCGGCGCAGTCTTCGCCAGTTGAGTGGCGGCGGCCGTGGTCTGCGCCGAGATCGACTCGGGCGCGGCATCTGCGGCGGAACCGGTTGATACCAGTCCAATCACCATCACGGAAGAGAGCAGGGTGAGCATGATGAGTTTTGCTTTATGCATGATTTCATTTCTCGGGTTGGAGTCATCTCATGCTTGACTCTCCTGCGCACCCCTGGAGAGAGTCGAGACAACCTGGGACATGCGGACGATAACGCGAATTGTTATCAAACTGCAATCATTCTCGAGCGCACGATCGTCACAGTACGCGTGCCGAGCCCCCAATTGCCCTGCTGTGGCGTACCTACAGCATCTCCTGTGATATTGGACACAATAGCGCTCCGTACAGTCTCACTTGTGGATCCGTCGTGAGTTCGGACGGATCCACCCTCAGAGGGAACTTCACCGCAAGAGCTCGTCGAAAACTGTCACCGCGCCACTGGTCGTCATGAGCACCGGCTGGCTTCCTAACGTCACGGGCACATCCCCCGTCCCGGACATCCACGTCTGGTCATCCAGGATCGTGCCAGTTGCGTCCGATATCGGTGGAAGCGGCACCTCGCCCATGCTGGCCCACGCCACCAGAGTCGACGACGTCGAATCGAAGGTTGCGCCCATCACTCTTTCGCTGGCGACTGGTGCGACGATCGCATGATCGGCTGCCGCCCTCGCGAGCAGCATGTATGAGTTCAACGAACCACGCGGTTCGCCGGAAGGTGACACCAAGCCGTAGAGCGTTGCTCCTTGGCGTCCGTTCGGGTTATCGAGAAGTGGCAGCCAGAGCACCTTTTGGACGCCGGCCCCGAGCGCGATCACGGTCGCCTTGACGACTTCCGCCGTCCGCTGGTCGTCCGGGATCGTGCGGTCATCATGCCAGATTCCCAGCTCCCACATCTCCATCGGCACGTCGTCCGGTGTGTTTCCTCGAATGTAGTCCAACGTCATCGGGAGGGCTTGCCAGTTCTCGTAGAAGTGAACCTGGCGGACCTGGAACACGCCCTGGGCGAGAAGCTCATCGATGGCGCGCATGTAGGAGATGGCACGAACCGGACCTGGTCGCACGAGCTCTTCGCGGAGTTCCTCTGGTGAGGAGACGGCGTCGATTGACGCGTCGCCGCTACGAGTTCCGAAGCGCCGTTCATAGTAGGTCTGGTAGAAATCGACAGCTTCGGCTTCCTTCCCTTGGCTTATCAGGCCATCTGCGACGACATACCCCGTGGCGGCACTACTCACTGAGGCATCAACTACGAGCGCGTCCGGGGCTGCGGCGTGGATCGCCTCAGCTGCGGCGCGAGCTAACGTCGCATACTCCTGCGGGGTCCCATCCCAGAAGTAGGGGCTACTAACTTCGTTCTCAATCGCAAACTCCGTGACTCCGAGCTCGGTGTAGCGCCGAACGGCCTGATCGACGAAGTCGGCATAGACAGCCATATCCTGCGGCATCGCGGACTCGGTCACGCCTTGTCCGCGGAGGTGCTTCGGAAATCCGGGAGTCGCCCAGCAACGTCCCGTCCGCAGCTTGACGAGACTCCCGAACCCGATGTCACGCGCACGGGACACCTGCGAATCAGGCACTGACCAGTCCCACACGCCCGGCGCCGACTGGACATTGCACAGCACGACCTCAACGTACGTATGCCCCCCACCGAGTTCAGCGAGAAACGGTTTCGCCTTGTCAAACTCCGCCCACACCCACTTGGCACCAAGAGGGTGTGCAGAACGATCGAGTCCCTCCGACTCTTCAGCAGAGGGCTCAATCGTCGACTCAGTGGGTTCGTCATCGGGGGGTTCCGCTGGCAGGGAGGTAGTGCACCCTGCGAGTATTCCGAACGCACAGGTAGCAGCCACCAGAGCAACGACAGATCGCGCGTGGCCCATGTGGCTGTCCCTCGTGGGACGAAATGCTAGGTTTCGAACGATGAGGCGTACCTTCCCTGGGAATGGAACCGCCCCTGGCCGATACACCTGGGGCAGTCCCATCTCTAGCAATACCTCTGCCCTTACGGGCGGAGGACGACGCTGATTCCGATTCCTCTAATCGAGGGGAGGTTGACAGTCGCACTGGCGCCCGGATCGACTCCTGCCGAGCGCGGGCCGCC
>FZQV01000036.1 GCA_900199505.1 Ruaniaceae bacterium KH17 | reverse complement strand
GCGACAGAGGTAGCCAATTTCGTTCCAGGAAATTTCGCAACGCTCTCAAGCGTCACAAGCTCCTCGGGTCGATGGGCAGAGTTGGCGCGTGTGGCGACAACGCCGCGATGGAAAGCTTCTTCAGCCTGCTGCAGAAGAACGTTCTCGACCGGCAACGGTGGACGACCCGGCTCGAGCTACGACTAGCAATCGTGCAATGGATCGAAGGGATCTACCACCGCAAACGCCGACAGCGTCGACTCGGGAAACTGACACCCATCGAATTCGAGACCATAATGAAAGACGCCGCCACACTAGCGGCATAAACCCCGGACTCAACCAAACCTTCAGCAGACCCAAACCAGGGTCCGGCACCCACCCGGTACTCCCCCATCCACGTGATCGTGACACTGGCGGTGCGGCCCTCACCAGTACGCGAGTAGACCCCGGTGACCGTCATATCCGGATACGGCCCACCCGGGACCGTCGTCGCAAACGGTTCAGTATCCGAATCGGTGAAACTCCACCACCACTGGACCGGTGTGACTCGCACCTGGACCGGCACACCCAACACGCTCGTGGCCAGCGTGTGGGTGGCCGCCGTCGAGTAACCGATCACGTCCGCGTTAATCAACGCCCTCCCGCCCGACGGTTGAAGCTGCAACTCACCACTCATAATCGGCAAGGACTGCAGATCACTCGCGGACACAACGATCGGAACCGCCGCGGGCGCCGGCGCGTCCGGATCATCCGGGTCCGGATCGGCAGCAAACATCGGCATGTCATCGGCCATCAAGTTGAACGAGCCCCGCGCACCCGGCGGAACACAATACGACAAACTCACGCCCTGAATCCCCAAAGTACTCACCTGATCACACAGAAAGACCGGCACATCCGACACCGGCACAGAACCCACCCCACCCGACGAACCCGGCGACCACGACTCCCCCGGCCGCACCCACGACGAACCAGCGGCGCCGCCTGAGAGCTCACTCCAGTTGCCGGCCACTTGGACGTCAGCGTCGCCAAAGGTCGCGTCATAATCTCCCTCCGCGGACGCCAGAACCGCCAGTGGGAGAATCAGGGCGATGTGCGTAGGGAAGGCAAGCATCATGGGGTACCTGCTCCAACGAGGAACCACTGTTGATCGAACGCGAGTTCAAACACTGCATCAAACTCATTGCTCTCAACTTCACGAAGGATTGTCCCCGACGCATCGATGTCGACGTAGCTTGCACGGGAAATAGTGCCAGAAGCGAAACCCTTGCTCGCCTCAGCAAAGATCTCAATCTCAGTCACATCTGCTTCCGCGAGCCCGCCAAACCTAACGACCGCCGGATCAAACTCACTAGCACTGTCGGCAACATTTGCGCAGTAGCGAGACTCCTTGTCGCAGTGCTCCATGAGCGGAGACGCATCACCCGTTGCGAAAGCCCAGTTTCCTGCATCAATCACGTACTGGATGAAAGCGGCGGCGCCGTCGTGGGTGAACTCGCGGGCGGCCTCTGGATAGACCGGCTCGGTCACGAGATCGGCCAGCGGCTCGGGAAGATCGGTCGGGAGGGTCGGCACCGGGGTGGCCGGATCGTCGTCGGGCTCGGTGCTGGGATCGGCGCTCGGTGCGGGAGTCTCGACCGCCCCGGTCGTGGACGCGGGCGGATCCGCTTGAGTGCTACATCCCGCGCACGCGAGCAACACCGCGATCGCCGCCATGATGCTCCCTGCTCGTACCATCCACCAAAAGTAGCGGCCACGGCGGCTGGCGGGAACCCCCACACCCAAATCTGTGGATAACTTATGCGGAAAACGCCGCAATGAGTCGAGCGGTCAACTCACCGTGGCGCACCTCATGACCGTCGAGCTCAGCCACTACGGCGATGCCGCGGACGGCGTTCGTCAAGAACATCCCCACCTCACCGGCACGCACGCGATCAAGCTCCGCGCCGTCGAGCTTCTCCTCTGCGATAGGGACGCCGCCATTCCGCGCTGCACGAAGCACTCCCGCGCGCGCCACGCCCGGCAGGCACCCCGAGCTCAACGGCGGAGTCACAATCCGGTCCCCGAAGTCCAGGAACACATTCGAGATCGTGCCCTCACAGAGCTCCCCGCGGGTGTTAAGCCAGATGCCTTCATCGGCGGGACCCGCATACGTCAGCGCGAGCACGTTCTCCGCCATCGAGAGCGTCTTGAGTCCTGCGGTGGGCGAGTGCTCGTTGCGCCGCCACGGCAGAGTCACTGCGGTCAGCGGCCGATCGTTCGGTGTATGCGGCACGGCGGTGATCAGCAACGTCCGGCGGCCAGCACCGCGCATTAGCCCGGCCGGCCCCTCCCCCGATGTCACGGTGATCCGCATCCGCAACGTGGCCGAACCGGCCGTCTCGGAAAGCTGAGCAATCGCGTCGCGAAGCTCCCCATCGCCGTCGGGCAGGTCGATGCCCATCCACTCGCAGGAGTCTCGAAGCCGAGCAAGGTGCGCATCCAAGTCCCGCACCACGCCGCTCCGCGCGAGGAAGGTCTCGATCACGCCGTCGCCCACGAGCGCCCCGTGATCGGTGATCGCGAAATGCGCCTCGTCCTCCGGCACGATCGCGCCGTTCAACCACACGTTCATGAGCCCTCCGATGCCAGCGCAACAAGCCGCCGCGCCTTCAGTTCCGTCTCATCCCACTCGCCTGCCGGGTCCGAGCCCCAGGTGATGCCCGCGCCGGTGCCAAACCGTAGCGTGCCGTGCTCCCACCAGAAGGTGCGGATGCCGACGGCGAGTCGTGCGCGCCCACCCTCGACCCAGCCAATCGCGCCGCAATAGGGGCCGCGCGGCTCCGGCTCGAGCTCGTCGATCAGCCAGAGCGCCGAACTCTTCGGGGCGCCGGAAACGCTACCAGGCGGGAACGTGGCCTCGGCGATCTCCCGCACACCGACTCCCTCGCGCAACCGCCCGTGCACAGTCGAGACGAGGTGCACCAGCCCAGGGTGCTGCTCCACGTCGAGGAATGGCGCCACCCGAATCGAGCCGGGCTCACAAATCCGCTGCAGATCGTTGCGCACGAGATCCGTGATCATCACGTTCTCTGCCCGATCCTTCTCGAGCAGGTCCTCCGCACTCGTGGCGGTGCCCTTGATCGGGGCGGACCGAACCGCACCGCCCTCATCGATCTCGAGGAACAGCTCCGGCGATGCCGTCACCACCCACACCGGTTCGATCGGGGCACCCACGGCATTCGTGAGCCCCGCGGGAACGTGAATGAAGCCGCCATATGGCGCCGGGTTACCGCGCGCGAGGACCTCGTGGAGCGCGGCGGCATCCGGCTCGGGCTCGAGCGGCGCGCTCAGTACGCGGCAAATATTCGCCTGGTACACGTCGCCTTCGCGGATGCGCTGCCGCGTCTGCTCGACGGCGTCCAGGTAGCCCGCGCGGTCCAGCGAACTCGTCCAGGCACTCGCGTTGGGACCCCGCCATGCTCCCTCGCTTGGGGTGCCGCCACCCGGTCCGTCGCCGTCGGACGCAAATCGCCACGCCGTGATCGCACCCTCGAACGTTCCGACCACCAGCCAACTGCCCTCGGTCAGCCGCTCAGGCTTGGCGAGCACGTCGATCGACTCGAGCGCATTACTCCACACGCGCCGGCCAAACTGCGCGCGGCCGAGATGATGAGTAGACACCCTCATACGTTACTGGGAGGAGGCTCCCGCTACCGCTCCCAGAGGGTGTACTCGAGGACGGACGGCGATTCGAGCATCTCGGTAGCTACCCCGATATACACCGTCTCCATCGAGAGGATCGCGCCGGCCTCGGGCGAGATCAGCATCAGGTACTCGAGATCCGAGCCATCGACCACGCTCAGCACGTACGCCTCACGCCCGGCGCGATCCAACGCCCGTCCCAGAACCTCGAGGCCGTCTTGCCCCGCGTAGAACTCCAGCAGCGTGGACTCCTGCTCGGACGTGAGCGTGTACTGCAGCAGTAGCGCGCGCGTCGCCACGAGATAGCCCGGAAGATCAGTGGATTCAAGCCCGAGGAAGCCGCTCAGATACGGCCCGACGGCGTCCACATCCGTGGGCAGATCGCTCGCCTCGGCCGGGACCTCCACAAAGATAGACTCCTCAGCCGCAAAGTCGCCGTCCAACTTCAAGTCATCGTCTGATTCAGCAGAGCCCTCGGCGTCCTGGCCGTCCAACTCTTCGGCGCCATCACCGCCGGAGTCCTCGGCATCCCCATCCTGCGCGTACGCCTCGTCTTCGCCCTCACGCATGTAGACCTCACCGCCGTACGAGTCGCTCGCGCGATCCCAGGTGCTGATGGAAAGGACCTCATCACCCGACCCAAGCCCGGTGCCGGTGGCCGCCTGCCGTGCGGCGGAAGCGAGCAGATCGGATGCGCTCTCATCCACCGCGGCATCGATTGCGAGAGGTTCCACCCAGGCACTCGCCATGCTGTACTGCGAGCTTTCGGGTGCCCCGCCACCCGCGTCGAGGGCGGAGTCTCCCGCCCCACCGGCACCGTTCAGGTTCACCACAACGGCGACCATCACCACGGCAGCGGCCGCGGCGCCAAGAAGCGGCGCGAACGTGCGCCGCCGGCGCGGCTTAATCTCCACAACGGGTGCAACCGCCGGCTCTGCCTCAGCCGGCCGCTCCGGCGCGGCACCGGTGATCTCGGCGAGCATCTCCAGACCACGCTCGGACACGGGGTCACCCCGGCGCACCGATGCGGGGTTCGCGGCGCGCAGGCGCGATTCGAGGTCCGCGCTCATCCGCGCTCACCTCCCGCCGCCGCAAGCGCCTGGCGCAGCGCCTCCCTGGCGCGCGAGAGCCGCGCGTGGACCGCACCTGGCGAGAGGCCCAGCACCTCGGCGATCTCGGGCGCGCTCAAGTCATCCCAGTACGCCATCTCGATCACCTCCCGGTGCTTAGTAGGTAGCGAGGCGACCACCTCGCGAAGGTTCCCGGGATCGCCGTCGTCCGAATCGGCGTCCACCTGGACCGTTGTCTCGATCTTGTCAACGAGAGCGGCCTGCCGCGTGCGGCGCCGGTACTCGTTGCCCACAAGGTTCCGCACGACTCCATAGAGCCAGGGAACCGTGATCTCCTCTCCCGCTGAGGCGTGTTGCCACGCGACCCGGAATGCTGCGGCCGCAATCTCCTCGGCATCCGCCAACGAGTTCAGCCGACGTTCCGCGACGCCCACCACCAGCGAATAGTTCTCTCGGAAGAACGCATCGAAGTCACTCAACGCGCCCCTCCATTCACTCGTTGTGTTTCCGGTATGGCACGCATCCTTACGTGCGATCGATCACCACGCTCAGCCTATCCGTCCCGTGAGACCACCGTGACTGTCGCCCCGCCTGTGGCGGGCAGAGACGTGTCGTACTGGTCAGTGCCGAGGATCGCCGTCATCGCGTTCCAGCGGTCAGTGATCCGCTGCTGCGTCAGCGTGATGCCCGAGGGCAACGGGCCAGCAAGCAGCTCGTGCACCGGGTAGAGAATCTGTCCGCCCTGGGTATCCACCATGTTGGCCGTCCACGTGACGTCAGTAATCGCCACATCGTCGCCCTCGACCACGATCGTGGCACGCGGCATCTGGCCGGTTGCGGTGGCGATGTTGCAGCATTGTTCGTCCTGGTTCGACAGGAAATTGCCCATCGAGTAGGCCACCCACATGCCGTCGCCATCGGCTCCGCCGTCGAGCTTCACCAGAGGCTGCGGCACGTGCGCATGCCCGCCGAGGATCACGTCAATCTCGCCGGACGCTGCCAACGCGCTCGCGAGCTCCCGCTGGAGCCCGTCCGTCTCTTTCCAGTACTCCTGGCCCCAGTGCGGGGTGAAGACGACGACGTCGGCCCCAGCCTCGCGGGCCGCGTGAGCCACGTCGATAATCGGCTGGGCGGTCACCAGTGGATTCAGCACGTCCGCGAAGTCCATGGGGTCCACATAGTCGTTGTGGAAGGTGGTGGCGGAGATGTGAGCGAGCGTGAAGGAGGCGCCGTCGCGCTCCACTTCATAGAACTGTGCTGAGGCGGTCTCCTCGGGCGTGCGGCCCGTGCCTGCGTGACCGAGCCCCACCTCGTCCATCACATCGAGCGTGCGGTAAAGCCCGGGCCTCCCCCGATCAAGCGAGTGGTTGGTCGCCGTGGCGCACCCGTCCCAGCCGATCTCCTTGAGCGAAGTAATCAGCTCCGCGGGAGCCCCGAATACCGGGTAGGCGCTCACCTGCTCACCTTCGGGCGCGAGAGGCACTTCCAGCGAACACAGCGCGATATCCGCGCCCTCAATGTAGCCGCGCAGTCTCTCCATCATGGGCACGTAGTTGTACGTGCCATCAGCCTGGAGCGCGTTCTTGTTGACCGTGGCGTGCGGGAGGACATCTCCGGCCATCACGAGCGAGAACTCCACCGGCTCGGGATCGGGTTCAGGGGTCTGCGTCGGCTCGGGCGTGGGCTCATCGGTAGCCGCGTCTGTGGGCTGGACGGACGCCGCCTCGGTGGGCGTGCCACCGTCAGCCACCTGATCGCCCGCGAAGGTGTCTCTGCCCAGCCACAGCCCGACGGCGATCACCAGGGCAAGCGCAATCCCGCCCAACAGCAGGATGCCGCGACGGCGGGCCTGGTGCCTCGCGAGAGCCCGATCCCGCCGAGATGTCATACGTTGAAGCCGAGCGCGCGTAGCTGCTCGCGGCCGTCCTCAGTGATCTTGTCCGGGCCCCACGGCGGCATCCACACCCAGTTGATCCGCGAGGAGTTCACGAGACCGTCAAGCACGGTGGCCGCCTGGTCCTCGAGCACGTCCGTAAGCGGGCAAGCAGCCGAGGTGAGCGTCATGTCAATGACCGCGTTGTTCTCGTGGTCCAGCGAGACGCCGTACACGAGGCCGAGGTCGACGACGTTGATGCCCAGTTCCGGGTCGATGACGTCCCGCAGGGCCTCTTCGACATCCGCAGCAGTAGTCGGTTCAGTCATGACATTCCTCCAGTTGGTTCCGAGGTGAGTGCTTCGGCGAGTGCCGCGCGCAGCGCCATCCAGCCGAGGAGTGCGCACTTCACGCGCGCGGAGAGTTTGGATGCGCCGAGGAATGCGGCTCCGTCTTCGAGATCGTCGAGCCGCTCCTCGGGGAAGCTGCCCCGTGAGTGCATCATCTCGCGGAAGAGTTCGCCGAGCCGCTCTACCTCGGACACCGGCTGGCCGTGTGTGAGGTCGTACATCACGGACATCGATGCTTGCGAGATCTGGCAGCCATGGCCATCCCACGCGAGGCCTTCGAGTACAGGAGTGGCGCCGTCGTGGCCCAACTTCACGCGGACCGTTGCCTCGTCACCGCAGGTGGGGTTCACCTGGAAAGATTCGGCGTCGGCCGCGGCAAGGGTGCCCTGCCCGTGGCGTTCGCGGGCGTGGTCCATGATGACCTGCTGATACAGCTGGTCGAGTTCGTTCATGAGATCACCCCAAAGTACCGTCGGACCTCACTCAGTCTATCGAGGAAAGCATCGATCTCGGCAGGGGTGGTGTGGACCCCAAAGGAGGCGCGGCTCGAGGAGCGAACGCCCAAGCGGCGGTGAATCGGCTGCGCGCAGTGGTGACCCGCGCGCACCTCGATCCCGCCGGCATCGAGGAACTGCGAGACATCGTGCGGATGTACGCCGTCCACGTCAAAGGCGACGACGCCGATCCCGCCCTTGGTGGGGCCAAGGAGCCGCACACCCTCGATCTGGGTAATCCCGGCCACGCAGTGGGCCGTGAGTTCTGCCTCGTGCTCGGCGATGTTCGCCATCCCGATTCGCTCCAGATACTCAACGGCGGCCGTCCATGCGGCGACCTGCGCCGTGGCCTGGCTTCCAGCCTCGAACCGCGCGGGGGGCGGCAGAAACGTGGTGTTCTCCATGGTCACGACCTCGACCATCGAACCGCCCGTGATGAACGGCGGGAACTGATCGAGCAGACCCGGCCGCGCCCACAACGCACCCACGCCCGTAGGTCCGAGCATCTTGTGCGCCGAGAACGCCGCGACGTCCACCCCGAGTTCCACGAGATTGACGGGCATGTGCGGCACCGATTGGCAGGCATCCAGCACAATCAGGGCGCCGACGGCGCGGGCTGCTTTGACAATCTCCGCCACTGGGCTGATCGCACCGGTCACGTTGGAGACGTGCGTGAACGCCGCCACGCGGGTGCGCTCGGTGATGCGGTCCAGGGTGCTCAGGTCGATTTGACCGTCGTCGGTAAGTCCGAGCCACTTCAGCGTTGCACCGGTGCGGCGCGCGAGTTGCTGCCACGGCACCAGGTTCGCGTGATGCTCGGCCTCGGTGATGACGATCTCGTCGCCCTCCCGCAGAGCCAGCGGGCCGCCGTCGAGCGTGGTGTTCTGCAGCGCGTACGCGACCAAGTTCAGGGCCTCGGTGGCGTTCTTGGTCCACACGATCTCGCCGCCACCCACGAACCGGCTCACGGCATCGCGCGCGGCTTCGTATGCGTCGGTCGCTTCCTCACCCAACGCGTGGGTGCCGCGGTGAACGGCGGCATTCAGGCGCGCGTAGAAATCGCGTTCCGCCTCAATGACCTGGATGGGGCGCTGCGATGTCGCCGCCGAGTCCAGGTAGATGAGGGGCTCGCCGCGCACCTGCCGCGCCAGGACCGGGAAGTCCGCGCGGATCGCCGCCGTGTCAATCACTTGACGAGGAATCTATCGTAGCCCTCGGCCTCGAGGCGATCGGCCAGCTCGGGGCCGCCCTCTTCGGCCATGCGGCCGTCCACGAACACGTGCACGTAATCGGGCTTGATGTAGTTCAGGATGCGCGTGTAGTGGGTGATCAGCATGACACCGAGGCCGGTCTCGCCGTGCACCCGGTTCACGCCCTCGGAGACCACGCGGAGCGCGTCCACGTCGAGGCCGGAGTCGGTCTCGTCGAGGATCGCGAACTGCGGCTTGAGAAGCTCGAGCTGCAGGATCTCATTGCGCTTCTTCTCACCACCGGAGAAGTTGTAGTTGAGATCGCGCTGAGCCATTTCCGGGTCCATACGCAGGCGCCCCATGGCGTCCTTCACGTCCTTCACCCACTGGCGCAGCGGCGGGGCCTCCCCGGCTACCGCCGTCTTTGCGGTGCGCAGGAAGTTCGAGACGGTCACGCCGGGAACCTCTACTGGGTACTGCATCGCGAGGAACAGGCCCGCGCGTGCGCGCTCGTCTGCGGACATCTCGAGGATGTTCTCGCCGTCAAGCAGGGCCTCACCACCGATCACCTCGTACTTCGGGTGCCCGGCCAGTGAGTAGGCCAGCGTGGACTTTCCCGAGCCGTTCGGGCCCATGATCGCGTGAATCTCGCCGGAGTTGATGGTGAGGTCCACGCCCTTCAGGATCTGCTTGGGGCCGTCCGGGGTCTCAACCTGGACCTGCAGGTCCTTGATTTCAAGAGTTGCCATGTCTATTCCTTAGTTCAGTTCTACGAGTACGTCGGTGCCGTCCACGGTGGCCGTGAAGACCGGGACGGGTACGGTTGCCGGCAGGCACAGAGGGCGGCCGGTGACCAAGTCAAAAGTGGAGCCGTGCAGCCAGCACTCGATGGTGCGGCCCTCGACCTCACCATCGGAGAGCGAGACTGCGCCGTGAGTGCAGGTGTCGCCGATCGCGTGGAAGTCGCCAAAGTCGTCGCGCACGAGCGCCACCTCGGTTCCCTCAATGACCACGAGCTTGGTGCTACCCGGGCTCATGGTGGCCGCGCCTTCTACCCTCATTGGCCGGTGATCTCCAGTTCCTTCTCGATGAGCGCGGTGAGGCGCTCCTGGAGCTCGGGGATGCCAATCTGGTGGATCAGTTCGGCGAAGAAGCCGCGCACAACGAGGCGGCGCGCCTCCTTCTCGGGGATGCCGCGAGCCTTCAGGTAGAAGAGCTGCTCGTCGTCGAATCTGCCGGTCGCGGACGCGTGACCCGCGCCCTCGATCTCGCCCGTCTCGATCTCGAGGTTCGGCACCGAGTCCGCGCGCGCACCCTCGGTGAGCACCAGGTTGCGGTTCAGTTCGTACGTGTCCGTGCCCTCGGCGGCCGCGCCAATCAGCACGTCGCCGATCCACACCGAGCGCGCCCCCTCGCCCTGCAGTGCACCCTTGTAGGTGACACGCGAGACGCAGTTCGGCTGGTTGTGGTTCGCGTAGGTTTGGTGTTCGAGGTGCTGACCCTCGTCCACGAAGTACAGGCCGAGCAGGTTCACATCGCCGCGCGGTCCGTCGTAGGAGGCGTTCAGAGTGAGCCGCACCGCCTTGCCGCCGAGCGTGACGGCGATGTGGCGGTAGTGGGCATCCTCCCCCACGAGTGCCTCATGCTGACCAACGTGGACGGCGTCGTCGTCCCAGAGCTGCAAGGACACCACCGTGAGGTTGGCGCCGCGGCCCAGGATCGCCTCGACGTTGCCTGCGTGGGCACCGGAGCCCTTGTGCTCGACGACGACGATCGCCTCCGAGCCGGCCTCGGCCTCGATCACAATGTGCGAGTTCGAACGCTTGCCCTGCACGCCGTTGACGGTGTACCGCACAGGGGCATCCAACTGCGTGTCGGCCGGGATCCGCACGTGCAACGCGTGCTCGGTGTTCTTCGAGGCGACGGCGGCACCACGGTCACCGGGCACGAGGCCGAGCCCACGCGGGGCCTGGCCGGGCGCAAGGTTCGGGAGCTCGGGAGTGCCTGCGAAGTCCACCTCGAAATCGGCCGCGCCATCCTCGGTGGGCGCATCCTCAAGCGCCGGAGCGAGATCCTTCAGCGCCGAGAAACGCCATTCCTCTTCGCGACCGGTTGGGACCGGGAAAGCCGCGACGTCGAACGAGCGGGTACGCGCGGCGCGCGAGGCCTGCGGGACCCCTGCGGGGCCGTGACTGTGCTCTCCCGCGAGGACTGCGCGGGAGTGGTCGGTTGTGGTCATTAGCCGACTGATCCTTCCATCTGAAGCTCGATGAGCCGGTTGAGTTCAAGCGCGTACTCCATGGGCAGTTCGCGCGCGATCGGCTCCACGAAGCCGCGCACGATCATCGCCATCGCCTCGGTCTCTTCCATGCCGCGGCTCATCAGGTAGAAGAGCTGCTCCTCGGAGACCTTGGAGACGGTGGCCTCGTGGCCCATCTCGACGTCGTCGACCCGAACGTCCACATACGGATAGGTGTCCGAGCGCGAGATCTGGTCCACCAGAAGCGCGTCACACAGCACATTGGACTTGGAGTGCTCGGCGGTGTCCATCACCTGCACGAGGCCGCGGTAGGAGGCTCGGCCACCACCGCGCGCAACGGACTTCGAGACGATGGACGAGGACGTGTTGGGCGCCAGGTGCACCATCTTCGAACCGGTGTCCTGGTGCTGGCCTTCACCGGCGAACGCGATCGAGAGCGTCTCACCGCGGGCGTGCTCGCCCATCAGGTAGACGGCCGGGTACTTCATGGTCACCTTGGAGCCGATGTTGCCATCGATCCACTCCATGACGCCGCCCTCTTCAACGGTGGAGCGCTTGGTCACGAGGTTGTACACGTTGTTCGACCAGTTCTGGATCGTGGTGTAGCGGACGCGGGCGCCCTTCTTCACGATGATCTCAACCACGGCCGAGTGCAGCGAATCGGACTTGTAGATCGGGGCGGTGCAGCCCTCCACGTAGTGCACGTAGGAGTCCTCGTCCGCGATGATCAGCGTGCGCTCGAACTGACCCATGTTCTCGGTGTTGATCCGGAAGTAGGCCTGCAGCGGGATGTCCACGTGCACGCCCTTCGGGACGTACACGAAGGAGCCGCCGGACCACACGGCCGTGTTCAGCGAGGCGAACTTGTTGTCACCGGAGGGAATCACGGAGCCGAAGTACTCTTCGAAGATCTCCGGATGCTCCTTCAGGCCGGTGTCCGTGTCGAGGAAGATCACGCCCTGCGCCTCCAGGTCCTCACGGATCTGGTGGTATACAACCTCGGACTCGTACTGCGCCGCGACACCGGCAACGAGGCGCTGCTTCTCCGCCTCGGGGATGCCCAGGCGGTCGTACGTGTTCTTGATGTCCTCGGGAAGCTCTTCCCAGCTGGTGGCCTGCTTCTCGGTGGAACGCACGAAGTACTTGATGTTGTCGAAGTCGATCCCCGAGAGATCCGCTCCCCACGTGGGCATGGGCTTCTTATCGAAGAGCCGCAGCGCCTTCAAGCGGCGGTTGAGCATCCACTCGGGTTCGTCCTTCATCCGCGAGATGTCGCGGACAACTTCGTCGCTGAGGCCGCGCCGGGCAGATGCCCCGGCAACGTCTGTATCGTGCCAGCCGAAGCTGTAATTCCCGATTGACGCGATGGTTTCATCTTGGGTCATCGGCTCAGTCGTCGGTGTAGGTGACGTCATGAACTTCCTTTGGGTCGGATGGACAGGGGAACGTGAGTGGTGCACACGTGCTCGCCCTGGGCGAGGGTGGCAAGGCGCTGGACGTGCACGCCCAGCAGTCGAGAGAACACCTTAGTCTCTGCGTCGCAGATCTGCGGGAAGTCCTCTGCGACCTTCAACACAGGGCAGTTACCCTGGCACAGTTGCAGCGCGAAATGGTTCGGACCGATATCGCGAATCGTCGAGGCAAAGCCGTCGCGGGTGAGCGCATCGGACAGTGCCCGGGCACGATCGATCGGCGCGTCCCCCGCGGCAACTACAACCGGGGTGTAGCGCTCCTCGAGTTCGGCGAAGTGCGCGGCCGCAAACTGGTCGACGGCGTCCGCGCCGGCAGCCGCTGCGAGGAAGCCGAGGGCGGAGCTCGCCAGATCGGCGTAGGCATCGGAAAGATGCTCGCGGCCGTCATCTGTTGCGACGTAGTAGCGCGATGGGCGGCCACGGCGCGGCTCAATGATTCCGGTGGGACGATGCTCCGAGATTAGGCCATCATCTTCGAGTGCCACCACGTGACGGCGGATGCCAGCCGCGGTGAGCTCGAGTTTGGAGGCGATCTCCGAGGGTGAAATGGGTCCGAGCCGGACGATCATGTCGAGTATCTGTTCTCGCGTCTTCTCCACGACCTCTCCTTCCACAATTAGGTACATTGTTGTTTCTTTATTGCGAGATCGCAACTGAGTCTCGCCTTACCTCGCGCGAAATGCGGCTAAGATTGGCGGGTGCCCGCGCTCGATGTCACCGATCTCACGAAGACCTACCGTCGACGACGCGCCGATAATGTCCACGCGGCCGCGGGCGTGAGCTTCACGGCCCCCGAAGGCGCGATCACCGCCGTCCTCGGCCCGAATGGTGCCGGCAAGACCACCACTCTCGAGTGCTGCACGGGCCTGCGAACCGCGGACTCCGGGCGCGCCGTCATCCTTGGCCGGGAGCGAAAGGGCCCCGCCGACGATCAATGGCTCCGCGAGCGTGTGGGCGTGATGGTGCAATCGGGCGGTCTGCCGATGGCTCCGAACGGGCGTGAGGTCCTCCGGCACGTCGCGCGGTTCTACTCGCCGCATGCCGATCTCGATCGGCTGACCGGAGCGCTCGCCCTCGATGACGCACTCGATACGCAGATCCGGCGGCTCTCGGGAGGTCAACGCCAGCGCCTCGCGGTCGCCTGCGCACTGGTGGGCAAGCCACGGCTCGCGTTCCTCGATGAGCCGACCTCCGGCGTGGACCCACACGCCCGCCGGACGTGCTGGGAGCTCCTGCGCGAGGAGCGCGCCGCTGGCACCTCCGTGGTACTGACCACCCACCACATCGACGAGGCGGAAGAACTCGCCGATCACGTGGTGATCATGGCGAATGGCCGCGTCGTTGCCGCGGGAACCGTGGCCGAGCTCGCCTCGGGGTACCGGTTGCGCGTCAGCGGTGCCGATCCGACGCGGATTGCCGAGGTACTCGATCGGGTTGCGGGTAGCTCGACAGACGGCGCGACCTTCGTCGATTGGTCCGATGCGCGGCGGCTGTCTGCGGTGACTGCGGAACTAGTCGCGGCGGGCATCCCGGAAGCGCGTGTCGAGTTCTCGCAGCGCACGCTCGAATCGGTGTATCTCGAGCTCACGCGCGAGGAGGTAGCCTCGTGAAACGGATGTGGATCCACAGTTCCTGGGAGCTGAAGGCGCTACTGCGCAACGGCGAGCAACTCCTGATTTCATTCGCGCTGCCGATCATCGCGCTCGTGGGACTGCTGAAGTTCGATGCGCTCGGTCTCACAGATTCACGCCACGCCCTCGCCGGAGCTCTCGCGATGGCGATCCTCGCCTCCGCATTCACCGCGCAGGCAATTTCGCTCGCAATCGATCGCCGTTACGGCGTGCTCCGCATGTTCGCGACCACGGCGCTGGGGCCAGGCGGCCTGCTCGGTGGGAAGGCGATCGCGATCACCGCGGTGGCACTCCTCCAGACGCTCACACTCGGGATTGCGGCGTGGGTATTGGGTATCCGCGAGCCCGTGAACTGGTTGTATGTGATCGTGTGTGTGGTGCTCGGCGTGATCGCCGGTGTGGGACTGGCCGTCCTCATTGGCGGGACCATGCGGGCGGAAGCCGTGATCGCCGTCGCGAATCTGCTGTGGATTCTGATGCTGATGATGGGCGCGCTTCTGCCACCGGATCTCGGCTTCTTCGCGTTCCTGCCGCCAGGAGCTCTCGGTGAGGGGCTTCGCGCAGCGACAACCGGCTCCTTCGATGCGCTGAGCGCCGGAGTGCTGGCGGCCTGGGCGGCGGCCCTCGCCTGGCTCGCCTCTCGCTCCCTCAAGTGGGACTAGGAAGGTCCCCAACGCACGTAGGATTGAGGGGTGACTCGCCCTGCCTCGCACCTGACGGATCGCCTCACCTGGAACCTCGCAATCGCGAATCTCATAGCGCAGATCGGAATCGTCGTCACCGGCGGGCTCGTGCGGCTCACCGGCTCCGGCCTCGGCTGTTCCTCGTGGCCGCTCTGCGAGCCCGGGAACTTCACGCCGGTATTCCACGAGGAGATGACCATCCACCCGATCATCGAGTTCGGGAACCGCACTCTCACCGGCGTTCTCACCGTGATTGCGGTCTGGTTGCTGTGGGCGCTCTATAAGCGCGAACCCGTGCGCAACCGCCCGCCGATCCTCAAGGGATTCGGCTGGGCCGTACTCGGTGGAATCGGAGTGCAGGCGATCGTGGGCGGCATCTCGGTGCTCGTGGAACTCCACCCCGCCATGGTGGGCGCGCATATGTCCCTCTCCCTCGTGCTGATCGCGATCTCGGCATATCTCGTGCTGCGCTTGCGACAGGAGGACGTTCCGGCGCAGAGACCGCGGTACCCGTGGCTGCTGTGGGCACTCGCCCTCGTCAGCGCCGTCATGATGGTGCTCGGCACGATCACGACCGGCACCGGCCCGCACTCCGGCGACGAAGAGACGCCGTATCGCTTCGCTCTCGACCCCGTGGTGATCACACGCGCCCACTCCCTGGCGGTGTGGGCGTTTGTGGCGCTCCTCGCGGTGATCGTGTTCCTTGCAGTGCGCAATGGCGAGGGAATCAGGCGTTGGCGGTGGGTGATCGGACTTACAGCGGCACAAGGCCTCGTAGGCTACGCGCAGTACTTCAACGGTCTGCCGATCCTGCTGGTGCTCCTGCACATGCTCTTGGCTGCGGTGCTGACCGCGGCAATCACCATGGCAATCGCCAGCAACTGGGAGCGGGTGCCCGCACATTCCGCTGCTTGAGCGGAACGAGCGGAGCGAGTGCAGTCGAAACCATCGCGCAGTGTGGTTTCGACTTCTCCTGCGGCTCCGCTCAACCAACGATGCCTAGCGGAGCCAGGGCGCGTCTGCCGGGCGGAGCGACTCCCAGTTTGATTCGCGGGCACGGACCGCGGCAAGTAGCCCAGCGATGGCCGACGGCGAGTGGATCCGGCCGTCCAGAACGGCGTCGGCCGCTTCGTCCAAGTCCACAACGTCCATGGTCATCTCGGCCTCTTCGCCCTCGCGCACAAAATCGGTCTCGACCGAGTGCAGGTCACGCGCAAGGAAGATCCGTACCGACTCATTCGAGCAGCCAGGTGAGCTGAACATGTCCACGAGCACGTGCCAGGTATCCGCAGCGAGTTCGGTCTCCTCGGCGAGTTCCCGCTTCGCCGCCTCGAGATAGTCCTCGCCCACGTAATCGATCAGACCGGCCGGAATCTCCCACAGCCGAGCACGCACGGCGTGCCGGTACTGGTTGATGAGCACCACGCGGCCCTGATCGTCCAGCGCGACAACCGCCACGGCTCCAGGGTGCTCGAGGTAGTTGCGGGTAACTCGCGTGCCACCCGCCTCGATCTCTTCGGTCACCATACCGAATAGCGCACCGCGCCATTCGTCGGTGCGCGAGAGCGTCTCCTTCGGGTCCTTCACATCAGCGATCGTCATTCGTCGATCCTATGAAGTTACGCCTTCTGGCGTGTAATTGCGGCCGCGATGAGGCCGGCGAACAGCGGGTGGGCGCGCGTGGGGCGCGACTTGAACTCGGGGTGCGCCTGCGTGCCCACGTAGTACGGGTGGCCCGCGACCTCAACGAACTCCACGAGCGAGGAGTCTGGGGACTCTCCCGAGACGATCAGTCCCGCGGCCTCGAACTCGCCGCGGTAGGAGTTGTTCACTTCGTAGCGGTGCCGGTGCCGCTCGACGGCTTCGGTGGCGCCATATGCCTGCGCCACAACGGAACCTTCGCGGAGCACGGCCGGGTAATCGCCGAGCCGCATGGTGCCGCCCAAGTCGCCCTCGCCGTCGACGATCGCGAGCTGCTCTTCCATCGTGGCCACCACTGCGTGGTTGGTCTCCGGATCAAACTCCGACGACGACGCCGAACCAAGTCCCAGCACATTCCGCGCGTATTCGATCACCATGCACTGCAGGCCGAGGCAGATGCCGAGCGTGGGAATGCCGTGCTCACGGGTGTGCCGCAGCGCGCCGAGCTTGCCCTCGATCCCGCGCACGCCAAAGCCGCCGGGCACGAGGATGCCGTCCACGCCGGCCAGCGCCGCGGCCGCACCCTCGGGCGTCTCGCAATCATCCGAGGCGACCCAACGGATGTTCACCTTCGCCTCGTTGTGGAAGCCGCCCGCGCGCAACGCCTCGGTGACCGAGAGGTAGGCATCCGGCAGGTCGATGTATTTACCCACCAGCGCGATCTCGACCGTGTGCTTCGGATTGTGGACGTGATCGAGTACGCGGTCCCAATCGGTCCAATCGACATCGTGGAACGGCAGATTGAGCCGCCGCACCACGTACGCATCCAGTCCCTCGGCATGCAGCACGCGCGGGATCTCGTAGATCGACGGCGCGTCTTGGCAGGTCACCACGCCCTCGGGATCCACGTCGCACATCAACGCGAGTTTCCTCTTCACGCCCTCCGGTAGCTCGCGATCCGTGCGGCAGACAATGACGTCCGGCTGGATACCGATCGAGCGCAACTGCGCCACGGAGTGCTGCGTGGGCTTGGTCTTGAGCTCGCCCGCGGTCTCGATGTACGGCACGAGCGAGACATGCACAAAGAACACGTTTGTGCGCCCGAGGTCCTGACGCACCTGGCGCGCGGCCTCCAGGAACGGCTGCGACTCGATGTCACCCACCGTGCCACCGATCTCGGTGATGATGATGTCCGGAGCGTCGCCCTCTGTGGGCTCGGCCTGTGCGCGCATTCGCGCCTTGATCTCGTCCACGATGTGCGGGATCACTTGCACTGTGTCCCCCAGGTATTCGCCGCGCCGCTCCTTCGCGATCACAGTGGAGTAGACAACGCCGGTGGTCGCGTTCGCGTTGCCGGAGAGCTCCACATCGAGGAAGCGCTCGTAGTGGCCGATGTCGAGATCCGTCTCGGCGCCGTCGGCCGTCACGAAGACCTCGCCGTGTTGGAAGGGGTTCATCGTGCCCGGATCCACGTTGATGTAGGGATCGAGCTTCTGCATGGCGACGGTGAGCCCGCGCGCCCTCAGAAGGTGGCCCAGCGACGACGCTGTGAGGCCCTTTCCGAGCGAAGAGACGACTCCACCAGTAACGAAAATATGACGCGGAATGCCTGAGTTGTTCACCACGGAGTCCCAGCCTAATACGTCCGAGTTTCGGGAATGTTACCCCTCGTCGGTTTCCTCGTCCGACGGCGTCTCCTCGTCTTCGGCTTCTTCAGTCGCCTCGTCTGTGGCCTGCTCGGAGGCCTCGTCCGCAGGCACGTCGGTCTCGTTGAGCTCCGGCTCAGGTGGGAGGACGGCATCGGCGCCCTCGGCCACGCCCCAGTTCCCATCCATGCCGGCGAGCTCGGCGGCCACGGCGAGCGGGAGCAGCGGGACCGTGAACTCGGACGAGTCCAACGTGCTCGCGGTCGAACCCGCCGCCCGAGCGGGGAGCACGAGTCCGTCGCCCACGCCCACTGCGTGCATGGTGGCGGCGAAGCCCTCGAGCACCGGCGCCCAGTCAATCAACTCGGTCGCTTCTCGTGGCCCCATGACGATCATTGCCTGCGCATCCCCAGCGGGAATCTCACTGACGAAAGGGGAGTCCCCGGCGAGCAGAAGCTCGCCGATCAGCTCGGCATCCTCTCCCCCAGTCACGACCTGCGCCAGGGCCGCCGAGAGCACATACTCGGGGGTCGCGTCGGCGGCCACCGTCTCCGTGAGGTACCCGGCCACCTGCGCCGCGAAGCTCTGCCGGAAGGAGAGATCGGACTCGGCCCAGGCGTCCGTCACGGCGGCCTGCGACACGATCTCTGCCCCAGCATCGGTGAGAGACGCTGCTGCTGCGGCGACGTCGTCGGCCTCGGCCCCGGGAAGTCTCAACACGGCCACGACGCGACCGGCGAGCAGATCGGCGCTTCGCTCGGCGGCAAGGGCCTGCACGACGGCGTCGCGGCCCTCGAGCGAACCGCTGGCGGCCGCGAGATCGCTCTGAAGCTGGTCGCGTTCGGCGATCAGCTCCTCGTTCTGGCCCGCGAGCAGGTTGGTGGCGCCGTCGCGGAGGGGCCCGGCGCCGAGCGCCACGCCAATCGCCAGGGCGAGGAAGATCGCGACGATCGTCACGAGGTGGTGGCGGAAGCTAACCAACGCCGTCTCCTTGGATCTGGTTTCCGAGCAATTGAGTCAGGGCCTGCCCGACCTCGGTGGAGTAGAGCGCCACCCCGAGCGCGATGAACGCCGCCACAAACAGCATCACGAGCTGCCACGTGGCGATGTGAGGGCGGTGCAGGCGCGCCACAGTGGGCGCGTCAACGATGGTGGAGCCGAGCGCGAGCCGAGTGAGGAAGCTGGAGGACATTCCGGCACGGCCGCGGTCAAGGAACTCGGCCAGCGAGGTGTGTGAGCCCACTGTGACCACGAGCGCCGCATCCTTCGCGTGGGCTAGGACGAGCGCGGCGTCCTCCGCCGTGCCACCGGATTGCAGGCGGGCGAACTCCACCCGCAACTCCTCCACACGCGCAAGGCCGGGAATGCCCTCGCCCCGCGGCCCGTGCGCCACGAGTTCGGCGCCGCAGTTCAGCGCGGCATCGGACAGCGCGCTCATGTCGCCGACGATCAGTCCCGGTGTCAGCTTGGCGGCGAGCAAGAGATCTGCGCCGCCGTCCACTCCGATCAGCAGCGGCTTTCGCTCCTTGATGTACTTCTTCAGCAACCCGAGTTCGGCCTCGGCACCCTCGGATTTCGTCACCACCACCACTTCGCGGCCTGCGACCGGCGTGTTCACCACCGGCACACCGACGCCGTCCAGCAGGAACTCCGATTCCGTATCGAGGTGCGCCACCGTGCCCGCGGCGAATGCAGAGAGCTGTAACGGCAGTCCCTCGCGGGCCTCTGCAAGAGCGTCGTCGACCGTCTCGCGGGTCTGACGGGTACCCTCGGCCACGAGTTCCTTGCCCACGAAGACATCGCCGTCATCGATCCGAATCGTACGGCCGTCACGGATCGCAAGGACATCCACACCGAGGTCATCGATCAGTGGGATCCCCGCCTCCACGAGCAGGCCCGGACCGAGATTCGGGTAGCGGCCGGTGGTGGAACGCGCGGCGTTCAACACGGCGGTGGGGTTCGCCTCCACGAGCGCCGCGGCACTCATGCGATCCAGGTCCGGATGGTCGATCACGGCGATCTCGCCGCGCTTCAACTCCGACGCGAGGTCTTTGGCATGCGCGCCGATGCGCGCGCTACCCGTGAGCTCCCCCGGTTCGGGGTTCCGCTTTCCTAAAGCCACTTGACTATCGTGCCACGCGCGAGCGCTCGATCAGCTCTGCGGCGTGTTGGCGCGCGGTGTCAGACTCGTCACCCGCGAGCATTCGGGCGATCTCGGCGATGCGTTCCTCGTCGCTGAGCACGTGCGCGGCGGCGGCCGTGTCGCTACTGGCCTTGACGACGGCGATCTGGCGGTCCGCCGCTGCAGCCACCTGCGGCAGGTGGGTCACCACGATGACCTGGTGGTGCTGGGCGAGCTCGGCGAGCCGCTTCGCGACCTGGGTGGCGGTGCTGCCTCCGATGCCCGCATCCACCTCATCGAAGATGAAGGTGTGCTCGCCCGCACTCGCGAGCGCAAGCTCAAGCGCGAGCATGATTCTGGAGAGTTCTCCACCCGAGGCGGCCTGCGCCACGGGACGCTGCGGGGCATTAGCGTGTGCGGCGAGAGTGAACGTGACCTCGTCGCGACCGCTCGGCGTGAGTTCGCCAGCAGTGACCTCGATGGCGAAGGTCGCGTCCTTCATCGCCAGCCCACGCAGTTCCCTGTTGACGACGGCGCCGATCCGCTTCGCCGCCTTCGCACGTTCTAAGTGGAGCCGGCTCGCAAGCTTCTCGACCTCGGTGCGTGCCGCAGCAACCGCGGAGTCCAACTCGGCGGTGCTTCCCGGTTCGGACTCCAACTCGGCGAGTCGCGTGCGGGAGCGTTCCGCCCATTGCAGGACGTCCGAGAGTTCGGGGCCCCATCGTCGCATCAGCGAAGCGAGCGCGGCGCGGCGCTCGTGAACCCGATCGAGTTCGCCGGGATCCACGTCGATGCTCTCCCGGTAGGCCGCGAGCTCGCCGAGGAGCTGCGAAAGCTCGGTAGCCGTCGCAGCGATGCGGCTGGACCACTGAATCAGCGAGTCATCATGCCTGCCACCTTGTGCGAGGGCCTGCTCGATCCTGCCCAACTGGCCCAGGACGCCGTCGTCGAGCTCCGTTCCATCGAGGGCGGCGTGCGCCTCTTCGACGGTGGCGCGTAGCTCATCCGCGTTGGTGAGGCGCTCGGTGAGGGCGCGGAGCTCATCGTCCTCACCCTCGGCGGGAGCGAGTGCGTCGATCTCGTGCAGCGCCTCCGAGAGAGAGGTTCGTTCGCGCAGGCGTTCCGCCGAGGCGTTCGCCCATTCCGCGCGCTGAGCGGTGAGCTCGCGCAGCCGCGTGAACGCCGCTCGGTAGGCGGCGAGAAGATCGGCGTTTCCGGCTGCCTCGTCGAGCGCGGCACGCTGGGCGGCAGCCGAGCGGAGCCGCTGCTGATCGGCTTGGCCGTGCACGGTGAGATACTGCTCGGCCACCTCGGCGAGAGTGGCGGCCGGAACGCTGCGGCCACCCAAAAATGCCCGGGCGCGCCCCTCGGAGGGGACCACGCGGGAGAGGCTCAGCGCGCCGTCGTCCAGGATTGCCCCGGTTTCCTCCGCCCACGGCTCGAGGCCACCGGAAGGATCGAGCAGGATGGCATCCGCCTCGGCGCGCTCGGCGCCGTGCCGCACCAGGCTCGGCTCCGCTTTCGCTCCGGTGACCAGGCCGAGGCCGGTGAGAATCATGGTCTTGCCCGCGCCCGTCTCACCGGTGAGGGCCGTGAGGCCTGGGTGAAGTGGGAGCGTGGCCTCATCGAAGACGCCGATCCCGCGGATCCGGAGCTCGTCGATCATCGGCGGCGCCAACCCTCCACGGGGAGGTTGAACTTGGCCACGAGGCGTGCCGAGAAGGGGGTGTCCGTGAGCCGCGCGAGGAGCACCGGCTGAGGCGATCGCTCAACAGTGACCACGCTGCCAGCGGGGGCGATGATGGTGCGGCGGCCATCGAGGGACAGTTCGGCGCCGTCGGTCAGTTCGGCCGCCATCACCGAATCGGGCCCCACCACCATGGGCCGCGCGAAGAGCGCATGTGCCGCGATCGGGACGGCAAGGAGCGCTTCGACGTCCGGCCAGACGATCGGGCCGCCGCCAGAGAACGCGTATGCCGTGGAACCCGTGGGCGTGGCAAACACGAGCGTGTCGCAACCGAAGGAAGAGACGGCGTGGCCGTCCACGGCGAAGTTCACATCGATCATGCGTGCGCGATCCAGCTTCAGGATCGCGCACTCGTTGAGCGCCCAACTCGTCTCCACGCTGTCATCCGGCGCGATCACAGTGACCTCGATCGCCATGCGGCGCTCCACCGTGTAGTCGCCGGTGACGAGGCGGCTCGCGATGGTGGCGAGGTCGTCGCTCGGCTCAGCCTCGGCAAGGAACCCCACGTGGCCGAGATTCACGCCGATCACCGGGATATTTGCGCCACGAACCACCTCGGTAGCGCGGAGCATGGTGCCGTCCCCACCAAGGACGAGGACGACGTCGGCCTGGGCGGCGTGCTCCTCATCGAGGACCGTGCCGCCGGCCTCCTCAATGGCGTGTGCGGCCACCTCAACCTGCACATCAACGTCTGCACGGTCGTGGCGCACAATAGCGATCGCCTGATTCACGAGCCTCCTCCGGCAGGACCTTCCGCCACAGCGCGCTCGATGGCGGCGCGCAGGGCCTCGCCCTCAAGCGTATCGGGATGCTGGCGTGCGAGTGCCACGAAGTACTCCACGTTGCCTGCCGGCCCCGGAAGCGGGCTGGCCGCGACGGCCCAGGTGCCGAGGCCTCTCGCCGCGGCTGCGGCGGCGACAGTCTCGACCGTCTCGATGTGGAGTTCGGGCTCGCGCACCACGCCACCGGCACCGAGTCGATCCTTGCCCACCTCGAACTGCGGCTTGACCATCAGGAGGAAGGTGGCGTCTTCGGCCGCGCAGGTGGCGAGTGCATCGAGAACCATCGTGAGCGAGATGAAAGACAGATCCGCAACCACGAGCGTGGGCGGAGAGAGCGGTGTGCCAGCTTCATCCGTGGCGGCGATCTGCTCGGGGGTGAGCGTGCGGACGTTGGTGCGATCGACCACCTGGACGCGCGGATCCTGCTGGAGCTGCCAGGCAAGCTGGCCGTAGCCCACATCGACGGCGATCACGCGTGCCGCGCCGCGAGTGAGCAGAACCTGGGTGAAGCCGCCGGTAGAGGCGCCGGCATCGAGCGCGCGGACGCCCTCGATCTGCGGGGCGCGATCGCCGAGGGTGTCGAGTGCGCCGAGCAACTTGTAGGCGCCACGGGAGACCCAGCCGGGCCCTTCCTGGCGTACTTCGATTGCCTGCGCGGGATCGATCTGGCTTGCGACCTTGGCCGCCTTCTGGCCGTCCACGAATACCACGCCGGATTCAACGAGTTCGCGCGCTTCACCCCGCGAGCGGGCGAGGCTGCGGCGCACGAGTTCGGCGTCGAGGCGTGCTCTACGCGCCATTCTCGCGGAGGGTCTCGGCGAGGTCCGTGTAGAGCGCGTCGAGGACCTCGGCGTGCTGCTCCACGGGGAGTTCGTTCAGCGGCTCGAGGCGCTCGGCCGCGATCGGTTCGGGAATGCTCATCGTGACACCACGATATCCGGACAGCTCACGTTTTCGCCGGAATCCGCGGCGTGCCACGCCGCTGCGGCGAGCGCGCGGTACTCGTGGAGGGTCACGGTCTGACCGTCGGTGAGGCGACCACTCCCCCGCAGTTCGAGAACGCTACCCTGTACCCGGGCGGCCGCATCCACACACGCCCACCACTCGCCGTCGGGCTGGGCAGCCTCGTACGGCAAGAGCAGATCGCGCATGTCGAGGCCGAGGTGGCTCGGGCGGTCCTGCAGCGTCGCGAGGATGACCTCGCGCGCAGGAGAGACGCCGGTGAGGACGTGCAGTGCGGGCATGCCCGCCGCCACTGCGCCGCGCACATCCGTGATGAGCTGATCGCCCACCGTGAGCGGATTGCTGGCGCCCGCGCGTTCGGCGGCGAGGTGAAAGATGGCCGGCTCGGGCTTCCCGGCGGCCGTGGGCGTCACGCCCGTGGTGTTCACGACGGCGGCCACGAGCGAACCGTTACCCACGCCAAAGCCGCGCTCGTTGGGGAGCTTGGGATCGAGGTTGGTCGCGAAGTACTCCGCGCCGCGCTGAATCGCGATGGCAGCCTCGCTGAGCTCGGTCAAGGTGATCTTCGGGTTGAGACCCTGGAGCACGGCAACCGGGTCGTCATCCGCAGATTCGACCCGTTCGAGGCCCTCCTCGGCGAGTGCGGTGACCACGGCCTCGGTTCCGATCGCGTATACCTTGGCTCCGGCGCCGAGCTGCTCGGCGACCATCGCGGCCGCGGCCTGTGCCGAGGTCACGATGTCACGCGGTTCGGTGGGGATGCCGAGGCCGGAGAGCTTCTCCGCGACCATCTCCGGCGTGCGCGAGGAGTTGTTGGTCAGGAAGAAGATCTTGATGCCAGTGGCGCGCGCGGCTTCCAGCGTCTCCGGGACATACTCGATGGCCGTGTCGCCGTGGAAGGTGCAGCCGTCGAGGTCGAGGATGGCGGTGCCGTACTCCAGCGCGAGCGGGAGCTCAGTCATCCTCGGTCTCCTCGAGGCTCTCCGCCGCGTCGAGTTCGGCGAAGAGCTTCTCCGCGGTTTCGTCGTCCGCCGGGAGATCGAGATCGTCGAGGTCGATCTCCGGCTCGTCCTCCTCGGCGTACTCGTGCTCGTCGAGGTCATCTTCGTCATCGGACTCGTCAGCCGGATCCGCCTCATCGAGTTCCGCCACGGGTTCAGCCGCCTCGGTCTCAACGTCCGCCTCAACAGCGGCCTCGACCTCTTCAGACAGCTCGGGTGACTCTTCGTCAACCGGCTCAAAGCCTGCTTCGTCCGCAGAATCCGTGTTGTCCGCTGACTCGCCGTCCGCGTACTCGCCCTCGGCGTTATCAGCCAGCTCATCGTCGTCGGCCAGATCGGGGTCGATCGTCTCTTCGATGTAGAGCACGGACTCTTCGTCCACCTCTTCGTCCTCCGCGAGCGCGGTACGAAGCGCCTCGGCTTCCCCCGTACGGCCGAGATCGTCGAGACGATCTGCCTTCACCGAGAGGAGGCGCGCGCGAAGATCCTTGTCGCGGATCTGCTCGAGGAGCTCCTCGAGCACCAGGAGACCGGCGTCGAACTCTTCGAGATCGGCGCGGGCGCCCGAGGCCACGATGGCGAGCTCCACGCGAACGGGGGCCGCGAGCGCAGCCTGGTTCACCTCGGAGATAATCGCGAGGGCACGGTCGGGGCGGCCGAGGCCACGCTCGGAGTCCGCCTCGATAGGACGCAGATGCTCGCTGCCCGAGAGTCGGCGGACCGTGCGGGCCTCGCGGAGCGCGTCCGCATAGCGACCGGTCTGGTAGGCGGCGATCGCCACGGCCTCGCGGACCACGTCAATCCGGCCCGCACTACGCTGGGCGGCCATCGCGTGTGCGTAGGCGGTCTCGGCGTCTTCCTCAAGCAGGAGCTCGGCGGCAACGAGGTGCTCGGCAACGCGGTTAGCGTGCTCCTTGCTCAGCGAGCGAAGGCCGGCGCGCGCCTCGCGGGCGAGCATGCCTGCCGTGACACCCTCGGGGATTGCAGGTTCCATCGCGCGGCGCTCACGGCGGGCCTCGCGCTCGGCATCGTAGGGACGCTCGTCGCGGTAGTCATCCCTGCGGTTGTCGTTGTAGCGGCGGTTTCCGCCATCGCGGCTATACCCGCCACGGTTATCGTCCCGGCGCTGGTAACCACCGCGGTCGTCGTCCCGGCGCTGGTAGCTGCCACGATCGTTGTCGCGACGCTGATAGCCACCCTCGCGACGATCACCGTCACGCTTCTGGTACCCACCATCGCGGTTGTACCCACTACGGTTGTCATCACGCCGCTGGTAACCGCCGCGATCGTTGTCACGACGCTGGTAACCCCCACCGGAACGGTTATCATCCCTACGCTGATACCCGCCTTCACGGCGGTCACCGTCGCGCTTCTGGTACCCACCATCGCGGTTGTACCCGCCGCGGTTGTCATCGCGACGCTGGTACCCGCCCTCGCGGCGGTCGTTGCCGTAGGAACGGTTCCCGCCGTCGCGGTTGTACCCACCACGGTTGTCATCACGGCGCTGGTAACCACCCTCGCGGCGATCACCGTCACGCTTCTGGTACCCGCCGCGGTTGTCATCGCGCCTATGG
>FZQV01000034.1 GCA_900199505.1 Ruaniaceae bacterium KH17 | reverse complement strand
CAGCCGAGCGTATCTCCGGCGCCGGGGTGGTGCGCGCAACCGGGGCGTGTCCCTTCAGGCTGGGGATAGCGTGCGCGTCTCTGGCGCCGGGGTGATGCGCGCAGGTGGGGCGTGTCTCTTCAGGCTGGGGATGGCCGAGGCATGGTTCTGCCCTCACCGTCGTCAGCCCATGCCCCGGGCGTCTGCCACTCACGTGAGTGCGAAAAGATCGCTACCGGGGTTCTAGGCGGACGCTTGCCACTCACGTGAGTGCGAAAAGATCGCTACCGGGGTTCTAGGCGGACGCTTGCCACTCACGTGAGTGCGAGAAGGCCACCATCTCGCCCGGCGAGGCACGAGGCGTGAAGTGCGGCGGCCGCGACACGGGGTAGGCTCCGGCATTTCGCTGATGTCGTGCGCCGGAATGCTGTGAACACTGGGGCGCGGATGGGTCTACCCTTATGAGGACCTGATGACTCGAACACTAGGGGAGTGACATGAAGCGATTGCTAGTTGGAGCGGCTGCGCTCGCGATCGCACTGGCGGGCTGCTCTTCGGCTGAGCCGGAGCCAACGCCCACGCCCGAGCCGACAACTGAGGCGCCGACACCGACGCCTACTCCCACGCCCACCCCGGAACCGACTCCAGAGGCCACCGCGTGCGCACCATTCACGGGGCTCGCTGCGGATGACGGCGACCCGAAGCCGCTCGTCGCGGTGAAGATCGAGAACTCGCGGCCCGCGCGCCCGCAGACGGGACTCGACGGGGCGGACGTGGTGTTCGTGGAAATGGTCGAGGGCGGTACCACTCGTTTCAATGCGTTGTACAACTCTGAGTTTCCCGAGACCGTGGGAAACATCCGATCGCTGCGCACCACCGATGCGAACATTCTCGGCCAGTGGAGCGGCGAAGTGACACTGTTCTACTCGGGCGGCATGCCGGTGCAGGAAGCCGACGTGCGCAACGCCGGCGTGACGCTCCGCGTGCACGGCACCCACGCCGGATTCTGGCGCTCGAATACCCGCGTGGCGCCGCACAACCTCTACCTCTCACTTGAAGAGCAGGCCGCGACCCTTGAGGCTCCGGAAGAGTGCCTAGAGGGCCTGTTCGAGTACCTTCCTGACGGCGACGCCGCCACGGATGGTGCGACAGGTGACGCCGCCACGGATGGTGCGACAGGTGACGCCGCCTCAAACGCCGCCGATGGCGCCTCGTCCTCCGGCGAGCCGGCCAGCACGATTCGGGCGAACTACCCGCGCGTGGTCTCCGGCTGGGATTGGAACGCTGACACCGAGCTGTGGGAGCGTAGCGATGACGGCGCCCCGAACGTGAACTCGCCCACCGGCGATCCGATCACGGCAGTCAACGTCGTGGTCCTGCACGTGACGGCGCGCGACACCGGGCTCAAGGACTCCTCTGGCGCCCCCGTGCCCGAGACGATCCTGGACGGCGAAGGCGATCTCGACTACTTCGTCAATGGCGTGCACACGACCGGCACATGGTCGAAGGAAGGTCTCAACGAGCCGTTCGTCTTCACCGATGCCGACGGCGACCCGCTCCTTCTGACCCCCGGCAACACCTGGGTGGAGCTACTGCCGAACACCGGTAGCCTCAACTACCAGTAGCGCAATTGTGTGTGCCCCCGACGGATTTACCTTCGGGGGCACACACTTCTCATGATTGCTCAGTAGTAGTAAGGGAAACCCGACCAGTCCGGATCCCTGCGCTCGAGGAAGGCATCGCGGCCCTCGGCGGCCTCGGGCGTTCCATAGGCCAGCCGTGTGGCTTCCCCAGCGAAAACTTGCTGGCCGGCCAGGCCGTCGTCGGCCAGATTAAACGCAAACTTCAGCATCCGAATCGCCTGCGGCGACTTGGTGGCGATGATCCGCGCGTACTCCAGCGCCACGTTCTCGATCTCGGCGTGATCGGCCACTTCATTGACGATGCCCCAGCGCTCGGCATCCTCGGCCGAATACTCGCGGGCGAGGAAGAAGATCTCGCGGGCGCGCTTGTCGCCCGCCTGGCGTGCGAGGAGGGCCGAGCCGTAGCCGGCATCGAATGAGCCCACGTTCGCGTCCGTCTGCATGAAGCGGGCGTGCTCGCGCGAGGCGATCGAGAGGTCGCAGACCACATTCAGCGAGTGGCCACCACCGGCCGCCCATCCGGAGACGACGGCGATCACCACCTTGGGCATGGTGCGGATCAGCCGCTGCACCTCGAGGATGTGCAGGCGGCCCGAGCGCGCCGGGTCCACCTGCGGCGCGCCCTCCGCCGAGCCCTCGACCTCATACCGGTAGCCGTCCTTACCCCGCACGCGCTGATCGCCGCCGGAGCAGAATGCCCAGCCGCCGTCCTTAGGGGAAGGGCCGTTGCCGGTGAGGATCACGGCGGCCACGTCCGAACTCATCCGAGCGTGATCGAGCGCGCGGTACAGCTCGTCCACGGTGTGTGGGCGGAAGGCATTGCGCACCTCGGGGCGGTCGAAGGCGATGCGGACCACGGGCAAGTCCGCCCCGTCCGCGTCGATGCCGCGATGGTAGGTGATGTCCGTGAAGTCGGTGAGTGAGCGCCAGCGTGCCGGGTCGAATGGGTTCGTCATGAGGCCACGCTATCGCCCGTGGGCGGGTAGCTCGCTGAAATCCGTACATCAGTGGCCCATATGCGCTCCCACAGGGGCGTTTCAGCCCACTGATGTACGGATTTCAGCGGGATTGCCCCGCCCGGGCTGCGCGCGCCGAGGTCTCTCGCCGACTGGGCAGCAAATTGCGTCTGTGACCTCTCATTCCTCACTCATGGCGGGACACAGACGCAATTTCGTGAATTGCGGGCCTCAGGAAGGCGGTGCGTGGGGGAGTCGGGGAAGTGCCGCGGGCGTATCGGGAGCGGGGTAACCTGGATTGGTGCCCATCTCCGAGTCTCTCGAGCAGACCTTCCGCAGAGGCGCGCCCCTCGTGTGGGCGCACGGTGCCGGGGCCGACGGCGCAGCCCTCCTCGGGTGGGGAGAGGTACTTCGCGTGGAGGCACGCGGGCCCGAGCGGATCTCCGAGTTGAGCGCGGCGTTCCGGGACGTGGTCACCGAACGCGGCCTGCCGCCGTCGACCATCGCCTTCGCCACCGCCACCTTCGCAGACGATTCCGCCGCCCCGAGCGTGCTGATCGTGCCCGCCGTGATCGGCCACTGGCAGGACGGTGAACTCACCCTCCGCGAGAACGTCCCCGGAGCGGCGCTCGAGATCCCCGAGCCGCACGTGAACGGCGTCGAGCGCCAGCTCACTTTCAACGCTGGCGAACTCACCCGCTCGGCATACCGGGCCGCCGTGGAACGGGCGGTTCAGCTCATCGACGCCGGCGAGGCGGACAAGATCGTGCTCGCGCGCGATCTCCATGTGCGCGCGGACCGGCCACTGGACGTGGCGACTCTTCTCACGCAGCTAAGCGCCGCGAACCCCAACGCGTGGACCTTCCACGTGGACGGCATGGTGGGCGCATCGCCCGAGATGCTGACCGAGGTGAACGAGGGCTCCGTACATTCGCGTGTGCTCGCGGGCTCGGCGCCGGTGCGTGGCACCGCCGCGCTGGACGATGCGGCGGCCGAAGCCCTAATGTCCTCCGGCAAGGACCGCGTGGAGCATGAGTACGCGGCGCGTTCGGTCTCGGCGCGGCTCGCGCCGATCGCGAAGGTGCGCGTTTCGGCGCCCGGTCTCGTGCGGCTTCCCACGATCATGCACCTGGCCACGGACATCGCCGGCGTCCTGAACGAGCCGCTCTCGGCCCTCGATGTGGTGGCGCATGTGCACCCGTCTGCGGCAGTGTGTGGCACGCCCACGGCCCGGGCGGCGGAACTGATTTCCGCGCTTGAGGGCTTCGATCGCGGGCGCTACGCCGGGCCGGTGGGTTGGGTCGATGCCGCGGGCAACGGCGAGTTCGCGATCGCGCTGCGGTGTGGCCAGCTCGATGCCGACGGCGAAGGCATCCGCTTGTTCGCGGGCGGCGGTATCGTGACCGGATCCCAACCCGAATCGGAGCTCGCCGAGACGGCCCAGAAGTTCTTGCCGATGCAGAACGCACTCCTCGGGTGAGGGTCTGTTCGGTTCCGCTGAAGGTACGCTTTCGCGGCGTCACCGAGCGGCAGGGCGTGCTGTTGGAGGGCCCGGCTGGCTGGGGCGAGTTCTCCCCATTCCTCGAGTACGACGACGCCGAATGTGTTCCCTGGCTGCGCGCGGCCCTCGAGATGGCCCGGCAGCCATTCCCGGCACCGCTGCGTTCAGCGGTTCCCGTGAACACTACGATCCCGGCGGTGGACCCCGAGCGTGCCCATGCGCTTGCGGCTGCATCCGGGTGCGGCACGGCCAAGGTGAAGGTGGCGGAGCGAGGGCAGGCGCTCGCCGAGGATTGCGCCCGAATAGAGGCAGTCCGCGACGCGCTTGGCCCACACGCCAAGATCCGGATCGACGCCAACGCCGGCTGGGACCTCGACACGGCCCTCCGCATCCTCCCTGAACTCGACCGCGCCGCCTCCGGCCTCGAGTACGCCGAGCAACCGTGCCCCACGGTCGCAGACCTCGCCGCGCTCCGCCGCCGCCTCGACATCCCGATCGCCGCGGACGAGTCGATTCGGAAGTCCGGCGACCCCGAGGCGGTGGTCCGCGCCGAGGCCGCGGACGTCGTCGTCCTCAAGGTTCAGCCCCTCGGCGGCGTGCGTGCCTGCCTCGAACTCGCCGAGCGCCTCGGCCTGCCCGTGGTGGTCTCCTCAGCGTTGGAAACCTCGGTGGGGATCGCCGCCGGGGTGGCGCTCGCGGCCGCGCTACCGGAATTGCCGCATGCCTGCGGGCTCGCCACGGTGTCCCTCTCCGAGGCCGATCCAGCGGCACAGTCCCTCCTGCCGGTGGCGGGGGAGTTGCCTGCGATACGGGTCGTGCCGGATGGCGCGCCGTGCCTCGCTCCGCCGGACGTGGCAGAGTGGTGGCGCGAGCGCGTTGCACGAGTCGCGCGCCTGGCCGGAGAGGACCTGAGCGATGTCGAGTGAGACACCCGCGCCCGCCGGCAACCGCGCATCGGGGCGCGAGGTTGGGAACGTCAGCGATTCCAGTCGCGCGAGCGCCGCGGAGGCCTCCGCGCCGAGCGAGGTCCTGGCGCGCGCGCTGGTGGCCGAGCTTGCCTCCGCCGGGGTGCGCCACGTGGTGCTTTGTCCCGGTTCCCGCTCGGCCCCTCTCGCCTATGCCCTGGCCGACGCCGAACGCTCCGGACTCCTGAACCTGCACGTTCGCGTGGACGAACGTGGCGCAGGATTCGTGGCGCTCGGGCTCGCGAAGGCATGCGGGCTCGCCGCGGTGGTCACCACCTCGGGCACCGCCGTTGCCAACCTTCATCCGGCCGTGCTCGAGGCCTCACACGGGGGCTTCGGCCTGATCGTGCTGAGCGCGGATCGGCCTGCGGAGTTGCGCGGCACTGGCGCGAACCAGACCACTCACCAGCCCGGCATCTTTGGTGCGGCAACCAGGTGCGACGTCGATCTCGCACCCGATACGCCTGACTCCTCGGTCCGAGGCCAGGTGCGGCGCGCCGTTGCCGCAGCCTCTGGCGTTGTCAGCCGCGACCCTGGCCCGGTGCACCTGAACGTCCAGTTCCGCCCGCCCCTGGGCCCGCCGGCCCTTCGTCATTCCGCGAGGCTCGGATTGAGCGAGCATCGCGAGACGAAACCAGTAGAGACGGAGCGCCGTGCTGAGCGAGCGGAGCGAGTCGAAGTATCGCAGAATCCAGCCGACGCGACGGATCCGGCGTACGTTTCTGGATCCTGCGATCCGCTGGCGCGGCCGCAGGATGACGAGGGTGGGTTGAGCGGAGCCCCCTCCAGGTCGTTGAGTGAGGCCGAAGGCCGAGACGAAATCACGGAGCCGGTGGTTTCGACTCCGCTCCGCTTCGCACAACCAACGTGTTGGCCGGTCGAACTGAAGCGAAGCCACGGTGCGTTCTCCGCTCAACTAACGCCCGCGATTCTCGAGCCAGGCCCGAGGACTGTCGTTGTTGCCGGTGACGGAGCGGGAGCCGCAATCGCCGAGCTCGCCATGTGGGCCAACTGGCCGCTCTTCGCGGAGCCGAGTTCCGGCGCGCGTACGAGCCACGCGATCGCGCTCTATCGTGAGCTGCTCCGCACGCCGCTCGCGGCGGAGATCGAGAGGGTCGTCGTCATCGGTCACCCCACGCTCTCGCGCCCGGTCTCGAACCTGCTCGCGCGCCGGGACATGGAGATCGTCGTCGTCAGTGAGGGCCCGCGCTGGACGGACGTGGCGGGAACGGCCTCGCGCGTCGTGCCTGCGGTGGACCTCGCCGAACCCGGCGATCCGGCCTGGCTTGAGCAGTGGCGTGTGGCCGATCGCGAGCTCGCGGAAGAGCGCCCCATGAGCGTCACCGAGTCCCTCGCGGCCCATATCTGGGAGGCCGGTGGCAACCTCGTGCTGGGTTCGTCGTCGCCCATCCGCGCCTTCGATACCGCGCCAACGAATGTGGCGCAGCCGCGAGTGTGGGCGAACCGGGGCCTCGCAGGCATTGATGGCACGATCGCGACGGCGACAGGCCTCGCGCTCGGCCTCGGCGAGCCCGTCCGCGCCGTCGTCGGTGATCTGACCTTCTTGCACGATGCGACGTCGCTGGTGCGCGGCGTCCACGAGTCTGAGGTGGATCTCCAGGTGATCGTGTTCGACGATGGGGGTGGCTCGATATTCGGCACCCTCGAGTACGGTTCCGAACCGGGCGAGGAGTTCGAGCGGATCTTCGCTACCCCGCAGCGGATGGATATCCCGGGCCTCGCCAACAGTCTTGGCGCGCAGGTGACAAGAGTGGACCTTCGCGGCCTGTCCGATGATGTGTTGGATGAAGAGCAACGATTCGACATGCTGTACGAGTCACATGAGCCGGTCACGGAGGATGACGCCGCCGAGGTCCTGCGAGGTCTCGGGTTCAGCCTGCCGTATTGGAAGGACACGCTTGTTCGCGCCGACGGCACGTTGCGGGCGCTGATGGACCACTATCGCAACCAGCATCGGATGACGGCTGGCTGGCCGAGACTCACGGAGTCTCTCGCGGCCCCAATCTCGGGACGCAGCGTGATTCACATCCGGCTCGCTCGCTAGAGCACGGTCAGCTCTGCGGCCACGGAGCGCTGGCGCGGCAAAGGGGTTGTGCTGTTGGCGTGACAATGCCGTGAGACGCCAGAGCTACAACCACATCGGCGCGGGGCGGCCGGTGCCACACTGAAACTCACAGAGAGCTCACAGGTTCACTGGAGAGAGCATTCAGATTTCCAGCGTTGACTCATACCCATGAGCAACAGCACTGAGCCGCAATACCCCGCCTCTCCGCAGTATTCCCAGAACCCGTGGGCGTCCCCCATGCCCACGTCCGGCGCTTCCCCCAGCGCCGATCCCTGGCAGGGAGCCGCCACTCACTCCGCTCCTACGAGTGGCGGCGTCCCTCCCACCTACCCACTGGCTCCCACGGCCGGACCCTTCGGGATGCCCGAGCCGAGCCGTGCACGGACAACGACCGCCACCAAACAGCGCCGCGTCTGGCCCGCCGTGATTACCGCGTCACTCGCTTCGGCCGCGCTCGCGACCGGCGGCACCTTCGCCGTGCTGAACACGCAGGGCACGGGTGTGGATACGTCGTCGGGCGGGGCCGCCGGCGCCACGACTGTGAGCCAGCTGGTCTCCACGGACCTCGAGTCCGTCGTCAACGAGGTGGCGGACACCGTGGTGGCAATCGATGTGGTCTCGCAGCAGGGTGAAAGCCTCGGCTCCGGCGTGATCATCGATTCCGCCGGCTACATCCTCACGAACAACCACGTGGTCTCGGGCGCTCGCCAGATCAGTGTCACGCTCACGGATGGCCGCATCTTCACCGCGCAAGTGGTGGGGGTGGATGCCTCCACGGACCTCGCGGTCATCCAGCTTCAAAATGCCCCGAGCGACCTCGCTGTTGCCGAGATCGGTGACTCCTCCACCGTGAAGGTGGGCCAGGAAGTGGTCGCGGTGGGGAACCCGTTGGGGCTTTCCTCAACGGTCACCACCGGGATTGTCTCGGCGCTTGATCGCCCCGTCACCACTACGGATACCACCGGTGGTGATCGAGTGGTTACGAACGCCATCCAGGTGGATGCCGCGATCAACCCGGGTAACTCCGGCGGCCCGCTCTTCAACGCGGATGGTCAGGTCATCGGCGTCACCTCATCGATCGCCTCGATGACGCAATCGAGTGGATCGATCGGTCTCGGTTTCGCGATCCCGTCCAACCTTGCGAGCCGTGTGGCCAACGAGATCATCGAGACCGGTTCTGCAACCCACGCATTCCTTGGGGTGAGCATGGGTGACACGTCCGTTCAGGTGGACGGCGTGACCCGCGCAGGCGCAGTCATCGGCGAGGTGGTGGCTGGCTCTGGCGCCGCCGACGCAGGTCTGCGGGCTAACGATGTGATTGTCTCGATCGATGGCAAGACCGTGATCGGTGCCGAGTCTCTCACCGGCTACGTGCGCCAGTACACGCCGGGATCCCAGGTGGTCCTCGGAGTGGTGCGAGACGGCACGCTCACCGAGGTCACCGCAACCCTCGGCACCAGCGACTAGTTGCTCAAGCACGATTGGGGCGTTCTCGTCCTTCCTCAGGTCACTCAGGAAGGACGAGAACGCCCCAATCGCGCGCCTGGACGCTGGGATAGCTTCGGAGCACTGCGCGTGGCAGATCCCCCCACTCAAGGCTGGGGATGGCGGCGCTGGCATCACGCACGCCTGAACTGCACGCACGGTAACTCGCCGCTGAAGGCTTGGGATAGTTGCTATGTCTCGCGGTACACCGGGATTGCGCATGGCGCCGACATGCGGGGTGAGGCTGGGGACAGGGACCGCACCTCCTCCGCTTGGTTTAGCTAACCGAGCTAGTACTGCCGCCACCTCGTGATGTGGCACCCGTGCTTGATCTCATACGTCTCGCGGCCGTGGCGCGTACCAAATCGAGCATGGCTCGGCGTCGGCGCCTCCGCGAGTAGGGGAGAATGGTGCACATGACACGTGCCACGCTTGAGAAGGACCCCCGCGACGTCGCGGAGATGTTCGATACGGTCGCCGACCGTTACGACCTCACCAACGACCTGCTCACCTTCGGCCTTGACCGCCCATGGCGCACGGCGACTCGCCGCGCCGTGGCCGCCACGCCTGGCCAGTTGGTGCTGGATCTCGCGGCAGGTACGGGGACGTCGTCGATCGAATGGGCGAACGACGGGGTGGACGTGGTTCCCTGCGACTTCTCGATTGGCATGGTCCAGGTGGGCAAGCAACGCCACCCGGAACTCCCGTTCGTTGCTGGGGACGCCACGCAGCTTCCTTTCGCCGACGGCGCGTTCGACGCTGTGACCATCTCGTTCGGTCTGCGGAACATCCCCGAGACAACGACGGCACTCGAAGAGATGCTACGCGTGACGAAGCCCGGCGGACGGCTCGTGATCTGTGAGTTCTCAACCCCGCCGTGGAAGCCGTTCAACATCGCCTACGGGATCTATCTGCGCCAGGTGCTACCGCGTGTGGCACGGTTGGTTTCGTCGAATACCCCCGCGTACGGCTACCTAGCCGAGTCCATCGCCGATTGGCCGGATCAGCGTGAGCTCGCCCGCACCATTCAGGGCGCTGGTTGGGAGCGCGTGGGCTTCCACAACCTGACTGGCGGGATCGTGGCGTTGCACCGCGCCTTCGCCCCGGCGTAGGCTGCACCGCTCGCCCGAACCGATACGCCGCTGTTGCATCAACGGCGATACCGAGGCGCGGAACGACCATTCTGCCGAGGCCTGGCGTTGCCCGGGCTGTTGACGACCGTTCATTCGGCAACGCTCACTCTGCCGTTTTCCTGACAACCGCATGCGGTCATTTTCAGCCCCGTAACTCGCTAATGCGCCCCGCGCGGTCGTATTCGACCCGGCTAAGAACAGGGCGACCATCATCCCCAGCCTTGGCGGCGCGCACTCGCACGCGCAGTGCACCCGGCGCCCGAACGGGCATGCGCCATCCCAGGCCCACCCCTCACGCCCGCAGAATATCGTCACGATAAGGTGTCGAATATCGTAGAATTAGCTTCTCGAAATCAATTTACGCAACGGTACTATTGCCTAATAGCGTGGGTATTTCCACTCTCTCTCGTGCATTAGAGTAGAGGCGTCCCAATTCGCGCGCGCATGGCGGGCGCGCGGTCCAGTACAGGAGTCGTGAGAAGTGAGCCTCAGTGCGAGCTACGACGCCGATGTCATCGTCGTCGGCGCGGGCCCGGGCGGTTCCGCCACCGCCCACTATCTTGCTCAGACGGGCCACTCCGTGATCCTGCTCGAGAAGTCCACCTTCCCACGGGACAAGATCTGCGGCGACGGGCTCACTCCACACGCCGTGAGCGAACTGATTCGCATGGGCGTTCCGATGCCGGCCGAGGACGGCTGGATGCGGAACAAGGGCCTGCGCGTGATCGGCGGCGGCCACGAGATTCACCTGCCCTGGCCGGATACCGAGACCTTCCCGAACTACGGCATGGCGAAGGCCCGCACCTCGCTCGACGAGACTCTTGCCCTGTTCGCGCAGGCCAGTGGCGCGGACCTCCGAACGGGCGTGACCGCCGTCGGCCCCATCCTCAACGAGCGCTCGGGCCGGATTGAGGGCGTTACCGTGCGCGAAGGTCGGGATCGCGAGAACATCACCGAGCTGCGCGCGCCGATCGTGGTCGAATCCGGCGGCGTCTCGGCCCGAATCGCCACCGCGATGGGCATCACTCCGATCGAGAACCGGCCAATGGGCGTCGCCGTTCGCACATACTTCAGGTCCCCACGGCACGACGACGAGTGGATGGAGTCCCAGCTCGAGCTCTGGGACGGACCGCGTGAGAACTCGAACCTACTCCCCGGCTACGGCTGGATCTTCCCGCTCGGCAACGGCCTCGTCAACGTGGGACTCGGTTCGGTGAGTTCGACGGCGCACGCCACCAAGCTGGACTACAAGGATCTGTTCCGCACGTGGATGCGCAACGCCCCCGCGGATTGGGAGTTCACCGAAGAGAACCAGGTGGGCAAGTTGCGCTCGGCGGCGCTCCCGATGGCGCTCAACAGGCAGCCGCTCTATCACAACGGATTGCTTCTCGTGGGTGACGCGGGCGGAATGACCAGCCCGTTCAACGGGGAGGGCATCGGATACGCACTGATGGCCGGCCGCATCGCCGCCGATGTGATGTCCCAGGCGCTTGCCCGCACCTCCGGTTACGGCCACGTGAAGGCGTTGCGCTCCTACCCGGAAGCGATCAAGGCCGAGATCGGGGGCTACTACTCGCTCGGCCGGGTATTTGTGAAGCTGATCGAGAATCCGCAGATCATGCGGGTATGCACAAAGTACGGCCTTCCCCGGCCACAATTAATGAAGTTAGTCCATAAACTGCTATCAGATGGTTATGAGCGTCGCGACGGTGATGTGACAGATCGGTTGCTCGTGGCACTCACAAAGATGGTGCCCGCAGCATGACGGATAGGAAGTAGGAGACACAAGTGAACAGTCCATTTGTCCCGATCCTCGTGATGATGGCCGTCGCAATGGCGATGACTATCGGTGGGCTCGGCCTGAGCGCGATCGTTGGCCCGAAGCGCTACAACCGCGTGAAGGTCTCCAACTACGAGTGCGGCATTGAGCCCACGCCCCGCGCCCCGCACGCCGGCCGCTTCCAGATCAAGTACTACCTGGTCGCCATGACCTTCATCATCTTCGACATCGAGGTTGTGTTCATGTACCCGTGGGCCGTGGGCTTTTCCACAGTGGGCGTGTTCGGCCTCGTGGCGATGCTGAGCTTCATCTTCCTGATTACCGTGCCGTACGTCTATGAATGGCGCCGCGGCGGATTGGACTGGATCTGACATGGGTATCGAAGAAGCACCTGGCTCGGGCTTCATGCTCACCACCTTGGAAGCAGTGATTGGGTGGGCACGTAAGGCTTCGGTCTGGCCCGTCACGATGGGCCTCGCGTGTTGTGCGATCGAAATGATGGCTGCCGGTGGCCCTCGGTTTGACATCTCCCGTTTCGGTATGGAGGTGTTCCGCGCCTCGCCGCGCCACGCCGACCTGATGATCGTCTCCGGCCGTGTCTCGCACAAGATGGTGCCGGTCATCCGCAACGTGTACGACCAGATGCCCGAGCCCAAATGGGTCATCTCGATGGGCGCCTGCGCCTCCTCGGGCGGCATGTTCAACAACTACGCGATCGTGCAGGGCTGCGACCACATCGTGCCCGTGGACATCTACTTGCCCGGCTGCCCGCCGCGCCCGGAGATGCTCTTCAATGCGATTCTCGAGCTGCATAACCAGATTCAGCACTCGCCGCTTGGCGTGAACCGCGTCGAGGCAGCGAAGGCCGCCGAGGCCGCCGCGCTGGCAGCCACACCCACCCACGAGATGAAGGGTCTGCTGGCATGAGCGAGCTCTCGCGTTCCGGCGGCGCTCCCCGTGAGCAGCTGCCAATCATTACCAACCGGCAGGGCATGTTCGGCATCCACGGCTCGGGCGACACCACCGGATTCGCCGGCCTCACCCGCGTGGTCCGGATGGAGGGGCAGACGACGCCCCCGTTCGGCTCCTGGTTCGACGAGGTCTACGAGGTCCTCTGCGAGGTGTTGACCGATCAGGGCCTGAACCCGGAGGAGGTCATCGAGCTCGCAGTGGTCCACCTCGACGAGTTCACGCTGCACATTGCCGCCCCGTTTATCGAGCAGGTCTGCCGTGCGTTGCGAGACGAGCAGGATTTGCGCTTCGAACTCTGCCTCGGGGTCTCCGGCGTGCACTACCCGCAGGACACCGATCGCGAGCTCCACGCTGTCTACCACCTGATGAGCCTCACCCACGGCGGACGCGTGCTGCGGCTCGAGGTTTCCGTGCCGGACTCGAACCCGCACATCCCCACCGTGGTGGACGTCTACCCCGGCAACGACTGGCAAGAGCGTGAGACCTGGGACCTGATGGGCATCGTATTCGACGGCCACCCTGCCCTCACCCGCACCGCGATGCCGGACGACTGGGTAGGCCACCCCCAGCGCAAGGACTATCCGCTCAGCGGTATCCCCGTTGAGTACAAGGGCGCCGTTGTGCCGCCCGCGGACACGCGAAGGAACTACTCATGAGCGACTTCCACGCCACAGGCCCGGCGCTCGACGATCCCGGCATACGCGAATACACCACCGAGGGCGGGGACTGGGCGGATGTTGCCGCCGAGGCCGAGCGCATCGGTGAAGAGCGCATCGTGGTCAACATGGGCCCCGTCCACCCCTCCACCCACGGCGTGCTCCGCCTGATCGTGGACATCGAGGGCGAGCTCGTGAAGGAAGCGAGGGTCTCCACCGGCTACCTGCACACGGGCATCGAGAAGAACATGGAGTACCGCACCTGGACACAGGGCGTGACCTTCTGTACCCGCATGGACTACGTCGCCCCGCTGCACAACGAGGTGGCCTACTGCCTCGCCGTGGAGAAGCTGCTCGGCATCACCGATGACATTCCGGACCGCGCCAGCCAGATCCGCGTGCTGATGATGGAACTGAACCGGATGGCCTCGCACATCATCGCGATCTGCACCGCCTCCAACGAGCTCGGCTCCACCACGATGATGACCCTGGGCTTCCGCGCTCGCGAGAACATCCTGAAGATCTTCGAGCGGGTCACGGGCCTGCGCATGAACCACGCGTACATCCGCCCAGGTGGCGTGGCGCAAGATCTCCCCGAAGGGACCGTCGAGTACATCCGCGAGATCATGCCGGACACGGTCATGACCCTCAACGAGATGATCGACGTCGTTGCAGAAAACCCCATCTACAAGTTGCGTCACAAGAACGTGGGCGCAATCCCGTTCGCTGGCGCGATGGCGCTCTCGCTCACCGGACCGTGCCTGCGCACCACCGGCTACCCGCTGGACATCCGCAAGATCCAGCCATACTGCGGCTACGAGACCTACGACTTCGACGTCGTCACGAAGGACGAGGGCGATGCCTACGCCCGCGCGATGGCCCGATTCGAGGAGTGCTTCGAGTCGCTGAAGATTATCCGCCAGGTGCTGGAGCGCTTGGAGGCCTCCGAGGGCCAGCCGGTGATGGTCGAGGACGAGTCGATCGCGTGGCCCGCACAGCTCTCGATCGGGACGGACGGCCAAGGCAACTCGTTGGATCACATCCGCGAGATCATGGGCTCCTCGATGGAGTCGCTCATCCACCACTTCAAGCTCGTCACCGAGGGATTCCGGGTCCCGGCAGGCCAGGTATTCCAGCTGATCGAGCACCCGAAGGGTGTGATGGGCGTGCACCTCGTGTCCGACGGCGGCACCCGCCCCTACCGGGCACACTTCCGTGAGCCCTCATTCGCCAACCTGCAGTCGTTCTCGATGATGGCCGAGGGCGGCCAACTCGCGGACATCGTGGTCACGTTGGCGTCGATCGACCCCGTCCTTGGAGGTGTGGACCGTTGAGCGACACGCTTGAGACCATGCGCGCTGACGCCGAAGCGATCATCGCGCGTTACCCGGACTTCCCGCGCAGTGCGCTCGGCCCGATCCTGCATCTGGTTCAGTCGGTGGACGGCTATGTCTCGCCGCGTGGCATCGCGCTGGCGGCCGAGTTGCTGAACCTGACCCGCTCCGAGGTGAGCGCCGTCGCCACGTTCTACTCGCAGTACCGCCGCCACCCGAACGGCGAGTACAACGTGGGTGTATGCGTGAACCCGCTGTGTGGCGTGATGGGCGGCGAGATGATCTGGGACGCCGTCTCCGAGCACCTCGGCGTGGGCCACGACGAGACCACCGAGGACGGCAAGATCACGCTGGAGCGGCTCGAATGCAACGCCGCCTGCGACTTCGCCCCCGTGGTGATGGTCAACTGGGAGTTCTTCGACAACCAGACCCCGGCCTCCACCATTCAACTGGTCGAAGACATTCAGGCGGGCAAGGACATTCACCCCACCCGCGGCCCCGATAAGGTGCATTCCTTCAAGGAAACCTCCCGCGTGCTTGCGGGTTTCGAAGACGGCCACGTGGACGAGGGCCCCTCCGCCGTCGGACCCACTCTGCTCGGCAAGCGGATCGCCGCCGAGCAGGGCTGGACCGCCCCGCAGGCGGTTGCGGGATCGCCGTCGGACACCGATGTGGACGAGACTGCGGGCACCGAGCCGGTCGGAAAGCCTGGCTCCAGCGCCGAGCGCAAGGAGGAGACAAAGTGACCACGTTCACCGCACCCGGGACGCTCGTTCCCGTGCTCTCCGCCAACTGGGGCGAGCATCGCTCCTGGACTCTCGATTCCTACAAGGCCGACGGCGGTTGGAAGGCTTGGGAGAAGGCCCAAACCATGGCCCCCGCGGACATCACCGAGACCGTTAAGTCCTCCGGACTGCGCGGTCGAGGCGGCGCCGGATTTCCCACCGGTCTGAAGTGGTCCTTCCTGCCCAAGCCGGACGGCGGCCCCACCTACCTGGTGGTCAACGCCGACGAGTCCGAGCCGGGCACCTGCAAGGACATCCCGCTGATGATGGCCAACCCGCATGTGCTCCTCGAGGGCATGGCGATCACGGCCTACGCGATCGGCTGCCACCACGCGTTCGTGTACCTGCGCGGCGAGGTCGTGCACGTCTACCGGCGCCTGCTCGCCGCCGTGCGCGAGGCCACCGAAGCGGGGCTGCTGGGCAAGGGCCTCGGCCCGAACAAGGACTATGACCTCGATATTACGATCCACGCCGGTGCCGGCGCGTACATCTGCGGTGAAGAGACCGCGCTCCTCGACTCGCTCGAGGGCCGCCGCGGCCAGCCGCGTCTGAAGCCGCCGTTCCCCGCCGTTGCGGGCCTCTATGCGCGCCCCACCGTGGTGAACAACGTGGAATCGATTGCCTCGGTTCCGGCGATCATCAACAACGGCCCCGAGTGGTTCACGGCCATGGGTACCGAGCGTTCGGCTGGCCACGGTTTCTTCTCGGTCTCCGGGCACGTTAAGAACCCCGGCCAGTTCGAGGCGCCGTACGGCATCACGATGCGCGAGCTACTCGAGCTCGCCGGGGGCATCCGCGAAGGCCACGAACTGAAGTTCTGGACTCCTGGTGGATCCTCGACCCCGATTTTCTCCCCTGAGCAGCTGGACGTTCCGCTGGACTACGAGTCCGTGGGCGCGGCTGGCTCCATGCTCGGTACCCGCGCCCTGCAGGTGTTCGACGAGACCACCTCCGTGGTGCGTGTGGTGCGCGGTTGGACGGACTTCTACCAGCACGAGTCCTGCGGTAAGTGCACTCCCTGCCGCGAGGGCACGTTCTGGATGCGCCAGATCATGCACCGCCTGGAGGCGGGCAAGGGGGAGGTTGGCGACGTCGACCTACTGCTGGAGATCGCCGGGAACATCCTCGGCCGCTCCTTCTGCGCTCTGGGTGACGCCGCAGCCACGCCGATCCAGAGTGCGATCAAGCTGTTCCGCGAAGAATTCGAGCAGGGGTACACGACTCCCGCGAACGAGTTGTTCCCGTATGCCGCCTCGGCGGTCTTTGAGGCAGGTGCCTGATGACATCCACGCTTCCCGGCCGTGAGGCCGTCGATCTACTCACCGTCACCATCGACGGCATCGAGGTGGAGGTGCCCCGCGGCACCCTCATCATTCGCGCCGCCGAGCAGGCGGGCATCGAGATCCCGCGCTTCTGTGATCATCCGCTCCTGAAGCCGGCCGGCGCCTGCCGCCAGTGCCTCGTGGACGTGGCGATGCCCGATCGCGAAGGCAACGTGCGCCCCATGCCGAAGCCGCAGGCGTCGTGCACCATGGAAGTCAGCCCCGGAATGGTGGTGAACACTCAGAACACTTCCGAGGTTGCGGACACGGCGCAACACGGAATCATGGAGTTCCTGCTGATCAACCACCCGCTGGACTGCCCGGTCTGCGATAAGGGCGGCGAGTGCCCCCTCCAGAATCAGGCGATGGCCCACGGCCGCGCGGCTACTCGTTTCATCGACGTCAAGCGCACGTTCCCGAAGCCGATCAAGATCTCCACGCAGATCCTGCTGGACCGCGATCGGTGCATCCTGTGCCAGCGGTGCACCCGTTTCTCGTCGCAGATTCCCGGTGACGCGTTCATCGCGCTGCAGGGCCGCGGTGGTGGCTCGGCCGGCATGGAGGTGCACGGCCTCCATGGTTCCCAGATCGGCCGGTTCGATGCCGATGTGCTCGATTTCGAGGGCGGTGGTTGCAACGCCGCCGTTGAGGTTGACACGGTGGCCGGCCCCGCGGGCAAGCCGGGCCTGGCGAGCGGTTACGCTCCCGGTCCGATCGGCCCCTCCGAGCTCGACGAGTCCGGGCGTCCCTTCGCCTCGTACTTCTCGGGCAACACGATTCAGATCTGCCCGGTGGGCGCGCTCACCTCGGCCTCGTACCGCTTCCGCTCTCGCCCGTTCGACCTGGTTTCCAGCGAGTCCGTGGCCGAGCACGATTCTTCCGGTGCGGCGATCCGCATCGACATGCGCCGCGGCGAAGTGCTCCGCCGGCTCTCGGGCAATGACCCGGAGGTCAACGAGGAGTGGATCACCGATAAGGACCGCTTCGCCTTCACCTGGGCCAACGTGGACCGCATCACCGTGCCGATGGTGCGTGATGAGGAGACCGGCGAGCTGGTCAACACCTCCTGGTCCGAGGCGCTCGATGTGGCCGCACGTGGTCTCGAGGCTGCCAAGGCCGACGGCGGCGTCGCGGCTCTGCCCGGCGGCCGTCTCACGCTGGAGGACGCCTTCGCATGGAGCGCATTCACGCGCCGCGTGCTGGGGACGAACGACGTGGACTACCGATCGCGTGCTGCCAGCGCTGAAGAGGCTTCGTTCCTCGCCGCGCACGTGGCCGGTTCCGGCCTCGGCGTGACCTTCACCGATCTCGAGTTTGCGCCGCAGGTGCTGCTGGTGGACTTCGAGGCGGAAGAAGAGGTGGGTAACGTCTTCCTGCGCCTGCGCAAGGGCGTCATCGCTGGCCGCGTCAAGGTCGCGACCGTCGCCCCGTTCCTCACCCGCGGTTCGGCGAAGATGAGCGCCGAACTCGTGGCCGCCGCGCCCGGTGCGGCTCCCGCGGCACTGGCCGGACTCACGACAACCAACCCGGCGGTTGCCGAGGGCCTGGCGCAGCCTGGCTCGGTGATCGTCGTCGGCGAGCGGGCGGCACTCGTGCCGGGTACGCTCTCGGCGGTGCTGAGCCTCGCCGAATCGACCGGCGCACGGATCGCGTGGATCCCGCGCCGCGCTGGTGAGCGCGCCGCGATCGAGGCGGGCCTGCTGCCCACGTTGCTACCCGGTGCACGTCCGGTGGCGGATGCCGCTGCCCGTGTGGACGCCGAGTCCACGTGGGGGAGCGCGGTCCCGGCAACAGTCGGCCGCGATCTCGCGGGCATCCTCGAGGCGCTCGAAGCGGGTGATCTCGCTGGTGCCGTGGTGGGCGGACTCGAGTTCGTGGACCTGCCCGATCCGCAGGCCGCGCGCCGTGCCCTCGCGGAATCCTTCGTGGTGCAACTTGAGGTGCGCCGCAGCGAAGTCACCGAGTACGCCGATGTGGTGCTGCCGGTGGCCCCGCCAGTGGAGAAGCCCGGCACGTTCATCAACTGGGAAGGTCGCATGCGTCCCTTCGCCCAGGCGATGGCCTCATCGACCCCCACCGATCGCAAGGTGCTCAACGATGTGGCCGCCGAGATGGGCGTGGACCTCGGCCTCGCGAAGCTCGAAGGCGCGATTGCGCAGTACGTGGAGTTTGACGCCTGGGAGAATCGGGCAGCGTTCGAGACCGTCGTCGCCTCGGCCGCCCCGGCGCCGTCGGGCAGTGACGCCATCCTCGCCACCTTCAAGCTCATGTTGGATTCGGGCCGCGGCCAAGACGGTGAGGTGCACCTCGCCGGCACCGCCCAGCGCCCGGTGGCTCGCCTGTCACCGGCCTTTGCCACGAAACTCGGTGTGAGTGACGAGGTGACCGTGACCGGTCCCTCCGGCTCCGTGACCCTGCCGCTCGTTCTGACCGATATGCCGGACCAGGTGGTCTGGCTGCCACAGAACTCGCCCGGGTGCTCCGTGTACGACCAGCTCGGTGCCCGAGCCGGTGAGATCGTCAGCCTTCAGGAGGTGGCGAAGTGATGCCCTTCGATGTCACGCCCACGGCGGACTTCTCAGAGGACACCTGGTGGATCTGGCTGATCAAGGCCGTCTTCATCCTGCTGTTCCTGATCGTCTCCGTGCTCATGGCGCTGTGGGTGGAGCGGCGCGGGCTCGGCCGCATGCAGACCCGGTCCGGCCCGAACCGGCACGGCCCGCTCGGATTGTTCCAGGCGGTGGCGGATGCGCTGAAGCTGATCCTCAAGGAGGACTTCTGGCTGAAGGGCGCCGATAAGCTCATCTACATCATGGCGCCGGTGATCGCGGCCTTCTGCTCGTTCATGGTCTTCGCCGTGATCCCGATGGGCCCGAACGTCAGCATGTTCGGCATCAACACCCCACTGCAACTCACGGACTTCTCCAGCTCGGTGCTCTACATCCTTGCGATCACCGCGTTCGGTGTGTACGGCATCGTGCTCGGTGGCTGGTCCTCGAACTCTACCTACCCGTTGCTCGGCTCGGTCCGTTCCACGGCGCAGGTGATCTCCTACGAGCTTTCGATGGGCCTCTCGCTGGTCTCGGTGTTCATCGTCTCCGGTTCGATGTCCACCTCGCAGATTGTGGATGCCCAAACCCAACTCTGGTGGGCGATCGCGCTCGCCCCGGCCTTCGTGATCTACCTGATCTCGATGGTGGGTGAAGTGAACCGCCTGCCCTTCGACCTCCCCGAGGCCGAGGGTGAGCTCGTGGCCGGCCACATGGTCGAGTATTCCTCGATGAAGTTCGCCTGGTTCTTCCTCGCCGAGTACATCAACATGTTCAACGTTTCGGCGGTTGCCACCACGCTGTTCCTCGGCGGCTGGCGCGCCCCGTGGCCGATCTCCGCGATTGGCGATGGCATGTTCAATGAGGGCTGGTGGCCCATGCTCTGGTTCATCATCAAGATGTGGTTGGTGATGTTCCTGATGATCTGGACCCGCGGTACGCTGCTGCGCTTCCGCTACGACCAGTTCATGAACCTCGGCTGGAAGATCCTGATCCCCTCCGCGCTCACGTGGGTGGTGCTCGTGGCGCTCGTGCAGGGCGTCCGCCAGTTCAGCTCGATTGACCTGACCACCCAGCTGATGGGTATTGGCGCCGTGTTCCTGGTGCTGATGCTGATCTTGCTCTTGATCCCATCGAAGAAGGCGCCACCCGAGGTGGACATCGTGACGGAGCCCGCCCCGTTCGACGCCTTCGCCGGTGGCTACCCCGTCCCGCCCAAGCCGGGCGAGCAGTTGCCGCCCTCGCCCCGCCGTCGCCGCCGAGAGGCAGCAATGGCCATGACTCAGGAGGCCTCCGATGAGTGAGGTATCGAAGAACACGAATAGGGGTGGCGTGGTACGCCGTAACAAGAACCAGGAATGGGTCCGGCCCGAGGCCGGCCCGATCGGGAAGTTCTTCGCGCCCGTCAAGGGTTACGGCATCACGCTCTCCTCGATGTTCCGCCCGGTGGTGACCGAGCAATACCCCACGGTGAAGGTCCCCACGCAGCCGCGCTACCACGGGCGGCACCAGCTGAACCGGTACGCGGATGGCCTGGAGAAGTGCATCGGCTGCGAGCTGTGCGCGTGGGCGTGCCCGGCGGACGCGATCCTGGTTGAGGCGGGCAATAACACTCCGGAGGCTCAGTACTCGCCCGGTGAGCGCTACGGGCGCGTCTACCAGATCAACTACCTCCGCTGCATTTTCTGTGGTCTCTGCATCGAGGCCTGCCCCACGCGGGCGCTGACGATGACCAACGAGTACGAACTCGCGGGACCCACCCGTGACGGCCTGATCTACGAGAAGTCGGAGCTGCTGGCGCCGTTGGCCGAGGGCATGCTCGCGGCCCCGCACCCCATGGTGGAAGGCACCACCGACGGCGATTACTACCGTGGGGCGGTCACCACCACCACGGACTCCCAGGTCGAGTGGGTGCGCGAGCGCCGGCCCGACGATCCCACACTTCCGAAGGGGGACGCGTGATGATCACGCCGATGACTCTGACCGAGAGTGGCACCCTCGCCGGTGGCGAGGCCGTGCTGTTCTGGATCATTGCCCCATTGATCGTGCTGGCGGCGCTCGGACTGCTGTTCGCACGCAAGGCGGTCTACGCCGCTATCGGCGTGGTCATGATGATGGTGGGACTCGCATTCGTCTATGTGGCACAAGGTGCGGTGTTCCTGGGCGTGGTCCAGGTGGTCGTCTACACCGGCGCCATCATGATGTTGTTCTTGTTCGTGCTGATGCTGATCGGTGTTGACTCGGCGGAGAGCCGGATCGAGGCCGTGCGATCGCAGAAGCCGCTCGCGATCGTCGCCGGCCTCGGCGTCTTGATCGGCCTGCTCGGAATCGAACTGACCACCGCGTTCCCCACGCCCACGGATTACCCGGCGGACGTGATCAATGAGAACCCACTACGGATCGCCGTCACGCTCTTCGAGAACTTCCCGCTCACGATGCAGCTCACCGGAGCCCTGCTGATCGTTGCCGCGGTCTCCGCAATCACGCTCACCTCGCGCGAGCGGATCGGCCGGAAGGTGACCCAGCGCGATGTGGCCGAGGCGAAGATGCATGCATGGTCCAAGCGCGGCACGCGCATTGCGCAGCTGCCCGCAGCCGGTGTGTTCGCCACCCACAACGCAACGGACGTGGCTGCGCCAACCGGAACCGGCGGCGTTGCCCACGAGGGCGTTCCGCGTGTGCTACGCGTGCGTGGCCAGGAGCTCACCATCGCCGAGGTCGCGCCGCACATGCTCCAGGAGCGCGATGTTCCGATCGCACAGTCGCAGCTTCCCGGCATGCCCGGATCCGCGAAGCCCGTGATCCCGCCACGGAACGAGGTGGCGGTGGCTCCCAAGCCAGAGGCCCCCGAGGCTCCCGCCGCTGAGGAGGATGAGAAGTGATCAACTACCTGGTACTTTCCGTACTGCTCTTCACAATCGGCGGCGTCGCCGTGCTCGTGCGTCGCAACGCGATCATCGCGTTCATGGGCGTGGAGCTCATGTTGAACGCCTCGAACCTGTCCCTAGTCACCTTCGCGCGGATGCACGGAGACATCACCGGCCAGGTCATGGCCTTCTTCGTGATGGTGGTGGCTGCGGCCGAGGTCGTCGTCGGCCTCGCCATCATCGTGTCCATCTTCCGAGCCCGCAGGTCGGCGTCTCTTGACGACGTCTCGCTGCTGAAGAACTGAGGTTGTGATGCTCGAAACCGTTCACACCGCCACTGGTGCGGCGTCGATGGCCTGGCTGATGGTCGCCATCCCGCTGCTCTCAGCCGCGGTCCTGCTCCTGCTCGGCCGCCGCGCCGACAAGTGGGGCCACTGGCTCGGTGTTGCCGCCTCCACTGCGTCCTTCTGCATTGGCCTCGTGATCGTGATCCAGTTGCTCGGCCTCGACGCCTCGCAGCGGGTCATGGAGTCCAACCTCTACACCTGGATCGGCGCGGCCGATCTGAGTGTCGAGTTCGGTACGCGCATTGACCCGCTGTCGATGACCTTCGTGATCCTGGTGACCTTCGTGGGCACGCTGATCCACATCTACTCCGTGGCGTACATGGAGCATGACGTGGACCGCCGCCGCTTCTTCGCCTACCTGAACCTGTTCGTGGCCGCAATGCTGCTCCTGGTGATCGCCAATTCCTACGCCCTGCTCTTCGTGGGCTGGGAAGGCGTGGGCCTGGCGTCCTACCTGCTGATCGGCTTCTGGAACTACAACCCCGAGTACGCCACGGCGGCCAAGAAGGCGTTCGTGATGAACCGCGTGGGCGACGCCGGCTTCCTCCTCGCGATGGGAGCGATGCTGGCCGCTGTTGGCTCGGTGAGCTTCGATGGTGTGCTCGGCGGCGAGGTGTCGCAGAACTGGGCGCTCGTGATTGGCCTGCTCCTGCTCGTGGCTGCCTGCGGTAAGTCCGCGCAGTTCCCGCTCCAGGCGTGGCTGGGCGACGCGATGGCCGGCCCCACTCCGGTCTCGGCCCTGATCCACGCGGCCACCATGGTCACCGCCGGTGTGTACCTCGTGGTGCGGTCCGGCCCGATCTACACGGTCTCGCCCGAGGCCCAACTCGCCGTCGCGATCATCGGTGCGATCACTCTGGTCTTCGGTGCCGTGGTTGGTTCGGCGAAGGATGACATGAAGAAGGTCCTCGCGGCCTCGACTATGTCCCAGATTGGTTACATGATGCTCGCGGCGGGCCTCGGTCCGATCGGGTACGCGTTTGCGATCTTCCACCTGTTCACGCACGGCTTCTTCAAGGCGGGAATGTTCCTCGGTGCCGGTTCCGTGATGCACTCGATGAACGATCAGGTCAATATCCGCCGGTTCGGTGGGCTCTCCAAGTACATGAAGATCACCTGGCTCACCTTCATGATGGGCTGGCTGGCGATTCTCGGCGTTCCGCCGTTCTCGGGCTTCTGGTCCAAGGACAAGATCATCGAGGCCGCGTTCGTGGGCGAGGGCTGGGAGCCGTGGGTCTTCGGGACCGTGGCACTACTCGGCGCCGGGCTCACCGCGTTCTACATGTCCCGACTGTTCTTCTCGATCTTCCACGGTAAGGCGCGCTGGACCGAGCCCCCGGAGGGCCCGAAGCAGCACCCGCACGAGTCGCCCGCTCTCATGACCGTTCCGATGATCGTCCTGGCGATTGGTTCGGTGTTCCTCGGTGGCCTGCTCGCGATCGGCGATGGCTTCGTGACCTGGCTCGAGCCGGTGACCGGCCACGCCGAGCACCACGATCCCGTGCTCCCGGTCGCCGTGATTATGGTTGCCACGCTCGCCGTTGTCCTCCTCGGTGCGTTCGTCGCCTGGCGGATGTACGTGCGGGACGCGATGCCGATGACCGCGCCACATGGCAGCCCACTCACCCGTGCCGCTCGTGCGGACCTGTTCCAGGATTCCGTGAACGAGGCCGCGTTCATGCGCCCCGCACAGATGTTGACGCGCACCGTGGACACGGTCGATTCCGGCTTCGTCGACGGCGTCCTGATCGAGGGCACCGCCAAGGGAGTCGAGGGTCTCGGCCACGCTGGGGCGAAGCTCCACAACGGATTCGTGCGGACGTACGCCGGGTACATCCTCGGCGGCACGGCCCTGGCTTTGGTCGCGATGCTCGCGACTCGGATGTAGAGGAAAGAGATACAGATGAGTTTCCCCATCCTCACCGTTCTGGTGGTGTTCCCGCTCCTCGCGGGAGTGCTGCTGTGGGCGGTTCCGCCGCTGCGTAGCAAGTGGCGTGTTTACGGCATCGCTGTCTCATTGATCGAGCTCGTGCTCGTCGTGTGGGCCGCGACCTCCTTCGATCTCGCCTCCGCCTCCGCTATCCAGCTCACCGAGCAGGTTCCGTGGATCCCGGCGATCGGCGCCTCCTGGGCGCTCGGCATCAACGGCCTCGGCCTCGTGATGATCGCGCTCGCCGCGTTCCTCGTGCCGATCGTGATCCTTGCTCGCGCCGAGGGCGAAGGCGATTCCCGTGATTGGCTCTGGGTCGCCCTCGCGCTGATCCTTGAGGCCTGCATGGTGCTGATCTTCGCCGCGCGCGATGTGCTCCTGTTCTACATCGTGTTCGAGGCAATGCTGATCCCGGTCTACTTCCTGATCGGCACCTTCGGTGGTCCGAACCGCAAGCGCGCCGCGCTGAAGTTCCTGCTGTATTCGCTTGCTGGCGGCCTGATCATGCTCGTGGGCGTTGTGGCGCTCTTCGCATACGGCCCGGGCGGTGAGACGGCGTACCTGATCGATACGCTGCAGTCGCAGCTCGTGCTCGAGCCCACGGCAGAGAAGCTGATCTTCATCTCCTTCTTCATTGCGTTCGCGATCAAGGCGCCGATGGTCCCCGTCCACACGTGGCTGCCGGACACGGCGCAGGAAGCGGACACCGGCACATCCACGCTACTCGTTGGCGTGCTAGACAAGGTCGGCACTTTCGGAATGATTGCGCTGTGCCTCGCGCTCTTCCCAAACGCGTCGCGCTGGGCCGCACCCGTGATCGTGGTGCTTGCTGTGATCTCCATCCTGTGGGGTGGGCTGGTCGCCGTCGCCTCGAAGGACTTCATGCGCCTGGTTGCGATGACATCCGTCTCGCACTTCGGGTTTATTGTCCTCGGTATCTACGTTGGCTCTGCCACAGCGATGACCGGTGCGCTGATCTACATGGTGGCGCACGGCATCTCGACCGCGGCACTGTTCCTCGTGCTTGGCTTCCTGAAGAAGCGTGGCGCCACGCAGCAGATCGCTGCATACCGCGGCATGCAGCGGATCACCCCGGTCCTCGCAGGATTGTTCCTCACCGCCGGCCTCGCATCGATTGCATTACCGGGCCTCTCGGGGTTCGTGCCCGAGTACCTGGTGCTGATCGGCACGTTCAAGGTCAACTGGATCGCCGCCGCGTTCGCGGTGCTCGGCGTGATCATCGCCGCGCTCTACGTGCTCCTGCCGTACCAGCAAATGTTCACCGGGCCGCCGGAGGAGGGCATCCAAGGCGCCGCCGATCTGGACACCCGTGAGAAGACAGTCCTGGCACCGCTCGTCGTCGTCATGTTGCTGCTGGGCTTCGTCCCGGGCCTCGTGCTCGACGCCGTGACTCCGGTCGCGGAGACCGCCGCAACGACCATTCAGGTCGAGGGGAGATAGGCAATGACATTCGTCGCACCTGACATCCAATGGGTGTCGCTCGTCCCGCTCCTGATCATTCTGGGGGCAGCGGTGATTGGCGTGCTCGTGGAGGCCTTCGTGCCTCGCGGTCCGCGTCGCCTCACCCAGGTGGTGCTCTCGATCGTGGCCGTCTCGGCCGCGCTCGTGGCCGTCGTCTGGCGTTACACGGTGGTGCTCTCGAGTGGTCCCAGCACCGTCTTTGAGGACTCCTTCAAGGAGGACGGTCCCGCGCTCATCGCGCAGATGATCCTGCTCGTGATCGGGTTCATCTCGCTCCTCGTGATCGCCGACCGTTCGGAGACCGGCGATGGGGCCTTCGTGGCGTCGGCCGCCACGCGTCCGGGAAGCGAAGAGGAGTCCGACGCTACCGAGGCGGGCCTCGTGCAGTCCGAGGTCTACCCGCTCGTCCTGTTCTCGATGCTCGGCATGATGGTCTTCACCGGTGCATCGAGCCTGGTCACGCTGTTCGTGGCGCTCGAGGTGCTCTCGCTTCCGCTGTATGTGCTTACGGGCATGGCCCGACGTCGTCGGCTGCTTTCACAGGAAGCGTCCCTGAAGTACTTCCTCCTCGGCGCGTTCTCTTCGGCACTGATGTTGTTTGGTATCACGATGCTCTACGGCTACTCGGGCACGTTCTCGTACTCGGGGATCCATAGCGCCGCGCCGACGATGGTGGGAATGGACGCGCTCCTGTTCGGTGGCACGATCCTGGTGCTGATCGGCTTGCTGTTCAAGGTGGGTGCGGCTCCGTTCCACGCCTGGACTCCGGACGTCTACCAGGGTGCGCCCACTCCGATCACCGGCTTCATGGCCGCAGCCACCAAGCTGGCCGCGTTCGCCGCGATGCTACGCCTCGTGTACGTGGCACTGCCCGGCACTGCGTGGGACATCGCCCCAGTCATGTGGGTGATTATCGGCCTGACGATGGCAGCCGGAACCTTCGTGGGAATCGTCCAGAGCAACGTCAAGCGCATGCTCGCGTACTCCTCCGTGGCGCACGCTGGCTTCGTGCTGCTTGGTGTCTTCTCGATGACCGTGAGCGCGACGCCGTCGGTCTTGTTCTACCTGCTCGCGTACGGCATCGCCACGGTGGGCGCGTTCGGTATCGTCACGTTGGTGCGTGAGAAGGACCCGAACGGCTTCGTCACCGGTGAAGCGTTGGAGCTGAAGCAGTGGGCCGGGCTCGGCAAGCGGAGTCCGCTGCTCGCGGCCGCCATGACGATCTTCCTACTTTCGTTCGCGGGCATCCCGCTGACGGCCGGATTCGTCGGTAAGCTGACAGTGTTCATCTCCGCCGTGCAGGGTGGGATGTGGCCGCTCGTGGTGCTCGCCGTGCTGTTCTCGGCCGCCACCGCATACTTCTACGTGCGCCTGATCATCCTGATGTACTTCACGGAGCCGGAGGGCGAGGAGACCGTTGTGGTGGAGTCCGAAGGGCTCACCTCGGTCGCCATTGGCGTCGCCGCGCTGGTGACGGTGCTGTTGGGTGTTTTCCCCGGGCCGGTCCTGGACTTCATCTCTCAGGCCGCCGCGTACCTGCCGTAAGCTTGCTTCTTAATGAGTGACCTTGATGCCCTGCTGACGCGCGAGATGGCAGCCGTGGAGGAGATTCTCCGCGACGCCACCGGGCACGTTGAAGAGCAGATCGCCGCGCCCACCTCACACCTCGCACAGGCGGGCGGGAAGAGGCTCCGGCCGATGCTCACGCTCCTGGGCTCGCAGCTGGGAACGGGCGTGAATGAGCAGGTGTTGCAGTCCGCCGTCGCGGTGGAACTGACGCACCTCGCCACGCTGTATCACGACGACGTCATGGACTCGGCGCCGCTCCGACGCGGCGCTCCTGCCGCGCACGAGGTGTGGGGGAACGCCGTCGCGATCCTGACCGGTGACCTGTTGTTCGCGCGCGCCTCCCAGATTGTTGCGGATCTCGGGCCCGAGGCCGTGAAGTTGCACGCCACCACGTTCGAACGGCTGTGCCTCGGCCAGCTCCACGAGACGATGGGAGCCGCGGAGGGCGTGGACGCCGTCGAGCACTACATCGATGTGCTGGCGGACAAGACGGGTTCGCTGATCGCCGCTTCGGCGCGGTATGGCGCGATGTTCTCCGATGCCGATCCCTCAGCGGTGGCGGCGATGGAGCGGTTCGGCGAGAAGGTGGGCATCGCCTTCCAGCTCGCCGACGACGTGATCGATCTCGAATCCGATTCCGCAGTGACGGGCAAGACTCCCGGCACCGATCTGCGCGAAGGCGTCGACACAATGCCGATCCTGCTCCTGCGTGCGGCGGCCACCGCTGGGACGCTGGATGAGGCCGGGCACTCGATCCTCGCGCGGCTCGATGAATCGGCCCTGTCGCAATCGCCCGATGGCTTCACTGAACCCGCGGACGTGGCTCCCGCCAATGCATCGGATGGTGGCGCGCTGTACGCGGGGCCTGTGAAGCGCCGCGAGGGGTTGCATGATGCCGAACTCGCGGACGTTGTGGAGGCGCTACGCGTGCATCCGGTATTGGACGAGGCCCGTGCGATGGCGAAGTCCTGGGCGTCCGATGCGGTTGCGGAACTGGAGATTTTGCCTGAAGGCGATGTGCGTGACGCACTGAACGACTTCGCCCAGTCCCTGGTCGACCGCCTCGCATAATCGCTGAGCGGAAGCCCGGAGGGCCGGGCCCGGGACTCGCGCGCATGGGCGGCGGTCACGGTTCAAGGCTGGTGGCGGCAACGCAGCTGGCGGCACGTGTTCTCTGCGCCGCGCGGCGGTGTGCCGTTCTCTGCTGGGGACGTTGGCGCGGACTTCTCTATCACTGTCAGACTGCGCGCAGTCGCAGTATCCAGTCCTGAATCTCTCTTGTGGGAGCGGATTACCGTGACAGTTCCGAACGGGCATGGTGATCTGCTCCGCTCAGCGCGTGAGTGTCCGCAGAGTGGCCCCGGTGCGCTTCAAGGTGCCGTGCAGGGCCAAGATGGCCAGGTGGCTGAACGGAACGGGTACCTCTATGGCGTGGGTGCGTACCTTGCCTGGGGTGTGTTCCCGCTGTTCTTCCGCGCACTCGAATCCTCTGGGCCACTGGAGATCGTTGCGCACCGTGCCGCCTGGTCGTTTGTATTCGCGCTCCTGCTGATCCTCGCGCTGCGGCAGTGGGGCAAGATCCGCGAGATTCTCCGCACTCCGCGTACGGCATGGACCCTCGCTCTCGCCGGCATCCTTGTCACCACAAACTGGACGCTCTACGTGTGGGCCGTGAACACGGGCCACACGCTTGATGCCGCGATGGGGTACTTCATCAATCCGCTGGTCTCGGCGCTCCTCGCGGTGCTGGTGCTGAGGGAGCGGCTGAACCCCACGCAATGGGTGGCTTTCGGGTTTGGGGCGGCGGCCGTCGTCGTGCTGATTGTGGGTTACGGCTCGGTACCGTACTTCGCGCTTGGCCTGGCCTTCAGCTTCGGGCTTTACGGGCTCGTGAAGAAGCGCGTAGGTGGCTCCGTGGGGGCGCTGCCGGGCTTCGCTGTCGAGACCGGCGCAGTGCTGCCGTTCGCGCTCGCATTCATGACCTATCTCGCGTTCACCGGTCAGCAGACCGCCACCAGCTCGCCGGGCCACTTCGGGCTCCTGATGCTCGCCGGTCCGGTCACCGCCCTGCCTTTGCTGCTCTTTGCTGCGGCGACCTCCCGGCTGCCACTGGCCGCCGTCGGGATGCTTCAGTACATGACGCCGATCATGCAGTTCCTGATCGGCTGGGCGGTCTTCGACGAGCCGCTTCCGCCGGAACGCCTCGCGGGCTTCGCGCTGGTGTGGGTTGCGCTGATCATCTTCACCTTCGACGCCCTGCGCACGGCCCGCCGTAATCAGCGTCTGATCAACGCCGCAAAGGACGACTGACGCGGCAGCACGCCTGCGTCGCACGGCGGGGGACGGGGCGGTACCTGAAGGTCGGGCTCGGGTCTTCTGTGCGTGGCGCTCTTGTGCGTTCCGAGGCTGGGGCGGTTCATGTGGCGGCGCGTGTTGTTCGTGCGGTGTGGT
>FZQV01000003.1 GCA_900199505.1 Ruaniaceae bacterium KH17 | reverse complement strand
GCGCATCCGCTGGTGGTGGCCTCGGTGACCTGCTGGGGAGTGTGCTCGGCGGCGGCGCAACGCAGCAGCAGTCCTCCGGTGGCGGGCTCGGTGACTTGCTCGGTGGACTGCTTGGCGGTGGCAAGCGGTAAGGGAAACGAAGCTCAGCTCTCGCCTGCTCGCTGAGGCGCTTGGTACTTTCCTGCTCGTCTTCGGCGGTGTCGGCACGGCGCTCTTCGCGGCCGATTTCGGTACGGGTTCGAACGGCTCATCGCTCGGTGTGGGCTTCGCGGGTGTTGCACTCGCGTTTGGTCTCACCGTGGTGGTGGGCGCTTACGCCTTTGGTCCGATCTCGGGCGGCCACTTCAACCCGGCCGTCACCTTTGGCGTGGCCGCGGCGGGTCGGTTCCCGTGGAAGGACGTTGCTGGCTACGTCATCGCTCAGGTGATTGGTGGCGTGTTCGCCACGGCCTCGTTGGCGTTGATAGGCGTCTTCGGTCCTGATGGGTGGCTTGCCGCTGCTCGCGATGGGGGCTTCGCGTCGAACGGATTCGGTGAGCATTCGCCCGGCGGCTTCGGGATCGGCGCGGCAATCCTCGTCGAGGTCATCCTCACGGCGTTCTTCGTGCTCGTGATCCTTGGCGTGACCCACCCGAAGCGCGGCAACCCGGCACTTGCCGGGCTCGCGATTGGCCTCACGTTAACGCTGATTCACCTGATCTCGATTCCGGTCACCAACACCTCTGTGAACCCGGCGCGTTCGATCGCCGCCGCGGTGTTCGGAGGGAGCGCCCCACTGATTCAGCTGTGGGTGTTCATTGTGTTCCCAATCCTCGGTGGCCTCATCGCGGGATGGGTCACGAAGGCCGTGATCGACAAGGACTAGGTCTTAGTCGTCGTCGCGAGGGCCCCGGTGGGATGAACGCCGGGGCCCTCGTCTGCGTCCGGAAGGAGCTTCAGGCCCACGACCGCGCCAATGATCCCCACCAGGCACACGATCTTGCCCACGGAGATCGATTCGGCACCGGTCAGCATCGCGTATGTCACTGTGAGCCCGGCGCCCGTTCCCGTCCAAACCGCATAGGCAGTACCAATCGGAATGTGCTTCGCCGCCCAGCCGAGACCCAGCATGGAGGCAATGAGTGCAACGAGAAAGACCGCCGTCGGGACAAGTTCTTGGAAGCCGTTGGACAGGCCGAGCGCGGTGGCCCAAATCGCCTCACACACGGCACTTACGAGCAAGACTAGCCACGCCATCTAGCTCACCACCTTCAGGCCAACGATGGACGCTACGAGCAACACGAGGAGCACGGTACGCGCGGCGGTGAGCTTCTCGATGCCGGTCCAGGCGGCCCACAGCACAGTGAGGGTCGCACCGATACCCACCCATACCGCATAGGCAGTTCCCGTGGATATTTCGGTCATCGCCCAGGCGAGTCCCGCCATGGAGATGACCTGTGCGCCCACAAAGAGGAGCGTCGGGCGGAGCTTCCTGAAACCCTTCGAAGCACTGAGGGCGGCAGCCCACACCGCCTCACACATTCCGGAAAAGATGAGCACGAGCCAGGCCATGAGCGTTCCTTCCATGGCCGTCTTGTCGTGATGCGGGTACAGCTCCCTCGTCCGCGAACGCCCAGCGGACGTTCCGACAGCGAGTCTACGACAGATGCGATGATTGGTTAAGGAGGAGGGCAATGACCGAACGCACTGACGGACCGCGGGAGTCGGTCTCCGACTCCGTTCTGCGCGATCTCTTCAACAACCCGATCGACCAGGGGTACCGGCCGGGACTGCCTGTTCACGACAACGAATGGTGGAAGCGGCTACTCGCGCTCGTCCTAGTGATCGTGCTTACTACCGGCGCCACTTGGTCCGCAGTCGCCCTTCGTCACGCACGCACCGCGGCCGGTTCACCCACGCAAGAACTCCAAGCTAAGGTCGAGAGCCGAATCGAAACCCAGGGCCTGCTACAGTCCGAGGTTGACCGCCTCCAGGAGCAAATCAACGTGGTCCATGCGAGCGTGTTACCAGTCGATCCGGACGCAGTCGCGGCGACAAATCAACTCCGACTCGCAAGCTCGACGATTCCCGTGAGCGGACCGGGCATCACGGTGAGCCTCGATGACTCAAATGCAACGACGGCCAACGAAAGGTTGCGCGATTTCGATCTCCAGGTCATCACAAATGCGCTCTGGGAATCGGGAGCCGAGGCGATCGACATCAACGGCCAGCGACTCTCCTCTAACTCAGCAATACGATCGGCGGGCTCGGCAATTCTCGTGAACCTCACGCCACTCGTGCCGCCGTATGTGATCTCTGCGATAGGGGATCCGCATCAGTTGCAGGTTGAACTCGCGCGCTCTCGCGCCGCATCGCATCTCGCAACGCTTCGGGACACCTTCGGCGTGCGTGTGTCGATCGATACCCACGACCAACTCAGTCTCACAGCGGCGCGTGAGGCAACGCTTCGATTCGCCGAACCGGTACCGTGATGGGGGAGAGGAGGCAACGCGCATGATTGTCATCGTCGGTGTGATCGTGGGGGTCGTGCTGGGCCTCGTGACCCAGCCGGACATTCCACCGATCCTGCAGCCCTATCTCCCCATCGCCGTCGTGGCCGCCCTCGATGCGATGGTGGGAGCCTTACGAGCCTACCTCGACGGCCAGTTCTCCGATCGCGTCTTCATTACGTCCTTCATTTTCAACGTACTCGTCGCAGCCCTGCTCGTGTTCATCGGGGATCAACTCGGCGTGGGTTCGCAGATGACCACGGCCGTCGTCGTGGTTCTCGGAATCCGTATCTTCGCAAACGTGGCGGCACTACGGCGCCATCTCTTCAAGGCCTAACATGGCCGATCACGCGCGGACGCCACTGAGATTTGGCGCCACCAGCATCCTGATCGGCCTGCTTGTGGCAGTGGTCGCGTTTGTTCTCGTTGCCACGATGCGGGAAGATCGGCACGCAAGTCTTGAGGGCCTCTCGGAGGCCGAATTGGTTCGCTTGCTGGACGACGTCGACAACCGGATCGAAGAGCTCACCACGGAACGAGACACGCTTCGTACGGAGCTGACGGATCTACAGACTGGAGCGGATGCGGCCTCGGCCGCGTCGGAAGTCGCTGCACAGCAAGAGCAGGCCCGGAAGATCCTCGCAGGAGTGGTGCCCGTGACGGGGCCCGGCGTGAGCCTCGTGATCTACGACATGGAAAACAAGTTGGCTGCACAGTCTCTTGTGACCGTCGTTCAAGAACTGCGGAACTCCGCATCAGAAGCCATCGAGATCAACGGAGTCCGGGTGGTCACGCGTACCGCCATCGTGCAGGATGGCGACGGAATCACCGTGGGCGGCGAGCCAATCTCTGCTCCCTACAGGATTCAGGCGATCGGCGACGCAGACATGATGCGGGTCGCGTTGGAGATGCCTGGTGGCATCCTCGCATCGATTCGTAGCCGGGGACCATCGACAACACTCGACCAATCGCACGAGATTCGGATCGAGTCCATCGCCGAACTGCCAACCTACGAATATGCGCAACCTATCAACTAGAACGCGGTGTGCCTCTTGCCGTTAGACTTGTCTCTACGAAGGGAGCGCACGATGAGCGAGCAGGAGAACCGAGACGCACTCGCGACAACGTCGCAGTTTGGTGCAATCGGTGCGGAGTCTGACGAGTTCGCACTGGCAGAACTCACCACGAGCGACAAGGCCGCCGTGGAGGCACTCCCGCCCGAGTCCGCTCTCTTGATCGTGCAGCGCGGACCAAACCTCGGCGCACGTTTCCTGCTTGATTCCGCGAAAACAACCGCTGGCCGTCACCCGAGCGCGGACATCTTCCTGGACGATGTCACGGTGTCTCGCAAGCACGCCGAGTTCGTTGCAACTGACGGCGGATTCGTGGTCCGCGACATCGGATCTCTCAATGGCACGTATGTGAATCGGGAGCGGATTGAGAGCGCGGTCCTCAAGGCCGGCGACGAAGTTCAGGTCGGCAAGTACCGACTCACCTACCACCCGTCACCTCGCAGGAGCGCTCAGTGACCCAATCGGCACGGGCCCGCGCGGCAGATCCCGCGCAGCCCCGGAACGACGCATGGCCGCGAGACGTCTCGCGACAAGCAACGATGACAATCGGCTCCGTCATCGCCGTTCTCAAGCCCGAGTTTCCTGCGATCACGATCTCCAAGGTACGTTTCCTCGAAGACCAAGGTCTCGTGACGCCGCAGCGCACGGGTTCGGGATATCGCAAGTTCTCGCAGGCCGACGTCTCTCGGCTGCGGTACGCACTGTCACAGCAGCGCGATCACTATCTTCCGCTGAAGGTGATTAAGGAGCAGCTCGACGCTCTCGACTCCGGGGAGGAGCCCGCCGAGCACCGCACGGCCCGCGTGATCACGCGCGACGGAGCATTGGTAGTCCCGGCCGGGGGAGCACGGCTCAACGTGCGGGAACTCTCCGAACTGACCGGGACGCCGTCGGCCGCCATCGAAGAACTCGTGGCATCCGGGGTGCTCGTGCCCGATCGCTACGGGCGCCTCTCGACCCACAGCATCGGAATCGTGACGGCGGTCGCCACACTCGGCGAGCACGGCATTGATGCGCGGCACGTACGGTCGATGCGCCAGAGCGCCGATCGCGTGGCCGATCTGATCGGGCAAGTGGCCGCACCAATGCGATCCCAGACCTCCACCGTGGCGCGCGAGCGGGCGGCTGCTCAGACGGCAGAACTCGCCGAATCCGCGTCAGCACTGTATGGCCATTTCGTTCGCGCAGCCATCGATTCGCAAGAGAACTAAGCCTCAACTTTAGGTTGAGGCTTTGTAACGCTCGGCGTGTCGCGGCATGGGGGAGCGGCAGTCCATCTAGCGTTACACGTGTTCGACCGATAGGATCCTGGCAGGAGAGGACCACATGAGCAGCATTGACCCAAAGGCCCATCAGGGGCTGCTGTTCGATGACCCGTTGTCGGACATCGATGAGTCGACCGGATATCGCGGCCCCACCGCGTGCCGCGCTGCACAGATCACCTACCGTCAACTGGACTACTGGGCTCGCACCGGACTCGTGGAACCCTCAGTGCGGGGCGCGGCCGGATCTGGTTCACAGCGCCTCTACTCATTCCAGGACATCCTCGTGCTGAAGGTTGTCAAGCGACTCCTCGACACGGGTGTGTCGTTGCAGCAGATCCGCACGGCGATTGGGCACCTCAAAGAGCGCGGCATCGATGATCTCGCCGAGATCACACTCATGTCGGACGGCGCTTCCGTGTATGAGTGCACCAGCGCCGACGAGGTCTTCGACCTTGTCCAGGGTGGGCAGGGCGTCTTCGGAATCGCTGTCGGCCGAGTCTGGCGCGAGGTGGAGGGTTCGCTCGCCGAGCTGCCATCCGAGAACGCCACACAGGATCTCGTGCCGAACGAGCTTGCGATGCGCCGCCAGGCAAAGCGAGCGTCGGGCGCCTGATGGCGCGCATCGACTCCATTCTTTCGCTGGACCGCCGTGACATCGAGGCGCTGTGGCTTGCGATGTATGGCTACCTCAACTTTCCTGCACCCGCCCCCGCGCGTACTCGGATCTATCTTGGACTCCTCGACGGCGCAACGGCGCAGGAGTACCTCGCAATCCAAGATGGCGTGGCAGCGATCGGCGGCGAATTGGTGATCCCACCCACGCACCTGCGAGAGGGTCTGCTCGAATCCGCGGAACTTGGCTCGATTGGCGGCATTGTCGTGGCCGATCCCTTAGCGCACCCGCCCATTGCTCGGTCCGTGTCCCTGAGTTCGACGGAGGGTGCACCGCTGGCGGTGATCGCGCACCTCTACCCGTTCTTCGTGAATCGTGGTTCGGTCAACGGAGTGCGGGTACTGTGTGACGATGCCTCGGTACGGACCTGGTTCGAAGCGACCGGAGAACTGCCGATCAGCGTGATTCACAGTGGGCACGACGAGATCGATCCGGAGTTCCGGGCCGCACTCCACGCCGAGGGGCAGGCAGGGCGTTACCGCAAAGTCACGCGGAGCAGACCCCGGTGCGATATCGACACGCGCACGGCTCCCGAGCACCGCTATCTCGCGGCCGCCGTTTCCGCGGCACTCGAGTTCAGCGCAAGCTGACTTCAGGCAGCCAGATCAATTCCACGCTTGCGCAGGGCCGACTCGACAATCGTGAGACCGTCCATCCCTGGTAGCTTCGCAATGTTGGAGTCAATGCGGCGGGCCTCGTTCACCCCGTCCTGACCGGCAAACAGGTGACCCATCACGTGCTTGACCTCCGCAGGCTCCGAGATCGAGCTCCCGACGGGCTCCCACGCTTTGCTGAGTGCCAGCCGGGTGAGCTTCTGCGCCATCTTGGACTTCTCCAGACGTGCCCGCGCCTGCGAGGCATAGAAAGCCACATGGCGAGTCTCCTGCTGAGCGATTCGCTTTAGCAGGGGAGAGAGCGCGGGATGTGCTTCGAGTGCGGCCAAACGGCGATAGGCGGCCACGGCACTCCACTCGTTCGCGGCGCCCCAGCTCATGTGCACAGCCACGAAGTCGTCACCCACGATGTTGCCGAGCAGAGACTGCTTCAGCGGACCGAGCTTATCCGCCCAGCCCAGCTTCAGGCGGCTCGCCTTGAGCTCATCGAAATCCACCGTGATGCCGTGCATCTGGAGCACGGCGGCGAGCGCCTCCCCGTGCCAGAACTCTTCACGGTTCCACATCGTCATGAATGCACTGACGTCACGTTCCTTGTGCGAGGGCGTCACGAGCAAGTCCCGCAGGTAACAGACCGTGTGATACTCGACGTCACACATATATCGCAGCGACCGCAGCGTGTTCTCGGGGAGCGGATCGGTGCGGAAGATCTCGAAGTCGAGATCTTCCCAGCCGACTCCCTCGGAAGTCTCCGCGTAGTTGTCGATGTCGAATGCCATAGAGTTCCCGCCTATTTCGTCTCGGGGTTCGTTGCGGTCTGGTCCCATTCGACCACTTGCCAGTGCCGCTCGCGGGCCACCTGGTACAGCGCAGAATCGGGGTTCACAGCGGTCGGATGACCAAGCAACTCCAGCCAGGATGTATCGGCGAAGCTGTCGCCGTATCCGTAGGAGCGCGAGAGGTCGTACCCTCCGTGCTCCGCATAGTGCCGTAGCCAGGCGGCACGGGCCTCGCCCACGAGCGGCGGCGCACCGAGAAATCCCGTGAGGATGCCATCACGCTCTTGCATTCGCGTGGCGATGACCTCGTCGAAGTAGGGGGCGACGGCGTCCGCAAACAGATCAATGGTGCCCGTCACCAGCACGGTGCGGTGGCCCATGCGACGGTGTTCTTGTGCACGCTCGAGAGCCTCCGTGAGGAGTCGTTTGTGGAGCTTCGCGCCCACGGAGCCGTCTCGTACCTGGCGCCGGATCTCTGCCACCGACATGCCCTTATAGAGCCGCATGAACGTGCGGATGAACTCGGAGCGGTCGCGCTTCTCTGCGGCGAGGAATCGCGGCGCCCCGCCCACGAGACGCGCCGTCTCGCGCGGCAAGTTGGTGACCGAGCGGTCCGCCATTCGCAGCCAACGATAGTGATCTACGAGGTTGGCTCGCAACAGCGTGCCTTCAAGATCGAACACGGCGAGGGCATCCGAACGCGACGTCAGCTGGCGCGCTTGAGACTCGGCCTCTCGCTTGGAGCGGCTGTAGGCGTGCGCGAGCTCAAGAACCGCCGGGATATGGTTCTCCGCGAGGTAGCTCGTCCACCCGATGTCACCCATGTCGAAACCATAATCCGAGGAAATCTCGGCCGGCAGCGACTCGTTAAGTGTGCGGAGCTGTGCGTCATCGAAGACCACTTCGGCGGCAACGTAGACCTGATAGAGCTCGGCGTGCTTGCGCAAGGCACCGAGATCCCGGCGAAGCTTGCGTAGCTTATCGAGGCCCTCGCGGGCACGCTTGCCTCGGGGGAGATTCGCCAGCACACCCTCGGACAGCCGCAGTCCCTTGTCCATCCGGCGCAGGTTGCTGTCGAATCGGGTACTCCCCGGGAAGTCCCACGCCGGTACCTCGACCGGCACGTCGTCACGCGTGAGCGGGTTCTCGGTGAAGTAGGTGTTGACCGTCTCATACATCTGTTGGAATGAGAGCGGATTGCGGGCACCCGAGGCAACGTGGAAGTACTGGGGTTCGCCCGCTCGAGGCGGTGCCGCGGCGGCAGCGAGAATCGCATTGACAACGAAGTCGACGGGGACGATGTCGAGCACGGAATCGGGCAAGCCTGGGAAGTCCTTCAACCGCCCCTTGCCGTATGCAAGGATCAGCGGATCGGCCACCTTGAAGCCATCAATCCAGCCGGGGAAAGGGTGCCGCAATGCGCTCTCGATGATCGCTGGCCGCACCATCGAGAGCCTGCCAGCGGCCCACATCTCCTCGGCAACACGCTCGGCCAGCGCCTTCGAGAAGGTGTACGCGTCCGTCCACCCAAGGCTTCGGGCACGCGCCCGGCCCTGCTCCACAAGTTGCTCTTCGACCCACTCTCGACGGCCCCGCTCAGCGGCCTGCGCGACGGCGTGCGGGCCGATCTTGCCGACCTCACTCTCCGCGTTCTTCAGGATCTTGCCAAGTACTGCCGGACTCCGGGAGGCCGATTCTGCACTGCGGCGTGCAGCCACGGCGGCTTCCCGCTCGGTGCGCCAATCGACGTCGTGCTCCACCGAGCGTTCGGGAACGAGGCCGCGGAGCGCGCCATTGACGTAACACGTCGAGACATGGACGACGTGCGGATCCGCTCCGGCAGCCACGAGAGAGCGATAGAGGGCTTCTGCGCCGCCCACATTGCCCGTAAACGCGGTGTCAATCGGGGGATCGAAGGTCACCGATGCGGCGGTGTGGATGACAGTCTGCGCCGTTGCGGCTCGCTCAGACAGCGTGCCCAGGTCACCCTCGATCACCTCGACCCGCTCTCGGAAAGCCGACCGAACGGCGTCGTCCCCCACAGCCTCACGCCACGGATTGAACACGCTCTTCTTCAACATTCGCTCCATGCGGTTCTGCGCGCTCACCCTTCCGCGCGGCCGCACGATGACGGAGACGGTGGTGTTCTGGAAACCGCTGAGGAGACGCTCAAGCACCGCCTGGCCCACAAAGCCCGTGGCACCCGTCAGGATGATGTGGCTGCCCTCGAGGGTGCGGATGTCGCTCACAGGCGGCCTCTCTTTCCACGTGCCGCGGCGGCGACAAAGTGCGTCTCGGAGCCGAGGAGTTCGCAGATCCGCGAGTCGATCGCGCTGATGTCTTCGGGCCGAAGGACCGAGCGGAAGATCCGCGCTGTCGGCCATGGGTCGAGCTCGTCCGCGCCGAGTGGCCAGGCGATCTTCTTCAGACGACGCCGCGCGAGAGAGGTGGCGGCACTAGAACGGGCGAGGCGATCGCGAGTCTGGGCGGTGAAGAACTCTTCATGACGCGTCTTGACCTCGCGCAGGATGGTGAGCACGCGAGTCAGCTCGGCGTGCTCGTTCCGCTCGATGAGGCGATCGTAGGTGCCAACCATGATCCAGTCATCGATCGCACCCGTGAAGGTGTGGACGGCGATGACGTCCTCGCCGATGATGTTTGCAACGATGGACTCGCGGATCGGCTCGAAGCGCTCGGCCGCACCGCGAATGAGGCGCTCCCAGCGCGAGCCGAACTCGTCCCCACTTTCCAGCTGCACCCCATGCGCGAGCACAATCTGCTCGAGGGCATCTGCGATCCAGTACTTCTCATACGCCCACGAGACGAGGAACGCCGTCACTCGTGAGTCCTTGTGGGTTGGGGTGACCAGCACGCTCCGCAGGTAGCGCAGCGCACCACGTTCAAGCGCGGCAATGTGGTTCACGAGTTCCAGCAACTCCGGAGAGAGCGGATCGTTCGCGAAGACGTCCAGAGCGAGCTCGCCGCGGTGGCTGCCATGGACGGTGCGCGCATACTCGCGCACGCTGAACTCGGCAGCTGGGACGAGACCCTGATTGGAGGCGTGCATGGAACCAAACTATACGACACGCGGCGGGCGGTTTAGCATGGCCCAATGCACACGGCGATGATCACAGGTGGGACTTCAGGCCTAGGAGCCGAATTTGCTAGACAACTGGCAGAGAAAGGCCTAAATCTCGTGATTGTGGCACGTGACGAGTCTCGCCTCGCCACGACCGCGACGCAGCTGCGAAACGAGTACGGCGTGCAGGTCGAGACGGTCTCTGCCGACCTCTCGGATCGCGCAGATGTGGCCCGCGTTTCCGCGCTGTTCGAGCAGCAGCCCATCGAGGTGTTCATCAACAACGCCGGCTTCGGCATCCACTCTCCGCTCACGGCCACGGACACCGCGATTCACGAGCGCGCCTTCGACGTGATGATTCGCGCGGTCTTCCTCCTTGGCGGCGCGGCCGCGCGCGCCATGGAGAGGCGGGGGAGCGGCACCATCATCAATGTCTCGTCGGTCGCAGGCTATATCCGCATGGGATCGTACTCGGCCGTCAAGGCATGGGTGACCGCGTACACCGAGTCGCTTGCCGTAGAGATGGCCGGAACGGGAGTCACGGTCACGAACCTCACGCCCGGATGGGTACACACCGAGTTCCATGAGCGGGCGGGAATCAGCTCCGGCAGTATCCCCGCAGCACTGTGGACAACCCCGGCGAACGTCGTGTCAACGGCGCTTCGGGATGCGAGTAGAGGTAAGCTCGACTCGACTCCGACGGCCTCCTTCAAGGTTCTCGGACTGGTCTGTCGATATCTGCCCCGCCGGACAAATCGTTGGGTGTCTGGAAAGATCGCAGGTGATCGGCGAAAGCACTCCGCACCTATTGCCACGGAAGGAAACGAATGAGCGATACCGTTGCGAAGCCAATCCCGCGTCGGTTCCGTTCACCCGTGATGCTGGTGCTCCGCTGGATTGCGCAACGTTGCCTGCTTGGCCCCACGCTCTGGATCATGGTGCGAGTCACGGTCACTGGGAAAGAGAACCTGAAGGCACTCACCGGTCCGTACATCGCCGTCGGGAACCATTCCAGTCACCTCGATGCCCCACTCATTGTGTGTGCTATCCCCTGGAAGCATGCCAAATACCTCGCATCGGGTGCCGCGGCGGACTACTTCTTCGATCATGCCTGGCGCCGAGTGCTGACGAGCCTCTTCTTCAATGCCTATCCGGTTGATCGCACCGGTGGCGGCACACGGCCGCGGCTGTCCAGAGCGCTCCTCGCGAACGACTGCTCGCTCCTGATCTTTCCTGAGGGCGGACGCGCCACGCAGGGTGCACCCATGCGCCCCTTTAAGCCGGGCGCCGCATCGCTTTCGATCAGCACCACGAGCCAAATTCTTCCGATTGGACTTGTCGGTAGCCAGCAGGCCATGCCCCGCGGTAAGAGCTGGCCGGTGTGGGGCCGCAAGCACGTCGAAGTCAACATCGGAGCGCCTATGTACGCCGAGCCAGACGAGACGGCCCGAGAGTTCGCCGTGCGGATGGAACGCACGGTCGCCGACCTCAGCACACAACCGCACCCCGTCCACCCGAACGATGAGCAAGGAGCGCAGCAATGACAGAACTGAAGCACATGAAGTGGTGGGGCTGGGGCGTCGAGGGCGTCGCCTTCCACCACGAGGACAAGCCGAACTTTGCACCGTTCGTGTACCAGAAGCTTGGCCTCGATCTGTCCGGTTCGGCCGACACACCGCCCACGTTCGATGAGATTGACGCTCCCGCCTCGAGTGCGAGCGAGGAGCTACTCACCGCGCTGCGCACAATCGTGGGGGAGGGGCAGGTCGTAACGGAGGATCTGGACCGCGTGGTCCACACCTATGGCAAGAGCCTGCGCGACCTGCTCATGGTGCGCGCGAATCTGTTGCCGCGCATCCCCGATGTGATTGTGTACCCCTCGAACGAGCTCGAGGTGCAGAAGGTGCTCGCCTTCGCGGTTGCGGAGGACGCCGTCGTCATCCCATTCGGGGGCGGTAGCAACATTGTTGGCAGCCTCACACCGTACGCGGGGGAGAGCCGGATCATCATTTCGTTGGACATGGGCAGGCTCCGCCGGGTTCTCGGCATCGACGAGGACTCGGGCTTGGCCCGCATCGAGGCTGGCGTGCTGGGCCCGGACATGGAAGAGCAGCTCAATCAGCGCGGCTGGACCATGGGTCACTTCCCGGACAGCTTCACGCACTCGTCGCTCGGGGGATGGGTGGCCACCCGATCCTCGGGTATGCAAAGCGACAAGTACGGTGACATCGCGGATATTACGCGTGGCCTGCGCATGGCCCGGCCCGACGGCGTCGTCGAGCTTCACGCTCTACCCTCCACATCCACCGGCCCCAGTGTTCGGGAAATGATCCTCGGTAGCGAGGGTCGGCTCGGCGTGATCACCGAAGTGACCGTCAACGTGCACCGCATCCCTGAGCAACGCGAGATCCAGGCCTACCTCTTCCCGAGCTTCAACGCCGGCGTCGAGGCGATGCGCCTCATCGCGGAGAGCGATGCGAGCCCGTCCATTACCCGCGTCTCGGATGCAAACGAGACCGCCTTCACCTTCGCCACTCAGAAGGAAAGCAAGGGGATTGGTGGAAAGGTCCAGGTCGGACTCTTCAAGGTCCTGGAGAAGCGCGGCTGGGACATGGAGCGGGTTGCGCTCTCGTTCATCGGCTACGAAGGCTCACCCTCACACGTGAAGTATCAGAAGTCGATCGTGGGCAAGATCGTGCGTTCCCAGGGCGGAATCGGGATCGGGTCTGGTCCGGGCAAGCTCTATGACCAGAAGAAGTTCGACACGCCGTATATCCGGGACTTCCTGCTTGATCGAGGCGCCTGTGCCGACGTCTCGGAGACCGCCGCGCCGTGGTCGAAGCTTCCGCAACTGCACGCGAATGTCGTCGCCGCCGCGAACGAGGCATACGACCGCCTCGGCATCACCCCGGGCTGGATCATGTGCCACCTCTCACACTCGTACCACTCGGGCGCCTGCCTTTACTTTACCTTTGCCTATGTATCAAAGTCCGATGACTCGATCTCCGAATATGACGGAGTCAAGAGCACCATCCAGCAGGCTTTCATCGACAATGGCGCAACCTTGTCACACCACCACGGCGTCGGGCTCGAGCACGCACCTTGGATGGAGGGGGACATCTCCAAGGGTGGCGTGGAGCTCATCCAGGGGCTGTTCGAGTTTGCCGATCCGAAGCACGTCCTGAACCCAAGGAAGGTCACCGGGAAGTAGCCAACGCCGTCGGCGTAAACGGGCAGCTCAACGCACTCACCTCGAGGGGGATACGGGTGGGAGGGGATCACAGGAGACCGCGCCGGCGCGTTTGTGGCTACCGGTTTGCTGAAATGTCATAATGTACATTATCGGATATCTGGCGCAGGGATCGTTCCCGGGTGGTCCGGTAGCACGGGAACGTGACGCGTTCCACCCGTGCGCGGGAACAATCCCCACCCCAATGTGGTTGTACACGCTAGACAGTGAACTATGCGGACGTTGAAGGAGGTTCTGCCGTGGCGGAACGAGCACTACGTGGAATGAGCATCGGCGCGAAGTCGATGGAGTCCGAAGAGAACGTCGATTTCGCGCCACGGATGATCGCGCGCTACTACTGCCCGAATGGTCACTTGACCGAACTCCCGTTCGCGACCGACGCCGACGTTCCTGCCGTGTGGGAATGCCGTTGCTCGGAGGAAGCCCTCCTTCAGGACGCCGTGAAGCCCGAGCCGGAGAAGCCACTCAAGCCCGTGCGTACCCACTGGGACATGCTCCTGGAGCGTCGCACCCGCGAAGAGCTTCAGGTTCTACTCGACGAGCGCCTCGAACTGTTGCGCTCAGGCCAGCTCCGCAGCCGCCGCTCGGCGTAACTAACGCTTAAAGCGAGAGTTCCAGGCGAGCTTCGCCGTGCCGAGGAATGCCTCGGAGATGATCGAACCGCCCATCTTGGACACGCCTTCGCGGCGCTCCACGAACGTGATCGGCACCTCGACGATGGCGGCGCCCGCTTCTGCGGCGCGCCAGGTCATCTCGATCTGGAAGAAATAGCCGCGCGCATCGAGGCCGGACAGATCGATCGCCTCGAGAACCTCACGGCGGTACACGCGGAATCCGGCCGTCGCATCGCCCACATGCAGACCCAACGCAGCGCGCACATATATGTTCGCGCCACGCGAGAGAATCTCGCGGTGAATCGGCCAGTTCTCGACCTCGCCATCCTTGACCCATCGAGAGCCGATCACGAGCCCGGGTGCGTCGTCCTCCCCCGCACGTGCGATCAGTTTCGGGAGATCCTCGATCCGGTGTGAGCCATCGGCATCCATCTCGATCAGGTGCGTGTAATCGTGCTCCAACCCCCACCGGAATCCCGCGATGTAGGCCGGCCCCAACCCTTCCTTGCCGCGCCGGTGCAGGACATGGACGGTCTCATGCGCGGCCGCATGCTCATCGGCGCGAATGCCGGTACCGTCCGGCGACGCATCGTCCACGATCAGCAGTTCCACACCGAGCCCAGTTAGCTCCGCCACCACGCGATCGATGTTCTCGATCTCGTTGTACGTGGGAACGATCACGAGCGGCTTCATGCGGTGTCCTTTCGGAAGATGGCAACGGCGAGCCACAGCCCTGCCAACGCCCAGACTATGATCTGCGGCGCGTTCCCAAGGCTCGTTGCGATGGTCTGTGAGGAACGCAGTGGTAACTCAACCACGGAGTGCCATTCGGTGTACAACTCCCCCGATTGCGCCACGATCTCGCCGTCCGGCAGGAACACGGCGGAGACGCCCACCGTGGAGACCTGGATCGTGGCGCGCGCGTGTTCGACGGCGCGGAATCTCGAGATCGCGAGTTGTTGCGTCGATTCTTGAGTGAAGCCAAACGAGGCGTTGTTGGTCGGAACGATCAACGCTTCGGCGCCAAGCGTGACACTCTCCCGGACGAGCCCGTCGTAGGCAATCTCGAAGCAGATTGGGGTTGCGAGCAGCACGTCCCGATCTGCCGTGGGGACGGCCATGACCGCTGGCTCTGATCCAGGGAACATATCGGTCGAGACCCTATCGACCGCCGGACTCAACCTGCGGAAAAAGTCACGGAATGGCATATATTCACCAAAGGGCACGGGATGTTGCTTCGCGTACGCCGCCGTGTCGCCATCCTCCTGCCAGAGGATGTACTCGTTGTAACGACCGCCGTCCACATAACGCTGAGTGCCGAGCAGGATGGGTCCATCGAACGCCGCCTGCGCGCGCACCACATTCGCCGCGACATCCGGATTCGAGCGCGGATCGATATCCGCAGCAGACTCCGGCCACACCATGACATCGGCATCCCACGGGGCATTCGCCTCGACGATATCCGCGTAGTTCTGCGTAATCTGGCGCGCCTGGCCGAGTGCCTCTGCGCCACGCACAGGCACGTCTCCCTGCACGACGGCGACAGTGAGTGTGCCCTCCTCGGGTTCGGCCGAGGGCGGGAACAGGAGTCCGCCAATGACGATCCCAATACCCGTCCCGACTGCCACCAGGCCGGAGGGACGTAGCCGGGCAAGCAACGCGATGCCGACGGCGAAGAGCGCGACGATGCCGCTCACCAGCACCGTTCCCCCGAGTGCCGCCAATGGAAGCAACGGGCCTTCGGTCTGCGAGAACGCAATGCTGCCCCACGGGAACCCGCCGAACGGAATCACGCCACGGAGTTGTTCGAACGCAACCCAGAGCAGAACCGCGGCCACCGCTCCCCCGCGGCGCAGTCGTGTTGTCACGAGTGAGGTACCGAGTGCGAAGAACGCCACGAACAGTGCTTGGAGTATCGCGAGTGCGATCCACGGCAACCACTCCCCCGCCGCCTTGAATGAAAAGTAAAGCAATGGCATAAAGAACGCCATGCCCCAGGAAAGCCCGAGGAGGAACGCGCGGCCACCGCGTTGGCGATGGATCGCACTGAGGAGGAGGGCGAGGCCGAGTGGCGCCAGGATCCACCAGGAGTGGTAGGGGAACGCTAGATTCGTCAACAAGCCGCCCAGAATGCTCAGCACGAGGGCGGGCAAGAAAGGCATATGCCCAGTCTACGTGTGGAGCGAGACAACTCCGCGATCGACCAGCCCCGTGGCCGCGCGAACGGTGCGGCGGAGCTCTACCGGTAGCTCGGGGATTGCGGCCAGCTGCTGGAGCGCGTCGATAATCTGCCGGGCGGAACGCACGAAGTCGCCCGGCAGCATCTCTCCGAGGAGGCTATCGAGGGCACTCCCCCGGGCCCACTTGAAGTAGGTGGGCGCGAGCGCGCCATCGATCTCGCGCGTCTCGGGAACGCCGTGCTCGCGCTCGGCGGCGCGCAGTTCGCGCCACTCCAGCACTATCTCGGACACCGCTGTGCGGAGCGTGGGCGAGGCACCTACCTGCTGCGGCGTGGAACGTGCCTCGGTGGTGAGTGTACTGATCGCCCCCGCGAGTTCCGCCGGGCTGAGCTCGTCGAACAGCCCCCGCCTGATGCATTCGGCCGTGAGCAGATCGCACTCACCGTAAATCCGGCGCAGGATCTCGCCGCTGGGCGTGGGGACGTCGTCGGCCAGGTAGCCGAGTTCTGTTAACAGATCGCAGACTCGATCGAACTGCTCCGCGAGCGTGCCCGTCGACTCATCGATCGTACGGCGCAGCTCGCGTTCCTGTGCGCGGGCCCGTTGCCAGCGCCGACCATCGCGCGCATGCTGATCGATCTCGGGGCAACGGTGGCAGGGATGCGCGCGCAGTTCGGCACGCAGACGTTCCAGCTCGCGATCGACGTCGGGCTTCCTGGGCCGCTTCTTCATCCGTCCCGCCACGAACTCGCGCATGCGGGCGGCCGTCTCGCCCCGGCCCTGTGGGGATCGGGGGTCGGTCACGCGAATCGTGCCGAGAACCTCGGCACCTGCGAGTTCGTTCGGGGCGAGCCGACGGTGCCGCGCACGGTCCGTCACCACCTCGATCGACGTCCCTTTCGCGCGGGTCACGACAGCATGTCCGATCCGGTTGCCCCTGCGCAGTTCCACGACCGAACCCGGCGAGACCCGAGGGACCGAACGCTTCACTGCAGACTTCTCCCGGCGCGTGATTTCGGCTCGCAGGTCAAGGTACTCGTAAATGTCCCCACGCTCGCAGGTGACTGCGGCGGAGAGCTCCGGCAGCGTCCCCTGCAACGACCTCACCTGGCGTGCCAGGGAAACAACCGAACGGTCAGCCTGGAACTGGGCGAACGAGAGCTGCAATACCTCATGAGCCTTCTCGCGGGACATCCGAGAAAGCAGATTAACGGCCATGTTGTAGGTGGGCCGGAAGGCGCTGCGCAACGGATAGGTGCGCGCCCCAGCGAGCTTCGCGACATCCTCGACGTGCACCGCCGGCGAGTGGATCACGACGGCGTGGCCTTCAATATCGATGCGGCGCCGGCCCGCGCGTCCCGTGAGCTGGGTGTACTCCCCCGGCGTGAGCGGCGTGTGCGCCGAGCCGTCCCACTTGTCCAGCCGCTCCAGCACCACCGAACGGGCCGGCATGTTGATGCCGAGCGCAAGGGTCTCGGTCGCAAAGACCACCTTCAGCAGTCCGCGGGCGAAGAGTTGCTCGACCGCCTCCTTAAAGAGCGGCACCATCCCCGCATGATGGGCCGCAACACCCCGTGCGAGGCCCCGAACCCAGCCGTGGTAGCCGAGCGCCGCCAGGTCCTCGGCATCGAGATGTGCCGTCTGCGCGCGAACGAAGTCTCGGATCTGGCGCTCCTCGTCCGGTGTGGTGAGGTTCAGCGAGGAGTGCGCGAGCTGCCCAAACGCGTCCTCACATCCCGCCCGCGAGAACACGAAGTAGATCGCCGGGAGTAGCGCATTGCGGTCCAGCTCGGCGATCACACCGCTGCGCAGAACCCTCCTGCGCCGGCCCGAGCGTGCCGCACTGAGAAGCGCGGGGTTGAGTCCGCCGTCGGCCTGGAGATCGTAGAGCTCACCTCCCACCATCACGTGTTGCCAGAGCGGTACCGGACGCACCTCGGAGACGATCACGGCGGTCTCGCCCCGCACCACGCCGAGCCAGGCACCGAACTCTTCAGCGTTGGAGACGGTCGCCGAGAGCGAGACCACCTGCACGCTGGCCGGCAGGTGAATCAGAACCTCTTCCCACACGGGCCCACGCTCGCGGTCGGCGAGGTAGTGCACCTCGTCCATCACCACGAGCCCCACATCCGCAAGCTCCTCGGGTGCGTTGTAGAGCATGTTCCGGAGCACCTCGGTGGTCATCACGACCACGTCCGCGCCCGGGTTGATCGAAACGTCTCCCGTCAGCAGGCCCGTATTGTGGGTCTCGCGCAGCTCGCGATACTTCTGGTTCGAGAGCGCCTTGATCGGCGTGGTGTAGAACGCCCGCTGGCCACGCTCCAGTGCCACCTCGATGCCATACTGCGCCACGATCGTCTTGCCGGAGCCCGTGGGTGCCGCCACCAGCACGCCGCGTCCCTCGTCGAGCGCGGCGCACGCGCGGACTTGGAACTCATCCAGCTCGAACGGAAGCGCGGCGAGGAACTGACTGAAGCTCATGTGGCCAGCATCTTCTCGCGCCTCTTGTCTCGGCGGCGATCCACGAGGAGCGCGATCCCTACGGTCGCGAAATACATCAGGGTCATCGCCGCGCCAAGCACGAGCATGCTCCATGCATCCGGCAGCGGATTCGCGATCGCACCAAAGGTGAAGATCAGTACGATCGCCCAGCGCCAGCCCTTGAGGAGCGTCTTTCCGCGCACCACACCGGCGAGGTTGAGCCCGATCATGACCAGGGGAAAGAGGAATGCGATGCCGAACGCGAGAATGAGCCGCATCGCAAACGTAAAGTACTGCCGGGCGTCCGTGATGCCCGAGCCACCATCCGGGATCATTCCCATCAGGATCGTCACTGCGTGTGGCAGGATCGCGAGGCCGAGCGCGGCCCCGATCAGAAAGAGGGGTGCGCCGAGGCCCAGGAACAGCCACACGTACCGCTTCTCGGTGCGATTCAGGCCGGGCGCGACGAATGCCCAGATCTGGTAGATCCACCACGGCGCGGTGACGATCAGCGCAATGAAAAACGAGACTCGCAACCGCATATCGAACGCCCCGGTGACGACACCAAAGTTCATCTGCGCGGTGATACCTCGATCGCTAAGTTCAGCGAGCGGCCTCTGCAGGAGTTCGAATACGTAGTCCGCGAAAAACCAGGCGCCAATAGCGCCCACAAGAAGCCCAGCGGCGATGTAGATCAGCCGGCGTCGAAACTCGGCGAAGTGCTCGACGAGCCGCATCCGGCCTTCGGGATTGCGTGCGGCCATTCCTTACTCGTCAGTCCTTCGACTCCTCCGAGTCCGCGGGGACGTCCTCTTTGAGTTCCTGGACTTCCTTCTTGAAGACCTTCATTGACTGCCCGATCGACTTCGCGATATCCGGAAGCTTCGCGGAGCCAAAGACGATCAGCACCACGATGATCAGGATGAGGATGTGTACGGGTCTCATGACACGCGCCCTTCAGTCGGTTCTGCCCCAATCCTACCGGCATCCTCGTATGCATCGAGTGCGAGAGCCGCCCGTTGCCGGACCTCCGCCGCAAGATCCGCATCGATCGTGCGAATCGTCCCCGAGAGCGCCAACCGGACAAGCCACTCGGTCCGCCCCACATCAATCTGGACGACGACGCCCTCCGCACTGTCGGAGACCCGTGCACCTGGGAGGTCCTCGGCAACGTAGCGCGCGGCCGGATCGACGACGAAGCGCACCGTGCGTTGTGCCGCGGTGGCCGCCGATGCCGCGTGCTGCTCGTCCCGCGCGGACTGTGCTTCGGCATCCGTGGCCGCGCGGAGGGACAGGATGCGATCGAGCCGAAAAGTCCGCGTGTCCTGGGCGAGCGCGCACCAGCCGCGCACGTACCACGCAACGCCGTCGGTCGAGATCTGCTCGGGGAAGATGAGGCGTTCGGTGCGGTGGTCCTCGGCCGAGACGTATTCGATCACCACACCCGCACGAGACTCGATTGCGCGTTCGAGCGCCTCGCGCGCCTCGGGCGCGGCCGCGGTCTCCACAACGGCGGGAACGAGGGCGGCAAGCTTGGCACCGAGCGACTCGATTGCGCCGGCGGTCTCTCCTGCCGCACGAAGCCAATGCACCGCGGTCGCCAACGCGATCGCCTCACTGGGGGCGAGCCGGACCTTTCGATCGAAGCCGCGCGCTTCGCGGAGCGAGAGGCGCGAATCCGACTCACTGAAGCTGAAATCGATCAGATCGTCTGGGTAGTACCCGGGCGTCCCCGTGACCCACAGCAGGTCCACATCCTTGAGGATCTGCGCCTCCGACACGCCAAACTGCTGCGCGAGTTCGCCCACGGCAACGTCATCGTGATCGGCCAGGTAACCAAGCAGGGCCAGGAGCCGGGTGACGCGATCGATGGTCTTCTCAGGCATCGGCCACCTCCACGGCACGTCGTAGCCGCGCGATCACCGACTGCCGGATGTGCTCGGGCTCGAGCACCACAACATCGGCGCCAAATCCGGCAACCTCACGACCGAACTCGATGGGGTCCGGCACCGTCAAGCGCAGGAGGTCGCGATCGGCGTCGTACTCCGTGACGGTACCGCGTGCCCGTAGCGAGGCCGCGCGCCCCTTTCGCACCAGCGCCACGACATCGACTCCGGCGGGGTCATCGAGCGTGTGCGCGGGAATCTCGAATGCGCCGGATGCTCCGCTCTCCTGGACTCCCCCGGCGATCCGAGACAGCCGGAATCGGCGTTGTTCACCACTCTCGCAATCCCGCCCCAGGAGGTACCAGCCGCGCCGCTGCGCCACGATCCGCCACGGCTCCACCTCGCGCTCACGCGTGGGCGAGGAGAGCCCGGTGTAGGTGAACCGCACGCGGCGGCGCGCCGCGATCGCATCGCAGAGCGCGTCGAGGGTCTCTCCTGGAGCGGTGAGCTCGAGCGTGACCGGCGGCGCAGCGGCATCCAGCGCCGAATCGATCGCGCGGACCTTGGTGACCCCACGGCGTGCCGCATCCCGCCAGGGAGCGGACGTATGCACCTCGCGCGCCAGCGAGAGCGCACCGATCTCTTCGGGACTGAGCACAAGATCCATCGAATAGGCATCGAGATCGATCCGATACCCCACATCGTCCTCGTGTACCGCATCGCGTTCGACGACGATCGGGACGCCGATCGAACGGAGCAGCTCCTTGTCCCGCTCAAACATCCGCTCGAACGCCGCATCGTCGTCGTGGCTGTAGCCGGCAACTCGGCGCCTGATCTGCTGCTTGGTCATCCGTGTGGGCGCGTTACCAAGCGCGATCAAGAGATTCAGAATCCGTTCGGGATGACTGCCGTCCACGCTCTCAATCTACCTGCTCTGTGCCTTCGTGAGTGGCCACGAGATCCGCGAGCCGCTGTGCTTCACGTTGCGCAAACTCGCCGTCGGCACTCTGAATTGCCATCACCGCGAGTGTGTCGCCGTCGGCAAGATCGAGCGAGACCCAGGGACGATGCGGCGAGAAGTTGACCGCAACGATCTCTTCCCAGGTCACGTGGGTAGTGATCATCAAGTTGCGGACAGTCAGTCCCTCATCTGTGGGAACGGCACGGACCATGGCCTGGCGCACGATGATGAAGCTACCCGCGGCAGCGAAGGCCACCGTGAGGACGCGATCAATGGCGCCGTAATGTTCGAGGATCGTGAAGGACGCGATCAGTAGGCCGGCCACGCCCAACCACACAGCAACCAGCAGTGCCCGCGCGGTGACGACTGCGCGGCGTGGCCGAAACTCATATCCGGCAGGCATGAATCGACGTGACGAGGATGGCGCGGGCACCGATCTCGTAGAGCTTGTCCATCACGGTATTCGTCTGCTCCCGAGGGATCAGCACGCGCACCGCGAACCAATCGGAATCGTGCAACGGCGACACGGTCGGTGCTTCGAAGCCTGGGGCGATGGCGACGGCATCATCCAAATGATCGGCGTGCACATCGAAGTCCATCAGCACGAATGTGCGCGCCACGATCACGCCGTGGATGCGGCGCTCGAGGACCTCTAGCCCGGCCGGGGTAGGACGGTTCTGCGGGACGATCAGCACGGCCTCCGAGGAGAGCAACGGGTCGCCGAAGACTTCCAACCCGGCCGCCTTCAACGTCGAGCCGGTCTCCACAACATCGGCGACGACGTCGGCCACGCCCAGCTCCACAGAGGACTCCACGGCACCATCGAGGTGTACCACCGTGGCGTTGACGCCGTGGCTCGCCAGGTGATCGGCCACGAGCCGATCGTACGAGGTGGCAACGCGTTTCCCGTTGATCCCCGCGAGGGAACGGGCAGTATCGGGTTGCGCCGCGTAACGGAAGGTCGAGTGCGCGAAGCCGAGCGCCATGTGTTCACGCGCGGCGGCACCCGAGTCGAGGAGAAGATCGCGGCCGGTGATGCCCGCGTCTACGGTTCCCGAGCCCACGTAGACCGCCACATCGCGCGGGCGGAGGTAGAAGAACTCGATGTCGTTCTCGCTATCACGGATCACGAGCTCGCGGCCGCCATCACGGCGGGAGCGGTAGCCTGCCTCGCGCAACATGTCGATGGCAGGGCCAGAGAGGGATCCCTTGTTCGGGACAGCAATTCGAAGCATCAGAGGTACCGGTAGACCTTTTCCAGAGGGATATTGCGGGCGATCATCATGACCTGAAGATGGTAGAGCAGTTGACTGATCTCCTCGGCGAGCTCCTCATCACTCTCGTACTCGGCGGCGATCCAGACCTCGGCGGCCTCCTCCACCAGCTTCTTGCCGACTCCGTGCACGCCCGTGGCGAGTTCCCGCACGGTGCCGGAGGTGGGATCGCCAGCGGCGGCCTTTGCAGTCAGTTCCTCAAAGAGGTCGTCAAAGCTCTTCACGGGGTCCAGTCTAGGACCTGGAACGCATTATCCACGTCCGCGTCCGGTGACGCGAGATCGTGCGCGAGCAGGAACTCGTACATCTCCGGCCAGCGGGCGGAATCGAGCGCCAACCAATCCGTGCCGTAGAGCGGGATGGTCGCATCGAGCACCTGCCGCGCGAACGTGGGCTCGAGTTCGGGCACGTAGCCGGCCACGATCTCGATCGTGGCCGCGGGATCGGCGACGATAAACTCGATGGCGCGGTGCAAGGCGCGCAGGATCGCGGCCGCATCGTCCTCGTGCTCCGCGAGAACTTCACGACGGGCGCCCACGGAGATTCCCACGAGCGGTAGCTCTGGGGTCTCGACCAGATTCACCTCCACGCCGGCCGCTCTGATACCAAGCAGGTCGTTGTTCAGGAAGATCGCGACGGCGTCCACGGCCTGGGTCACCATGGCGGACTGGGCCGTGTATCCGATGTAGTCGATCGTCAGATCGTCCTGGCTGAGGCCAGCCGCATCGAGCGTGGCGAGGAGCGAGAACCAGTTCTCGCCATACGGTCCCGGTAGCCCAATCGTGTGACCCGCCAGATCCGCCGCAGTCTCGATTCCGAGATCCGCGCTGGCGGCGATTCCCAGCGGGTACTCCTGGTAGAGCGTGCCGATCGTCGTGACGTCCACTCCCTGGCTGAAGGCCTGGAGCATCTCGTCACCGCCGGCCACAATCAGGTCCTCTTCCCCCGCTGCCAGTGCGCCAAAGAGCGTCTCGGCGGCGCCGTGGTGACGCAGCTCGACTGTCACGCCCTCGTCCTCAAAGTAGCCCTCATGCTCGGCCACATAGAAGGGCGCAAACTGGACATCAGGCACATACGTCAGTCCGATTGTGAGGGCCTGGCCCCCGCCGCTGCCGCACCCGCTCAGCACCGCCAGCACCACCGCGGCCGCAGCCGCCACGTGTCGTTTCATAATCGTTCCTCCACCATTGACTCCACGGCACGAACCGTGCCGTACATCGCTATTGCCACGACCGCCAGCGCGGCCACCGTGGCGAAGAGTCCCTCGGTGTCGTTGTTGCGCTGCTGTGCGGTCAAGAGTTGGCCGAGGCCGTTGCCTCCGATCACGAACTCCCCCACCACGGCACCCGTCATCGCGAGCGTGAGGCCGTTACGAAGACCGGTGAGAATCGCCGGCAACGCGAGGGGGAATTCGATGGACCGGAGCAGACTCCAGCCGTGCGCGCCGTCCAAGCGGGCGGCCGCGATGACATCGGGGTCGATGTGGCCAAGACCGTACGTGGTCGTCAGCGAGATGGGAAAGAACACCATGACGGCACACAGCGCCAAGATCGGCGCGGTGCCGTATCCAAGCCAGAGCGCCAACACGGGCGCGATCGCCACGGCCGGGATGGCCTGTGACATTGCCGTGTATGGCTCAATCGTGCGCGCCACCGTTCGTGACTTCGCGATGGCGTAGCCGAGCGGAATCGCCACGGCGGCGCCGATCAGGGCACCGAGCAGCGCCTCGCCCAACGTGACCGCAAAGTACGGCAGCATGGTGGGAAGTGAGGTGACCGCCCGGGCGATGATCGCCGTCGGCGTGGGCAGGAAGTAGGGGTCGATTACCGTGCGGCTCGCGAGTTCCCACAGCGCGAGCACGGCAAGCGCGAAGCCTAACGGCGACCAACGCGACACGGATGCCCCTTCTCCCCGGGGCGTGCGCAAAAGCGCACACGCGTGCGCCGCGCGTCTTCTCCCATCCGGACTGTGACCGTCGGCCCTGGAGTTTCACCAGATCAGCCGCGCAGGTGCGCGGGTCGCGGGCTGTGCGGCCTGGTGACCGCTTCACCGCCGGTTCGAAATTTCATCGACCCCGAAGACGGTCTCAGTCTAGCTCAGTGGCGGTGGGAGTTGCGTGCGAGTTCGCGGAGCGTGGCGATCTCCGCGGCCGCATCCTCGGCGTTGTACACGGCCGAACCGGCCACGAACACATCGGCGCCCGCCGCGGAAGCCCGTTCAATCGTCTCGACCGAGACCCCGCCGTCGATCTGCAGCCGCACCTCGAGGCCCGAGGCCGCGATCGCGGCTCGAGTGCGCTCGATCTTCGGGAGCACCACATCGAGGAACTTCTGCCCGCCGAAGCCGGGTTCAACAGTCATCAACAGGATCATGTCGAACTCCGGCAACAGATCAACATATGGCGCGATGTCCGTGCCCGGCCGTAATGCGAGCGCGGCTTTGGAACCAAGCGCCCGTAGCTCACGAGCGAGCTTCACCGGTGCGATCGCGGCCTCGGCGTGGAAGGTGACGGAGGCACACCCCATCTCGGCGTATTGCGGAGCCCACCGGTCGGCGTCCGCGATCATCAGATGCGCGTCGACGGGAAGCGGCCCCTCTTTCACGATCCGCTCCACGACCATCGGGCCGATCGTCAGGTTCGTCACGAACTGGTTGTCCATCACGTCCACGTGCACGAGATCGGCGCTCTTGATGCGCTCCAGTTCGGAGCTGAGGTTGAGGAAGTCGGCCGTCAGAATCGACGGTGCAATCTGGATTCCCATGTGCCAACCTTATGTGGTGCGGCGCAGGCAGACGGCGAACATGGCGTCTGTATTGTCGCGGTGCGGCCAGAGCTGCATGGCACCGGGCACGGGGTAGCCCTCGGCGCGGACCGCCCGCCCCGCCAGCGGCGCGGGTGCCGGGGCGATCTCAAGTGGGTGCCGACGCAACGCCTCGGTGACCTGGGTGACCGTCTCAGCAGGATGAGGCGAGCACGTGGCATAGGTCAGGATGCCGCCGGGCCGAAGTGCGGCCACCGCAGAGTCGATCAGCTCGGCCTGAAGCTTCGTGAGCGTGGCAAGATCGCTCGCTTGGCGCCGCCAGCGCGCCTCGGGCCGGCGGCGGAGCGAGCCGGTTCCGGTACAGGGTGCGTCCACGAGGATGCGATCGAAGGCGCCCGGTGCGGCCTCCCCCACCGCGCGGCCGTCGTCACAAATGACCTCCACGGAATCGGCGAACTGCTGTACTGCCGTGGCGACGAGCTCGGCGCGGTGCGGTTGGATCTCGTTCGCGGTCAGGAATGATCCCCGTTGCTGAGCAATGGCGGCGAGGAGTGCCGCCTTTCCACCGGGTCCTGCGCACAAATCGAGCCACTGCTCGTCGCGGCCCTCCAGAACGGCGTCAGCCGCCATGATCGCCACGAGCTGCGAGCCCTCATCTTGCGCGGCCACGCGGCCATCACGTACTTCGGCGAGCTTGCCCGGGTTCCCGTGCCAGTAGTAGCCGTAAGGCGACAGTGGCGTGGGTTCGGCATCGGCGGGGCGCTCCGCCACGCCCGGGCGCGCCACGAGAGTGAGATCGGCTGCCTCGTTGTCTCGATCGAGCAGATCTTCGAGTTCCCCCGCCGCCCCTTCGAGCGCCAGGGCCTGGCGGAAGCCTCGCACCACCCATTCGGGGTGCGAGTACCACTCGTAGTAGCCCTCGGGCCGGTCGAGGATGCGCTCCTGCCAATCCGGCTCGGCCGCGATCTTGCGGAGCACCGCGTTCGCGAGTCCGGTTGGCGCCCGCCCCGCGACTTGAGCCACGAGGTCAACGGTCTCGAAGACTGCAGCGCGGGCCGGGACCCGCATGGCGTGAATCTGGTGCGCGCCGAGCCGGAGCGCGATCCGCACCTCGGGTTGCAGGCGTCCGGTGGCGCATTCGTCGATCATCGCGTCGTATCGGCCCTGCAGGCGGAGTGTGCCATAGACGAGCTCGGTCACGAACCCGGCATCACGCTTGTTCAGCGGGAACGTGGCCTTCGGCAGGAGCAGGTTTGCAAACGCGTCATCGCGTTCGACGGCGTTCAGGACGTCGAAGGCGATCTCGCGAGGGCTGGCGCTCATTCGAAGACCACAGCCTCACGCAGTCCACGAGCCCAGGCCGAGGCATCCATCCACTGCTTGCCCGGTGGGGCCACGCGATCGAGAACAAGCGCGCCAGCGCCCGTGCCGACGAGGACACGCATGCCGTCTAGGATGACCGCGCCGGGCTCACCCGGCTGAACGCCGTCGGACTGTGCCGGGCCGATCTTCATCCGCGCGCCACCAAGTGTGGTCCACGTTCCCGGGGAACTCCAGAAGGCGCGGGTGTGCCGCGAGATCAGCTCCGCTGCGGCGGTCCAATCGATTCGCCCCTCTTCTGGAAGGAGGCGCGCTGCGTGGGTCGGCTCGCCCACCTGCGGCAGACTGGATGCCTCTCCGCGCGCTAACGAATCGAAGATCTCCACGAGTAACGGGGCGCCGCGCTCGGCGAGATCAGCGAGCAGACTCTCGCTGGTTTCAGTGCCATCCAGCTCTGCCTCAATGCTTCCGAACACCGGTCCCGTATCCAGGCCCACCTCCAGTTGGAACACGCTCGCGCCCGTGAGATGGTCCCCCGCCTCGATGGCGCGCTGCACCGGCGCGGCGCCACGCCAGCGCGGGAGCAACGAGAAGTGCAGGTTGAGCCACGGGAATGCACTGAGCAGCGGCTCGCGGATCAACCCGCCATACGCAACCACCGCCGCGGCCTCGGGCCCGAGCGCCAGAATCTCGGCCGTGGCTTCACCGATCCGGTGCGGCGTGAGCACCGGCAGGCCGAGTTCCTCGGCGAGTTGCTGGACTGGCGAGGGCACCAGCTTCTTCGAGCGGCCCTTTGGGGCGGGCGCTCGCGTGACGACGCCTACCACCTCGTGCTCCGACTCGACGAGGGCTCGTAAAGACGGGAGGGCGACGTCGGGGGTACCGGCAAAGAGAATACGCACGGCCCCAATCTTACGGAGCGCCACCTGGATGCGCACACGGCGGAGTTGTGCGTGATGTGGTACGTCCCACGCGCCTGAGCCGTACCACATCGGACAAGACTCCGCGGAGTGGTTGTGCTGTTGGTGTGCCAACCGGCTGGGACGCCAACACGGCAACCACTTCTACGTGAGAAGGGCGGCAATCGCCCTCAATGGGTCCGAGGCGTCACGCACCGGGATGTCCCATATCCGCGCCAGTTTCTTCGGCTCCTCATACCGCGGCCAACCGGGATCGCCACGTTCGATGAAGTTCACGGCACACATGTGTAACGAATCCGCGAGATGTTGCGGCGGGTTCGGCCCAGCGAGCGGCTCGACCTCAGGACCATCGAGGCAGTCGAAGAAGAACGGCACGTCCAGGCAGTGCTCGGCGAACCCAAAGTTCCCCGAGGGCCACGTGAATTGGTAGAGCCAGGTGGGTGCCGAGCCGCGCGCCGCGATGATGCCCACCAGCGGCACCCGGAACATGCGGTCCGAGAGCACCCGGCCGGCGATGAGGTGCTTCGGGCGCTCTGCGAGTTCTGGGTTGGCACCTAGATAGGCACGCTGCGCGGGCTTCGGGACTCCGAATCTGGCGAGTACCGCGCCGCGAGGCATCAGCCGCAACACCTGCTTCGCCCCGTCTAATGCCATCGTGAACTCGTCATTCGTGGAACCAAGGACGAGCGGCTTGTCCGCTCCCACCCCGGCACGAAGCGACTCGGGCGTGGCGCGGTGAATGAGCTCGCCATCGATCTGAGGACCGAGGCCGAGACCCTCCGTGAGCATCTCTTCGAGGTTCGACGGATCGAGCTTCGTTGCCTCCTGCTGTGCTTCGAGCACGCGCTCCTCCGAGACCGAACGAAAGCCGTCCAGGGTTGCCGGGACGCCGAGCGCGCCGGCAAGCTTCTCACTCAGCGCGCGCGCCTTCTCCTCCTTCACATCCGCGAGGGCCCCGGAGATCGCAAACACGCCATGGAACAGGTGCTGTGCCTGCTCCATACCGAGGAGCGTTAACACAGCGCCGCCGCCTGCCGACTGCCCGGCGATCACCACGCGGCCTGGATCACCGCCGAAAGCGGCAATGTTCTCCTGAACCCATTCCAACGCTAAGAGCCAGTCCCGCACGACACGGTTCGTCGGTGCACCGTCGATGTAGCCAAAGCCATCAAAACCGAGCCGGTAGGAGATCGTGACCGTCACGACGTCATCGCGGTTGAAGTTGCGGCCGTCATACCACGGGCTCGCCGGGGATCCCGCCGTGAATCCGCCACCGTGAATCCAGACGAGAACCGGAAGCCCAGAGCCGTTGCGCGGAGCCTCGGGGGACGGCGTGTAGACGTTCACATTGAGGGTGCTCTCCCCCGGCACGCTCGGCTCCGGGATGAGCGTAGTCCCGGGATCACCGCGCTGAGCGGTGGGGCCGAACGCGAGTGCATCACGCACGCCCTCCCACGGCGCAGTGGGCACCGGCGCCTGGAAACGCAGCTCCCCTACCGGGGCCTGCGCGAATGGAATGCCTTCGAATGCTGCCGATCGTGGATTTCCGCGGCCTCCCGTCGTCGGGCGCCAGCGTCCTCGTACAGCTCCAGCTCGCGTTGCTACAACGACGAAATCATCACTTGCCATCAGTGGCCTCCTCGGTCTCGATCCTAAAGCGGGGCGTCGACGCGGACGTTGACCTTCGCGAGCTTCTTTGCGCTGCGCTCGCGGGTGATCGCACGCAACTGATCGAGCAACTCGCGGCCCTCGCGCCGCGGCACGCGGACGATCAATGCGCCATCGACCGGGCCCAGGAGCTCCGCCTCGAGCTTTGCCCCGACGGCGTCCAGATCGGTCGCCTCGCCCGTGAGCTTTGCAGTCCGCCAGGCAGGCGGGAAATGGAGTTCCTCGCGCTCCTCGAGCTCTCGTGCGGCGTAGCCCGCGGCGTCCCAGCGCACGACGGCGTCCGCCGCCCTGCGCTCCGGGCCTCCGAGGATCATCACTCTGCCGCCGTCGCCTGCACTCCGCACCAGACCAGCCACGTGGAACCAGCGTCCGACGGCGGTGAGACCGGCATCGAGGTCCGGGCGGGCAGTCGCAACAGCCGCGTCAAGAATTGCGGCGGCGGCATAGCCACCTTCGGCAACCGGCTCCGAGCCTGGCGTGGCGATCACTACGCGCGGCTGCGGCCCCACCACCCGTGTGATTCCGGCACGTGCATTCGAGAGCACCACGGGAACGGAGGGGAATTGCCGCCCAATCTCCTCCCACGTTCGTTCGGCACCCACGCGATACGCCTTCACGGCCGTGCCACCGCATTCAGCGCACCGGACATGAACGAGCCGACCGCACCACGTGCAGGCCGTGCCACCTGGCGTGATCGTGATCGGGCCGTTGCAGTGCGGGCACCGCACACTCTCGCCGCATTCGGCGCAACGGATCGCATGCAGGTATCCGCTTCGCGGCGTGTGAATCAGCACCGGGCCGTGCTCAAGGGCGCCCCGCAACATCCGGAACGCCGCCTCGGGGAGCCGCGAACGGTCGCCACGGAGCGCACTCTCATCCGGTGCGTCGACTCGTGCCGCCGCGGCTCGGAAGGTGGCGCGAGCAGGCGAGATATCCTTCGCCCAAGCGTCGTGGACCAGTAACTGAGCGCGCACGGGGCGTGACAGGGAGCCAATCAGAACGGCCGTTTCGCGCCGGCGCACCACTGCATGGAGCGCGGTGGGATACGGCGCATGCTGCTCGAAGAGATTCTCGTCATCACAGTCCCAGATCACGATGAGGCCGAGATCTGGCACCGGCGCATACACCGCACTGCGGGTGCCCACGACGATGTCGCACTGCCCGGAGAGAGCTCGCAGGAACACCCGATACCGATCCGGAGGTGTGAGCTCGCCGTGTTGCTGCACCACGCTCCCGAGATCACCCAGGACGGCACTCACGGACTCGACCGCAGAAATCGTTGGGACCACAATCAGAACCCGCCGCCCGGAGGCCAGGCACGCACCCACAGCCGCACGTAGATCGTGCTGCCAGCGCGGGATCTCCCCCACGACACCCGGCAAGGCACTCCACACCGCGCGCGGTAATTCGCCACGGCGGACGTGTTCCAGGAACCTCTCGCCTCCCTCGTAATCACCCCACGTGGGCAGATCGGCCTCCGGGGCGACCGGCATCGGTCCCGGCTCGAGATTCGCGGCGAGCTCAACTCGTGCAGCACGAGCGGGCACCGCCAGCCGAACCACATCGGGAGTCGATCCCGCCATGGCGTGGGCAACGTCTGCACAGAGTTCCAGGATCTCGGGCGTCAGCACGCTGAGAGGCGAGACCACCTTGGTGATCGGAAGCAATCGTCCCGCGTGTTGCGACGGCGCATGCCCCACCACGAACGCATCCTGCTGGCGGCCACCGAAACGGACCTTGACCCGGCAACCGAGTGGCGCTTCGACGCCGTCGGGCAGGGCGTAATCGAAGTGCTGGTCGAGGTGCGGTAGCGGGGTTTCGAGCAACACCTGGACCGCGCGCGCCTCGTGGCGCGGGATCTCAAGTCCGGGAAGCTCGTCCATTCATCGAATCATAGGCCGGCGGCCGCGCGAAGTGCTTCTGCACGATCTGTGGACTCCCAGGGGAAGCCGTCCCGTCCAAAGTGGCCGTAGCTTGAGGTCGCCTTGTAGATCGGACGCAGCAGATCGAGATCGCGGATGATCGCGGCCGGGCGCAGGTCGAAGACCTCATCCACGGCCTTCTCGATGCGCGCCGGGTCCACGTGGTGCGTGCCAAACGTGTCCACAAAGAGCCCCACCGGGTGGGCCTTGCCAATCGCGTATGCCACCTGCAACTCCACCCGATCGGCGAGCCCGGCAGCCACCACGTTCTTGGCGACCCACCGCATCGCATACGACGCCGAACGGTCCACCTTCGAGGGATCCTTCCCCGAGAACGCGCCACCACCGTGACGGGCTGAACCGCCATAGGTGTCGACGATCAGCTTGCGACCGGTCAGGCCCGCATCGCCCATCGGACCGCCGATGATGAAATCGCCAGCGGGGTTCACGAAAACCTCCATGTCCGTGCGATCCAGCTCCGGAGCGTACTGGTCGAGGACGGGCTCGATCACGTGTGCGCGGAGCGTTCCGGCCAAGTCCCGGAACTCCGCCTCGTGCTGCGTGGACACCACGAGAGCCTCGATCGAACGCGGCACAAGCCCCTCGTAACCGAGTGTGACTTGAGTTTTGCCATCCGGCCGCAGCCCTTCGACGACGCCGCGCTTGCGTACGTCCGTCAGCCGCTCGGCCAGACGGTGCGCGAGGAAGATCGGCATCGGCATCAGCGCGTCCGATTCCGTGCAGGCGAACCCAAACATGGTGCCTTGATCGCCGGCACCCTGCGTGTCGAGCTCGTCCACAGCGGTGCCGCTGCGGGCCTCCAACGACTTGTCCACTCCCCCACTGATATCTGGGGACTGTTCGCCGATCGAGACCAGCACGCCACAGGAATGACCATCGAAGCCGATGTCCGAGGACGTGTAGCCGATCTGAGTAACCTCGCGTCGAACGATCCCCGGAATGTCTGCGTAGGCGTCCTCGGTCGTGACCTCACCGACCACGTGGACGAGCCCCGTGGTGACAACAGTCTCGACCGCCACACGCGCCTGCGGGTCCTGCCGCAACAGCTCGTCGAGGATGGCATCCGAAATCCGGTCGCAGACCTTATCCGGGTGCCCCTCCGTCACGCTCTCGGAAGTGAACGGGCGAAGGGTCATCTCATCCTCACAATCTCGTCGAGGATCGCCTCGGCGACCTCATCCTTGGTTCCGGATGCGCTACTGACGGCCGCACCCTCGGAATCGAGCAGGGTGACGGCGTTCGGCACGTCACCAAAACCTTTGGTCTGCGAGACCTCATTGAAGGCCAGCAGATCGGCACCTTTGCGCCGAGCCTTTGCCGCCGCATGCTCCGCAGCGCTGGCATCCTTATCGCCGGTCTCGGCGGCGAATCCAACCAGTATCTGGCCGTCCCGACGGCGCTCAACAAGTTCGCGAAGAATGTCCGGGTTCTTCTCGAGTTCGATACTCAAGGAGTCCTGCTTCTTCATCTTGGAGTCGCTGATCGCGGCAACACGGTAATCGGCGACAGCCGCCGCCATGATGATGACATCACTACGCTCTTGGCGTTCAAGGACGGCCGCGCGCATCTGAGCAGTACTCTCCACCGGAATAGTCTCCACCGGAGCACTGACATCGACGTGGGCGGCCACCACGGTCACCTCGGCGCCCCGGCGTTGCGAGGCGCGCGCGAGGGCGAAACCCTGGCGTCCCGAGGAGCGGTTGCCAAGGAACCGCACGGGATCGATCGGCTCGCGGGTGCCACCTGCAGTGATCAACACGCGCACACCGGCCAAGTCCTGGGGCACGGGACTGAGCAATTCTTGCGCTCGGGCCAGGACGTCGTCGGGCTCGCTCATCCGGCCGAGCCCGCTATCACCACCGGCCAGGGGCCCGGCTTCGGGCCCGATCACGTGGACACCGCGCGAGATAAGCGTGGCAAGGTTGGCCTGAGTGGCGGGGTTCTGCCACATCTGCGTGTGCATCGCGGGCGCCACCAGAACGGGGCAGGTCGCCATCAGCGCGGTGGCCGTGAGCAAGTCATCGGCAAAGCCGTGTGCGAGGCGCGCGAGCGTGTGTGCGGTGGCGGGGGCGAGGATGAACAGATCGGCGGAACGTCCGAGCTCCACGTGGGCACTCGGAGCGTCAAAGACGCCATCCGTCACCGGATGACCGGTGATTCCTTCCCAGGTCGCGGAACCCACCATTGTGAGCGCGCCGCGTGTGGGAAGCACCCGCACATCGTGACCTGCGGCGAGGAGTCCGCGTGCGATGTGAACCGCTTTATACGCGGCGATCCCCCCGGAGACTCCGAGGAGAACAAGCATCAGGCGTCCGTGGATTCCATCGTGAGCATGCCCTCGTTGATCTCGCGCATGGCGATCGAGAGCGCCTTGTCCTCCTGCGCGGACGGCACGAGCGGTCCAACGTGCTCAAGCAGTCCCTCTTGGAGCTGCGAGTTGTAGGAGTTAATTTGGCGGGCGCGCTTGGCGGCGTAGATTACCAGGCTGTACTTCGATTCGACCTTTGCAAGGAGGTCGTCGATGGGCGGGTTGGTGATGCCAGTGGGCTGCGCAACGGTGCCGGACACGTGGTGCCTTTCGTTGAAGATTCTTGTACCAGTCTACCGTGGCGGAAGACCGATCAATTCCGCAAGCTGCCGGGCCGCAGATTCTACTGAGTCGTTCACCACATAGGCATCGAATTCGTCGATTGCGAGGAGCTCGTTTCGCGCGGTCTCGAGCCGTGCAGCGATGGCCGCGGGATCCTCGGTGCCACGGCCGACGAGCCGCCGCGAGAGCTCCTCAAAGCTGGGCGGGGCGATGAACACGCCGAACGCATCCGGCCGGGCGGCCTTCACCTGCCGCGCGCCATCGAGATCGATCTCAAGGAGCGCGATCTTGCCATCAGCCACGGCCTGGTCCACGGGCGCGGCCATGGTGCCGTATCGGTTCATGCCAAAGACCTCAGCCGTCTCGAGCATCCCCCCGGACTCTTCCAGTTCCGTAAACTCGTCATCCGTCAGGTAGTAGTAATCCACACCGTTGGTCTCCCCCGGCCGTGGCGCCCGCGTAGTGGCCGAGATCGAGAACCAGATCTCGGGGTAGCGCGCGCGCAACTCACGTACCACGGTGCCCTTACCCACTCCGGAGGGACCGATCACCATCACGATCTTCCCGGTCACTTCGCCTCGAACTCCGCCACCGCCGAGGCCATCTTTCCGGGGCCGAGCTTGAGGATCGCCCGCGAGACCGAGCCAAGTACCTGTGGCAGGGCGTCCCCGAAAATCCCGGGAAGATCGCTTGCCTGCGCTCCTTGGGCGCCGAGGCCGGGCGCCAGGATGATGGATTGTGAGCTCACAAGATCGAGCCCGTTGCCGACGACGGCGTCCCCCACCGTCGCTCCGATCACGAGTCCCACGGTGGGCGCCTTGGCGTTTGCGGTGGCCGCCCAGTCGCAGATCTCTTTCGCCACGCTCACACCGTCACGCTGCGCGTGCTGCACGGACGGCCCATCCGGATTCGAGGTGAGGCAGAGCGCGAAGACGCCCTTGCCGTGCTCCCGCGCCAGGTCCACGGCCGGCGCGAGCGAGCCCGGCCCGAGAAACGGACTCACCGTGATCGCATCGGCCTCAAGCGGCGCGCCGGGGCGGAGGTAGGCCTCCGCATAGGCGCCCATAGTCGAGCCGATGTCGCCACGCTTCACATCGAGAATCGTGTACACGCCGCGCGCCCGGGCGAGCCGCAGGGTCTCCTCAAGAACCGTGATCCCGGCGGCGCCGAAGCGCTCGTAGAACGCGGACTGCGGCTTGAGTGCCGCCACCGATCCGGCCAGCTCATCGACCACGCGGAGCGAGAACTCGCGCACCCCCTCCGCCGTATCCGGCAAGCCCCACGAGGTCAGCAGTCCCGAGTGGGGGTCGATCCCCACACACACCCGCGACCGCTGCATCGCCTGGATCAGTGCCTGCATCAGCGCGCCTCTCGGTAGTAGTCCTGTAACGATCTCACCGAGTAGGGCTCCGCGAGTGTTTCTATCGCCTGCACGGCGGCGGAGAGCTGCTGCATCGTGGTCACGATCGGCTTGTCCGCAGCGGTCGTGGCGGTGCGGATATCGTAGCCATCCACGCGAGCACCCTGACCGTTCGGAGTGTTCACCACCATGTCGATCTCGCCTCGCTCGATCATCTGAACGATCGTGGGCTCGCCGTCCGGGCCGGGGCCCTGGGAGGCCTTCCGTACCACCGTGGCGTCGATCCCATTGCGGCGAAGCACGGCGGCCGTGCCGGAAGTTGCAGTGACCTTGAAGCCGGCCGCCGCCAGATGGGAGACAGGGAAGATCATCGAGCGCTTATCCCGATCCGCAACGGAAATGAAGACGGTGCCTTCGGTGGGCAGGCCACCCGAATACGCGGCCTCCTGCGACTTCGCGAAAGCTCGCGGGAACGTCCGGTCGATGCCCATGACCTCGCCGGTCGAGCGCATCTCCGGGCCGAGGATGGCGTCCACAACCTTCCCCTCCCGCGTGAGGAAGCGCTTGAACGGAAGCACCGCCTCTTTGACGCAAACCGGAGCGGTCTGCGAGAACACCGTGAAGTCCGCTTCCGGCAGTTCGCCCTGGGCGCGCAGGCTCGCGATGCTCTGTCCCGCCATGATCCGTGCGGCAAGCTTTGCCAACGGCACACCGGTGGCCTTCGAGACGAAGGGCACCGTGCGTGATGCACGCGGGTTGGCCTCGATCACGTAGAGCACGTCCGAGGCGAGCGCGTACTGAATGTTAATCAGTCCACGGACCCCCACTCCGGCGGCGATCGCCTCGGTGGACTGGCGGATCCGCTGGAGAACCTCGCCACCGAGATGCACGGGCGGGAGCACGCAGGCCGAGTCGCCGGAGTGGATGCCGGCCTCCTCGATGTGCTCCATGATGCCGCCGAGGAACAACTCCTTGCCGTCGTAGAGCGCATCCACGTCGATCTCGATCGCGTCGTCAAGGTAGCGGTCGATCAGGAGCGGACCCGTCGCGGCGCCGAGATCGGCGCGCGCGAGGTAGTCATCGAGCTGCTCGGCGTCGAAGACGATCTCCATCCCTCGCCCACCGAGCACGTAGCTGGGCCGCACGAGCACCGGGAAGCCGATCCGCTGCGCGATCTCGCGCGCTTCGCCCACGGTTGTGGCCGTGCCGTACGCGGGAGCCGGAAGCTCCGCCTTCTCGAGCACTTCACCGAACGCGGCGCGGTCCTCGGCGGCGTCGATGGCCGCCGGCGGCGTGCCCATGATCGGGACGCCCGCCTGCTCGAGCCTGTGCGCGAGTGAGAGCGGAGTCTGGCCACCGAGCTGCACGATCACACCGGCCACCGGGCCCACGGCGCACTCGGCCTCGTAGACCTCCATCACGTCCTCGAAGGTGAGCGGTTCGAAGTACAGGCGGTCCGCCGTGTCATAGTCCGTCGAGACGGTCTCGGGGTTGCAATTCACCATCACGGTCTCGAACTCATCCGAGAGCGCCATCGTGGCGTGCACGCAGGAGTAATCGAACTCGATACCTTGGCCGATCCGGTTCGGACCGGAACCCAGGATGAGCACGGCGGGCCGTTCGCGCGGCTGCACCTCGGTCTCCTGGTCGTAGCTCGAGTAGTGGTACGGCGTGAGCGCCGCGAACTCGGCGGCACACGTGTCCACTGTCTTGTAGACGGGATGCAGGCCGTAGGCGCGTCGAATCTCGCGCACCGTGTTCTCCGTGAGCCCACGCAGGGAGGCGATCTGCGCGTCCGAGAGGCCGTGCCGCTTCGCCGGGCGCAGAACCGTGGCAGAGAGCGCGGGTGCCGCCGCGACGTCCGCCGCGATCTCGTTGATCAGCTGGATCTGGTCGAGGAACCACGGATCGATCTTCGTGGACTCATAGAGTTCCTCGATCGTTGCCCCACCGCGCAGCGCCTGCTGCACCTGGATGATCCGCTGCTGAGTGGGAGTCGCGGCCTGCTCGATGAGCGCGGCCGTCTCCTCCGGTGTCGGGACGGGCCCGTTCCAGTGGAACTCGCTGTCCTTCTGATCGATCGAGCGCATCGCCTTGCCGAGCGCCTCGGCGAAGTTACGGCCGAGCGCCATGGCCTCGCCCACAGATTTCATCGTGGTGGTCAGCACCGGGTCCGCTGCGCGGAACTTCTCGAAGGCGAAACGTGGCACCTTCACGACCACGTAATCGAGCGTGGGCTCGAACGAGGCAGGGGTGGACTCGGTGATGTCATTGGGAATCTCATCCAGGGTGTAGCCGATCGCGAGGCGCGCGGCGATCTTCGCGATCGGGAAGCCCGTGGCTTTCGAGGCCAGCGCCGAGGAACGCGAGACACGCGGATTCATCTCGATGACCACCACGCGACCGGTGTCCGGGTGCACCGCGAACTGAATGTTACAGCCACCGGTGTCCACGCCCACCTCACGGATCACGGCGATGCCGATGTCCCGCAGGTTCTGGAACTCGCGGTCGGTGAGGGTCAACGCCGGGGCAACGGTGATCGAGTCGCCGGTGTGCACACCCACGGGGTCCACGTTCTCGATCGAGCAGACCACCACCGTGTTATCGGAGTGATCGCGCATCAGCTCGAGCTCGTACTCCTTCCACCCGAGGATCGACTCCTCGAGCAGGACCTCCGTGGTCGGCGAGTAGAACAGGCCCGCGCCGGCAATCCGGTCGAGGTCCTCGGGCGTGTAGGCGATACCCGAGCCGAGGCCACCCATCGTGAACGAAGGGCGAACCACGAGCGGATAGCCGAGGTCCTCGGCGAACGTGTGGCATTCCTCGATCGTGTGCGCGATGTGCGAACGGGCGACCTCGGCGCCGCACCGCCGCACCACGTCCTTGAACAGATCGCGATCCTCGCCCTGCTTGATCGCGTCCACTTTGGCGCCGATCATCTCGACTCCGTACTGCTCCAACACACCCATCTCGTGGAGGGCGACGGCGGTGTTGAGGGCGGTCTGGCCGCCGAGCGTGGGCAGGAGCGCATCCGGGCGCTCCTTCTCGATGATTCGAGCGACGACGTCCGGAGTGATGGGCTCAACGTAGGTGGCGTCGGCGATCTCGGGATCGGTCATGATCGTGGCCGGGTTGGAGTTCACCAGGATCACTCGCAGGCCCTCGGCCTTCAAGACCCGGCAGGCTTGCGTGCCCGAGTAGTCGAACTCCGCTGCCTGACCAATCACGATCGGCCCGGAGCCGATGACGAGCACGGAGCTCAGATCTTCCCTGCGCGGCATCAGATTCCTTTCATCATCGCGATGAAGCGATCGAAGAGGTGTTCGCCGTCATGCGGTCCCGCGGCGGCTTCGGGGTGGTACTGGACGGAGAACGCGGGGATGTCGAGGGCGCGAAGGCCCTCCACGACGCCGTCATTGAGGCCAAGGTGCGTCACCTCGGCGCGGCCGAACCGGCCTCCGTCGTACGGTGCGGTTGAGGGCTCCTCCGTGGGCATGTCCACGGCAAACCCGTGGTTGTGCGCGGTGATCTCCACTTTGCCGGTGGCGCGATCGAGCACGGGCTGGTTGACGCCGCGGTGACCATACTCCAGCTTGTAGGTACCGTATCCGAGCGCGCGCCCGAGGAGTTGGTTGCCCAAGCAGATCCCGAAGAATGGGATTCCCGCATCGAGCACTCCGCGCAACACGTCGATTTCGTGTGTGGCCGCCTCGGGGTCGCCGGGACCATTGGAGTAGAACACGCCGTCGGGCTCATAGGCGAGAATCTCGGCGAGGTTGACACTCTGCGGCACCACGTGGACCCGCACGCCGCGCTCCGCGAGCTGCTGCGGGGTGCGCCACTTGATGCCGAGGTCCACGGCAACGATGGTCGCGATCGGCTCCCCCTCGGGCTCCACGGTGTAGTGTTCGGGAGTAGTGACTTCGCGGGCGAGATCCGCACCACTCATCGCGGGGGCACCGCGCACGATCTCGAGGAGTACATCGATCGCCTGGGCGCTGCCCTCGATCGCACCGGCAGGCAGTGCCGAGCCGGAGAAGATGCCACCGCGCATCACGCCGCGTTCGCGCAGGTGGCGGGTGAGCGCACGCGTGTCCACGTCGCTGATCCCCACGATCTCTTGCTCGACCAGCTCGTCCTCCAGCTCGCGCCGGGAACGCCAGTTCGAGGCGCGGCGGGCTGGGTCACGAACCACATAGCCGGCCACCCAGATGCGGCTGGATTCGGGGTCCTCGTCGTTGACACCGGTGTTGCCGATGTGCGGGGCAGTCATCACCACGATCTGGCGGTGGTACGAGGGATCGGTGAGCGTCTCCTGGTAGCCGGTCATGCCGGTGGAGAACACGATCTCCCCCACGGTACGGCCGGTGGCACCGTAGGCCTGCCCCACCAGGAACAGCCCGTCCTCGAGCACGATTACTGCGGGTTCGCGGCTCACGCGATCACCTCTCCATTCAGAACGGTCGGGCGGCCGCGGAAGAGTACGGCCTCCACCCGGCCGGGCAACTCCATGCCGTGGTATGGCGTGTTCTTCGACTTCGACTGCAACGCGTTCCGGTCCACCGTCCAGGTGACATCCGGGTTCACGAAGCACAAGTTGGCGACCTCGCCGACGGCGATCGGCCGGCCCTGGTCGGCGACTCGCCCGATCTGTGCGGGGGTCTCGGAGAGGACGCGCGCCACGCCTGCCCAGTCGAGTAGGCCCGGCTGGACCATCGTCTTGATGACGATCGAGAGCGCGGTCTCGAGCCCGAGCATGCCGTGCGCACCGGCCGCCCACTCACAGTCCTTGTCCTCCGCGGGATGCGGCGCGTGGTCCGTACCGACCACGTCGATGGTGCCGTCTGCGAGGCCCTGGCGGACCGCTTCGGCGTCGTCCTGTGTGCGCAGCGGCGGATTCACCTTGAACACCGGATCGTAGGAGCGTACACGCTCGTCGGTCAGCAGAAGGTGGTGCGGCGTGGCCTCCGCGGTGACCTGGATGCCGCGCTCCTTGGCCCAGCGGATGATGTCCACGGCGCCGGCGGTGGAGAGATGGCAGACATGCAGCCGGGAACCGACGTGCTCGGCGAGGAGCACGTCCCGGGCGATGATCGACTCTTCGGCGGCGGCCGGCCAACCGGTCAGTCCGAGCTCCGCGGAAACGATGCCCTCGTGCATCTGGGCGCCCTTGGTCATTCGGGGATCCTGCGCGTGCTGCGCGATCACGCCATCGAAGGACTTCACGTACTCGAGGGCCCGGCGCATCAGCACCGGATCGGAGACGCAGATTCCGTCGTCTGAGAACACGCGGACCTGGGCGCGGGACGAGGCCATGGCGCCGAGTTCGGCGAGCTGCTCCCCCGCGAGCCCCACAGAGACGGCACCCACCGGGTGCACGTCCACGTAGCCGGCCTCCTGGCCGAGCTGGTAGACCTGCTCCACTACGCCCGCGGTGTCCTGCACCGGACTCGTGTTCGCCATCGCGTGCACGGCGGTGAAGCCGCCCTTTGCCGCGGCGCGCGATCCAGTCAGCACCGTCTCGGCGTCTTCACGGCCGGGCTCACGCAGATGCGTGTGGATATCCACGAGGCCGGGCAATGCAACGGTGCCCCCCGCGTCGATCACCTCGGCGTCAGCGGCTGCGGGCGCACCGAGCGCGGTAATCACCCCGTCCGTGACCTCAATCGTTGTGGGCGTCGCATCGTCGAGGATGCGCGCGCCGGTGATCGCGTACTTCATGAGAGGGATCCTTCGTCCGAGGCGAGTAGCAAGTAGAGTGCGGCCATGCGCACGTAGACGCCGTTGGCGACCTGATCGAGCACCACCGAGCGCACCGAATCTGCGGCCTCGGACGAGATTTCCAGGCCGCGGTTCATCGGCCCGGGGTGCATCACAATGGCGTGTTCGGGTAGACGTGCCAGTCGATCGGCGTCGAGCCCGTAGATGCGTGAGTATTCCGCGGGCGAGGGGAAATAGCCACCACCGGCCATCCGCTCGTACTGGACGCGCAACATCATCAACGCGTCGAGATCCTCGATCACGCCGTCCAGATCGTAGGTGATCGTGGCGGGCCAGGACTCGGCGCCCACCGGCATCAGCGTGGGCGGGCCAACCACGGTCACCTCGGCGCCCAGTGTGGTGAGCAGGTCCACGTTCGAGCGAACCACGCGCGAGTGCAGAATGTCGCCGACGATCGCCACTTTCTTACCAGCAAGATCGGTGCCGGCCGGGACAGCGGCTCCCCCACCGAGTAGCCAGCGGCGCATCGTGAAGGCGTCAAGCAGTGCCTGCGTGGGATGCTGATGCGCGCCGTCCCCGGCGTTGAGAATCGGCACGTCGATCCAGTCCGTTTCGGCGAGCCGCTGTGGCGCTCCCGAGGCAGAGTGTCGAATGACGACGGCGTCGATTCCCATCGCATTCAGGGTCTGGGCCGTGTCCTTGAGCGATTCGCCCTTGGAGACCGAGGAACCTTTACCGGAGAAGTTGATGACGTCCGCCGAGAGGCGCTTAGCGGCCGCCTCGAACGAGATACGGGTTCGGGTGGAGTCCTCGAAGAACAGGTTCACCACGGTGCGGCCGCGCAGTGCGGGTAGTTTCTTCATCTGCCGCGACTGGGTCTCGGCCATCGCCTCGGCGGTGTCCAGGATCAGCAGCGCCTCGTCGAGACGTAAGTCCTTCGTGTTCAGCAGATGCTTCACGGTGCCACCTCCTCGATCACGACTGCGTCCGCGCCGTCGAGTTCCGAGAGGGACACGGTGACCCGCTCGGCACGTGCGGTGGGGATGTTCTTACCCACGAAGTCCGGCCGGATCGGCAACTCGCGATGCCCGCGATCCACCAGCACAGCCAGTTGGATGCGCTCCGGTCGGCCAATGTCCAAAACGGCGTCCAGCGCGGCCCGGACAGTCCGGCCCGAGTAGAGCACGTCATCGACCAGGACCACCACCTTTCCGTCCACGCCATCGAGCGGGAGCTGGGACGGCGTCATTGCGCGGGTGGGCGAGGTGCGCAGATCGTCCCGATAGGGAGTGATGTCGAGGCTACCGACCGCCACATCCGCGCCGGTCGCCGCGATATTCGCCGCGATCCGCGTGGCCAGTGGTGCGCCTCTGCGAAGGATTCCTAGAATCACGAGGCCCGCTGCCCCGTGGTTCTTCTCGAGGATCTCGTGCGAGATCCGGGTGAGCGACCGGGAAATATCTCCCGCGTCCATGATGTCTCGTGACATCTTAAGCCTCCTTAGCCGCCTCACAGGACGGAGTTAAAGGAATCTAGGTCAGACCTAAGCCTAGTGCACGCCGAGGTCCGCGGCGATCGCCGTCTCAGCGTTGCGCAAGCGATCGAGAACGGCGTTCACGAACGCCGGCGAGCCATCCGTGGAGAGGTCCGCGGCCAGTGTCGTCGCTTCCGAAATCGTGATGGGCAGATCGATCTCCGGGTTGTAGAACATCTCCCACACCGCCATCCGCAGGATCGCACGATCAACCGAGGGAAGGCGGTCGAGGGTACGGCCCTGAATGTATGTACCAAGAACCCGATCGATGTCGTCAAGGTGCGTCGCAACGCCGTCGACGATATCGGCAGAGTATTCCGGTAACTCGGTCTGGGCCGCCGTCACGGCAAGCCGCTCCTGCAAGAGATCGGACAGGCCGAGAGGCGTGAACACACCCCTCTGATCGGCCTCAAAGATCACGTCCACCGCGCGGCGGCGTGCCTTCGTCCGTGCTGTGGTGCGATGCGTTGTCACTTAGTTGACTCGGCCGAGGTAATCCCCGGAGCGCGTGTCGACCTTGACCTTGGTGCCCTGCTCGAGGAACAGCGGGACCTGAATCTCGTATCCGGTCTCGACCGTGGCGGGCTTGGTACCGGCGGACGAGCGGTCGCCCTGCAGTCCCGGCTCCGTGTAGGTCACTTCGAGCACCACGGAAGCGGGGAGCTCCACGTAGAGCACCTGGCCATCATGCGTCGCCACGACGGCCTCCTGGCCTTCGAGGAGGAAGTTGGCCGCATCGCCCACCGTCTCAGGCGCGACATGGACCTGGTCGTAGGTGTCGGTGTCCATGAATACGAAGTCGGCACCGTCCTTGTAGAGGTATTGCATGTCGCGCTTGTCGACGGTTGCGGTCTCCACCTTGACGCCCGCGTTGAACGTCTTATCGACGCCCTTGCCCGAGAGCACGTTCTTGAGCTTGGTACGAACGAACGCCGGTCCCTTTCCAGGCTTCACGTGTTGGAACTCAACAACGCTCCATAGCTGGCCGTCGATCACAAGGACCATTCCGTTTTTCAGATCGTTCGTAGACGCCACAGATCTCTTCTTTCGTTAGGGTGCGCCAGAATCTTACCGCAGGTGACCCGGGAGCTACCCCAGGAGCGTGTCGATCTCGGCGGCGATATCCGCCACAGTCTTGCCTGCGACCTCGACCACGAGCTCTGCCCCTGCGCGATACTCGGGGTCGCGTTCGCGGAGCATCTGTGCCCAGAGGCTGCGGGGGTTGATCAGCCCCACGGGGCCTGCCCTGTTCATTCCGGAACGCGCGAAGCTCTCCCCAGCGGTCGAAAGAAGGTACACCACGCGACTCTCATCGGGGCCGCGAGTCGCCCACGAGGGCATCGCGATGACGGCATCCTGCTGGGCCGTGGCGAGGTCGAGGGCACGTCTCGTCGCCTCGGCCATTCCCAGTTGGACGACGGCGTTCTCTCCCCCCAGCTGTTCGGCCACGTCGAGGAACTCTGCCCCAAGGAGATCGGCCAGAGCGGCGCCCACAGCGGACTTGCCGGAGCCTGGTACGCCTATGAGAGCGACTGTTGCCATGTGCCCTCTGCGGTTTCGGGGAAGGAGGCCAGGTAACCCTCCAGGTTCCGGCGCGCCTCAGGAACCGAGTCGCCCCCGGTCTTCTCCAGTAGCGCGCGAGCGATCTCGATCGCCACCATGGTCTGGGCCACGACTGCAGCGGGTGCGGCCGCGCAGGTGTCCGAGCGCTGATTGATCGCTGTGGTCGACTCACCCGACTCGAGGTCCACGGTCTGCAGGGCCCGCGGGATCGAGGAAATGGGCTTGAGCGCGGCGCGCACTACGATGGGGAGCCCGTTCGACATGCCACCCTCAATGCCACCGGCGCGGTTCGTCGAGCGGCCATCGTGCGTGATCTCGTCGTGTGCGGCCGAGCCGCGGCGCCGCGCGGTCTCGAAGCCATCGCCGATCTCGACGCCTTTGATCGCTTGAATGCCCATCACAGCACCAGCCAGCCGTGCGTCGAGGCGATCGGGTCCATGTACGTAACTGCCGAGCCCCGGTGGGACTCCGTAGGCCAGCACCTCGACGATCCCGCCAAGCGTGTCGGCGTCGGCGTGTGCGGCGTCGATCTCGGCCGCGAATGCCACGTCCGTCTCGGGATCGAGGCAGCGGACCTGGCTCGCATCAAGTGCTGCAGTATCGCCGGGAACGGGCCGGGCCGCTCCACGTGGCAGTGCAACCGAGCCCACCTCGACCACGTGCGAGACGAACTCAATGCCCGCAATCTGGCGGCAGATGGCTTCGGCGAGAGTCCCGACCACAACACGAGCGGCAGTTTCGCGTGCCGACGCACGCTCGAGGATCGGCCTGACGTCCGCATGCCCAAACTTCAGCATCCCGGCGAGATCGGCGTGGCCCGGGCGCGGTCGCGTGAGCGGTGCGCCACGGCCGGTGACCTTCGGCGGTCCAGGAACGGGGTCCGCGCTCATGACCTCGGTCCATTTTGGCCACTCGGTGTTGCCGATCATGACGGCGACGGGTGACCCCATGGTCACGCCGTGGCGGATGCCCCCGATAATCGTGACCTCGTCCTGCTCGAAGGCCATCCGTGCGCCGCGGCCGTAGCCGAGCCTGCGCCGCGCCAAGGCATCTTGGAGTTCGGCGGTGGTCAGGGTAACGCCCGCCGGCACGCCGTCGGCGAAAGCCATCAGTGCGGGGCCATGGGACTCCCCCGCCGTCTTCCAGCTAAACGTCATGAACACTCATTCCCAGGGTTCTCTTCGCGCCATTCGCGCAGCAGCTCGATGTTCTGCTGATGCTTCTTGTAGTCCTCTTCGAAAAGCGTCTCGCCGGTGCACAGGTCGACGGTCACGAAGTACAGCCACGGGCCTTCCGGCGGATCGATCACCGCCTGAATCGCCGCCAGTCGCGGTGCACCAATCGGCGTCTTGGGAAGGCCCGGGTGGATGTAGGTGTTCCAGGGGGTGTCTTCCTCGATCTGCTCTCGAGTCGGCACGCCACCGTTGATGCCCAGGCCGTAGTTCACCGTCGAGTCCATTTGGAGCAAACCGTTCACGCCGGTGTTCTCGAGGGTAATCCGGTTGGAGATCACTCGCGCCACTTCACCGAAGAACTCGGGCAAGCCTTCCTTCTCGACGATCGAGGCGGCGTTCAGCGTCTCCTCCCACTTGTCGGCGGGAACCTCTGCGGCGTTCAGGTTCGAGACCGTCTGCGAGACCATCCGCTTCAGTACGTCTGTCGGCGTTGCCGAGGGCATGAACATGTAGGTGTCGGGGGCGAGCCAGCCCTCGATCTCGCCGCCGGCCTCGGCCGGCAATCCGAGTGCGTCCGTATCTGCGGCCGCCTCTTTGACCTCGTCCAGATCGAATCCGAAGATCTCGACCATCCGGTCATAGACCTGCCAATAGGTGAAGCCCTCGGGAACCGTAATCGACACCTCAACCCGCTTGCTCGGGAGCAGCAACCACGCCACTGCCTCCTCGGAGTTCATCTCCTTCAGCATCGAGTAGGCGCCCGCCTGGATTCGCGACGACTCCACGCTGGAGTTCAGTGCATTCAGGGCTGCTTCACGGGAGGCGACAACGCCACCATCGACGAGCAAATCTGCTATGTCCCCGCCAGACGACCCCGAGCTGATCTCGATGATGACTTCGCCTGCACCGGGACCGGGATAGTCATCCGGGGCCGTGTCGAACAGATCCTTAACCAGCGGCACGGCCCACATGCCCGCCGCCGTCGCGAGGCCGAGGCCCACGAGCAAGATGATCGCAGTACGCAGGCGCTTCGCGCCCTTCTTCTTCTTCCGGGCCGATCGCCGGCTCGGCTGATCGAAGAAATCGGTCACGTCTGTTCCTTCCACGGTTCGCCCGGAGCATCGCCGGTCGAGCGCTCAATTGCCAGGGCCTGCTCGAGGATCACGGTCGCCGCCACTTGGTCCACCACGGCGCGATGCTTCCGCGAGTCGAGACCCGCCTCATGCAGCGCCGAGTGGGCAGTCACGGTACTCAACCGTTCGTCCACAAGCCGCACCGGAATCCCGGTACGACCCGCCACCAACCCAGCATAATGGCGCGCACGCTGCGCGGCCTGTCCTTCGTCACCGGAGAGTCCTAGCGGGAGACCCACGATGATCTCGAATGCCTCATGCTGCCGAGCGACCCCTGCAATCCGCGCGAGATCGCGGCCATCACGCCGAATCGTCGAGACGGGCACAACAACGGAACCCGACGCATCCGAGCGGGCGACACCAATGCGCGCCTGCCCGACGTCGATCCCGAGCCGGACCCCGAACCTCACAGAGCCGCTCGGATGGCCTCGAGCGCAGCGGGAACCGCGCCGGGATCGGTGCCACCGCCTTGGGCGATGTCGTCCTTCCCGCCCCCGCCACCACCGAGGAGTGGTGCGGCGGTACGGACGAGTTGCCCGGCCTTCACGCCCGCCTCACGAGCACCCACACCGGTGGCCGCAACGAGCATCGGTTTACCGGACACGACGCCGATCAGTGCGACCGCCGCATCTGCGCCGAGGCGATCGCGGATGTCCAGGGCGAGCGTCCGGATGTCATCAGCCGATGCCGCCTCCCCAATGCTCTCGACGACTGCCAGCGCCTTCTGACCACGTTGCGCGCTTCTAGCGAGTTCGCCGGCACGCGAGAGCAACGCTTGAGAGCGGATCGCGGAGAGTTCCTTCTCGGCCTGCTTCAAGCGGCTCATGAGCTGGCTAATCCGTCCCGGCACCTCGTCCGGCTGCGCGCCCACAAGTTGCGAGATCTGCGAGACCAGAGCGCCTTCCTTCGCCTCGTGCGTGTACGCACCGGTGCCCACGAGGGCCTCGATGCGGCGCACGCCTGAGCCGATGGAAGACTCGCCGAGCACGGAGATGCGGCCGATGTTGCCCGTCAGCGGCACGTGAGTGCCGCCGCAGAGTTCGCGGGACCAGCCCTCGCCGATCTCGACGACACGCACGATGTTGCCGTACTTCTCGCCGAAGATCGCTTGGGCACCCAGCGCTCGGGCCTCGTCGATCGGCATCTGCGAATCGGTGACCGAGAGATTGTCCGAGAGCCGCTCGTTCACCTCGCCCTCGAGCTCGTCCACGAACTCTCCTGAGAGCGCCGAGCCGTGCTGGAAGTCGAAGCGCATGCGGGAGGGCGAGTTCTCGCTTCCCGCCTGAGTCGCGCCGCTACCGAGGTGGTCCAACAGCACCTGGTGCACCATGTGCGTCGCCGTGTGCGCTTGAGCGATGGCGTGTCGCCGACTGGTGTCGATCTTCGCAACGCCCGTGTCATCTAGCGCGAGCGTCCCCTCGGTGAGGGTGCCGCGGTGCACGGTCACGCCCTTCACCGGAGCCTGCGTATCGAGCACGTCCACCGTCGCGCCCGAGGCGAACGCGAGAGTCCCACGGTCACCCAACTGACCGCCGCTTTCGGCGTAGAACGGGGTCACGTCCAGGACCACGTCTACGTCGGCGGGCGCCGAGATCGCGGGGACGGGAGCGCCGTCGACCAATATGCCGACCACGCGCGAACGGGTGGTGTCATCGGTGTAGCCGGCGAAGGCCGTGTCACCGTCAAGGCGCTGCCGAATCTCGTTGAAAACGGTTGCGTCGACGTGGCCCTTCTTCCGGGCGAGCGCATCGGCGCGGGCGCGCTCGCGCTGCTCGGTCATGAGGGTGCGGAACGAATCGGTGTCCACATCCACGCCCTGTTCCGCCGCAATCTCGAGCGTGAGATCGATGGGGAAGCCATAGGTGTCGTGGAGCGTGAATGCCTCGCTACCGGTGACCGCGCGGTTATCGGTACGGGCAGCGGAGATCGCCGTGTCCAGGATCGTGGTTCCAGAGGTGAGCGTGCGCCGGAACGCGTCTTCCTCCGTGTAGGCAACCTCGCTGATCCGCTCGAACTCGGTCTCGAGCTCGGGGTAGGTCCCCCTCATCACGGTCATCGACTCGGGCAGGAGCAACGGCATGACCGGCTCGTTCACGCCGAGCAGCCGCATCGAGCGCACCGCGCGGCGGATCAGCCGGCGTAGCACGTAGCCGCGGCCGTCGTTGCCCGGGCGAACGCCGTCGCCAATGAGCATCAGCGAGGAGCGAACGTGATCCGCCACCACACGCAGGCGCACGTCGTCTGTCGAATCGGCGCCGTACTCTCGGCCGGACAGCTCCGAGGCGCGCGAGAGGACCGGGTAGACCTCATCGATCTCGTAGAAGTTCTGCTTCTCCTGTAGGAGGAACGCGAGCCGCTCGAGGCCGAGGCCGGTGTCGATCGACTGAAACTCGAGCTCGCCGAGGAGCGGGTAATTCTTTCCCTGTCCCTCGCCACGGATGTACTGGTCGAAGACCAGGTTCCAGAGCTCGAGGAAGCGATCCCCCTTCGTATCAACGGCGGGACCACCCTCGGGACCGTAGTCCGGGCCGCGGTCGTAGTGGATCTCGCAGCAGGGACCAGCTGGGCCCGGCTGGCCGGTGTCCCAGAATATCTCTTCCATGGGCAGCGACTGGATGTGCTCACGGTCGATTCCGAGGTTCAGGAGGTAACCCTCCGACTCCTCGTCCTTCTCCCAGACCGTGTACCACAGCCGGTCCGCGTCGAGCCCGTATCCACCCTCAGACTGGGGCGTGGTCAGCAGCTCGTGTGCAAAGTTGATCGCGCCTTCCTTGAAGTAATCGCCGAAGGAGAAGTTTCCACACATCTGGAAGAAGGTGCCGTGCCGAGTGGTACGGCCCACTTCCTCGATGTCATTGGTGCGGATGCACTTCTGCACGGACGCCGCCCTCGGCCACGGAGCGGGCTCCGTGCCGAGGATGTAGTCCACGAAGGGCACCATTCCAGCGATGGTGAAGAGAACGGAAGGGTCCGGCGACACCAGCGACACCGAAGGTGCCGTGTGGTGACCGTTCTTTCCGAAGTACTCCAGCCAGCGCGACGCGATCTCGCTGGTGCGCATTTAGCGGGAGTAGTGCTCGACGACGAGCTGCTCGTCGCAGATCACGGGGATCTCGGAGCGCTTCGGGCGGCGCACGAGCTCGGCGCGGAGCTTCTCGAGCGAGACGTCGAGGTACGGGGGCAGCTCACCGAGCACGTCGCGGTGGGCGCCAGCGGCGGCCACCTGGAACGGAACCATGACCTGGCTCTTCGGCTTGACCTGGATGACCTGGCCCGGCTTCACGCGGAACGAGGGGCGGTCAACGAGCTTGCCATCAACGAGGATGTGGCGGTGCACAACGGCCTGGCGGGCCTGCGCCATGGTGCGAGCGAAGCCCGAGCGGAGCACGACGGCGTCGAGACGCATCTCGAGGATCTCGACCAGGTTCTCACCGGTGAGGCCGGAGCCCTTGGTGGCTTCCTCGAAGGCGCGGCGCATCTGCGCCTCACGGATTCCGTACTGCGCGCGCAAACGCTGCTTCTCCTTGAGGCGCACCGCGTAGTCCGATTCGGAGCGGCGGCGCGCACGGCCGTGCTCACCGGGGCCATAGGGGCGCTTCTCGAAGTACTTGACGGCCTTGGGGGTCAGCGGAATCCCAAGTGCACGGGACTGCCGGACCTGACGGCGTGACTGATTCGCCATTGTTCTTTCTCCTGTCATGTAACGTCCCGGCCGTGTGCCGGGGCGGAGCCAGCCAACTTGTGGGCTAAGGCTCCAGGGACTGCGCCGATGCGCAGACAACCAGAATAGAGTACCAGCTATTCGCTCAGGATCTCGCGGATGGTGGTGAGTCGCTGCGTGATTTGGCGCTCATAACCGTGCTCTGTGGGCGTGTAGTACCGGGCGTCCTCGAGGCCTTCGGGCAGGTAGTTCTGCCCCAACACACCCCGCGGATCGTTGTGCGGATAGCGGTACTCCGTGCCGTGTCCGAGCGACTCGGCCCCGGAATAGTGCGCATCCCGCAGATGCGCCGGAACCGGGCCGGCCTTGCCCGCCTTCACATCGGCAATCGCTGCATCGATGCCGGTGTAGGCGGCATTAGACTTCGGTGCGGTCGCCACATGCACCACGGCCTCCGCCAGAATGATGCGCGCCTCGGGCATGCCAATCAGAGCAACGGCGTGCGCGGCGGCGACGGCGGTCTGGAGCGCGGACGGATCGGCCATCCCCACGTCTTCACTCGCGGCGATCATGACGCGGCGGGCGATGAACCGCGGGTCCTCCCCCGCCACGATCATGCGCGCGAGGTAATGCAACGCCGCATCCACGTCCGAACCGCGCATGGACTTAATGAAGGCGCTGATCACGTCGTAGTGCTGATCGCCCGCGCGGTCGTACCGCACTGCCGCCACGTCAATCGCGTTCTCGATCTCACGCAGGCCGATCTCGCCCTCGCCCACGGCTTCGGCTGCCGCTTCGAGGATCGTCAACGCCTTGCGCGCATCCGCCCCCGCGAGGCGCACGATCTGCTCTTTGGCATCCTGGGCAAGGCTGAGGTCTGTGCCCACACCTCGCTCGTCCGTCATCGCCCGGTCGATCAGCGCGCCAATCGCCTCCTCGTCCAAGGGCCGAAGCGTCAGTAGGAGCGACCGCGAAAGGAGGGGGGAGATCACGGAGAAGTGTGGGTTCTCCGTGGTGGCGGCCACGAGCGTCACGGTCCGGTTCTCGACTGCTGGAAGAAGCGAGTCTTGTTGTGCCTTGGAGAAACGGTGCACCTCGTCGATGAACAGGATGGTGCGGGTTCCGGAGGTGACGAGCGCGCGCTGTGCCTCGGACACCACGGCACGTACGTCCTTCACGCCCGCGGAGACCGCCGAGAGTTCCGCGAAGCGCCGGCCTGCCGAGCGGGCCACCAGATAGGCAATCGTGGTCTTCCCCGTGCCGGGCGGCCCCCACAGAATCACGGACGACGGCGCCGCTGTATCGTCCACAAGTCGCCGCAGTGGGGAGCCGGGTGCTAGGAGATGATCTTGCCCCACCAGTTCGTCGAGGGTGCGCGGGCGCATCCGCACGGCCAGCGGCGGATCCGCCACCTCAGGGACGCCGGAGCCGTCCACTCCCATCGCCTCGAACAGATCCATCACGCCAGACTATCTGGCGCGGGGGTGAGACAACGCATAGCTCTCGCGCAACGTATCGATGGTGACGTGGGTGTAGATCTGCGTGGTTGTCACGGACGAATGCCCCAGCAGCTCCTGCACCGCACGCACGTCCGCCCCGCCCTGCAAGAGATGGGTGGCGTAGGAATGTCGCAACGTATGAGGCGAGACGCCCTCAATCTGGGCGCGCTGCGCAGCCTTCGAGACGATCGCATAGGCGCTCTGCCGGCTGAGCGTTCCACCACGCGTGTTCAGGAAGAGCTTCGACGTACCTTTGCCGCCAGCGGCAAGCGCCGGTCGAGCACGCACCAGATAGGCGTCGATCGCGCCGCGCGCATACCGGCCCACGGGAACCATACGCATCTTGTTGCCCTTACCGGTCACGGTGATGCTGGCGTCAGAGACGTCATCCACATCGAGGCTCACCGCCTCGGAAATGCGGGCACCCGTGCCATAGAGGAGCTCCAGAAGCGCGCGATCCCGCAACTCCACGGGTGTCTCACCACCGGTCCCCTCAATGAGTGCCGTGACCTCGGCGATACTCAACGCGTGCGGGAGCCGATCGGCTCCCTTGGGCGGCGTCACCTCGGCAGCCACGTCACGCGGCACCTCACCTTCGGCCAACGCAAAGCCATGAAGCCCACGTACCGCGGCGAGGGCCCGCGCCACCGATGACGGTGCGAGCGGGGCTCCGCCATCCGAACCGCTCCGGACCGCACCTAAGTAGCTCGCGACGTCGTCCTCGGTCACGGCGGAAAGCGTGAACCTCTCGATCCCTCTGAGGTAGTCCTGATACCGCTCCAAATCGCGGCGATACGCCGCCACGGTGTGCGCTGCGAGACCGCGCTCAACGGCCAGGTGCGTGAGGTAGCCCTGGACGCTCTGGGCGACGTTCATTGCAGGAAGGGATCGATCGCCAACGCGATGAACAGGATGCTCAGATAGTAGATCGAGCCGTGGAATACCTTCATCGCGGCGAGTTTGCCCCGCTCGGGGTGGAGCGCACGCCGGTAAAGATCGATACACAGCCACAGGAACCACGCACCGGAGACCACGGCCGCGATCGAGTACAGCCACGTCATACCTGCTACTGGGATGAGCAGAAGTGAGAGACCGAACATCGCCACGGCGTGCACGATCATGTGCCAGGCGACCGTTGTGTCCTTCTGGACGACCGGCGCCATCGGAACGTCGGCACGCGCGTAGTCCGCCTTGAACTTCATCGAGAGCGGCCAGTAGTGCGGAGGAGTCCAAAAGAAGATGATCCCGAACAGGATCCAGGCGGGCCACGCGAGCGAACCAGTCACGGCGGACCAGCCGATCAGCACCTGCATACAGCCAGCGATGCCGCCCCACACAATGTTCTGGGTGGTGCGCCGCTTCAGGATCATCGTGTAGCCGACGGCGTACCAGACGATCGCAATGACGGTCAGGATGGCGGAGAGCCAGTTCACCAAGAGGCCAAACCACAGCACCGAACCCACGGCGAGGGCGGTGGCGAAGATCGTCGCGGCCCGAACCGAGATCTGACCGGTCACAAGGGGGCGCTTCCGTGTGCGGTTCATCTTGGCGTCGATGTCCCGGTCGTAGATCATGTTGTACGCGTTCGCGGCGCCGGCTGCTGCCGTGCCACCGATCAGCACAATGATCACCAGCCAAGTGCCGGGCCAGCCCCTGGCGGCGAGAATCATCGTGGGAAGAGTCGTCACCAGGAGCAGTTCGACGACTCTCAGCTTCATGAGCGCGATATACGGGGCAACCCCGTTCTTGACCTTTTCGGCGCGGGTGGCGGTGGTGATGATGAACTCCTCAGCTTTCCGCTCCAGAATACCCCGCTCCCAGCGATAGGGTTGGCCTAGGTAACCGCCCCGGAAGGAACACATCAGTGCTGAATGACCTCGATACCCGCGCCATCAATGCCGCCCGCGCGCTCGCCGCGGACGCCGTCCAGAAGGTGGGTAACGGCCACCCCGGCACGGCCATCTCGCTTGCGCCCGCCGCGCACCTGCTGTTCCACAAGGTGCTTCGCCACGATCCGACGGATCCGCACTGGCTCGGCCGCGACCGTTTCATTCTCTCGATCGGGCACTCATCGCTGACGCTGTACAACCAGCTCTACCTCTCGGGCTACGACCTCGCGCTCGATGACCTCAAGGCGCTGCGGACCCGCGGCTCGCTCACCCCAGGCCACCCGGAGTACCGCCATACCGCTGGCGTGGAGATGACCACCGGGCCGCTCGGCCAGGGCCTCGCCTCCGCCGTCGGGATGGCCATGGCCGCGCGCCGTGAGCGTGGGCTCTTCGACCCGCACACGCCCGAGGGAGAGTCGCCGTTCGATCACTACGTGTTCGCGCTGGTGGGCGATGGTTGCTTGCAGGAAGGCGTCACCAGTGAGGCCTCCTCACTCGCGGGCACGCAGCACCTCGGCCGCCTCGTGGTGATCTATGACGACAACCGGATCTCGATCGAGGATGACACCAACATCGCGTTCACCGAAGACGTACTCGCGCGATACGAGGCGTACGGATGGCACACCCAGCACGTGGACTGGACGAACGGCGGGAGCGAGTACGTCGAGGACGTGGACGCGCTCGAGGCCGCGATCGAAGCGGCGAAGGCGGTCACGGACAGGCCGTCGTTCATCCGCCTCACCACGATCATGGCCTGGCCCTCCCCCACGAAGCAGAACACCGGTGCCGCACACGGTTCGGCCCTCGGCGCGGAGGAGATTCGCGGGCTGAAGGAACGGATCGGGATCGATCCGGACGTGGACTTCGACTATGCGGCACCGATCGCGGAGGAGAGCCGCGCACAGGTCATCGAGCGTACAGCCGCCGATCGGGCCGAGTGGACGACCGGCTACGAGGCCTGGCGCGCCGCCAACGCTGACGGCGCCGCCCTGCTCGACCGCCTCGTGGCGGGTGAACTGCCGGAGGGATGGGAGGCGGCACTCCCCGAGTTTGAGCCGGGCAAGGCCGTTGCCACTCGCGCCGCCTCCGGCCAGGTGCTGGGCGCGCTCGCCCCGGTCCTCCCCGAGCTCTGGGGTGGTTCCGCGGACCTCGCCGGTTCGAACAACACGACCATGAAGGGTGAGCCGTCCTTCCTTCCCGAGGACCGCCAGTCGGACATGTTCCAGGGCAACCTCTACGGCCGCACCTTGCACTTCGGTGTACGCGAACACGGCATGGGCGCGATCGTCAACGGCATGGCTCTCGGCCTTACCCGCCCGTACGGCGGCACCTTCTTCGTGTTTGCCGATTACATGCGTGGCGCGGTGCGCCTCGCGGCGGTGATGGGTGTGCCCTCGATTTTCGTCTGGACGCACGATTCCGTGGGTGTGGGCGAAGACGGCCCCACGCACCAGCCGATCGAGCATCTCGCCGCTTACCGCGCGATTCCCGGGCTCTCGATCGTGCGCCCGGCGGACGCGAATGAGACGGCTCACGCGTGGCGCGGCATACTCGAACGCACCGATGGTCCGGCCGGACTCATTCTGACCCGCCAGAACGTCCCCGTGATCGATCGCACCGGCCTTGCCGGCGCCGAGAACGTGACGAAGGGCGGATACGTCCTCGCCGATTCCGAGACGCTCGATCTGATCATCATTGCAACGGGATCCGAGGTCTCCGTCGCACTCGAAGCACGTGAGCTCCTCGCGGCCGAGGGTGTCGGCGTGCGAGTCGTCTCCATGCCGTGTGTGGAGTGGTTCGAGCAGCAGTCGGACGAGTACAAGGAGTCGGTCCTGCCGGAAGCCGTGCAGACGCGCGTCTCCGTCGAGGCGGGCATCCCGGACTACTGGGCGAAGTACGTCAACGACCCGAAGGGGCGCGTCGGAATCGACCACTTCGGCGAGTCGGCCGACGGCGTGCTCCTCCTCAAGGAGTACGGCATGAATCCCGAAAACGTGGCCGCTGCCGCGCGCACCGTCCTTGCTGGGTGATAATCGCCAGGTGAATCCACTTCGCGACCCACACGATCGGCGCCTTCCACGCATCGCAGGACCGGCAGGACTCGTCCTCTTCGGAGTGACGGGCGATCTCGCCCGCAACAAGTTGTTGCCTGCGATCTATGACCTCGCCAACCGCGGCTTGTTACCGCCCTCGTTCGCCCTGACCGGCTTTGCTCGGCGCGATTGGACGTTGGAGCACTTTGTCGACGTGGTCCACGAGTCCGTCGTGAAAGGGGCGCGTACACCCTACGTAGAGAGCACCTGGCAGGAGCTCGCACGGCGGATCCGCTTCGTCTCGGGTTCCTTTGACGATCAGGACGCTTTCGATCGGCTCGCGGACACCGTCCGCGAACTCGACGAAGAGATCGGCACGGAAGGGAATCACGCCTTCTACCTCTCCGTGCCACCCAGCTCGTTCCCCGTGGTGCTCTCGCGGCTCTCGCAATCGGGGCTCTCAAAGTCCGCCAATGGCAGCTGGCGGCGAGTGGTGATCGAGAAGCCTTTCGGCTCGGATCTTCAGACCGCCAAGGAGCTCGACGAAGTCCTCTCGGCCGTCTTCGCCCCCGAGGACGTGTTCCGGATCGATCACTACCTCGGCAAGGAGACCGTTCAGAACCTCATGGCGTTGCGGTTTGCGAACCAGCTTTTCGAGCCGCTCTGGAACTCGCACTGGGTGGACCACGTACAGATCACGATGGCCGAGGACATCGGAATCGGGACGCGCGCCGGCTACTACGACGGAATCGGCGCCGCCCGAGACGTCATCCAGAACCACCTCCTGCAGCTTCTCGCCCTGACGGCAATGGAAGAGCCCGCATCGTTCGAGGCCGCTGCCCTGCGCGCCGAGAAGATCAAGGTGCTCTCGGCAGTCCGTGGCCCGAGGGACATCGATCTGCACACCGCGCGAGGTCAATACGGCGCCGGATGGCAGGGTGGCGCACCCGTCAATGGCTTCCTGGACGAGGACGGAATGAATCCGAACTCGACGACCGAGACGTTTGCCGCCATCCGGCTCGATATCGAGAACCGACGGTGGGCGGGCGTGCCGTTCTACCTACGCGCAGGCAAGCGGCTGGGCCGCCGCGTCACCGAGATTGCGGTCGTCTTCAAGAGAGCACCGCACCTTCCGTTCGATCCGGTCTCCACATCGCAGCTGGGCCTCAACGCTCTCGTGATCCGGGTCCAGCCGGATGAAGGGGTCACGATTCGGTTTGGCGCGAAGACGCCCGGCACCAAGATGGAGGTGCGCGACGTGACGATGGACTTCGGCTACGGCCACGCCTTCACCGAGAACTCGCCTGAAGCCTATGAACGCCTCCTGCTGGACGTGCTAATCGGGGATCCCCCGCTCTTCCCCCTGCAGCGTGAAGTGGAGCTGTCGTGGCAGATCCTCGATCCGATCCTTGAACACTGGGACGGACAACCCATCGAGCAGTACCGCCCAGGTTCCTGGGGCCCCGATAGTGCCGAGCGAATGATGGCCGTGGACGGCAGGGAGTGGCGGAGACCATGATCATTCCACTTGAATCCTGTACCGCAGCACAGGTGGCGAACCGCTTGAACGAGGTCCGTGAGGAAGGCGGCGTCGTTGCGCTCGGGCGCGTCCTCACTCTCATCGTGATGACCGATCATGGTGGGGTCGAAGACGCGATTGAGCTCGCCAATAATGCCTCGCGTGAGCATCCCGCACGTGTCATCGTGATCGAGGACTGTCGAAACAGCGCGGATGACGGGCTCGACGCCGAGATTCGCGTGGGAGCGGACGCCGGCGCGTCCGAGGTGGTTGTCCTCAAGCCGCGCGGAGACGCCGGCCGCGAGCTCGATACGTTGATCACTCCCCTGCTGCTGCCTGACACGCCGATCGTCGCATTGTGGTTGGGTGACACCCCGGCGAACCCAGCAGCAAGCCTGATCGGCCAGATGGCGACACGGCGAATCACCGAGGCTGTGAACAATGGGCTTCCCGCGCTACGCGAGCTCGCCACGCACTATCAGCCCGGCGATACCGATCTCTCGTGGGCGCGAATCACGCTGTGGCGCGCGCTCCTTGCCGCACAGTTCGATCAGCCGCTTCCCACACCGGTGAGCGTCACAATCACCGGTAACTCCGAACGCCCGGCTACCCATTTGTTGGCCGGGTGGCTGCGGGACCGGCTGAACGTTCCTGTGGAGATTGCCCCGATCGAGGCGGTGGAGTTGCGCACCGTCCGAGTTGACTTCGAGAACGATCATCTCGTGATCGATCGTGAACCGGGCTCGGCCACGGCGACGATCTCGCGGCCCGGCGGCATCGCGCAGAGCACGTCTCTCGCAGTGCGCACGCTGGGCGACTGCCTGATGGAGGACCTGCGCCGGCTCGACGCCGACGTGACCTACGCCGCCGCCCTAGCCGCCGCGGCGCTCGCGGAGGTGTGACAGCGCTTCGTCGAGGAGGGCCTGACCGTCCTCGTCCGTGCGGCGCTCTTTCACGTAGGCGAGATGTGTCTTGTACGGAGCGGTCTTCGCCGCCTCCGGCGGATCGTCCTTGTCGAGGCCGACGGGTAGACCGCAGTCGTGGCACTCCCACTCCAGCGGGACTTCGGTGTCCGGATCGGTGGCAAAGAGCGCCTCAGTCTCGTGGCCCGCGGCGCACCAGTAGGAGACGCGGACACGCGGGGCAAGTTCACCGCGCACGGACTCGCCCATGGGGCCGGAACCCACTCGGGTACCGCGAATCGCATTTCCAGACGCCATCGCGGGACTCGCTAGAAGCCGAAGCGGGCGAGCAGACCGAGCAACACGATCGATGCGGTCCACAGAAGGGCCACGCCAACCGTGATGCGGTTCAGGTTCCGCTCGGCAACACCGGATGAGCCAACGGCGGAGGAGAGACCGCCGCCGAACATGTCAGAGAGACCACCGCCCTTGCCCTTGTGCATGAGAATTGTCATCACAAGGAAGAACGAAGTGAGCACGAGGAGCACCTCGAGGATGATCTTCAGAACTAGCACGAGAGTTTCCTTAACTGGTGGAATGTCCTCACACAGAATAGCCGATGGCGGGCAAAGCCTCACCATCGGCCATTCGTGCGTGTCTTACGAGACGACCTTGTAACGCGCGATCGCCGCGAACTCTTCGGCCTGGAGCGAGGCACCGCCCACGAGCGCGCCGTCGATGTCATCTTTCGCCATGATGGCGGCCACGTTCGAGGACTTGACCGAACCACCGTAGAGCACGCGCACGGCGTCGGCAACCTCCGCGCCATACAGCTCATTCAGCTTGCCACGGATCGCACCACAGACCTCCTGCGCGTCCTCTGGGGTCGCCACCTCGCCGGTGCCGATCGCCCAGACGGGCTCGTAGGCGATGACGGTCTTGACGGCATCCTCAGCCGAAAGGCCGGCATAGCAACCCTCCACCTGCGCGAGGGTGTATGCCACGTGCTCCCCCGCCTTGCGGATGTCCAGGCCCTCGCCCACGCAGATGATCGGAGTCATCTCCTTGGCAAGCGCAACAGCGGCTTTCTGGCCAATCAGTTCGTCCGACTCGCCGTGGTACTCCCGGCGCTCCGAGTGCCCCACGACCACGTAGCTGCAACCGAGCTTCTTGAGCATGGCACCGGAGATCTCACCGGTGTAGGCGCCCGATTCGTGTACGGAGACGTCCTGCGCGCCGTATGCGATCTCGAGCTTGTCGCCATCCACCAGAGTCTGCACGGAACGCAGATTGGTGTACGGCGGGATCACCGCCACCGCGACATCGTCATAGTCGTGCTTGGCGTCCTTGAGGACCCAGGCAAGCTTCTGCACAAGCGCGATCGCCTCGTGGTGATCGAGGTTCATCTTCCAGTTACCCGCCATCAGCGGGGTGCGTGCGTTCATCAGTCCTCCAAAACTGCGATACCGGGCAGCTCCTTACCCTCGAGGAACTCGAGGGAGGCGCCGCCACCGGTGGAAATGTGAGAGAAGGTGTCCTCGTCAAAGCCGAGGATCCGGACGGCAGCGGCGGAGTCGCCACCACCGACGATCGTGAAGGCATCCGCCTCCGAAAGCGCCCTGGCCACGACCTTGGTGCCCTCTGCGAACGCCGGGAACTCGAACACGCCCATCGGGCCGTTCCAGACAACCGTCTTCGATGCGGCGATCTTCTCGGCGAAGAGCGCGCGGCTCTCCGGGCCAAGGTCCATGCCCATCTGGTCGGCGGGGATCTCATCCACGCTCACAACCGTCGGGGTGGCGTCCTTGTCGAACTCGGGGGCGACGATGACGTCCACGGGCAGAACGAGCTCGACGCCCTTCTCCGCGGCGGTCGCCAGGAAGCCCTTCACTGTCTCGAGCTGGTCCGCGTCGAGGAGTGAGTTGCCGATCTCCTTGCCCTGGGCCTTCAGGAACGTGAAGCCCATGCCGCCACCGATCAGCAGGATGTCCGCCTTATTGAGCAGGTTCGCGATGACGCCGAGCTTGTCGGCCACCTTCGCGCCACCCAAGATCACCGTATACGGGCGCTCCGGGTTGTCGGTCGCCTTCCGGAGCGAGTCGATCTCCTTGAACACGAGCGAACCGGCGGCGCTGGGGAGAATCTGGGCGATGTCGTAGACCGAGGCTTGCTTGCGGTGCACAACTCCGAAACCATCGGAGACGTAGGCGTCGGCGAGATCGGCGAGCTCATTCGCCAGCGACTGGCGCTCGGCGTCATCCTTCGAGGTCTCACGGGGGTCGAAGCGAACATTCTCGAGGAGAACGACTTCGCCCTCACCGAGCGCCGCGACGGCCTCGTGTGCACTCGGGCCGACGACGTCGGCCGCGAGGGTCACCGGGGCACCGAGTAGCTCGCCGAGGCGAACGGCTACGGGTGCGAGAGAGTACCTGGGGTCAACTTCGCCCTTAGGCCGGCCAAGGTGCGCCATCACGATCACCTTCGCACCGGCGTTTACCAGCGTGGAGAGAGTCGGAAGCGCCGCGCGGATACGGCCGTCATCGGTGATGGTCTGGCCATCAAGAGGAACGTTGAAGTCGGAGCGGACGAGGACGCGCTTGCCGCGCAGGTCGCCGAGGGTTTCGATTGTGCGCATGATTCTCCTAACGAAGAGTAAGGGGCGCCCCATAGGGACGCCCCTTCTCAGTCACTGACTTACAGCTTGCTGCCCACGAGGTCAACGAGGTCGACGAGGCGGTTCGAGTAGCCCCACTCGTTGTCGTACCACGAGACGACCTTGACCTGGTCGCCGATCACCTTGGTGAGGCCGGCGTCGAAGATCGAGGAGTGCGGGTCCGTCTCGATGTCCTTGGACACGATCGGGTCCTCGGTGTACGCAAGGATGCCCTTGAGCGGGCCCTCCGCGGCGGCCTTGACGGCGGCGTTGATGGCCTCAACGGACACCGGCTTCGAGGCGGTGAAGGTGAGGTCCGTGGCGGAACCGGTGGGAACCGGAACGCGCAACGCGTAACCATCGAACTTGCCCTTGAGCTCGGGGAGCACGAGCGCCACAGCGGCGGCGGCACCGGTCTTGGTGGGGACGATGTTGAGGGCCGCGGCGCGCGAACGGCGCAGGTCCGAGTGGGGACCGTCCTGCAGGTTCTGGTCCGCAGTGTAGGCGTGAACGGTGGTCATCAGACCACGCTCGATGCCGAACTCGTCGTTCAGGACCTTTGCCAGCGGGGCCAGGCAGTTGGTGGTGCACGAGGCGTTCGAGATGATGTTGTGGTTCTCGGGGTCGTAGTCGCCCTCGTTCACGCCGAGCACGAAGGTCGCGTCCTCGTTCTTCGCCGGGGCGGAGATGATGACCTTCTTGGCACCAGCATCGATGTGCGCCTTGGCCTTGGTGGCGTCGGTGAAGAATCCGGTGGACTCCACAACGACGTCCACGCCCAGCTCCCCCCAGGGGAGGTTGGCAGGATCGCGCTCCGACAGCGCCACGATCTTCCTGCCGCCGACAGTGATCGAGTCCTCGTCGTAGGAGACGTCGTCGGCGAGCTTGCCGAGGATCGAGTCATACTTCAGCAGGTGCGCGAGCGTCTTGTTGTCAGTGAGGTCGTTCACTGCGACGATCTCGATGTCCTTACCGGACTCGAGCAGTGCGCGAGTGAAGTTGCGGCCGATGCGGCCAAAGCCGTTAATGCCGACTCGAGTAGTCACGTTTGTCCTCCGTTTCGTGCACCCGGGCGGGCGCATCGCTTGTTACCTTTTTGTTGGGTGGAACACCACAAATCTACCACCGACTGGAGCCCAGTTGGAAAGGCCGATAGTCCCCCATATCGTCACGTGGGACACGGTTCAGTCGTCGAGCATTTCTTCGGTGAGCACCGCCGAGGTGTCATCGATCCCCTGATCTCTCGCCGCCTTGTCCGCCATCGCGAGGAGCCGCCGGATTCGGCCGGCAACGGCATCCTTCGTGAGCGGCGGTACCGAGAGCGCACCAAGTTCCTCGAGGGAAGACTCCTTATGCGCCACGCGAAGCCGCCCGGCCTCGAGCAGGTGTTCCGGAACATTGGACTCACCGAGGATCTCCAGCGCTCGCTCAACACGTGCACCCGCCACGACGGCGGCTCGCGCCGAGCGGCGCAGATTCGCGTCATCGAAGTTCGCCAACCGGTTCGCGGTGCCGCGGTTCTCACGCTTGAGGCGGCGCTTCTGCCACTCACTGAGCGTCTCGTCCGCCCCCATCTTCTCGAGCAAGATGCCGATCGACTCGCTCTCCCGGACCACCACGCGATCGACTCCACGCACCTCACGGGCCTTCGCGGTCGCTCCCAACCGCCGTGCGGCGCCGGCCAACGCCAAGGCCGCCTCCGGCCCCGGACACGTCACCTCGAGCGAACCCGAGCGCCCCGGCTCGGTGAGCGAGCCATGCGCAAGAAACGCGCCTCTCCAGGCAGCGGCGGATTCGAGGAGCGACGACGAGACCACGAACGTCGGCAGCCCACGCACGGGTCGCCCACGAAGATCGATCAGCCCCACCTGCCGTGCCAGATCATCGCCCTGCTTGATCACGCGGACAACGTAGCGATTGCCCTTACGAATCCCGCCCGACGACACCACGATGAGCTCGCTGGTGTGCCCGAACACCTCGGCGATGGTCTGCCGCAATCGCCGTGCGGCAATCGCCGTATCGAGTTCGGCCTCGACCACCACGTGGCCGGAGATGATGTGCAGCCCTCCGGCGAAGCGCAGGGTCGCAGCAGCCTCGGCGCGCCGAACCGAGGGCTTGTCCACCCGTATGCGTGCGAGCTCGTCTTTCACATCAAGGGTGAGTGACATGGCGCCTCCCTACATCTCCCAAGCTGCCCTCCAGCGCGTCCCGATATGCCGCAGCTAAGCGTAGCGGGTCATGCACGGCCACGGGATGCCCGTGCACCTGGCGGAGCAGCAACCTGCCGTCCAATCGCGCGACGGCGGCCTCCACCTCATCAAGATCCTCGATCGACATCGGGTCCCCAATCACCGTTGTCACGCGCAGCTCCGGCGCAACGTCCGAGAGCGCCGCCAAGTGATCCAGCGCCGTCATTCCCTCGGTCTCTGCCGCCTGCGGCACGAGGTTCATGGTCACGATTTTCTGGGCCGGCGAGTTCACGATCGCGGCGCGCAGTTCGGGCAGCATCAGGTGCGGCAGCACCGAGGTGTACCAGGAGCCAGGGCCAAGGACGACGGCGTCTGCCTCAGCAATCGCCGCCACGGCTTCCGGACAGACGACCGGATCGGACGGCGTCAGCCAAATCTTCCGCACGTTCCCGGGGGCGACCGCGACGTTCACCTGACCGTGAACCTCGGTCACAACACCGTCACGCTCCATCAGCGCCGCGATCTCGAGCGGCTGCAGCGCCATGGGCAGAACGCGACCGCGCGCCTGAAGGAGCCGGGCCACCAGATCGAGCCCGGCAACGGGATCATCCAGCTGCTCCCACAATGCCGAGATCAGGAGGTTCCCGACGGCGTGGTGGTCCAGTGGGCCATCCGTCTCGAAGCGGTACTGGAGCAAGTCTCGCCACGTGTGACCCCACTCCGAGTCATCGCAGAGTGCAGCGAGAGCCATCCGGAGATCACCTGGGGGGAGGCACCCGAGTTCCTCCCGCAACCGGCCGGAGGAGCCGCCGTCGTCGGCCACTGTCACGACCGCAGTGAGATTTCGCGTTACGTAGCGCATCGCGCTCAGCGACGCATACAGTCCATGGCCGCCGCCGAGCGCGACGACTTTGAGATCCGCCATCATTCCATCCCCAGGTCACGGTGCAGTGTGCGCACGGGGGCCACGTCTCGCAGCTCTTGTGCGATTGCTTCGGCGATGGCGACCGAACGGTGCTTGCCGCCCGTGCAGCCCACTGCGATCGTCACGTAGGGCTTCAGTTCCCGGACATACCCGCCGAGGATCGGCTTGATCGCCGCCACGTATCGTTCGATGAACTCGCGAGCGCCCTCCTGGGCGAGGACGTACGAACGCACCTCCTCATCGTGTCCCGTGAGGTGCCGGAGCTCGCTCACCCAGTAGGGGTTGGCGAGGAAGCGCACATCCACCACATGATCGGCATCCAGTGGGATCCCGTACTTGAAGCCGAAGGACATGACATTTACATGGATCGGGGCGTCCGTGGGGTTGCCCACGGCCACGCGGATCTGCCGTGCGAGATCGTGAACCGTGAGATCGGACGTATCGATCACCACGTCCGCGCGGTTGCGTAGCTCGGCTAACCGCTCACGCTCCCGCAAGATTCCATCAAGCAGGATGCCATCGCCTTGCATCGGATGCGGCCTGCGCACCGAATCGAAGCGCCGCACGAGCACCTCATTGGAGGCGTCAAGGTACAAGATTCGATAGTTCAGTCCGCCACCTCGTAGCTGATCGACAACCGAGATGATCTGGTCGAAGAACTCCCGGGTACGGGCATCCACCACTACCGCCATACGAGTGACGGCACCGCCGCCTTCGAGTATCCGAGCCAGCGTCACCAGGAGCTGAGGGGGCAGGTTGTCCACCACATACCAGTTCAGGTCCTCCAATGCGGCCACCGCGCGAGTCTTGCCCGCCCCGGACATTCCCGTGACGATCAGGAGTTCGGGCCGTTCGTTGGCAGGTAGCTCTGCTTGCTCGTCTCTGCTCGGAATACCGTCGGGCACAGTTAGTGGCTCGCTCATGAGTCCAATATGCCACTTCGCTACTTGAGATGCTCCACGATGACGCTCGCGAGGGTGGGTCCGATCCCGGGCACCTCGGCGATCTGCGCCTCGGTGGCGTCACGCATTGCGGCCACGGTCCGAAAACGCGCGAGGAGCGCCTTCTGGCGGCCGGGACCCACTCCCGGGATGGTATCCAACACGGACGCGGTCATTCCCGCCGAGCGCCGCGCACGATGCCGGGTAATCGCGACACGGTGCGCCTCATCGCGCACTCGCTGGACAAGATGGAGCGCCTCAGAGCCGCGCGGAATGATCACCGGGAACTCGTCATCCGGTAGCCAGAGCTCTTCCAACCGCTTGGCGAGTGCGGCCACCGGCACGTCGATCCCCAACTCGGAGAGGGTCGCGGCTGCCGCGTTCACTTGTGGCAAGCCACCATCGATCAGGAGCAGACCGGGTTCGTAGGCGAAAGAGGTCGGCTCGCCTTTCTCCAACTCGCCCGTTACGGGTTCCTCGGGCTTCTCGGTGGACTTTGCGAACCGCCTGCGCAGCACCTCCGAAAGTGCCGCGGTATCGTCGCGTTCCCCTTCGCCGTCGGGTCCCTTCACATTGAAATGCCGATAGTCCCGTTTCTTCGGAATGCCGTCCTCGAAGACCACCATCGAGCCCACCTGGTAGGTGCCTTGAGTATGCGAGATGTCGTAGCACTCGATCCGGAGCGGCGCGTCCTCAAGCTCGAGGTGCTCTGCCAGATCCGTGAGCGCCTGCGAGCGCGCGGTCAAGTCGCTCCCCCGGCGCAGCTTCTCGGCCAGGAGCGCCTTCTGCGCGCCGAGCTTCGCCGTCTCCATGAGCTGGCGCTTCTCGCCGCGCTGCGGAATCCGGACGGTGACCTTTGCCCTACGCGCCTTGCTCAGCCAGGGTCCGATCGAAGGATCCACGCTCGCCGGAACGAGCACCTCGCGCGGAATCCCGGTCGCTTCGTCCGCCCCATCCACGATGGGCCCATACGCCTGCATGAGAAGACGCGACACCAGCTCCCCATCTTCCGCGTCGTCGGAGCGATCCGTCACCCACCCGCGCTGCGCCACGATCTGGCCATCGCGCACCGTGAACACCTGCACTGACGCGTGCAGCTCATCCGTGGCAAGCGCAAAGATGTCACAGCTCGTCCCAGGCGGCAGGACGACGGCGTTCCGCTCCCCCACCCGTCGCAACGCCACGACGTCGTCCCGCAACTTGGCAGCGAGCTCGTAGTCTTCGCGGGACGCCGCCTCGCGCATGCGAGACTCGACCTCGGCGATGAACCGCTTGGAGTCGCCCGCTAGGAAGGCGGCAAGCCGGTCCACGAGCTCCCGGTGCTCCGCTGCGGAAACCCGGCCCACGCAAGGTGCGGAGCACTTGTCAATGTAGCCGAGCAGGCACGGCCGGCCCTGCCGCGCCGCGCGCTGGAAGACACCCTTGGAGCAGGAGCGCACCGGGAACACCCGCAAGAGCAGATCGAGCACCTCGCGAATCGCCCACGCGTGCGTGTACGGGCCGAAGTAGCGGTTCCCCGTCTGGTGCGCCGAGCGGGTCACGAAGGCGCGTGGGAACTCCTCGGAGAGGCTCAGCGCGAGATACGGGTAGGACTTGTCATCGCGAAAGACGATGTTGAACCGTGGCTGGAACTCCTTGATCCAGGTGTACTCGAGAGTGAGCGCCTCGACCTCGGTGGCAACCACCGTCCATTCGACTCTGTTGGCCGTATGCACCATGAGGTTGATGCGCGGATTGAGCCGTGCGGGATCCGCGAAGTAGTTCGCCAGCCGAGCCCGTAAATTGCGCGCCTTGCCCACGTACAGCACGCGCCCCTCGGGGTCCCGGAATCGGTAGACGCCGGGATCGGTGGGGATGCGTTGCGGCCGATAGCTAGCGGGATCCGCCATCGAGGATTCCCTTGAGGAACGTGCCGGTGTGAGATTCCGCGACCTCGCTCACCTGCTCCGGAGTTCCCTCGGCAACCACCTGGCCACCGCCGGAACCACCCTCGGGGCCGAGATCGATCACCCAGTCGGAGGACTTGATCACGTCGAGGTTGTGCTCGATGACGATCACGGTGTTGCCCTTCTCCACGAGCCCCTGAAGCACCTCCAAGAGCTTCCTGATGTCCTCGAAGTGCAGCCCCGTGGTGGGCTCATCGAGCACATACACCGTTCGGCCATTCGAGCGTTTGTGTAGCTCCGAGGCGAGCTTCACGCGCTGCGCCTCGCCACCGGAGAGGGTGGGTGCGCTCTGCCCGAGCCGCACATAACCGAGGCCCACATCCGTGAGAGTCCGAAGGTGCCGCGAGATCGCCGGAACCGAGGAGAAGAACTCAGCCGCCTCGTCGATGGGCATGTCCAGCACATCGGCCACGGACTTGCCCTTGTAGTGCACCTCAAGCGTTTCGCGGTTGTACCTCGCGCCATGGCACTCTTCGCACTGGACGTAGACGTCCGGAAGGAAGTTCATCTCAATCTTCAGCGTGCCATCGCCCTTGCACGCCTCGCACCGCCCGCCCTTGACGTTGAACGAGAACCGGCCCGGCCCGTAGCCGCGCACCTTCGCCTCGGGCGTGGACGCAAACAGCTTCCGCATGTGATCCCACACGCCCGTATAGGTCGCCGGGTTCGAACGTGGGGTGCGGCCAATCGGCGACTGATCCACGTGCACCACCTTGTCGAGGTGTTCCAGCCCGCTGACAGAGCGGTGTCGGCCTGGGACCTGCGATCGTGAACGGTTCAGTTCACGCGCCAGCACGGTGTAGAGCACCGAGTTCACGAGCGTCGACTTTCCCGAACCCGAGACGCCCGTGACGGCGATCAGGCAGCCCAGCGGAAACTCGACCGTGACGTCCTGAAGGTTGTTTTCACTCGCGCCCCGGACTGTCACCACGCGCTCAGGATCGACCGGGCGCCGCATCGCGGGAGTCGGGATCGAGCGCCGCCCGGCGAGGTAATCGCCGGTAATCGAACGCTTCTGCGCGAGCAGGCCCGCATAGTCTCCCGAGTGCACAATCTCCCCGCCGTGCTCCCCCGCGCGCGGCCCGATGTCCACGATCCAGTCGGCGGTCCGGATCGTGTCCTCGTCATGTTCGACGACGATCAGCGTGTTGCCGATATCCCGCAGCCTGGTGAGGGTCTCGATCAGGCGGCGATTGTCCCGCTGGTGCAGACCGATCGAAGGCTCATCGAGCACATACAGCACGCCCACTAGGCCTGAGCCGATCTGGGTTGCCAGGCGGATCCGCTGTGCCTCACCACCCGAGAGCGTTCCCGCCGCGCGCGAGAGCGTGAGGTAATCGAGCCCGACGTCGAGCAGGAACCCCAGGCGCGCATGAATCTCTTTCATCACCTGATCGGCAATCGCTGCCTGTCGTGGGGTGAGCGACACCCCGGCGAGGAAGGCCTCGGCCTCGGCGATCGACAGATCGCAGAGCTCGGCGATCGAGAGACCGCCAAGCTTGACGGCGAGCACCTCGGGGCGCAGCCGCGCGCCGTGGCACACGGAACACGGCACCTCACGCATGAAGCCCCGGTACTTTTCGCGGGAGTACTCCGATTCCGTTTCGCCGTGCTTGCGGTTGATGTAGTGCACCGCTCCCTCGAAGCCCGAGGTGTAGCTGCGCATCCGTCCGAAGCGGTTCTTGTAACTGACATGAACTTCGTAGTCCTTGCCAAAGAGCAGCGCCTCCCTCGCCTCGGCTGGGAGTTCCTCCCACGGCACCTCAGTCGAGAAGCCGAGCTCCTTGGCGAGCCCCTGGATGATGCGGAAGTAGTACTTCGAGTTCTCGCCCGGCCAGGGAGCGATCGCTCCCTCGGCGAGAGTCTTGGTGGTGTCCGGAACGACGAGATCGGGATCCACTTCGAGGTGTGTGCCGAGGCCCGAGCAATCTGGGCAGGCACCGTACGGCGCGTTGAACGAGAACGAACGCGGCTCGATCTCGGCGAGCTGTAGCGGGTGATCGTTGGGGCACGCGCGGTGTGCCGAAAAGCGCATGGTGCGTTCCGGCGAGCCTTCGTCCACATCCACGAAATCGGCGATCATTTGACCTTCGGCGAGGCGGAGCGCCGTCTCCACCGAGTCGGTCAGACGCACCCGCATCGTGTCCTTCACGACCAAGCGATCGACCACCACCTCGATGGAATGCTTGAGGTTCTTCTCGAGGGCCGGTGCCTCCGCCAACGGGACCGTTTCGCCGTCGACCTTGGCCCTGGCGAACCCCTGCGACTGAAGATCGGCGAAGAGATCGGCATACTCGCCTTTGCGGCCGCGTACGACGGGCGCGAGGACCTGGAAACGGGTGCCCTCTGGGAGCGCCATCAGGCGATCAACCATCTGTTGGGGGGTTTGCGAGATGATCTCCGCGCCACAGACAGGACAGGTCGCGGTGCCGGCACGCGCATAGAGGAGCCGGAGGTAGTCGTAGACCTCGGTGATCGTCCCCACCGTGGAACGCGGGTTTCGGTTGGTGCCCTTCTGATCGATCGAGACCGCCGGCGAAAGCCCCTCGATGAAGTCCACGTGTGGCTTGTCCATCTGCCCAAGGAACTGGCGGGCGTACGAGGACAACGACTCCACGTAGCGGCGCTGGCCTTCAGCGAAGATCGTGTCGAAGGCAAGCGAGGACTTCCCGGACCCGGAAAGCCCGGTGAAAACGATGAAGGTGTCTCGTGGCAGGTCCAGCGAGACATTCTTCAGGTTGTGCTCGCGGGCGCCGGAGACGATAAGACGTTCATTCACAAATGCCATGCTAGTTCCATTGGGTGCTTATCGTACAACTGTTCGAACGGCGCGCCGCTACGATAGCGACATGATCATCGCAGTTCAGTACAGCTACGCAACCGACGCTCCCCTTGCCGAGATTCGGCCCGCCCACCGCGAGTATCTGGGGGGACTGGCCGACGACGGCGTGATCGTTGCGTCGGGACCGCTCACCACCGCGAATGGCGCTCTCTTGATCGTCTCGGCGGACTCGCCCGACAAGGCGCTGCGGATTCTCGAGGCGGACCCGTTCTACATCGAGAACTGCATCGCCGAGCGGACCGCCGAAGAGTGGCTGCCCGTGATCGGTGTGCTGAAGCAGTACGCGCAGTAGCTCGCGAAGGCGCCTAGTGCGCGTGCTCCTGGTCGAACCTCCTCTTCCCAACGGTCAGTGAGAGGAGCGTTGTCGCGATGAGTATCGAGGCGATCACGATCAATGATTGCAGCGGCGTGATGTGCGGAACGTGGAACGGCTCACCGTTGTTCAGCCACGAGATCTCGTTCAGGTGCATCGCTTCTAGGATGAGCTTGATACCAATGAAGAGCAGGATGCCCGCGAGCCCGTATGGCAGATAGACCAGGCGATCGATCAGGCCCCCGAGCAGGAAGTACAACTGCCTCAGGCCCATCAACGCGAAGAGGTTCGTCGAGAAGACGATGAATGGGTCCTTCGTGATTCCGAAGATCGCGGGGATCGAGTCCAGCGCGAACATCAAGTCCGTGGTGCCGAGGGCCACAACGACCAAGATCATCGGCGTCCACACCTTCTTGCCGTCGACGACCGTGCGGAACTTGTTGTCGTCGTACTCTTCGTGAATCGCGAGCCGCGTGCGGATCGCACCGATCAGCTTGCCCTCGCCCTTGTCCTCGCCATGCCCACCACCGGGCTTCACTTGGGTCCATGCGGTCCAGATCAGGAACGCACCGAACACGTAGAAGATCGGCGAGAATCGCTCGATCACGGCCGCGCCAATGAGGATCATTCCCGCACGCAGGATGAGGGCGATGATGATGCCAATCATCAGAACGGTTTGTTGGTCCTTCGGCGGCACCTTGAAGCGCGTGAGAATCACGATGAAGATGAAGAGGTTATCCACCGACATGCTGTACTCGACCAGCCAGCCGGTATAGAACTGCGTGACCACTTCGCCGTTTTGGGTGACGAAGTAGAGCACGAGGCCGAAGATCAGCGCGAGCGAGACGTAGAGCGACACCCACGCCACGCACTCCCTGAAGGAGGGCACATGTGGCCTCTTGAAGACCAGCAGCAGATCGACGACGATGATCAGCACCACCACCGAAAGCGCAATGACCTCGAACGTGGGATTCAAGTGAGGGGAGCCCATTTAGGCCTTTCCTGAAGCTACGAGGTCTCTTCCGCGCTAACGCGCCCACCCGACCGAGTGGGCAACTAGTCCACCGTGATGACGACCGAGAAGCGAAGGAATACTGCCCTCAGCGGTAAACAATACCGAACCGGCGCGCCCAGGGCGTCTATCAGTCTCGTGCGATCAATCACTCATTTCACGATACTCGCTCTTCAGATCGTGGATCTCGTCACGTAACCGCGCCGCCAGCTCAAACTGAAGGTCCTCGGCCGCCGCGTGCATCTGGGAGGTGAGATCGTCGATCAGCGAGCCGAGATCCATCAGCGCGGCACCCGAAAGCGCACTGCTGTCACGCGGACGATCCGGCGCTCGCACGTTCCGGTAGCCGCCCTTGAGTAGCTCTTCGGTATCGAGTTCTTCGCGCGCGAGCATCTCGGTGATGTCATTAATCTTTTTGCGAAGCGGCGTGGGATCGATGCCGTGCTCTTCGTTGTAGCGGATCTGCTTCTCGCGGCGCCGCTCCGTCTCCTCGATCGCCTGCTTCATGGCGGGCGTGATCGTATCCGCGTACATATGCACTTCGCCCGAAACGTTACGAGCCGCACGGCCGATGGTTTGGATCAGCGAGGTGGCGGAGCGCAGGAAGCCTTGCTTGTCGGCGTCCAAGATCGCGACGAGCGAGACCTCGGGCAAGTCCAGGCCCTCACGGAGCAGATTGATGCCCACAATGACGTCGCAGACCCCCATCCTCAGCTCGCGCAGGAGCTCCACGCGGCGGAGGGTATCGACATCGGAGTGCAGGTACTGTACCTTGACCCCCCGCTCTAGGAGGTAGTCGGTGAGGTCTTCGGCCATCTTCTTTGTGAGAGTGGTGACGAGGACGCGCTCGTTGCGATCCACGCGTTGTGTGATCTCGTGGAGCAGATCATCGATCTGCCCGGTGGGCGGCTTAACGACCACCTTGGGATCGACGAGGCCGGTGGGCCGAATGATCTGTTCGACGACGCCGTCGGACTGGGAGAGCTCGTACGAACCGGGCGTGGCCGAGAGAAACACGGTCTGGCCCGTCCGTTCGAGGAACTCGTCCCAGGTGAGCGGGCGGTTATCGAGCGCGGACGGTAGCCGGAAGCCGTGATCCACGAGTGTGCGCTTACGGGAGGAGTCCCCCTCGAACATGGCGCCGATCTGCGGCACGGTCACGTGTGATTCGTCGATCACGAGGAGGAAATCGTCCGGGAAGTAGTCCAGCAACGTGTGGGGTGGCGTGCCCGGGCCGCGGCCATCGATGTGCCTCGAGTAGTTCTCGATGCCGGCCGTGGTACCGATCGTGCGCATCGACTCGATGTCGTGTGTGGTGCGTAGCCGGAGCCGTTGCGCCTCGAGTAGCTTGTTCTGGCGCTGCAGCTCGTCGAGTCGCTCCTCGAGCTCCGCTTCAATGCTCGAGATCGCCCGCTCCATCCGTTCCTCGCCCGCCACATAGTGCGAGGCCGGAAACACGTAGACCCGCTCCTCGGACCGAATCGGCTGTCCCGTGAGTGGGTTGAGCATCGTGAGCGAATCGATCTCGTCTCCAAACATCTCGATGCGAACGGCGAGTTCCTCATAGACCGGGATGATCTCGATGGTGTCGCCGCGCACCCGGAATGTCCCCCGCGTGAAGGCGAGATCGTTGCGGGCGTACTGCATATTGACGAAGGCACGCAGCAGATCGTTGCGCTCGATGGTCATGCCCACCTCGAGCGGCATCATCCGTTCCACATACTCTTCCGGCGTGCCGAGACCGTAGATGCAGGAGACGGAGGCAACCACGACGACGTCGCGGCGCGTGAGCAACGAGTTCGTGGCCGAGTGCCGGAGCCGCTCCACCTCATCGTTGATCGAGGAGTCCTTCTCGATGTACGTGTCGGTCTGCGGGACGTATGCCTCGGGCTGGTAGTAGTCGTAGTACGAGACGAAGTACTCGACCGCGTTGTTCGGCAAGAGTTCGCGGAACTCGGCGGCGAGCTGCGCCGCGAGCGTCTTGTTGTGCGCCATCACGAGCGTGGGCCGCTGCAGCTTCTCGATGAGCCATGCCGTGGTGGCGGACTTGCCGGTTCCCGTGGCTCCAAGCAGGACCACGTCCTTCTCCCCCGCCGTGATGCGTTGCTCGAGCTCCGAGATCGCCTGCGGCTGGTCGCCACTCGGCTGATACTCCGAGATCACCTCGAAAGGATGGTTCGCTTGGATGACGCGTTGCATGCCGTCCAGCCTAAACCGCCCCACTGACACGCTCGAAGACCGATTCGACTGCGCGGTCCAGCTCGGGGAGATCGCCGTCGTTGTCGATCCAGTAATCGGCGATCGCACGGCGCTGCTCGTCGGTGGCCTGGGTGGCTATCCGTGCCTCGATATCGGCCTCGTCCATCCCCCGCTGGATGAGCCGCCTGCGCCGCGTCTCGTGGCTAGCGCCGACGACGATCACCGCGTCATAGCGTTCGGCAAGCCCCTTCTCCACAATCAGTGGGACGTCGTGGAGGACGAGCTCATGGCCCGCAGCCCGGCGCGCGGATTCGGCGTAAACGAGGGGGTGGACGATGCTCTCGAGGAGTGCTTTCGCCGCATGGTCCGCGAAGACAATCTGGGCCAGCCTGCTTCGGTCAAGGACGCCGTCGGACACCGCCTCGGGGAATGCCTCCGCCACGGCCTCATGGCCGGGCGTGCCTGGGGCAGTGACCTCGCGCGCGATCTGATCGGCGTCGATCACGGCCACGCCACGCGCCGCAAACAGCGCTGCCACGGTGGACTTGCCGGAGCCGATCCCGCCGGTGAGCCCGAGAACAGTCATAGATCCACCTTATTCGTCATCCCGCGCACTTCGTCATTGTGCGCGAAGCGATGTGCTGAGCGCGCCGAGTGCGAGTCGAAGTATCGCGGATTCCAGGAACTGACGTTGGAACCGAGGCCTGGATCCTGCGACTTCGTTCGCAACGCTCTCTACGCGCAGGATGTCGCCGCCAAGAGGTGAGGAAAGGGACCCCATTCGGGATCCCTTTCCTCATTCCGGCTGGTGTCAGTTGCCAGTCAGCTTCTCGCGGAGAGCGGCCAGCGCCTCGTCCGAGGCGAGGGTGCCTTCAGACGGTTCCGAAGTGCTCGCGAAGGTCGCGGCGTCCTCGGGGAGCGTCTCGGCGTCCGCCTCGAGCGCCTCGGCGACCTGAGCCTTGTGGGCGAGCCAACGCTCCTGGGCGAGCGCGTACTGCGCTTCCCAAGCCTCGCGCTGGGCCTCGAAGCCCTCCATCCACTCGTTGGTCTCCGGGTCGAAGCCCTCGGGGTACTTGTAGTTGCCGTCCTCGTCGTACTCCGTGCCCATGCCGTACAGCGACGGGTCGAAGTCGTCCGAGCTCGGGTCCACGCCCTCGTTGGCCTGCTTGATCGAGAGCGAGATGCGGCGACGCTCGAGGTCGATGTCGATGACCTTGACGAACACCGAGTCGCCCACCTTCGCGACCTGGTCCGGAACCTCAACGTGGCGGATCGCCAGCTCGGAGATGTGGACGAGGCCCTCGATGCCGTCCTCGACACGCACGAACGCACCGAACGGAACGAGCTTGGTGACCTTACCGGGCACGACCTGGCCAATGGCGTGGGTGCGGGCGAAGGCGCGCCACGGGTCTTCCTGGGTGGCCTTCAGCGAGAGCGACACGCGCTCGCGGTCCATGTCCACCTCGAGCACCTCGACAGTGACTTCCTGGCCAACCTCGACAACCTCGTTCGGGTGGTCGATGTGCTTCCAGGACAGTTCCGAGACGTGCACGAGACCATCCACGCCGCCGAGGTCCACGAACGCACCGAAGTTGACGATCGAAGAGACCACACCGGGGCGCACCTGGCCCTTGGCGAGGGTCTGCAGGAAGGTCGAGCGGACCTCGGACTGCGTCTGCTCGAGCCAGGAGCGGCGGGAGAGCACCACGTTGTTGCGGTTCTTGTCGAGTTCGATGATCTTGGCCTCGAGCTGCTTGCCGAGGTACGGCTGCAGATCGCGCACGCGGCGCATCTCGACGAGGGACGCGGGCAGGAAGCCGCGCAGGCCGATGTCCAGGATCAGGCCGCCCTTGACGACCTCGATGACGGTACCGGTCACGACGCCGTCTTCTTCCTTGACCTTCTCAATGTCGCCCCAGGCGCGCTCGTACTGGGCGCGCTTCTTGGACAGGAGTAGGCGGCCTTCCTTGTCCTCCTTGGTGAGGACGAGGGCTTCGACCTTGTCGCCGAGTGCGACCACGTCGTCGGGATCGACGTCGTGCTTGATCGAAAGCTCGCGGGAGAGGATGACGCCTTCGGTCTTGTAACCGATGTCGAGCAGGACCTCATCCCGGTCGACCTTGACGACAGTGCCTTCGACGATGTCGCCATCGTTGAAGTTCTTGATGGTCGCTTCGATGGCTTCGAGGATTTCCTCGTCGGTGCCGATATCGTTGATGGCGACCTGGGGGCTAGTAGTTGTCATTGAGAAGTTGACTCCGGACAGTTAATCGTAGTGATGTGGTGATGTGACGACATACGTCGCCGCAGGCGAGCCTACTACACCTCACCACCTGGAGCCAATGCCTCCGACTCAGTGGGCGGCGGCCCGCCAGTTCTGACCGATCCCCACGCCCACGTCTAGCGGCACGGCGAGATCGGCGGCGCCATCCATCGCCTCGCGCACGGCATCGGTGATCGATTCCTGCTCACCGGGAGCCACTTCGAGCACGAGTTCGTCGTGCACCTGGAGTAGCATCCGCGAGGCCAGGCCGCGCTCGGCGATCAGCTCGTCGAGCCGGATCATCGCCACCTTGATGATGTCCGCCGCGCTCCCCTGAATCGGCGCGTTGAGTGCGATCCGCTCGGCGATATCACGCCGCTGCCGGTTATCCGAGTTGAGATCGGGAAGGTACCTGCGCCGGCCCATGATCGTCTCGGTGTATCCGGTTCTCCGCGCCTGGTCGACGACGCCCGCCAAGTAGCGTTTCACGCCCCCGAACCGCTCATAGTAGTCGTCCATGAGCGTGCGTGCCTCGGCCACGTCGATATGCAACTGCCGTGAGAGGCCGAACGCCGAGAGGCCATACGCGAGGCCGTAACTCATCGCCTTGACCTTCGAGCGCATCTCGGGCGTGACGTCGTCGGTCGCCACCCCGAACACGCGCGAACCCACGTAACGGTGCAGGTCCTCGCCCCCACGGAATGCCTCGATCAGCCCCTCATCGCCCGAGAGGTGCGCCATGATCCGCATCTCGATCTGCGAATAGTCCGCTGTCATCAGGTTCTCGTACCCCTGCCCGACGACGAAGCCCTCCCGAATCCGCAAGCCCTCCTGGGTGCGGGCAGGGATGTTCTGCAGGTTGGGGTCGAGCGAGGAGAGCCGCCCAGTCGCCGCGACGGTTTGGGCGAAGGTGGTGTGGATACGGCCATCGTCCGCGATGGTCTTGCGGAGCGTTTCGACGGTTTGGCGCAGCTTGTTCTGATCTCGGTGGATCAGGAGCTGCTCGAGGAACGGATGCCCGGTCTGCGCGAAGAGTTCGTTGAGTGCCTCGGCGTCGGTGGTGTAGCCGGTCTTGGTCTTCTTGGTCTTGGGCATGTCCAGCTCGTCGAACAGCACCTCTTGCAACTGCTTCGGGCTGGCGAGGTTCACTTCGCGGCCGATCACCCGCCAGGCCTCGTCCTGCGCATCGCGCACACGCGCCGCAAACTCGCCTTCGAGTTGCTCGAAGAACGCGGAGTCGACGGCGATGCCCACCGCCTCCATCGTGATCAGGCTGCGCTGTACCGGGAGTTCCAACTCGGTGAGGAGCCGCGAGGCCTCGCGCTCGTCGAGCGTGCGGGCCAGCGGGGCCGCCAGGTCATAGACGCCCTCGGCACGAGCCTGCGAGCCCTCGGTGCCGAGATCGAGCAGCGTGTCCCCACCTTCTGCGAGTTCGCGGCCCACGAATCTCGCCACGAGATCCCCGAGAGCGTACGAACGCTGCCCGGGCATCGCCAGGTATGCGGCGAGCTGGGTGTCGAAGACGACGCCGTTCAGCTCGATCCCGCGCGCGGCGAGCCGGTGCGCGGCGGCCTTGGCATCGTGCAGGATCTTGGGGCGATCCGAGGCCAAGAACTCGGCCAGGCCGGATGCATCTTCCGTGAGATCCCAGGCGGCCACGGTCTGGCTGTCCGCAACAGCGACCGTCCAGGCATCGCCGTCGTTCCCTTCCACATCGACGGCGACGGCGTGCGTGACGGCCGCGAGCCACGCCTCCGGGTTCGTGGTGAGTGTGCGCTCCGCCGCGGGATCGGGCGCGGCACTCTCCTCCGCCTCCCCCATGATCGAGTTGACGCGTTCGCGGAGTTGGTTGAACTCGAGCACTCCGAAGAGATCGGCAACCGCGGCGCGGTCACCGGGGCCGCGGACCAGGTCCTTCGGCCCCACGGGGAGGTCCAGATCCGTGAGCAGGTGGTTGAGCTTGCGGTTCCGCAGCACATCGTCGAGATGCGCGCGGAGCGACTCCCCCGCCTTACCGGTCACCTCGTCCACACGGGAGATCAGGTTCTCGAGGCCGTCGTACTGCGCGAGCCACTTCGCGGCCGTCTTCGGTCCCACGCCGGGCACGCCCGGGAGGTTATCCGAGGTCTCCCCCACGAGCGCGGCGAGTTCGGGATAGCGATCGGGAAGCACACCGTACTTCGCCTCGACGGCCTCCGGGGTCATCCGCGCGAGCTCGCTGACGCCCTTCACCGGGTACAGCACCGTCACGCGATCGTTGACGAACTGGAAGGAATCGCGGTCACCGGAGACCACGAGCACCTCCATGCCCTGCTCGTAGCCCTGGTGGGCGAGCGTGGCGAGGATGTCATCCGCCTCGTAGTTCTCCTTCGAGAGCCACGGCACGCCCATCGCATCGAGCGCCTCGCAGATCAGCGGGACCTGCGGCTTGAACGGCTCGGGAGTGGCGTCACGCGTGGCCTTGTAGTCCGAGTACTCCTCCGTGCGGAACGTGCCGCCCGATTCGTCGAAGGCGATCGCGAGGTGGGTTGGCTCCTCCGCCTGGATCAGCCGAACCAGCATCGAGAGGAATCCGTAGATGGCATTCGTGTGGACGCCGTTAGCCGTCACGAAGTTATCGACCGGGAGCGCAAAGAACGCGCGGAAGGCCATCGAGTGTCCGTCAATCAACATAAGTCGCGGTGTGGTGCTCACACCTGCCACCCTAGAGGGCATGACCCACACGAGTGAAGCGCAAGCGATGGCAGCCGGAACCCTTCTTGAGCGAATGGAGATGGAATTCCTCGACGTGGCGGACGGCCGCGTTGTCGCCCGGATGCCCGTGGCGCACAATACTCAGCCCGCCGGGCTGCTGCACGGCGGCGCCTCTGCGGCGCTCGCCGAGACCGTGGGATCGTTCGCCGCGAACATGCACGCGGCACCGGCACAGGCCGTGGGGATCGAACTGAACATTACGCATCACCGCTCCGTGACCGAGGGGTTCGTGACTGCAACCGCCACCCCGATCATTGAGGGCCGCTCGATCGCGAGCTACCAGATCGAGATCCGCGACGACGCTGGCCGCCTGGCCGCCACCTCGCGCCTCACCTGCGCAATCCGCCAGCCGCGCTGAGGTCACGGCCATGCCCTGGACCGACGGCTCATGAGCTGCACCATCCCCGATTGTGCGTGAAGACGGACCACCGGGACGGCCCGGGACGGCCCGGATCCCTTACCCTAGGGCGCACGGCGTAAGGCTGGCGACGGTGACGGACCCGGTGAGCCGATATCTCGCGCCGCACGCGGGCGCACCCACAAGGCTGGGGACGGCGGTGGGGCCGTGCCGCCCGTGTCTAGTGAGCGCACGTCGACAGTCTAGATAGAACAAGTCCCTTACTCGGCGGCTCACACTAGACATGATCTTGGCAGTGGCTGAACGCTATGCGGTCACCGAGTGCCAAGATCATTCCGTAGCTGGCTCGCGGCCGAGAAACAGGCATGGAATCACTGCAGCTACTGCGAGTGCAAGCCACGTCCGCAGCGCAGAGTCGACTCCGGCCGCCGATCCCAGCGCACCAATTGCAACGGCGGCGATCGGCATGATGCCCAGCACCACAGTCCGTTGTGCACCCATCACGGCGCCGAGTCGCTCGGGCGGAGACAGCTTGGCCGGAAGATCGGCGCCCGCCACAAGTGCGATCGGCCCACACACGGCAGCCAGCGCGATCTGAATACCGATCCAGAGTTCGGCCGGTCCGGGCAAGAAGTCGACGCTCATGACGGCAAGCACGCCTGTGATGATGCCGAGCCCACACAATGCTCGCGTCATCCGTAGACCCAGCCGCGCCGTGATCGTCGCCGCGCTCGCGGCACCACCAATGCCGGCGAGTGCCGAGGCAATACCCAGCAAGGCGTACACGCTCGGCGCGATGCTCAAGCTCGAGAGAGCGACCACCGGGACGAGCGTGTTTGCGGCCATCACGGCCGCGTTGTGCAAGGTATTCGCAATCGTGATTCTGCGCAGCGTTGGCTCGCGCACCAGTAGTCCCAACCCATTGCGAGCCTGCCGCCACATCGATTCGCGAGGCACTCGCGCAACAGCCGGTTGGATCGGACGAATCCGCCGCTGCGTCACCACCGAGCCAAGATACGACGCACCCGACACGCACCAGAGCAACGGGGCCGCAACCACAGCCAAACCACCGGAGAGGAGGAGTGAACCCACTACCCCTCCCACTTGCCCGGCGGCCTGGGCTCGACCAAAGAGTGGGCGGATCTCGTCCGGCTCGACAATGCGCGGCACAAGTAGTCCTTGCCCACTTGTGTAGGCAACGTCTGCGACTCCAACGATCAGCGCAACCGCGATCAAGATCCCGAGCCCGACGACGCCGTCGAACAGCCCGGAAGCCCACGCGCCCACCGCTCCCAGCACCACCGCTGCCCGAACCGTGGTGCTGACTGTCATGATCCACGTCGGCAATGGCCATCGGTCGGCAAGGACTCCGATCGGCAGGCCAAGCACCAGAAACGCCACCAGGCCGAGCGAGTTCAGCAACCCAACTGTCCCAATCCCGGCTCCCAGGATCGTCACGGCCACGATTGGAAGCAGGTTTCTTGCCACCGAATCTCCGATGCTTTCCAGGATGGAAGTATTCGTGAACCATCGGACGGCCGGTGCCTGCGCAGATGGCATAGAGCGACTCCTCACTGTCAGGTCCGCCCTGACATATTGTCAGGCTACACCTGCCATGCGCAATACTGGTGACGTGACCACCGATGTGATGTGCAGCTACTGCCTTCGCTCCCGTGCGGAGACGGGCCGTCTGGTTTCGAGCCCACTCGCCGCGATCTGCAGAGACTGCGCCGAGAGTGCCGTAACGCTCTTCGCGAGTGCGAACCGCGACGACGACGTCGATGGCCCCGTGACTCCGTGGCAGCGTCTCGATGACGATGCTCTCCTCGCCCAACTCCCCCACGTTGCGGCCGCGGGCACCCTGGTGGAGACGCACCTGCGCACGTGGGTGGTGGCGGCACGCGAACGCGGGATTAGCTGGGCACGCATCGGCGAAGCGCTCGGGATGACACGCCAGTCCGCGTGGGAGCGCTTCACAAAGCCAGAATAGTCTCGCCACCCTTGCCCACACTTCGGATTGAGATCAGGGCCAGGACGGTAGCAGTGACGATCTCGCCGCAACATGATCGTGGCAGTGGGTGAACGCCATGCGTTCACTGAGTGCCAAGATCTCGGGTCGGGGCGCCGAGGGGGCCACCTTCGCCAGGTTATCCACAGACCCCGAACGGCAAGTGTGTCTCTATCCACAGGCCACCTACCGCGCACAGCACACTGCGACCAGACTCGTGGGATGGACAAGACAAGGCTTGCATCAGCATCGCGACGACACAACGGCGTGCTCTCCCGCACGGAACTCTCCGCTCTGGGTGTGCGAAGTAGCACGATTGCCCACAAGATCGCAGATGGCGAGTGGAGTCGCCCACTTCCAGGCGTGTACCTCGTGTGGCCGGGCAACCCGAGCTTCGGTCAGAGAGTCACACTCGTCCGGAAGTGGTCTGGCGATCACAACATCATCTTCGCCGGTGAGACCGCCGCGTATCTCCATGGTCTGCGGACGAAGCCGCCAGATCGGCTCGATGTCATCGTCCCAGCGGCTTCGGGACTGAGGTCCAACGAGTATGTTTCCGTGCGGAGAACGACCCGACCTCTCAGTGGCTTTGGCGACCCACGTCGACCACCGCTCACTGACACCGTTCTGGACCTCATCGACACAGTCGCAACTCGGGCCCACGTCCTGGAACTCCTCATCAAGGCGATCCAGATCCGCATGGATATCGACAAGTTCATCGGGAAGATGAACAAGCGCAAGCGCCTCAAACACCGGCGCTATCTCACAGGAATGCTTGAGATCACTGAGCTCGGAGTGGAGTCCCATCTCGAACTCGCCTATCTGCGGCAGGTCGAACGCGCACACGGGCTACCGCATTCTGAGGGCCAGAAGCGCGAACGCATCGCCGGGCGCTGGATCCGATCCGATCGTTGGCACAAGTCGCACAAGGTCCGAATCGAGCTCGACGGCGAACTCGCCCACCCTGGGAGGGCCACCGATGACGACGTGATGCGTGATAACGAGGTTCGGATCGTTCTCGACGAGATCACGCTGAGGTTCCGCTGGCCGCACGTCACTCTCGATCCGTGCAGGGTTGCCGCGCAAGTCGTGACCGCACTAGCGAAGCGCGGGTGGACTGGTACCCCTCGCACCTGCGGACCCAACTGCACAATGCCGCGATACCTCACCCAGCTTCAGTTGAAGCCAACCGCCGCCTGATCTTGGCAGTGGCTGAACGCTATGCGTTCACTGACTGCCAAGATCACGCGCAAGGTGACGAAAGTCAGAGCCAATGCGTCCATCCCCGGCCGTGCGCAGTGGCCCAGCCGACCTAGACTGCGCCACCATCCCGAGCCGCAACGGTGCGTGGCGGGTGCGGCGCGGTTGAACGGGCGCTGAGGCGGGAGTTTGAGTCCCCAGCCTTGGCGATGCGCCCTGGCCGCGTGCAGTGGCCCAGCCGACCTAGACTGCGCCACCATCCCCAGCCTCAGCGGCGTTTGGCGGGTGCGGCGCGGTTGAACGGATGCAGGGGTGGATGTTTGAGTCCTCAGCCTTGGCCGGGAGCCCCGGCCGTGCGCAGTGGCCCGGCGTACGATGACCGCGCCACAACGTCCCAGCCTCAGCGGTGCGTGGCGGGCTACTCGCCGACCTGCTCGATGACGGCGTCGGCAACCTCGCGCATGGTGAGGCGGCGGTCCATCGAGGTCTTCTGGATCCAGCGGAATGCCTCCGGCTCATCCAGCCCCATCTTCGTCATCAGCAGGCCCTTGGCGCGGTCCACGCGCTTGCGGGTCTCGAAGCGATCCGCAAGATCGGCGACCTCAGACTCGAGCGAGACGATTTCCTGGAAACGCGAGACGGCAATCTCCAGTGCCGGCAGCAGATCGGACGGAGTGAAGGGCTTGACCACGTAGGCCATCGCGCCGGCATCGCGGGCGCGCTCCACAAGATCGGTCTGCGAGAACGCCGTGAGCATCACGACGGCGCAGGCGCGGTCTTCCATGATCTTCTCAGCCGCGGTGATGCCATCCATCTCGGGCATCTTCACGTCCATCACGACAACGTCCGGCTCCAGTTCGGCAACCAGGCGCACGGCGGTCGCGCCGTCACCGGCTTCGCCAACGACGTCGTACCCGGCATCCTTCAGCGACTCGACGATGTCGAGACGGATGAGCGGCTCGTCCTCAGCGACAACGACTCTGCGGGTCTTATCTTCAGCGCTCACGTGCTCTCTCTTCTACTATCCAATGGGTTCTGTGCTCCCGGAGGGACTCGAACCCTCACACCTTTCGGCGCCGCATTTTGAGTGCGGTGTGTCTGCCAATTCCACCACGGGAGCGAGCGAGGCTCAGCCTATCGCAGGTGCGCCCGCAATCTTCATCTCGCCGACCTTATGAATGCGAATCGAGTTCGTGGTGCCGACGACGCCTGGGGGCATCCCCGCCACGATCACCACGCGCTCGCCCTCGCTCGCGAGGTCATGCTTCAGCAAGTTGTATTGAACTTGCTCCACCATATCGTCTGTGTGGGCAACCTCAGGCGTCCGGTACGTGTAAATACCCCAGCTCAGCGCGAGCTGGTTCCGTGTGGACTCCAACGGAGTGAATGCCAGCAGAGGGATCGGGGTACGCAGACGCGAGATCCGGCGTGCGGTATCACCAGACTGCGTGAAGGTCACAAGGTACTTAACCTCGAGCATCTCGCCAATATCCGCGGCGGCCTTCGTGATTACACCACCGCGGGTGTGCGGCGCCGAGGTGAGCGGGGCGATGCGATCGCCGCCGTCCACCTCTGTTGTCTCGATGATCCGCGCCATCGTCTCGACGGCCAAGATCGGGTATTCCCCCACCGATGTCTCGCCCGAGAGCATCACGGCATCCGCGCCGTCAAGAATCGCGTTCGCGCAATCCGATGCCTCGGCTCGCGTGGGGCGCGGCGCACTGATCATCGACTCGAGAACTTGCGTCGCCACGATGACTGGCTTAGCGAAACGCCGCGCCAGGTCGATCGCACGCTTCTGCACGAGCGGCACGTCCTCCAGCGGAAGCTCAACTCCCAGGTCACCGCGTGCAACCATGATGCCGTCGAACGCGTCCACGATCTCCGTGAGGTTATTCACTGCCTGCGGCTTCTCGATCTTCGCGATCACGGGCACGAACCGGCCCTCTTCCGCCATGATCTCGTGCACATCCTCGATGTCCCGCGCACTGCGCACGAACGACAGCGCGATGAAGTCGGCACCGAGGCCGAGCGCCCAGCGCAGGTCATCCTTGTCCTTCTCGGACAGGGCCGGCACCGAGACGGCCACACCGGGCAGGTTAATGCCCTTGTTGTTCGAGACGGGACCGGCCACAGTCACGATCGTGTTTACGTCGGTCTCCGTGACGGAGTCAACGCGAATCGTCACCTTGCCGTCATCGATCAGCAGGATGTCGCCAGGAGAGCAGTCGCCGGGCAGCCCCTTGAACGTGGTCGAGACCCGCTCCTTGGTTCCCACGATGTCATCCGTCGTGATCGTGAAGCGGTCGCCGACGCTCAGCGGAATCGGGTCCTCCGTGGCGAAACGCCCGAGCCGAATCTTCGGTCCCTGGAGGTCGACGAGCACGGCAACGGCGCGGCCGGACTCCTTCGCGGCATTCCGCACGTGCGAGTACACGATCTCGTGACCGGCGTGATCGCCGTGTGAGGCGTTGATACGGGCAACGTCCATTCCGGCATCCACGAGGGCGCGAACTTGCTCAGCTGAGTTGGTGGCGGGCCCAATGGTGCAGACGATCTTTGCTCTTCGCATGTGCCTATCTTATGGGAATCAGTTGGCAAGGAGTTGCATCGTGCTGGCGGCGATCGGGGCCGGCAGCTCGGTTTGCCCGCGAAGGTACCGATCTGCGGAGGCCGCGGCCGAACGTCCCTCGGCGATTGCCCACACGATCAGCGACTGTCCGCGGCCCGCGTCTCCGGCCACAAACACGCCCGGCACGTCCGTCGCGAAGTCGTCCGTGCGGCGAATACGACCGCGCTCATCGATGTCCAGCCCGAGCTGCTCTACCACGCCGGCCTTCGGCGTGCCGGTGAAGCCCATCGCCAGGAGGACGAGCTGCGCTGGGATTTCTCGCCTCGTACCTTCCACGACCGTGGGTCGTCCCTGTGACATGTCGACCTCGTCGATCACGAGTCTCGCAACCGTGCCGTCCTCGCCCTCGAACTGCGCCGTCGAGACGGCGTACACCCGCTCGCCACCTTCTTCGTGCGCCGAGGCGACGCGGTAAATCATCGGGTAGGTCGGCCACGGCTGGCTCTCCGGCCGCTCCTCGCTCGGGCGCGGCATGATCTCCAGCTGCGTGACCGAACGGGCACCCTGGCGAAGCGCGGTACCGAGGCAGTCCGCGCCGGTGTCGCCGCCACCAATGATCACCACGTCCTTACCCTGGGCCGTAATCTGGTCCGCGACGGCGATCCCGCGCGCCGTGCGGTTGGCCTGCGGCAGGTAGTCCATGGCCTGGTGAATGCCATCAAGTTCGCGGCCGGGAATCGGCAGGTCGCGCGGTATGGTGGCACCCATCGCAAGCACGACGGCGTCGTACCGCTCCAGGAGTTCTTCTCCCGTCATGTCTGTGCCCAAGTTGGTCGAGGGCCGGAAGATCGTCCCCTCCGCGCGCATCTGGTCGAGACGGCGGTCCAGATGACGCTTCTCCATCTTGAACTCGGGAATGCCGTACCGGAGCAGACCGCCGATGTCGTCGGCACGTTCAAACACGGCCACGGTGTGACCGGCACGCGTGAGTTGCTGCGCGGCGGCAAGGCCCGACGGTCCCGAGCCAATGACGGCCACGGTCCTGTCGGTGAGATGGTCGGGCGGCTGCGGGGCCACGAGCCCGCGCTCGAAGGCCTCGTCAATGATCGACTGCTCGATGTTCTTGATCGTCACGGCGGGCTGATTGATTCCGAGCACGCACGCCGTCTCGCATGGTGCCGGGCAGAGTCGCCCGGTAAAGTCCGGGAAGTTGTTCGTGGCGTGCAACCGATCGATCGCCTCATCGAAGCGATCGCGCCAGGTGAGGTCATTCCACTCGGGGATCAGGTTCCCGAGCGGGCAGCCGTTGTGACAGAACGGCACGCCGCAGTCCATGCACCGCGAGGCCTGGCGGGTCAGCGCCGCCTTGTCCTCCTCACGCCGCTCGTAGACCTCCTTGTAATCAAGCAGGCGCACGGCCACGGGACGGCGCTCGGGGAGTTCGCGCTCGCGGTAGTTCAGAAAGCCACGGGGATCAGCCATTGCTCGCCTCCATAATTGATTCCCACACGCCGGGCGCCTCGAGATCGAGGCCGTCCGCATGTGCCTGTGCCATTGCCTCGACAACGGCCGCGTATGCCCTGGGCAGCACCTTCGTAAAGCGCTGCGCCAGTTGGCCGGCATCGAGCAGTTCCTGCGCTCGCTGCGAACCCGTGTGCTCCACATGCCGCCGCAGCAGGTCGGCAAGGATCTGTACGTCTTCGGCGTCGGGCGGCAGAAGCAGCAGATCGCCATTCGCCACGGCCTGTGGGTTCAGTTTCGTCTCATCAAGATCGAGCACGTAGGCCGTTCCGCCAGACATCCCGGCACCGAAGTTCTTCCCGGTGCGGCCGAGAATCACCACGTTGCCGCCCGTCATGTACTCGCAGCCGTGGTCACCCACGCCCTCCACCACGAAGGTGGCGCCCGAGTTCCGCACGGCGAAGCGCTCGCCGGCGAGCCCCGAGAGGAACACCTCGCCGCTGGTGGCACCGTAGCCCACCACGTTTCCGGCGATCACATTCTCGCTGGCCGTGAGTTGCGAACCCGGCGCGGGGCGCACGATAACGCGCCCGCCCGAGAGGGACTTGCCCACGTAGTCGTTCGCGTCGCCAAGCAGCCGCAGGGTCACGCCTGGCACGAGCACCGCACCAAACGACTGCCCTGCGGCACCCGTCAGCGTGATGTCGATCGTGCCATCCGGCAGGCCCGCCCCGCGGTACCGCTTGGTGACCTCGTGTGAGAGCATGGTGCCTACGGTGCGGTTGATGTTGCGCACCGAACGCTCAATCTTCACGGGTTCGCCCGCCTCCAGGGCCGGCTGCGCTGCCGCAATCAACTCGAGGTCGAGCGCGCGGTCGAGGCCGTGGTCCTGCACCCGAACCTGGTACGAGGCCGCGCCCGGAGCCGGGTCGATCCGCTCGAGGATCGGCGCGAGATCCAGCCCTTCCGCCTTCCAGTGTGCGACGGCATCGCGCGTCTCCAGCAGGTCCACGCGGCCCACGGCTTCCTCGATCGAACGCAGGCCGAGCGAGGCCAGGAGCTCCCGCACCTCCTGCGCGATGAACTCGAAGAAGTTCACCACATACTCGGGCTTGCCCGAGAATCGCGAGCGGAGTTCCGGGTTCTGTGTCGCCACGCCCACCGGGCAGGTGTCCTTGTGGCACACGCGCATCATGATGCAGCCGGAGACCACCAGTGGAGCGGTCGCGAAACCGAACTCTTCGGCGCCCAGCAACGCCGCGATCACGACGTCGCGGCCGGTCTTCAGCTGGCCATCGGTCTGCACCACGATCCGATCCCGCAGATCGTTCAGCACGAGGGTTTGCTGGGTTTCGGCGAGCCCGATCTCCCATGGCCCACCCGCGTGCTTCAGCGAGGTCAGGGGACTCGCGCCCGTGCCGCCGTCGTGCCCAGAGATGAGGACGACGTCGGCGTGGGCCTTGGCAACACCAGCGGCAACCGTGCCCACGCCCACCTCGGAGACGAGCTTGACGTGGACCCGCGCGGCCGGGTTGGAATTCTTCAGATCGTGGATCAGCTGCGCCAAGTCCTCGATCGAGTAGATGTCGTGGTGCGGTGGGGGCGAGATCAGGCCAACACCGGGCGTCGAGTGACGGGTCCGGGCCACCCAGGGGTAGACCTTCTGGCCGGGTAGCTGACCCCCCTCGCCGGGCTTCGCGCCCTGCGCCATCTTGATCTGGAGATCGTCCGCGTTGGTGAGGTATTCGGAGGTCACGCCGAATCGGCCCGAAGCGACCTGCTTGATCGCGCTGCGACGCTCGGGGTCATAGAGCCGCTCCGGGTCTTCACCACCTTCGCCGGTGTTCGACTTTGCGCCGAGCCGATTCATCGCGATCGCCAGCGTCTCGTGGGCTTCCATCGAGATCGAGCCGTAGCTCATCGCACCGGTGGAAAAGCGCTTGACGATCGAGGAAATCGGCTCAACTTCCTCGATGTCGATCGGCTCGCGGCCTTTGAAATCGAGCAGGCCACGCAAGGTCATCAGGTCCTTCGACTGGTCGTTGACCAGTGCGGTGTACTTCCGGAAGATGTCCATCCGCCCGGTCCGGGTGGAGTGCTGCAGCCGGAAGATGGTCTCGGGACTGAACAGGTGCGGCTCGCCTTCGCGGCGCCACTGGTACTCGCCCCCGATCCGCAGTGCGCGGTGTGCCGGCGAGATACCGGACGGAGGGTAGGCCGTGGCGTGGCGTTGCGCCACTTCCTCGGCGAGCACGTCCAATCCCACACCCCCTAGTGGGCTGTGGGTGCCGGTGAAGTAGGTGTCCACAAGCTCCTGGGACAGTCCGATCGCCTGGAACACCTGCGCCCCGCGATAGGACATCACGGTCGAGATGCCCATCTTCGACATCACCTTGAGCACGCCCTTGCCGAGCGCCTTGATCAGGTTGGCGACCGCCGTCTCTTTGGAGACTGTCACGATTCCCTCGTCCACGAGGCGCTCCACCGACTCGGCCGCGAGATACGGGTTCACCGCCGCCGCGCCGTAGCCGATCAGGAGGGCCACGTGGTGCACCTCGCGCACGTCCCCGGCCTCGACGACGAGCGAGATCCGGGTCCGGGTGCGCTGGCGGAGCGTGTGGTGGTGCACCGCCGAGGTGAGCAGCAGCGACGGGATGGGCCCGAGTTCGGCGGTGGCATCGCGGTCCGAGAGCACGATAAAGGAGGCGCCCGATGCGATCGCTTCATCGACCTCCGCGAAGATCTCATCGAGGCGCTCCTTGAGCGCCACTCCCCCGCCGGAGACACGGTAAAGACCCGAGATCTTCCGCGCCGAGAAGCCCTTGTTCAGTTGGTACCGCTCCACGTGGACCACCTTGGCGAGCTGGTCATTGGTGATCACCGGGAAGCCCAACACAAGCTTTCGGGCGTGTTCAGGGATGTCCTCTAGCAGGTTCGGCTCCGGCCCAATCACGGCGTCGAGGGCGGTGACCATCTCCTCACGGATCGCGTCCAGCGGCGGGTTGGTGACCTGTGCGAAGAGCTGCGCAAAGTAGTCGAATACCAAGCGTGGGCGGGAGGAGAGCACGGCAATCGGGGTGTCGGTCCCCATCGAGCCGAGGGCTTCCACGCCGCTCTGTGCCATGGGCGCGAGCAGGATCCGCAGTTCCTCATCGGTGTATCCGAAAGTCTGCTGGCGGCGCACCACAGAGGAGGGTGAGTGCGCGATGTGCTCGCGATCGGCGAGGTCGCTCAGGTGCAGCAGGTTCGCGTCGAGCCACTCCTGGTAGGGCAACGCGTTCGCGAGCTCGTCCTTGATCTCCTCGTCCTCGATGATGCGGCCTGCGGCCGTGTCCACCAGGAACATGCGACCCGGCTCGAGGCGCCCCTTGCGCACGATCGATGCCTCGGGGATCTCGAGGACTCCCGCCTCCGAGGCCAAGACGACCAAGCCGTCGTCGGTCACCCAGTAGCGGCCCGGGCGCAGACCGTTGCGGTCCAGCACCGAACCGATCACTGTGCCGTCGGTGAAGCTCATCGACGCGGGACCGTCCCACGGCTCCATGATCGTCGACATGTACTCGTACATCGCCCGGCGCTTCGGGTCCATGCTCGAGTCGTTCTGCCAGGCTTCGGGGATCATCATGAGCATCGCGTGCGGCAAGGAGCGTCCAGCGAGTTCGAGCAGCTCCACGACCTCATCGAACGAGGCGGAGTCGGAGGCCCCGGCTGTGACGATGTCACCAAGCTCGCTGAGGTCACCCAAAAGATCCGAGCGCAATTGGCTCTGGCGCGCGGCCATCCAGTTCCGGTTTCCACGCACGGTGTTGATCTCACCGTTATGAGCGAGCATCCGGAACGGCTGCGCGAGCGGCCAGGACGGGAAGGTGTTGGTGGAGAAGCGCGAGTGAACCAGCGCGATGGCGGAGGTGTAACGCTCGTCCTGCAGATCCGGGAAGAAGCCGCGGAGCTGGCCCGTGGTGAGCATGCCCTTGTAGGCGATGGTGCGGCTGGAGAGCGAGGCGAAGTACACGCCCAGGTGGTTCTCGCAGCGCTTACGGAGCCGGAAGGCCTTGCGGTCAAGCGCGATGCCAGTCGCGCCGTCGTGCGCGGAGACGAAGAGCTGGCGGAAGATTGGCATGCAGTCGCGCGCGGTACGGCCGATTTCGTGCGCGCTAATCGGGAGATCACGCCAGCCGATCACGTGCAGGCCCTCTTCGTCGGCGATCTCCTCGATCTCGGCGGCGGTGCGTGCGCGCTCCGCGCCGTCGGTGGGAAGGAAGGCGATTCCGGCGGCATACGCTCCGGGAACGAGCTCGATGCCCAACTCCTCGGAGAACAATGCGTGCGGGAGTTGCGTCAGGATGCCCGCGCCGTCGCCCGAATTCGGTTCCGAACCCACAGCGCCACGGTGATCGAGATTCTCCAGGGCCACAAGTCCGTTCTCGACAATCTGCCTGGTTGGCACGCCCGTCAACGTTGCAACGAATGCGACACCACAGGCGTCATGCTCATATGCCGGGTTGTAGAGCCCTCGAGCCTCCATATGCGAACCGCCTTCCACACGTCATGAACTCGCCTAGTATTCGCCGAGTGAAGGTCTTTGGAGTTTCACGATTATTACAGCTGTGTTACTCAGCCGCCGAGGGATCGGTGACGTACGCGGTGAAGATATCCGTCTGAGTCGGATGGTGCCGAACCACGAAGATGAATGGGCGATCGACGCGGAATTCGACCGGTTCGCCCCAGACTCCACTCGACTCATCCATCGCGATCTCGGTGACGGCCGCGCCGATCGTGCCTTCTTCGTCAACGATGAGCCGGGCCTGCTGGGCGACGGCGTCGACCACGAGCGAGGCATCGGCAATGCCGGTGAGACTGGTTGGATCATCGAAAATCGCCGTGACGCCGTGGTCCCTGAGGAACGGAACGAGGTCAGCCTTGGCCGCCAAATCGAACGATGGCAGGGAAAGCTCCAGCAACCGCACGTTCTCAACCGAGTCCATTGCCTTCGAGACACTCTCAGGGTCAGGCTCTTCTCCCTCCGGCGGCAGAATCACCCATGCCATGAATTCGCCCACGTATGGCAGAACTGCGACGCGGTAGCCGTCCCGCTCCCCGTATAGGAACTGCTCGGCCATGTTCATCATCGGCGTGTCCACTGTGGCGCCGCTGGGAAGTATGAATGGGGATGTTGTGGTGGCATCCGCCTCGAATGGCACCGCCCACGGTGCCGCGAAGAGAAGCGCATTCTGGAGCACGAGCCGCGTGTTGGCGTCCGGCTCAATTGCGGACTTCTCGATCAGGCCCGCCGTGTTCTCGTACACCCAGTCGTCAAGGATCTTCTTTCCCGACGGCGCGGCGAAATCGGCAAATCCGAGCGGCGCACCGAAGTACGCCTCAAGTTGCTCGGTGAACTCGGGCGAGATGTCGAAGCCCTCCATCGCGGTCAGGTTGTTCGCCACCCGCAAGAACGCCTCCTCGGGAAGTGCCTCAAGCGAGAACTCCTCACTCTGATACGCGCCCAGCGCCGTGGTGAGCGCGCTATATGCCTCGGTACGGTCTGTTCCGGTAAGTCCGAGCAGTGTGTCGAGTTGGGCCACGCCATCCCCGGTGGCTCCTTCCGCCAGCATCGCAAGCGCAATCGTCAGCGAGATTGGCGAGGCGACGGCGTTCGCCGCCTCAGGATCGGCGAGCACCATCTCGAGGCCGAGCAGGTTGGATGCGGTGACGGCTTCCGAATGGCGGGTCTGATCGAGCCAGACCTTCGTGCTTGGAACCTGCGCGTTCGAGACGCCACCGCTGCACGCGGCCACCGAGACCGCCGCTGCGGCAAACCCAGCTAACACGCGCCTCATGTCCCGCCCTTTCATCCTGTACTCACAACGTTTCCGAATCGAATGCGATCCTGACAAGTTCCGGACTCGCGAAAGGCGCGCACACCTCGAAGCCCAATGAACGCGAGCAGGACTCGACGGTCCACACGTAGCCCGTCGACTCTTGCTCCGATAGCGACCTCTCCATTCTCAAGAGGGCAGAACAAGCTCGTGGGTCGAGACGTCAGCGGGCGGTGTGGGCGGCTTCCGCGAGTTCTTCGGCGAGGGCGCGCATCGGGGTGATTCCATCGCCCAGCGCACGAAGCAGGGCCGAACCCACGATGACGCCGTCGGCATAGGCACCCACCTCGCGGGCATGCTCCGCCTTCGAGACGCCGAGGCCGACACACACACTCTCGGCACCCGCAGCGCGCGTGCGCGCCACCAGCGTCTCGGCCGTGCCGTCGACCTTGGCCCGCTCGCCGGTGACGCCCATAGTGGAAGCCGCGTACACGAAGCCGGTACCGACCTTCGACGTCATCGCGAGCCGCTCGTCCGTGGATGATGGGGCCACGACGAACACGCGATCGAGATCGTGCTGATCCGATGCGGCGATCCACTCCTCTGCCTCGTCCGGGATCAGATCTGGCGTGATCAACCCGGCGCCGCCCGCGTTCGCGAGATCACGCGCGAAGCGGTCCACGCCGTAGCGGAAGACCGGGTTGTAGTAGGTCATCACAAGGATCGGCGCGCGCGAGGACAGCGCCTCGACGGCCTGGAGCACATGCTTCGTCCGGGTGCCGGCGTCAAGAGCGTGCTGACCCGTGTGCTGAATGATCGGGCCATCCATGCCGGGGTCCGAATAGGGCAGGCCCAGCTCAATGATGTCGAAGCCCGCATCGAGCAGCGCGTGACCCGCCTTGATCGAGGTCTCGAGATCCGGGTAGCCGGCGGTCAGGTAGCCGATGATGGCCGGTTGCTCGCCAAAAGAAACTCTCATGACTGATCTCCCAGCAGATTGAACCAGCGCGCGGCGGTCTCGACGTCCTTGTCCCCACGGCCGGAGAGGTTCACCAGAAGCAGCATGTCGTTGGCACGCTCCCCTTCGCGGCGCGCGAGTTCAATCGCCCCGGCGAGCGCGTGCGCCGACTCGATCGCAGGAAGGATGCCCTCCGTGTGGGACAGCGCCGCGAAAGCATCCATCGCCTGCGTGTCAGTGATGGGCCAGTACTCCGCGCGTCCGATCGCGGCGAGGTATGAGTGCTCGGGACCCACACCGGGATAGTCGAGTCCCGCCGAGATCGAGTGTGACTCGAGGGTCTGGCCATCCTCATCCTGCAAGAGGAAGGACTTCGTGCCGTGGAGCACGCCCGGGGCTCCACCCGTGATGGAGGATGCGTGCCTGCCGGTCTCGACGCCGTCGCCCGCGGCTTCCAGGCCGATGATCCGAACCTCGGGATCGTCAAGGAAGGCGTTGAAGATGCCGATCGCATTCGAGCCGCCGCCCACGCAGGCGAGCACGGCATCGGGGAGGCGGCCAACCTCCGCGAGCATCTGCGCGCGGGCCTCCTCGCCAATGATCTTCTGCAGATCGCGCACAATCATCGGGAACGGATGCGGCCCCGCGGCCGTACCGAAGATGTAGTTGGTGGTCTCCACGTTGGTAACCCAATCGCGGAACGCCTCATTGATCGCATCTTTCAGGGTCCGCGAGCCATTCTCGACCGAGATCACCTCGGCCCCAAGCAGCCGCATCCGGGCCACGTTGAGGGCCTGCCGGCGCACATCCTCCGCGCCCATGTAGACGGTGCACTCGAGGCCCAGCAGTGCGGCCGCCGTTGCCGTCGCCACGCCGTGCTGGCCGGCGCCCGTTTCGGCGATCACGCGCTTCTTGCCCACCTCGCGGGTGAGTAGTGCCTGCCCGAGCACGTTGTTGATCTTGTGTGAGCCGGTGTGGTTGAGATCCTCGCGCTTCAAGAACACGCGTGCACCACCGCAATACTCGGCAAAGCGTGGCACCTCGGTGATGATCGAGGGGCGGCCCGAGTAGCTCCGGTGGAGTTCGTTGAGTTCGGCGGTGAAGCCGGGATCGTCCCGTAGGCGGAGCCACTGTTCGGTGAGCTCGTCGAGGGCCGCTATCAGTGCCTCGGGCACGAAGCGGCCACCGAAATCGCCGAAGTAGGGACCATCAAGGTGACTGAGCGTCATTGTTGCCTTCGCTGTGGGAGGGCGGGGTGGTTACCGGCGGCCACCATCTCGGCGACTGCCTGGCGGGGATCGCCGTGGGTCACGAGGGCCTCACCCACGAGAACGGCGTCGGCCCCTGCGCGGGCGTAGTCGATCACGTCACGCGGGCCCCGCACTCCGGATTCGGCGATCTTCACGATGTGCTCATCCAGCACTTCGACGACGTCTTCGAAGACTGAGCGGTCCACCTCGAGCGTCTTGAGGTTGCGCGCGTTCACGCCGATCACCTGTGCGCCGGCGTTCTGGGCGCGCATCGCCTCGAGCCGATCGTGGACCTCGACCAACGCCGTCATGCCGAGCGAGTGCACCCGCTCGATGAGAGAGGTCAGCACGGTCTGGTCGAGCGCAGCAACGATCAGGAGCACCACATCGGCGCCATGCGCACGCGCCTCCCAGATCTGGTACGGGGTGACGATGAAGTCCTTGCGTAACACGGGAAGGTCGACGGCGGCGCGCACCGCATCGAGATCGGCGAGGCTGCCACCGAAGCGGCGCTGCTCGGTCAGCACCGAGATCATTGACGCACCGCCAGCCTCGTATGAGCTTGCCAGCGCGGCCGGGCTCTCGATAGGCGCCAGCGCACCCTTCGACGGGCTTGAGCGCTTCACCTCCGCGATGATGCTGACTGAGGGGCTCAAGAGAGTGGGCACCACCGAGCGCGCACCCGGCTGTGCCGCCGCGCGCTCTTTCAGCCTGTCGAGGCTCGTCACTGCCTCGCGCTGAGCGAGATCCTCCCGGACTCCGGCGAGGATGTCGTCGAGATGACTCATCCCTCGTACCAGTTCTCGGGACGCGCCGCGACGGGCTGCCCGTGACCACGCTCGCGCAGGATCCACGAGGCGATGGCGCCACCCACGATGACAACGATTCCGGCGACCGTGAGGCCCTGATTTTCAGCGACCATACCGACTCCGGTGATCACCGCGCCGATAATGACGGTTGCGGTGAGCACCCACGCGGAACGGGTGCGTCCGTGGTTCGCCGGAGCCGCGCTCGGCGGGGGCGTGATGTCCTCGTGCGTCATGATGACCTCCTGTTCGTGCCCAGACTACCCGTTTCTCCGGAAGGATCGTCACCGGCGCTCAAAGCGTCCCAGTCGTCCATCGCCTGGGTGCGTGGATCGGCCGGTGCCGTGCTGGCCGATTCAAACCGTGTCCGTTCGAAGCTCCACGCCTTCACGCGCCAGAGAGCGAAAAGTGAGAACACGACAGCCACGCCTTGTGCGGCCAGGTTGAGGTAGAGAATCGGCGACACATGGATCGTGCCCTCGAGAGCGCTGGTACCGCTCGCCGAGGCGATCATGACATCCTCGGTGTGCGCCAGCACCCACACGACCATTCCCACTCCGAGCGCTGAGGTCGCGGCGGCTACGGCGAGAATCACCCTCGCAACGGTTCGCGAGGCCGTCGTGAGCGCCAGTGCACTGACCAGCAGGATTGCGCCGGATGCCACCACCGCGGGAGCCGCGGCTGTGCCCGAGACAACCAGTGGCTGCTGGGAGGTGAGTGTCGTGACGGTTCCGCTGAGCCAGGTCGTCAACGCGGTGCCGAGCACGATCGCGCCCAACCCCGCGAGGATCCCGATGGTACGGCCTTTCACGTCCAGGTCTCCACACGCACAACCGAACTCGCCGCCGCCGCGGCCTTGTTCACGGTCTCGATGTACTCGGTGGTCGGCACCGAGTCGGCCACGATCCCCGCGCCGGACTGCACCGTCGCGCGGCCATCGGCGAGCACCGCCGTGCGGATCGCGATCGCCATATCGAGGTTGCCGGCGAAGTCCAGATATCCGACCGTGCCACCGTAAATGCCGCGCCGGGTGGGCTCGATCTGATCGATCAGCTCGATCGCCCGCACCTTCGGCGCGCCCGAAAGCGTGCCGGCGGGGAACGTTGCCACGATGGCATCCACCGCGCCCTTCCCCGGACGCATCGTGCCGGTCACGGTTGAGGCCAAGTGCATAATGTGGCTGTATCGCTTGATGTCCATGAACTCGCGCACCACCACGGTGGCCGGATCGCAGATCTTCGCCATGTCGTTCCGGGAGAGATCCACGAGCATCAGGTGTTCGGCCCGCTCCTTCTCGTCCGCCAACAATTCGCTCGCGAGTTCGGAATCCTGCTCGGGGCTCGCACCGCGCGGCCGCGAGCCGGCGATTGGGAAGGTCATGGCATGCCCGTCTGTCACCTTGACCAACGTCTCGGGTGACGAACCCACCACGTCCCAGGTACCGCCGTCGGGCCTGGGAAGCCGCACAAGATACATGTACGGGGACGGATTGACGTGCCGCAGCGCGCGGTAGACGTCCAATGGATCCGCCTCGGAGGGGACGTCCAGCCGGAGCGAGAGCACCACCTGGAACACCTCGCCATCGCGAATGGCGGCCTTGCCTGCGAGCACGGCGTTCTCATATTCCGACGGCGTCATCGTGGCAACGAGATCGGTGGCCTGCACCCGCTCAACGTCATTCAGCATGGCGCCGCAGGGCTCGGCCAGATCGCACTGCATGGCCTCGATCCGTTCGAGGCAGGCGGCGTACGCCTCGTCCACACGCTCATCACTGCCATCGGCATTGATCGCGTTTGCGATCAGCCAGGCCTCGCCGGTGGCGTGATCGATCGCGATCATGTCATCGACCAGGCACAGCGCCACGCGCGGGTGCCCGAGATCGTCGCGGGCGACGCCCGGAACCTTCTCCCACGAGCGGATGAAGTCCCACCCGAGGGCGCCCACCATGCCGCCCGTGAGCGGCGGGTAGCCCGCCAACGGCGCGGTGGCGAGGATCCGCATCGTCTCGCGCATGACATCCAGAATGTCGCCACCGTTTGGGAGTCCCGCGGGGACGTCACCGAGCCACTGTGCCGTGCCGTCCATGGAGAGGAGCGTGGCGCGGGAACGGATCCCCACGAAGCTCCAGCGATCCCACTGGCCGTGTTCGGCGCTCTCCAGAATGAAGGATCCCGGCGCCCCGCCGAAGCGGCGATACACGCCGGTGGGCGTGAGCTCCTCGGCAAGCACGCGACGCGCCACGGGGATCACCCGGTGCGTACGTGCGAGCTCGCGGAACTCGTCGAGCGTGATCATTCGATGCCTCCCAGGGGCAGGTCGCCGCCCGCATCGAAGCATGAGGTTGCGCCGGTGTGGCAGGCCGGACCCACCTGATCTACCTCGACGAGGAGGCAATCGGCATCGCAATCGATCCGGACCCGCTTGACGTATTGCACATTCCCCGAGGTGTCACCCTTACGCCAAAACTCCTGCCGCGAGCGGGACCAGAATGTGACTCGGCCTTCGCTCAAGGTGCGCTGGAGCGCCTCGGGGTTCATGTAGCCCACCATCAGCACGTCACGGCTGGTGGCGTCTTGAATCACGGCGGGCAGTAGCCCATTCTCGTCAAGCTTGAGCTCCACGCTTCACCTCTCGCACTGGAAGTCCCGCCGCGGCAAACGCGGCCTTGACCTCGCCAATCGTGAAATCGCCGTAGTGGAACACGGAGGCCGCGAGCACGGCGTTCGCGCCGGCTTCGGCCGCGGGCACGAAGTGTGCCACCTCGCCGGCCCCGCCTGAGGCGATCAGTGGCACACCCACGGCCGCGCGTATGTCCCGGATCATCTCGAGATCGAAGCCGGCCCTGGTGCCGTCTGCGTCCACCGAGTTCAAGAGCACCTCGCCCACTCCGCGATCGGCTGCCTCGCGCGCCCACTGCACGGCGCAGATCCCAGTTCCCGTCCGGCCGCCATGTGTGGTGACTTCGTAGCCCGACGGCGTCTGGGAACGTCGGGCGTCCAGAGACAGCACGAGGACCTGCGAGCCGAACTTCTCGACGATCTCATCGATCACCCCGGGGCGGACGACCGCTGCCGTGTTGATGCCCACCTTGTCCGCGCCAGCGCGAAGCAACTCATCGACGTCGGCCACAGAGCGCACCCCACCGCCCACGGTGAGAGGCACGAAGACTTCCTCGGCAGTGCGGCGCACCATGTCCAGCGTGGTGCCACGGCCTTCCACCGAGGCCGAAACATCGAGGAAGGTCAACTCATCGGCGCCTTCCGCGTCGTACCGGTGGGCGAGCTCCACAGGGTCACCCGCATCGCGCAGGCCCTCGAAGTTCACGCCTTTCACGACCCGGCCGTCTTTGACGTCCAGGCACGGAATCACACGGATTGCGACACTCATGAGGCTCTCCCAACGGCGAGAATATCCACTATTGCAACGAGGCTATCGGTGCCGATGCCCTGGTCTGGTGGGATCAATACGAGCACGCGCGAGCCAACCGTTTGGTCCAGGATGCCGTCTCGAAGGCCGGGGAACGCGTCATCGATCTCGATCATGGTGGGCACGCCGCCCGCCTCCCATGTGGAGTCAACGATCTCTCCCGTATCCCACTCCCACACAGTGTACTGGGCGTACACGTCATCGCCGGGTAGCACCTGGGTACCGGCGCCCTTCAGCAGCGCCAGCGCGCGCAGCTCGCTGGGTTCGCGCGTCCCCTCACCTATCGTCGCCTCGGGCGCCAGGTCGCCACTGACCTCAGGCAGGTTCTCGGCGGCGAAGTCGATCTGCTGGGGCTCACCGGTGGCGATCGTGGGCAGCACATCGACCACCACAATCTCCATTTGCTTGCCTCCGTCTTCGCCCGCTACTGCCCACGTCTCCGCGATTCTGGAGCCTTCGGTCGCCTCTATCAGCGCCGCCCGCAGGGCGCCATCGAACGAGATGTCCGCGGGTTGAACCAGGCTCGGCTCCGCGGGGACGCCCACGATCGCACCGTCGGTCCCGCTGAACGTTGTGATGGAGAGCAGCGCCATGTTGTCGCCGATCTCTTGACCATCTCCTTCGATCAGGATCTCCACGGTGGGATCCGAGAAGGGAAGCGGCCGCTCCAAGACCACCGTGGGAATCGCCCCGATCTCGCCCGTGACAGTGTAGAGCGAGGTCTCGTTGACCGGGACATCGTCCGTGCATGCGGTGAGAAGCAGGCCGGCTAGCGCCGCCGCCAGGGCGCGCCCCATCATGCGCGTGCCGCCGCGATCAACTTCTCCGCCGCCTCGTTCGAGGTTGCGAATGGATCGGAGAGCACCACGGCGCGCTGCGACGGATCGGCGAGCTTCAGGTGCATCCAATCGACGGCATGGTCCCGGCGGTGTTCCTGCGCGGCGGCAACAAAGGCGCCACGAAGTGCGGCGCGCGTTGTTGCGGGCGGGTTCGCGGCGGCGTTCCGAACGGCCTCTGGAGTGGTGAACCGGCGCATCAGGCCACCTTGTTCCATCTTGGCGCGCAGGTTGTCCGTGGTGTCGTGGTACGCGAGCACCAGGCGCTTCAGGCCGGCACTGTTGGCGCCCGGTCGAGCGGCATATCCGGTCACCAGCTTCTGCTTGATCGCCCAGTCGAGTTCGGTCTCGACGAGCTCGTGCCGGCCGGTTTCCACGGCCTCGATCCCGCGCCGCCAGAGATCCACGGCGCTCTCGTGCCACGGCTCGTCGGCCAGTTCGGCGACGGCGTCGAAGTAGTAGCGCTGGATCGCGGCGGCGGTCATCCGGCGGCCGTCGGTGAGCTCGGCCGTCACGGTCCCCGTGAGATCGGTGGAGAACTCGCGGATCGCCCGCATCGGGTCCGAGAGTTCGAGTGAGAACCGCTCACCCGATTCGACCGCGGCGAGCACGAGGTTGGTGGCGGCAACCTTCACAAGAGTCGAGCCTTCGGCCATGTTCGAGTCGCCCACGATCACGTGCATGCGGCGGTACAAGTCCACGTCCGCGTGCGGTTCATCGCGCGTGTTCACGATCGGCCGCGATCGCGTGGTGGCCGAACTCGTTGCGTCCCACGTCTGGGTGGCGCGTTGCGAGAAGGCCAGCGCTCCCCCACTCAGGAAGCCCGCGCCCGCCACGATCTGGCGGCTCACGAAGTACGGGATCAGGGAGGCGACCATGGCCGGGAAGTCCGGGCGGCGGCGCACGAGGTAGTTCTCGTGGCACCCGAACGAGTTCCCGGCGGAGTCCACGTTGTTGCGGAACAGGTGCAACCGCCCCCGAATGCCTTGGGTCTCAAACTCCGCCGACGCCGTCGCGGCCAGTTCAGCGAGCATCTCGGCTCCCGCTCGGTCCTGGGCGAGCAAGTCCGGCAGGGTGTCGCATTCAGCAGTGGCGTACTCGGGGTGCGAGCCCACGTCGAGGTAGAGCCGCCCGCCGTTCGCCATGAAGACGTTCGTCGAGCGGCCCGATGCCACGACCGGGCGGAACATGTGGCGCGCGGCCTCATCGGCATCCATGGGCGGCACGTCGCCATCCAGTGAGGCGCAGGTGATGCCGTATTCAGTCTCGACGCCCCAGATCCGGCGAGGGATCATTCGCCGCCCTTCTGGACGAATCCCTGCACGAACGATTCTGCGTTCGTGACGAGGATCGAATCGATCTCGTCGAGGAGGCTGTCTACCGAGCTGGTCTGCGCGGCGACCTGGGGCACGGGAAGCTCGGGCGGGGGCGTGTCCTCGCGGCGCGAGCTGCGGGCGAATTCCTGGCTGCTCATCTCTCCATCATTCCTTCGAAAACAGTTCTCTCAGGCTTCCGAGGGTAGCCGTCTCGGCCTTCGTCCCGGTGAGCGGATCGCCAAGTGGAATGCGTGTGAGCTCCGGCACTTCGGCAACGAGCGAAGTCCAACTCGCCGCGCGCAGCCCGAAACGCTGGACGGCGGTGCCGCGGACGTAGGCGCGGGTATCGGCGGGCGGCTCAACAGCGGCACGCGCCACATCGCCGTCGGACACCAGGCGGCGAACCTTCCCTGCCGCCTCGAGGCGTGGCACGAGGCCCGTCTCCAGGCGCAGGTCAGACCATTGCAGGTCGAGCGCGGCCAGCCGCGGATCCTGCCAGCCGGTACCGAAGCGCGAGCGCATCCCCTCAAGGATCTGCTTCTTCGCCACCCATTCGACGGCGTCCGCCACCGAATCGGGATCGCTCGCCAGCCCGGTCAGCACCTCGTCCCACAGTGCAAGCGCGAAGTCGGTCTCGTCATCCTCTCCCGCCAGGTGCTCGGCGGCCAGGTCCAGGTACATGCGCTGGACATCGAGCGCCGTCTTGCGGCCGGTCTGAGTGGACAGGACATGATCGAACGGATCGTGGCTCACGCCCCACGAGTCCACCACGGGCGCGGTGAGCGTGATCGTGTCCATCGCGAGTGGGAACACGTCCCGCTCGATGAGTGTGAGTACGAGCGAGGTGGTCGCGAACTTGAGGTAGCTCGGGACGTCGAACAGGTTCGCGTCACCGCCGATCACGTGCAGCCGGCGGTACTTCTCCGGGGTCGCGTGCGGCTCATCCCGGGTGTTGATGATCGGTCGATTGAAGGTGGTCTCGAGGCCGATGTCGTTCTCCACATAATCGGCGCGCTGCGAGATCTGGAAACCCGGCTCCTGCGATTTCTGCCCGAGACCCACACGCCCCGAACCGACCATGAGCGGCCGGGTCACGAAGAACGGTGTGAGCCGGTAGCCAATCTCGTGGAACGGCACGGCGCGGTCTACGAGGTAATTCTCGTGGGTGCCGTATGAGGCGCCCTTCCCGTCCACGTTGTTCTTGTACAGCACGATCGTGCGGCCCTCGCTGGCGAGCCCATCCATGGCCGCACGCGCGACGACGTCCCCCGCGCGATCCCACAGCAACGCGTCCCGGGCGTTCGAAACCTCGGGCGAGGAGTACTCGGGGTGCGCGTGGTCCACGTAGAACCGGCCACCGTTGCCGATCACCGCGCCAGGGGCACCTGCGCGCAACTGGGGTGAGTCGGTGAGCTGCGAGATGTCCGCCGCGGCGCGCGGCAGTCGATAGCCGCGGGCGTCGTTCAGCGGATCCTCACCGATGTAGTCCCACGCCGCGTGCGGGTTGCGCCCGCAGTACGCCATCACGATCGCCGCGGACATTTCCATGGGGTTCGCCCATGAATCCGCGGGGTCGAGGATGCCGTATTCGGTCTCGATTCCCATCACGCGTGTCACTGGATCGCCTCCGCTCGCAGGGGCCGGGCCGCCACGATGGGGCGGCGCCCGCCGAGAATCCGGGACCAGCGTTCGGGATCGGCGCCGGTGCGCAAGTCCTCGTTCTCGGTGATCTCTTGGGACAGTGCGCGTAGCAGATGCTCGGTGGCGATGCCGCGCTCTCCCCCGGCCAGCAGGTCCTTGATCGCGGCCTTCTTGGCGCGGTCCACGATCCCGGCGATCATCGCGCCGGAGACGAAGTCCCGCACGTAGAGCGTGCCACGCTGGCCGTCCGTGTACGTCACCTCTGCGGCCGCCGTGCTCGAATCCGTCGCGTAGAGCGCCTGCACCGCGGTCTCGATGATCTGCCCGACGGCGTTTCCCACCGAGCCATACTTCGCCACCTCATCGGCGCGGATGGGCAGATCCGTGGTGAGGTACTTCGCGAAGATCTCGCGTGCGCCTTCCGCATCCGGCCGGTCGATCCGGATCTTCAGGTCCAACCGACCGGGGCGCAGGATCGCGGGATCGATCATGTCCTCACGGTTTGACGCACCGATAATCACCACATTGCTGAGCGACTCGACGCCGTCGACCTCGGCCAGCAGCTGCGGCACCACTGTGGTCTCCACGTCCGAGGAGACGCCCCCGCCACGGGTGCGGAACAGCGATTCCATCTCGTCGAAGAAGATGATCACGGGCACGCCGGTGGTGGCGCGTTCTCGGGCGCGCTGGAAGATCACACGGATCTGACGTTCGGTCTCGCCCACGAACTTGTTCAGGAGCTCGGGGCCCTTGACGTTCAGGAAGTAGGCACGGTCGCCGCCCACGGTCTGCGCGAGCGAGTTGGCGATCGCCTTCGCGATGAGGGTCTTACCGCATCCCGGCGGGCCATACAGGAGCAGGCCCTTCGGCGGGCGCAACCCGTGCTCCCGGTACAGCTCCGGGTGCAAGAACGGGAGCTCCACGGTGTCGCGGATCTCCTCGATCTGCGGGCCGAGGCCACCGATCTCGTCGTAGGTGGTGGTGGGTTGCTCCTCGAGGAGCAGATCCTCGATCTCGCTACGTGCCACGACAGCGGTGGCAACGTATGCGCGCAGGTCCACCAGGACGGCGTCGCCATGCTTGATGTCCGCCTTCAGGAGTGGGCCTGCTAGCCGAACGACGCGTTCGTCGTCGGCCCGAAGAGCCACAAGTACCCGATCGTCATCGAGCCGCTCGCGCACGAGGCCCACCTCGCCGGCCTGCTCGAAACCGAGCGCGCCGATCACGCTCAGCGCCTCGGAGAGCCGCACCTCCTGGCCCGGGCGGAGCGCTCCGAGCGGGATCGTGGAGGACACGGAGAGCCGCATCTTGCGCCCGGCCACCATCACGTCCGCACTGCGATCGTCCATGTGCGACTCGAGGAAAACACCGTAGGAGTTCGGCGGGGAGGTGAGCGCGTCGATCTGCTCCTGCATGTTGACGAGCTTGCGGCGCGCGTCCGAGAGCGCGTGTGCGAGGCGTTCGTTCTTCGCGGCCAGCGAGATTGCGTCCAGGTCGTTATCCACGGGTCTCCTCGTCATAGGCGGCGCGGCGGGCGAGATCGCGGGTCACGCGGCGTATCTTCTTGTCCGATGTGGCGCGCTCCCCCAGGTTCTCGGGGGTGAAAGGCACGCCCGCCAGGTGGTCTTCAACTCCTTGGGCCGACGGCGCCGGGCGGCGCGAGCGCTCAGGGGTGATGGTTCCGGGGGCCAACAGCCGGGCAGTGACCAGGAATCCGGTGTGGGCGACCATCCGGTGGTCCGGGCGCACTGCAAGTCCCTCCACGTGCCAGGTGCGGACCATGGACTCCAACGCCTGCGGCTCGGTGAAGCGCTCGGTGGCGCGCAGTTCTTCAACGAAGCGGGACATCTGGGTGGTGGTGGCAACGTAGGCGAGCAGCACGCCACCCGGAGTGAGGGTCTGCTCGACTACCTCGATGTTCTCCCAGGGCGCCAGCATGTCCAGCACGATCCGGTCCGGTTCCACCCCAAGAGTGGGAAGCACCTCGGCCAGATCGCCCACGTGCACCTCCCACGCGGGGTGCCGCTCGCCGAACCAGGCGTCCACGTTTAGCGTCGCGATCTCGGCGAAGTCGGCGCGGCGTTCGATCGAGATGAGCCGGCCCTCGGTGCCGATGGTGTTGAGCAGGCTCTGCGAGAGCGCGCCCGAACCCACGCCGGCTTCCACCACGGTGGCGCCGGCGAAGATGTCGCCCATCTGGATGATCTGCCCGGCGTCCTTGGGGTAGACGATTGCGGCGCCGCGCGGCATGCCCATCACGTAGTCCGAGAGCAGCGGCCGGAGCACGAGGTACTCGTGCTCGAGCTCGGTCAGGATCACGGAGCCGTCCGGCTGGCCGATGATGCGGTCGTGATCGATCCCGCCGCGATGCGTGTGGAAGTGCTCGCCCGCACGAAGCTGGATGGTGTGCATCTTGCCCTTGGCGTCGGTCAACTGGACCCGTTCGCCGTCATGCAAGGGGCCGCGGCGTGCGGCCGGTCCGATGAGTGTCACGATGCCCCAGCCTATCGGTTCACGTGTGTGGCGATCTGGCGCACCGAGCCCGCCCAGTAGTAGCCGCCATCGGTCAGGATGACGAGATCTCCCTCGGCTCCGGCCACCGCGGTGACCGCGTCCGCTCCCACGGGAGTGGTGATCACGTTGCGGCGGGGCACGGCGAGCGAGATCGCCGTTGCCGGGGCGTTCGGGTCCACGTTGCCCCCCACATTCTGGATCGGAATGAAGGCAACGGGCCAGCCGCGGTCCACGAGCACGGCGCCGGTGGGTGGCACGTCCCGAATGGCCTTGGTGTGTTCAATGGCGGGGACCGGCATCATCAGCGGCCGCAGGTCCACGTGTGTGACCGCCTGCCGCGCCTTTGCCACGTGGATAGAACGACTCGCGCCTTGCCAGAGGAAGATCGCGATGAAGATCATCCAGAGTGCACTGGTGCTCCGGCCTTGCGTGAGAAGGAGCCAGAACACAGAGGCGGCGGCGATCAACCCTGCAATCACGCGGCCGGTCCACCCGGAAATCTCCATGCCGCGCTCGCGGCTGTCGGTGGCAAACCAGCCGATCGCGGCCACGATGTACCCGCCGTCCATTGGGAGGCCGGGGGCGAGGTTGAACAGGCCGAGGATTAGGTTCACGATCGCAAGCGGCTCCATGTATGGGCCAACCACAGGGAGCAAGGTTCCCGCCCAGGCAAGGGCCGCGAGTGCCAGGTTCGCGAGTGGGCCCGCCAGCGAGATGATCGCCATCGCGCCCGGGGAAGGATCGGGGGTACGGAAGGTGGTGTGGCCACCGAAGAGGGTGAGCGTGTAGGACTCGGGAGGACGCTTCTGAAGCTTCCCGACGACGCCGTGTGACACCTCGTGTACGAGTACCGAGAAGAAGAGCATCACCACGGCGATGGCGGAAATCAGCGCCGCACGCCCGGTGGTTGCATAGTTGTTGAAGCTGATGAAGTACACATAGCCGATCAGCAGCGCGCCGATCGGCCAACTCTTCGCCAGGTAGAGGGGTACTCCCCCGATGCTTCCGATACGCCAACCCATATGGTCCAGGGTAACGGTGTCGGTGCCCGAGCTTAGGCTGTGGTCATGAAGCGAGCAGCACTGTCAGCATCCCGGGCCAAGGACTTCAAGCAATGCCCGTTGCGATTCCGCTATCTCATGGTGGACAAACTTCCCGAGCCGCCGTCGTCGGCCGCGGTGCGTGGAACACTGGTGCACGCGGTGCTGGAGCGGATCTTCGACTTGCCTGCCGCCGCACGTGACGAGGGTGCCGCGCAAGAGCTGGTGGGACCGCAGTGGGACGAGCTCGCGCAGAAGCGCCCCGAGGTGCACGAGCTCTTTGCCGAGGCGGGGGACGTCGATGCCTTCCTTTCGCAAGCCCGCGCTCTGGTCTCGAACTACTTCAGGCTGGAGAACCCGCAACGGCTCGATCCCACGGCGCGGGAGCGGTTCGTGGAAGTGGAGCTTGGCTCGGGGGTGCTGCTGCGCGGCTTTGTGGACCGGATAGACACCGCTCCGAACGGTGCCGTGCGCGTGGTCGATTACAAGACTGGCAAGGCACCGTCCCCTCGGTTCACCGAGGAGGCGCTGTTCCAGATGCGGTTCTACGCGTTGATGCTCTGGCGGCTCGACGGCGTCGCTCCCGCTCGGCTCCAGCTGATCTATTTGGGCGATGGCCGCACGCTTACTCTCGATCCGCACACCGATGACCTGCTCGCCTTTGAGGCCGAGCTTGATCAACTGTGGGATCGGATCGAGGATGCTGCGCGGCGCGAGGACTTCCGTCCGAGGAAGACGCCGCTCTGCCCATGGTGCTCGTTCCAGGAGTTCTGCCCGGAGTTTGGCGGCACCATCCCGCCCATTCCGGAGGAAGGCCTCGAGTCCCTCCTCGCCGCCCGCCGCAGCTCACTCGACCGGTCTTAGGCCCTAGTCCATCGCGCCCTGGCGGCCGCACGCGAAACCGGGCCGGTGGCACGACCTGCATACCGTCCCCAGACAGCGAGCCCAACGCACCATGGTCTCAACTCCGCCTCCGGCTCCGCTCAACCCACGAGGTTGTGCCATCCCCAGCCCGAGTCCACACGCCCCTCCCGGCCGCGAGAGATACCTGAGCGGTGCCGGCACACCGTCCCCAGACAGCGAGTCCAACGCACCATGGTCTCGACCCCTCTCAACCAACGAGATTTCGGCCCTGCCAGTAGGTGTGGAGACGCTCGAGATCCGAAGGCTGCACGCCGGCGAGCGTATCCAGCACGATCAGGCGCGGGTCATCCGGGAGCTCCAGCAGGTTCGGCACGCCGACCGGTGTCAGACCCGCCGCGAGTAGGGCTCCCGCCCCCACCACGGAATCCTCGATTCCAAGTGACTGCTCCGGCGTGACACCCAGAGAGTCCATCGCCGCGAGGTAGATATCGGGCGCCGGCTTGCCTCGCTGCACGGAGTTCCCGAGCTGAAGATGATCAAACGCTGGCAGCCACGGGATGACCGCGTCCATGTACGGCCCGTAACTCATCGTGACCAGGGCCTGCCGCACGCCCTGCTCGGCCAGCGCATTCCACAGTTCCATGACCCCAGGACGGAACTCGACGCCGTCGGCGGCGATTTGGCGGCGCATCCGCTCCATGAGTTCTCGCTCGGCTTCCGCAATGCTCAGCGGAATGCCGGCCGCCACGAGATTCGCCAGTGTTTGCCGAATCGGTTGGCCCACTTGTGCGAGAGCCTGCTCGGAGGTCCAGACGGCGCCGTACTCGGCGGCGAGAGTCTGCTCGGCGGCGAACCAGTGCGGTTCGGAGTCGACAAGCGTGCCATCGAGGTCCCAGAGCACGGCACGTAACGTCACCCAGCCACCCTAACCTGCCCGGACGGGTCGCCCGGCGCACCATCTAAGCTAGAGGGATGAGAAACGATCCGATCATGATCGCCGCGTTCGAGGGCTGGAGTGACGCCGGCAATGCCGCCACCAGTCTCGTGGAGGCCTTGATCGATTCCTGGGATGCCACCCCCGTCGGGCGGCTCGACGAGCAGGAGTACTACGACTTCCAGGTGGCACGCCCGCAGCTCGAGACCACGGACGACGGCGATCGCAAGCTCGTGTGGCCGGGTACCGAAATCTGGACCGCCACCACGCCCAGCGGACGGAAGGCGCTCCTCCTGCGCGGGCTCGAACCTTCTTTCAACTGGCAGGAGTTCGTGGCCGAGATCATCTTCGAGGCCACCAACGCCTCGGTGGGCGAGTTCGTCGTGCTCGGTGCCCTCCTCGCGGATGTCCCCCACACGCGGCCATTCCCGCTCTCGATCTCGTCATCGAGCCCGGTGACGCAACGTGAGCGCGAGATCCAGCAATCGCAGTACCAGGGTCCTGCAGGCATCACGAGCGTGCTCGAGCTCGTTGCCGCAGAGGAAGGCTTCGCGACGATGCAGATCTGGGTCTCGGTGCCGCACTATGTTGCGGATCCTCCCTCCCCCAAAGCGTCGCTGTCACTCGCGCGGGAGCTTTCCGTGGTACTTGGTGAGGATCTTGACCTGAGCGAGCTCAAGGAGGCCGCGAAGCAGTGGGAAGGCGGCGTCAACGAGCTCACGGTCGAGAACCCGGACGTGGCCGGGTACGTCTCCCAACTGGAGGAGCTGCGCGATACTGCCGATTCGCCGTCGGCCAGCGGGGACGCGATCGCCGCCGAGTTCGAACGCTACCTCCGCCGCCGAGAGGACGGGCCTAAGTCGTAGGTAGCGGGGTGAGCGTGCCGGTCAGGAGCAGCACCACGATGACCGCTGCGAGGACCAGTCGGTAGATCACGAACGGCGTGTAGGTCTTCGTGGTGATCATCTTCAGGAACCACACGATCACGAAGTAGCCGACCACGAATGCCACGACGGTCGCGACCAGCGTGAGCGGCATCGAGACGGCGGACTCCCCCGTGAAGCCGTCCTTGAACAGCTTGTAGAAGCCCGAGCCGAGCACCGCGGGGATCGCCAGTAGGAACGAGTAATCGGCGGCCGCCTTGCGGGAGTAGCCCATGAGCAGGCCGGCCGTGATCGTGCCGCCCGAGCGCGAGACGCCGGGGATCAGCGCCATGGCCTGCGCGAAACCGAACAGGGTCGCATGCGTGCCACTCAGTTGGTCGAGTTCGCGAGTGCGCTTCGAATAGCGATCGGCGGCGCCGAGAATCACCGCGAAGATCGCAAGGGTCGCGGCAGTGATGTAGAGATTGCGGAAGGTGGTATCGATCCAGTCCTCAAGGAAGAGCCCCAGCACCACGATCGGGATCGAGCCCAGGATGATGAACCAGCCCATACGTGCGTCGGGGTTATCGCGCGGGACCGTGTTCTTCCACGGGCCGAACGGCAACGCGCCGCACCACGCTGTGATGACCTGCCAGATCTTCTTCCGGAAGTAGATCACCACCGCGGTCTCGGTACCGATCTGGGTGATCGCGGTGAACGCAGCGCCCGGATCGCCGAGGCCCATCAACTCTCCCACTACACGAATGTGCGCTGACGATGAGATCGGGAGAAACTCTGTGAGTCCCTGGACGAGTCCGAGGACGATTGCATGCCACCATTCCACGAGAAGCGAGCGTACCCCATGCGATTCATTCATTAGGCTTGTCCCATGCACGAGTCCTCACTTGGTACCTCCGGCCTGCGCGTTTCCACCCTCGGGTTGGGCACCATGACCTGGGGTCGTGACACCGACGGCGATGACGCCCACACCATGCTCACGGACTTCGTTGACGCTGGCGGAACGGTTCTCGATACTGCTGCAGGCTACGCCGACGGCGCCTCCGAAGAGTTGATCGGACAGATGCTCAGCTCCGCTGTGGCCCGCGAGGACGTTGTGATCGTCACGAAGGCCGGCGTACGCACCTGGCGCTCAAAGCGCGCCCAGATCGACGCCTCACGCGGCACGATCCTCACGAATCTCGATTCCTCGCTCGCCCGGCTGGGCACCGACCACGTGGATCTGCTCCTCGTTCAGGCGCCGGATCCCGGCACACCACTCGAGGAGACCGCGAATGCGCTGGAGATCGCGGTGAGTTCCGGCCGCGCCCGGTATGTGGGGCTCTCGAACTATCCCGGTTGGCAACTCGCCACACTCGCCTCGCTGACCAAGATCACGGCCACGCAGGTGGAGTATTCGCTCCTGGAGCGCGGCGCCGAGCGCGAGGTGTTCCCGGCGGCGAAGGCGCTCGGGATCGGCACGCTCGCCTGGTCCGCTCTCGGACGCGGCGTGCTCACCGGCAAGTACCGGCACTCCTCACCGGCCGATTCGCGAGCAGCCTCGGCGCACTTGCGTAGCTTCGTCGAACCGCACATGAACGAGCGGGCATTTCGAATTGTCGAATCGGTTGCTCGCGCGGCCGACGGCCTGGAGGCGGCGCCGCTCGATGTGGCGCTCGCGTGGGTCACTGAACGAGTCGATTGCGCAATTGTGGGCCCGCGCACGCCCGCCCAGCTCCGCTCGATTCTCGAGGCGAATGTGGACCTGCCAGACGTTGTCGGGAACGCGCTCGCTGAGGTCTCCGCCCCACCAATTGGCTACCCCGAGCGCTAGCTAGTTGTCGTCGTCCTCGTCATCAAACTCATCGTCGTCATCGTCGAAGAGATCGAATGGGAGATCGACGTCGTAGTGGGTCATGAGGGTGTCGTCATACGTGATGAAGGCGTCCTCAAGAGTTACGGTCGCCGAGATCACCGCGGGAGCTTCGGGATCCTGCGCGTGGACGGCGGCCTCGTAGTGAGCGTTGAGTGCTTCGATGAGCCGGTCGAGCGCGGCGCGCGGGTCAATCTCCATACTGTGAGCCTACCGCCCGCGGCGCCTCAAAGTCACCGGATTATGCGGTACGAAGCAGGTTCTCCAGCGCACGCACGCCAAACTCCATGGCGCCCACGGGAACGCGTTCATCAACCCCATGGAACATTCCCGCGAAATCGAGGTGCTCGGGCAGCCGGAGCGGCGTAAAACCGTAACCGCGAATGCCAAGCCGCGAGAGAGCCTTGTTGTCTGTCCCGGCCGAGAGCATGTACGGCAGCACTACTGCGTCCGGGTCCTCCGCCGTGATCGAGGCAACCATCGCGTCCACAAAGTCACCCTCGAACGGGACTTCCAGCCCAATGTCGTAGTTGATCTCCGAGATCTCGATGCCGGGTCCGGCGAGGCCCTTGATCGTTGCCATCGCGGCCTCTTCGTCGCCGGGAATCACGCGCATGTCGATCGCGGCATTGCCACCGCCTGGGATCACGTTTGCCTTGTACCCTCCGCCGAGCATCGTGGGATTCGCGCCGGTCGCGAGCGTGGCCTCCACGAAAGCGCTCGAGGGGCCGAGCGCGCGCATCAGTGGAATGATGCTGGCGCGATCCTCGGGATCGTAGGAGAGGCCGGTGAGATCGGCGACGCCGTCGAGCAAGGTCTTGACGGTGGGCGTCAGATGGAGCGGCCAATCGTATGCACCGATCCGCGCCACGGCGCCTGCGATACGAGTGATCGCGTTGTCATGATTCACGAGGGAACCGTGCCCGGCCGTCCCCTCTGCGTCGAGCCGCATCCAGCGCAACGCCTTCTCAGCGGTCTGCAAGAGGTAGACGCGGCGACCGTTGACCGTCACCGAGTAGCCACCCACTTCGGAAATCGCGTCCGTGGCGCCCTCGAAGATCTCTGGATGGTTGTCCACCACCCAATGCGAACCGAACCTGCCACCGGCCTCTTCATCGGCGAAGACCGCGAGCACGATATCTCGGCGCGGCTGCCAGTTGCTCCGCTTCATGTCTCGCGCGACGGCGAGCATCATTCCCAGCATGTCCTTCATGTCGACGGCGCCGCGGCCCCACAGCATGCCGTCTTGGAGCACGCCCTCGAAGGGAGGGACCGTCCAGTCCGCGGCGTTCGCGGGGACCACATCGGTGTGGCCGTGCACCACGAGCGCCGGGGCGCTCGGGTCCGAGCCCGGAATGCGAAGCAGCACGGTGGTGCGGCGGTCCTCGGATTCCACGATCGTGGGATCGTAGCCCACCTCGGTGAGAAGCTCGGCCACGAGTTCGGCGGCCTCTCGTTCACCCGGGCCGGAGCCGTCACCAAAATTGGACGTGTCGATCCGGATCAAGCGCCGCGCGATCTCGACCGCCTCCGCGGCGACGGCGCTGAGCTCACTCATCGTCGAGCTCCTCCTTGAGCCGGGTAGCGGTCAGTGCCTCCGCAATACGCGGCTCAAAGAAGCCCGGCCCCTTCATGACTTTGCCGTCTTCGCGGTAGATCGGGGCGCCGTCGGCCCCAAGCTTCGAGAGATTGGAGCGCTGCACCTCGCGGAGCACGGCATCCAGCGGAATTCCGCTCTCGAGCGCCATCCCGTAGATCACGTAGATTGAATCGGCGAGGGCATCGGCGGCGGCAACGGTGTCCCGGGTGTGCGCGTCATTCGCGACGACCTCGGCGAAGGCCTCATTGATCCGCGCCTCGCCCGCTTCACCATAGACGGCACCCACGAGCTCGGCGAACTCTTCGGCGATCAGGCCCATGCGCATGTGGACCCGATCGAAATCGACGCTGGGCTCCCCCGTCGTGACCGGCAGGTTGTAGGTCTCGTGGAACTGGCGAACCAGCGCCTCCGGATCGCGCGGGTTCGGGATCGCCGGTGCCGTGCCCACCGGGCCGTCCCAAGGCGTGGCAGGCTCGCGCGGCCAGTCCTTCAGCAGCGAAGCGGTCCACATGGTGCGGGCGGGCTCGCCCTCGTTCAGCGAGCGGTGCGCATATCGCGAGATGCCCTCGCGCCGGAAGCCGTACTTCCACGCCGCGCGCCACGAACCCCAGTTGCCAACCACGGCGGACCAGAAGATCTTCTCGGCGCCAAGCTCGTCGAACGCGAAGTCCAGCACGAGGCCGATCGCCCGGTGCAGAATGCCCCGGCCGCGGGCGTGCGGGGCCATCCAGTAACCGAGCTCGTAGGTGTGGTAATCCTCCCCGTTTCGGACGGCCAGCCCGATCATTCCGGCCAACGTTCCGGCGTCGAAGATCGCCCACTCGGCGCCGCCCTTCGCCCAGTTAGCAGGAACCACCTCGGTGACAAACACGCGGGCATCATCCTCGGTATACGGCCACGGAACGGTGGTGTAGTCGGCGATCGCCCGATCCTGGCAGGCCGCCGTGATTGCGGGGATGTCCGCCTCGGACGGGGCCTTCAGTTCGATTCCGATGGTGGGGTCGTCGAGGCGCACAGGTTCCATATCTCGATCCTAAGACACTCGCCGCGCGACTCGAGACAGCGCCGTGCGTGCAGACCGCCGGCCCACTCTCGTACGATCAGAACGACACCGAGAGGATGGACGTATGCCAGAGCCTTCCGAGCCGACGCTCGACTGGGAGACCTTCCAAGCGGTCGATATCCGCGTGGGCACCGTTCTCGCCGTCGGACCGAATCCCAAAGCACGTATTCCCGCGTGGGTACTGGACATCGATCTCGGCCCCCTCGGAGTGAGACGCTCGAGCGCGCAGATCACTGATCTCTATACCGAGGCCGACCTGATCGGGCGGCAGGTACTCTGCGTGGTAAACCTCGCACCTAAGCGGGTAGCCGGCGTGAAATCCGAGGTGCTTGTGACCGGAGTCCCCGATGAGCAGGGCCGGATTGTCCTTGCTGGAGTCGAGTCCCCGGTCCCCAACGGCAGTCGCCTGTTCTGACGCGCCACGCAGCGACGCTGTGTACGTGGAGTGTCGATTCGACACACGTCCTAAGCCCAAAATCGTTGGAATCTCAACGAAGAGTAACGGTGTCCGGAGGGGGACTTGAACCCCCACGCCCTAATACGGGCACTAGCACCTCAAGCTAGCGCGTCTGCCAATTCCGCCACCCGGACGGGGTGTGCTCCCGAGCTTTTCGGCTCAGGCGCCAGATAAAGATAACACGCCCACCGCCCCGATATGAAAACGGTCAGCATCCCCGTGAGCAAGCCCACTCAGGCGCGATCTCCCGACGGCGTTCGGTCACCCGTGCGTACCGTCTCCTCGCTGATCAGGGTGAGGGTCAGTGCCCCCGGCGCCGAGCAGTACAGAGCCACGAGGAGGAACCACCCCCACTCGGAGAGCATGCGCGATTCGGTGAGTCCCTGCAGTGCGAGAACCGCGGTCAGGAGCGCCCAGCCGAGCGGAATGAAGCTCTCACCCCGGTGGCCGCGCTCCACGAGACGCCACGCGTCAAGGTAGGTGAGAACCACAATCGTCACAAGGAGCACGGCACCGAGAATTCCCACCTGCAACCACGCGTCGAGATAGGCATTGTGACCGTGCGCGGCCCAGAAGCCGCCAGAGTTCTCCACGATCGTTACATACGGCTCTTGCGAAACGGGCCAGAATGCCACATACCCCCAGCCTTCCGGCCGCTGCAGGGCGAAGGGCAGCATCGCACTCCAGATGTCTCCCCGATTGGTGGCATCCGCACTGCGATCGAAGAGCGCGAAAATCACGCGGTGGTACTTGAGCGTGAGAATTCCCGCGGCAGCCGTGAAGCCGAGCACCACAAACGAGAGTGGGCGCTTCCAGCCCCGGGACGTGCGCCGAATGATCAGTCCAGCAGCACCAAGCCCGAGCGTGTAGATGAGCGCGACCGCCACCGTGGCCGATTGCGTCAGGTAGAGAACGGCGATGCCGGCCACGCCCGTCACTGCGGTATCGATCAGGCCGATTCTGCGGTCCAGGTAGAGGATCGCGGCACAGATCAACGCCATCAACGCAATCGTGCCAAACGGGTTCCGGTTCCCCACGAAACCTTGCAGGTACCCGCCTTGTAGCAGGTTGTTCTCGGACCAGACTGTGGAACCCTGATAGTTCTCACCCGCGAGTGACAGCAGGTCATTCGAGAGGGGCTCCACGGGTCGCCGAATGACGAACGCGACCACCATTTCGAAGGCGATACCGAGGAACAAACTGATCTGGAAGCCGCGGTAGAGCTGCCCCATGAAGGTCGCAACGGTCGTTTCACGCACGATCGTTAACGCCATGAACGTGAGCGCAAGAAGGACCGCGACGGCGAGAAGTGTCACCATTCGCGTGGCGGACCATGCGATAGTCAGAGTCGCGATCCCCACGAACGTGCCAATGAGCAACGGCGGCACGAGCGTGCGTGAGGACGGGCGATACGCCACACCGACTGCCACGATCGTTGCGATCACGACTGCCGTGTAGACGGGTAGCCCGAGCAGGTAGCGGAAGCCCTGCCCAGAGATGAGGAGCACCATCACCCACACGGCGACGTAGTCCTTCACGCTGGCCAGCGCGAACGGTCGAGTTCTCTCAGCCAGAATCTCTCTCCTTGTCCGATCGCCCCGAGTCTAGTGCCGCTTACCCATTAGCTTGGCCCCGATCGATGGTGAGAACATAGCAGTATGACCAACTTCATCCCGACTCAACCGGCAGCACTTCCCTTCATTCTCGCGGACTTCGAGGCAATCACCCCGGCATACATCCGGGAGAATGCCGCCGCCGGAATGGCGGCGTTGCGTGCCGAATGGGACGCCATCGCCAGCAATCCCGAACCACCCACCATCGAGAACACGCTGATCGCGCTCGGTGCCTCCGGCATGGAGTTCGAGACGAAGCTCGGCGCGGGCTACACGATGATGAGTTCGATCGGAGGCGAGGAGTGGGACGCAGTGCAGGCCGAGTTGATGCCGCAGATCTCCGCCCTCTACGACTCGCTCTGGATGAACGATGCTCTCTATGCGCGGCTCGACGCGCTCGAGGTTCCCGAGGACCCCGAAACCGCTCGGCTTCTCTCCGAGTATCTGAAGGACTTCCGACTGCGCGGAATCGCGCTCGGCGAGGATGAGCGCGCGAAGCTCACGGAGCTCAACGCCGCGATCTCCTCCGGCGAGACCGAGTTCGAGCAACGCACGGTCAAGGCGCGCGACGACGCCGCCCTCCACATCACCGATCCCGCCAAGCTGGCAGGGCTCGACCAGGAGACGCTTGATTCGCTCGCGCAGTCGGCCGCCGATCGCGGCCTCGAGGGCTGGCTGATCACGCTGATCTCCCCCACCCAGCAGCCACTGCTCACGCGCCTCACCGACCCTGAGACGCGGGCCGCTCTCCTCGCCGCATCCGAGTCCCGCGGGGACGACGACGAGACCCGCGCCCTGGTCCTCAAGCTCGCCAGGCTGCGCGCCGAGAAGGCGCGTCTGCTCGGCTTCGAGACGCACGCGGACCTGGTGGTGGCGGACGCAACCGCCCCGAGCGCGGAGGCGGTTGCCGAGCGCCTCGATACCCTCGCCCCTCCGACCGTCCGGAACGTGACCAAGGAGGCAACCGCCCTCGCCGAGCTCAAGGCGCGGGACAGCGCGGCTCCGTTTGCGCCGTCGGACTGGTTCTTCTACGAGGAGAAGCTCCGCACTGAGGTGGCCAACGTGGACTTCGACGCCGTGCGCCCCTACCTCGAACTCGACGCGGTCCTCAACGACGGCGTCTTCTACGCCGCCACGCAACTCTTCGGATTGCAGTTCACCGAGCGCCCCGAGCTGACCGGCTGGGCGCCCGAGGTGCGGGTCTGGGAGGTCCGCGACGAAGACGGCGAGCCGCTCGCGCTCTTCGTGGGCGACTACTACGCGCGCCCCGGCAAGAACGGCGGCGCGTGGATGCACAACCTCGTGGAGCAGTCGCACGAGGACGGAACCCTTCCCGTGATCGCGAACAACCTCAACGTCACCAAGCCCGCACCGGGCAAGCCCACGCTGCTCACCTGGGACGAGACGACCACGGCGTTCCACGAGTTCGGACACGCCTTGCACGGGATGCTCTCGAATGCACGATTCCGCGGCCTCGCGGGCACGAACGTGCCGCGAGACTTCGTGGAGTACCCCTCGCAGGTCAACGAGATGTGGTTGGAGGACCGGGACGTGGTGACCCACTTCGCGCGGCACCACGTGACCGGCGAGCCGCTACCGGATGAGCTTCTGGATTCACTTCTCGCGGTGCGCTCGTTCGGCCAGGGCTTCGCCACGGCGGAGTACCTCTCGGCGGCGATTGTGGACCAGGCGTGGCACCGGCTGGCCCCCGACGCCGTCCCGACTGACCCGGCGGAGGTCCTCCCGTTCGAGCAACGAGTGTTGGAAGAGTGCGGCCTCACGGTGGTGCCGCCGCGCTACCGCACCACCTACTTCGCGCACGCGTTTGGTGGCGGGTACGACGCGAACTACTACTCGTACATCTGGTCCGAGGTGCTCGATGCGGATACCCAGAAGTGGTTCCGCGAGAACGGCGAGCTGAACGCGGTTGCAGGTCATCGCTTCCGCGAGACCGTGCTCTCACGTGGCAACACCCGCGACCCGCTGGACTCGTTCCGCGAGTTGGTGGGCCACGAGCCGGATCTCGAGCCCCTGCTGAAGCGCCGCAACCTGCTCTAGTCTTCGACGTCGAACTGTGAACGGTACAGCCGAGCGTAGGCGCCGTTGACCTTCAGCAGTTCGTCGTGCGTTCCCTGCTCGACGACGTCGCCCTGTTCCATCACGACGATCAGATCGGCGTTTCGGATCGTTGAGAGCCGGTGCGCGATCACAAACGCCGTCCTGCCGACACGTAGCGTGTTCATGGCCTTCTGCACGAGCACCTCGGTGCGGGTGTCAACAGAGGAGGTTGCCTCGTCGAGGATCAGCATCTGCGGATCGGCGAGGAAGGCTCGCGCAATCGTGACCAACTGCTTCTCACCAGCCGACATCGACTCATCCGTCACGAGGGTTTCGTAGCCCTCCGGCAGGCTCCGCACAAGGCGGTCAACGCTGGTCGCGTGCGCTGCGGCGACGATCTCCTCGCGCGAAGCGTCGCGTCGCGCAAAGGAAATGTTGTGTTCGATCGAGTCCTCGACCAACCAGGTGTCTTGCAGCACCATGCCGAAGCGACAGCGAACGTCGTCCCGTGACACGTTTCGGATGTCGACACCGTCGATCAGGATCCGGCCGGAATCCACTTCGTAGAACCGCATCAGCAAGTTCACGAGCGTCGTCTTGCCGGCACCGGTCTGGCCAACGATCGCTACCGTCTGGCCGGGAGCAGCGCGGAGGTTGAGATTCGTGATGACGGGCGTGCCGGGGTTGTACGAGAAGCTCACGTTCTCGAAGACCACCTCGCCGACCTCGTCGGGAAGCTCCTGGGTGACGGCGTCGGGCGTCTCCTCCTCGGCGTCGAGCAGTTCGAAGACGCGCTCGGCCGAGGCCGCACCCGACTGCAACAGATTCGCCATCGAGGCGAGCTGCGAGATCGGCTGGTTGAACTGGCGCGAGTACTGGATGAAAGCCTGCACCTCACCGAGCGAGATCTGCCCGTTCGCCACCTTCACGCCACCGATCACGGCGATCGCCACGTACCCGATATTCGAGAGGAATCCCATCACCGGCATCATCGTGTTGGAGATGAACTGGGCAAGCCTCGAGGACTCGTAGAGTTCACCGTTGTGAGCGGCGAAATCGGCCTCGAATGCGCTCTGTGCTCCGTAAGCTGCGATCACTTCGTGGCCGGAGAAGGCCTCCTCGATCACCGCACCCACATCGCCTGTTGCCTTCCATTGCCGCGTGAACTGCGGCTGTGCACGCTTAGCAATCTGGACGGCCGCGAGCGCGGAGATCGGCACGACGATCAGCGCAATCAGCGAGAGCTGAACCGAGACCGAAAGCATCATGGCGAAGATTCCCACGATGGTCAGCACCGAAGTCACAATCTGGCTGAGACTCTGCTGCAACGTCTGCGTGACGTTATCGATGTCATTCGTGACACGTGAGAGCATGTCACCACGCGCGTGCGAGTCGAGATAGCTCAGCGGAAGCGTGTCGATCTTTGCCTGCACTTCGCGACGCATCGCATATCCGGTGTCCTGAGTGATCCGGGCGAGGATTCGTGCCGCAAGCCAACTGAAGATCGCAGAGGACAGGTAGAGCGCAAGTACCAGGAGCACTGTCCTGCCGAGTGCGCCGAAGTCGATCCCTTCCCCCGGAACAAAGTTGACGCCCTCCAACATGTCCGCCATCTGTGCCTCGCCACTCGCACGAACCATCGCGATGGCTTCCTCACGGGCGAGGCCCGACGGAAGTTGAGAGCCGATCATACCCGCGAAGATCAGGTTGGTGCCTTCACCGAGAATTCGTGGGCCCACCACGTTCATGGCGACGGAAGCAACCGTCAGGACCACGACGACGATCAGGCGAAGCCGGTGCTCACGCAGAGACGAAAAGAGACGGCGAACGGTCGCGCCGAAGTTATTGCTGCGTGCCGTGGGATCCACGCCTCGCATCGGGCCGTGACTCATGCGGCCTCCTCAGCGGTGAGCTGCGACAGTACGATCTCCTCATATGTTGGGCACGTTGCCATCAGACTCTCATGGGTTCCGGTACCAACTATTTCACCGGCGTCGAGCACCACAATCGTGTCCGCGCCCCGGATCGTCGCGACCCGCTGCCCCACAATCAGGACGGCCGCATCCGCAAGGAATTCATCAAGGCTCGCCCGGAGCTTCGCATCCGTGGCATAGTCGAGCGCAGAAAACGAGTCATCGAAGACTGTCAGATCGGCGCGGCGAACCAGAGCCCGCGCGATCGTGAGGCGTTGCCGCTGGCCGCCCGAGAAGTTCTTTCCGCCGGACTCCACCTCCGCATCCAGATCGGTGATGAACTCGCGAGCCTGGGCAATATCGAGTGCCTCCCAGAGCTGGTCATCTGTGGCCCCCGGAGCTCCGAGTCGCAGGTTGGAAGCCACCGTGCCAGCAAAGAGGTGCGCACGCTGCGGCACAAGCGCCACCCTTTCACGCACGGACAGACTGAGTTTGCTCAGCGGAACACCATTCGCAGTCACCGTGCCCTTCGTGGGATCGATGAGCCGCGGCAGTAAGTTGACGAGCGTGGTCTTGCCCGAACCGGTCGAACCGATGACCGCCGTTGTCGTACCGGGAGCAAGCTCCAGGGTGATGTTGGAGAGCACATCCCGCTCGGCTCCCGGGAAACGAAAGCTGACACCGTTGAGCGCGAACGTGGCCCGACCGCCGTCGAGCACCTTGCCCGATTCCGGATCGGAGATCGCCGGAGTGGTTGTGAGGACCTCCATAATCCGGTCCGCGCACACTTCGGCACGCGGCACGATCATGAACATCATCATCCCCATCATCACGGACATGAAGATCTGCATGAGGTACGAGATGAAGGCTGTCAAGGCGCCAACTTCCATTCCCGCCTCAACGCGGTGACCCCCAAAATAGATCACGGCAACCTGCGCGGCCATCACGATAAAGGTGACGGCCGGGAACATCAATGCCATCAGCATGCCCGTCTTCAAGGAGACGTCACGAAGCTCCTGGTTCGCCGTGGCGAAGCGTTCCTTCTCTTCCTTCTGCATCACGAAGGCACGGATCACGCGAACGCCAGACAGGTGCTCACGCAGCACGCGCGACACATTGTCGAGCCGCTCCTGCATAGTGCGGAAGAGCGGTCCGAGTCGCGTGGCGAGAAAGCCAATCACGAGCGCGAGGACAGGGATCACGGCCACCAGAATCCACGAGAGCTGCGTGTCCTGCCGCAGAGCCATGAACACGCCGCCCACGAGAGTGATCGGCGCCTGGATGATGATGGTGAGCGTCATTAACGTCACCATCTGCACCTGCTGCACATCGTTCGTGCTACGAGTAATCAACGACGGCGGTGAGAACCTAGAGACCTCCAGCGACGAGAAGGACTGCACTGTCTCAAACATCTCGCGGCGTGCATCACGGCCCACGGACATCGCAATGCGCGAACCCAGGTACGCAGAGATAATGGCCGCAGCTACCTGAACGGCCGAGATGAGAAGCATCCAGCCACCAGTGCGCCAAATGTAACCGATGTCCCCCGTCACAACACCGGAGTCGATGATGTCCGCGTTCAACGAGGGCAGGGCAAGCGATGCGATCGTCGAAACGGTCTGCAACACCGCAACAGCGATGATCGCCCAAACATGGCCGCGGATGTAGCGGCCGACAAGTCTAACTAGCACGAAGAACCTTTCACGTCGGCGTAATACTACGCCGCGATGGTGACAACACGTCAGATCACGGTTCGATTCCCGAATGCGTGGCAAACTTGAGACGTGAGTAGCAAGTCACAGGAACACCCGCCACGCGCCTCCGTGACGCGCAACTCGATGGCGCGTGCCTCGTATAGCTCCCGTTCCCTCGATGGGCTTCCTGGTTGGTTGGTGCGCACTGGCCAGGCCGCCTGGCTCACAATCGGGATCATTATCGTCGTCGGGCTGGTCATCTTCGCGACGTTGCAGATCTCGCTGGTATTCGTGGCGCTATTCCTCGCACTCGTGATGAGTTCGGTACTGATTCCGATCTGCAACTGGGCTGAGAAGTACATCCCGCGCGCCATCGCCATGGTGATCTCGCTCGTGTTGTTCATTCTGTTCTTCGCGGGGCTCATGTTCTACGTGGTCTACTCGATCGTGAACGAGTGGGAGGACCTCGCACAGCAGTTCCAAAATGGCCTCAGCCAGATTCTCGACCTCCTTGAGGACGGCTCCTTACCCTTCATCGTGAGCCGTGGCGAGATCTTCACCTGGCTGAATGAGATGGGACAGGAGATCGTCAACTACGTTCAGCACAACGCCGCCGGGCTCGCCGGCCAGGTCGTCTCGAACGCAGGGAACGTGGCGATCATCTTCATGGTGCTGGCCCTAGCGATGTTCATCACCGTGTATTTCGTGATGCGCGGCGAAAGCATATGGCTGTGGTTCCTCAACATGCTTCCCTCTCGTCGGCGGGTACAGACCCACCGCGCGGCGTCTGCCGCATGGTTCACATTCGCGGGATACGCACGCGGCACCTTGATCATCGCCGTCATTGTGGGGATCCTGGCTTTTGTTCTGCTCTCCATCTTCCAAGTGCCACTGAGCGCACCACTATCCGTTCTGGTCTTTATCGGAACATTCATTCCGCTGATCGGCGCGCCGCTGGCAATGATCGTGGCGACCGTGGTGGCACTGGCAACCAAGGGCTGGATCGTGGCACTCGTGATCATGCTCGGTGTGGCGCTGATCGGTCAGATCGAAGGCCACATTCTTCAGCCACTCGTGATGGGCAAGCAGGTGGCGCTACACCCGCTCGCCGTGGGTATCGGCGTCATCGCCGGAACGCTCCTCGGCGGCCTATTCGGCGCGATCATGGCGATTCCATTAATGGCCGTGGCGTGGGCGGTGTTCAATGCGCTCTATCAACGTGAGGAACCGTTCGATGCCCTCCCAGAGCTTGATGAGCCAACAGAGCCAGCAGAGTCCTAACGGAAGTCCCGCGATCGGCTCGGGACCCGAAGGGAGAGTTCTTCCATCCCGTCCGCAACAAGGTTCATTACGCCGTCCTTGCTCTCCACCACACCCCGAATGATGAGAGCCGCGCTGGTGCGCGCGAGCGTCCGATGGCGCGCCCACACTCCCGCGGAGCACACGACGTTCACCAGTCCCGTCTCGTCCTCCAAAGATAGGAAGGTGACGCCGCGAGCGGTTGCCGGGCGCTGCCGGTGCGTCACGACCCCGGCCACCTTCACGCGGCGGCCCGATTCGGCGGTGCGCGCCTGCTCCGTGGTCAAGACTCCCACGAGGCCCTCGCGCACGAACTCAGTGGGATAGGAGCGCGGCGATACCCCCGTTGCCCAAACATCCGCCACGGCCTCCTCCACCTCGTCCATCTGCGGCAGCTCGGGGGCTTCGGCACCGAACGCGGTGCCCGGAAGTGGGGGTTGGATCCACTGGCCGCGCACGATTCCGAACTCCTCGGAAAGTGCCCCTGCCGCCCAGAGGTTCTGACGCCTACTCCCCCACGCCTGCAGCGCGTCAGCGGAAGCAAGCGCTTCGAGTTGGGCGCGCGAGAGCTTCACCCGGGCGGTGAGATCGCTGAGCGACGTGAATGGCTGGCGCTCCCGCACAGCGACAATCTGCTCGGCGGTCTTCGTTCCAATCGAGCGGATCGCGGCGAGACCGAGCCGGATCGCCTTCCCAGGACTCGCATCCACAAGTGTGGACCTGCGAGTGTGGGGTGCGTGATCGCCGTCGGGCAGATCCTCCACACACGGCTGAACGCGCGAAACCGTGACATCCGCCGGGAGGATTCGTACGCCGTGCCGCCGGGCGTCCGCCACGAGCGACTGCGGCGAATAGAAACCCATGGGCTGCGATGCCAGGAGCGAGGCAAAGAATATCTCGGGGTGATGCACCTTCAGCCAGGCACTCACGTACACGAGGTAGGCGAAGGAGAAGGCGTGTGACTCGGGGAAGCCAAAATCTGCGAAGGCCTGGAGTTTGGCATAAATCTGCTCGCCGATCTCGGTGGAAATCCCCTTGCACGCCATGCCCTCCATGAGCCGGCCCTTCAGCGCGGCCATCCGCTCCAGCGAACGCTTGGAGCCCATCGCTTTCCGGAGCGCGTCCGCCTCGCTGGGGCTGAACCCGGCCACATCGGTGGCGATCTGCATCAGCTGCTCCTGAAACAGTGGCACGCCGCGGGTGCGCTCGAGCGCGGGCTTGAGGAGCGGATGCAGGTAAGTCTCCTCCTCGTAGCCGAGCTTGCGGCGAATGAACGGATTCACCGAGTTACCCTGGATTGGGCCCGGCCGGATCAGCGCCACCTCGATCACGATGTCGTAGAAGTTCTGCGGCCGTAGCCGCGGCAGCGTGGCCATCTGGGCACGCGATTCGACCTGGAACACGCCCACCGTCTCCGCCGCACACAGCAGCTCATAGACGCGCGGATCCTCTTGCGGCAGGTTGTGGATCGAGATCGGGCGGCCCTCGTGCAACACCCCGCGGGATTCAAGCTCATCAAATGCGTACCGCAGCGCCGTGAGCATGCCGAGGCCAAGCAGATCGAACTTCACGAGCCCGGCATCGGCGCAATCATCCTTGTCCCATTGCAGCACGGTGCGGCCCGGCATCGTGGCCCACTCCACCGGGCACACCTCGATCACGGGCCGATCGCACAGCACCATTCCGCCCGAGTGAATGCCGAGGTGCCGCGGCAGGCGCAACATGGGGCGCGCGATCTCGACCACGCGGTCCGGGATGCCCACATCGTCCGGCACCTGGCCCCAGCGTTCGATCTGTTTGGACCAGGCCTCGGCCTGGCCGGTGTCGTAGCCGAGGGCGCGGGCCGCATCGCGCACGGCCGAGCGCGGGCGGTAGGAGATCACGTTTGCTACCTGCGCCGCGTGGTGGCGCCCGTACCGCTCGTAGACGTGCTGGATCACCTCCTCGCGCCGGCCCGATTCGATATCGAGATCGATATCCGGCGGACCGCTCCGCCCCAAGGAGAGGAAGCGCTCGAACAGCATCTTGTGCCGCACGGCGTCCACGGCGGTCACGCCGAGCGCGAAGCACACCGCCGAGTTCGCCGCCGAGCCGCGACCCTGGCAGAGGATATTGCGGGAGCGGCAGAACTCGACGATCTCGTGCACGATCAGGAAGTAACCCGGGAATCCGAGTTGGTTGATGATGGCGAGCTCGCGATCGATCGTGGCCCAAGCGCCCGGCATCCGCTCGGCGCCGCGCGGGCCGTAGCGTTCCGTTGCGCCACGTTCGGTGAGCGCGGTGAGCCAGGTGCTCTCCGTGTGGCCCTCCGGCACCGGGAAATCCGGGAGCCTCGGGGCGATGAGCGTGAGATCGAAGCTGAGTTCGGCGGCGATTCGGGCGGCATTCCCGACGGCGTGCGGGTGGGCTCGGTGCAGCCACAGCATCTGCTCGGCGGAACGCAGGTGGGCAGGGTACGCGGGTAACCAGCCTTCGATCTCCTCCACGTCCGCGCGGGCGCGGGTGGCCGCGAGCACGTCCGCCAGGCGCTGATCGGAGGGCCGGGCACAGTGCACTCCCCCGGTGGCAACGAGCGGCAGATCGAACTCCTCGGCGAGGCCCGCCAACGCGGCGTGGATCTCCGAATCTTCGGGTGCGCCGCGCGCGGTGATCTCGACCGCCACGTTCTCCTGACCAAAGGCTCCCACCAGCTCGGCGAGGGCTGCACGGGCAGCCGGCTCACCGCCGTCGGCCAGGGCCCTTCGCACCGTTCCCTTGCGGCAGCCGGTGAGCACCAACCACTCGCCACGCGACTGCTCGGCAAGCTCCTCGAGCCGGATATCGATGGCATCCTTCTTGCCGGTGGCCAGGTGTGCGAGCGCGAGGGCGCGGGAGAGCCGGTGATAGCCCTCGGGTCCCCGGCTCAGGATCACGAGGTGTGAGCCGGCGGGATCGTAGGCGTCGATACGCGTGGCCGCTTTGCCGCCGGTTCGGGGCGCGCCACCGAGCGTCACTTCGGCGCCGATCACGGTGGGTAGGCCCGCCGCGCGCGCCGCCTCGGAGAGTTGGACCACCCCGTAGAGACCGTTGTGATCGGTGATGCCGAGGCCGGTAAGCCCGAGCCGCACCGCCTCGGCCACCAGTTCGCTCGGCTGGTTGGCGCCGTCGAGGAAGGAGAACGCAGAATGCGCGTGAAGCTCGGCGTAGCTCTCAGTCATATACGCCCTCCACCACTGCCGCGCCGCCACGCACGGCGATCAGGAGCGCGGGCGCGTCCGCCCGCACGATCTGTAGCCACGCCGCCCGGTGCGGCTGCGACCACCACCGCTCACTCACGAGCCACGGACCGGACCATGCCTCGATGTCCCAGGAGGCGCCGTCGGCCTCAATCCTGGAGGGTGCGGCGCTGAGTGATCCGGATGCACCCACCGTGACCGCGTTGCCGACCGTATCGAGTAGCCGCACGGGGCGTGGCTCCTCAAAGACCGTGGGCGGGAAGGGTTCGGGGACGCCGCCGGGCCAGGGTGCATCGAGCCGGCGTTGCGGGGCGGGATCGTCGTTCCAGGGCACCACGCGTACCCGGGAGCGCGGATCGCGACCGCCCTGCACCACGGGGCGCGCCACCTGCACCCCGTACATCCCCGAGAGCCGCAGCACGGCGCGCTCAGCGGTCTCGGCGGAGCGGGTGCGGCCCCAGAGTTGCTCGGTGCGGGCGGCGGCGCCGTCCACCTCCTGCGCCTCCAGTTCGATGAATCGCAGCGGGGCTGTGGGCTTGCCGCCGCTACGGCCGGAGAGCCAGCCGTCGATCTGCCAGCGCACGCGATCCGTAATCTCGGCGGCGGCGAGCGCTCCCTCGATCATCCAGACCCGGTTCAGTTCGCCGCCATCCTCCGTGCGGACGGTCACGAGCAGGCGGCCGCAGGAGCGCCCGGAGAGTAGATCGGCGAGGTCCTCGGCGATCGCACGCACCACGAAGGCGGCGGTGTCCGCACGCTCGGCGGGCGGATCGAGTTCGCGCCCCACGTGGATGTCTCCGCCACGTTCCTCCGCCGGGCGCGCGCGCACGTCCGCGCCGCTGGCGAGGAGATGGATCGTCTCGCCCACCTTGCCGAAGCGGGAGACGAGGTGCCCTTTCGGGAGGGCGACGACGTCGGCCAGGGTTCGCACGCCGAGCACCGCGAATGCATCGAAGACGCCGTCCAGTTCCTGTTGCGAAGACTTCGTGAGGAGCGCCTGCCGCACCGCGGTCACCGGGTACGGCGCGAGGAAGCGCGCGCTGGCATTCTCCGGCACGATCGCCTGGGCGCGTGCGGCGAGGATCGCGGTGAGGAAGCCGCTGGCGATCCCCACGAAGCCCTCGACTCCCGAGCCGCGCGCCACCTCGTTTGTGACCGCCTGCGCGAGCTCCTCCTCGGGGGTACGGGAGGGAGCCTGCGCCATGACAAGGCCGGGGCGGAGCACGGCGGGAGCGGCGATCGCCTCGTTTGCCGCGCGCAGCACCACGTCGAAGGCGCGGGCGTCCCGCACGGGATCGGCGGCGAGGAGCACCAACTCGGGGCAGATCTGCCGGGCTTTCCGGCGGCGCATGCCGGTGCGGACACCGCCAGCCCGGGCCTGCGCGGAGACGGCGAGCAGCCCGCGATTGTTGTGGACCGCGATGGGCGCAAGCGGATCGGCGAGACCCTCCTGGATCGCGGCGGCGATAGGCCAATCGGGCACCCAGAGGACGCAGTAGCGACGGGCGGACATCAGCTCACCACCCGTAGCTGGGCGCGTTGTTCAGATACCGGATCACTCACCGCCGCGAGCTCGGCGCACTCCGCAATCAGCCCCGTGCAGCGTAACTCCACGTGCGCCGAGCGATCGGTGCGTTTCGCACGCACACCCCACTCGCTCAGGTAGCCGTCACCACGTCCACAGCCCTTCGTCCAAGTCGCCTCCGCACGAACCTGCGCCGCACCCGGCCACGTGCCGCGTGTGAGCACCGTGGTGCGGCGCATCCGGATCCGGCCCTCCAGCGAGCGTCGCTCGCCCGGCGCGAGAGCCACATCCCCGAGCACGACGACGTCGAACGCGTCCACGCACACCGCCACCGCATCCGCAGTGGCCGCATCCACCAGCACCACCCGGCGCAGATCGATCCCCGCACCGGCGGCGGCCGCCCATCCAACATCCTTCATCCCGACGGCGGCCAGCCAGCACTCGGCACCCATCGCCGCCGCAGCCGCAGCGAACACGGCGCTCGTGGCGCCCTGCACGCTCACCACACGCCCGGGAGCCCAGCCTTCACGGAACAACGGCGTGAGCCCGCCGAGCTCCACGTGTTCGCCCGAGGACCGCACACCCGCACGCGTCTCGGCGGCGGCGAGCGCCTGCCGGGCGCGGTCCAGCGCATGCACCGTAGCCTGACTCATTGCAACCTCTTTTCGAACGTGTGTTCGATTGTAGGCCGGACCACTGACACGGTCCAGAGCGATTCAGAACTCGCCGCTCCGTGCGCCACTCACCTCGCTCGCGTGCCGTTCACCCCGCGCCACAACGCGCTTAGCGGAGCGGACTCTCATGCCAGTTCGGAACTGTCACGATAATCCGCCCCCACAGGGCACACTCGCCGAGGGAACGACAGTCAGTGAGTGCCGAAGGTCTTCGGATCCACGGGGCGCTGGGCGCGCGGCAGCTTCGCCACCACCAGGCAGTAGGAATCCGTGACGAGTTCCTCCACGAGATCCCGATCGAGCCGCTCCCCCGCGCGCAAGCTGATCCAGTGCCGCTTGTTCATGTGATAGCCCCGGGTGATCTCCTCGAACTCCTCACGCAGGGCTTCGCCGTCGAACGGCTGCACCTTAAGGTTCACGAGCGGCACGCCCTGATGCGTGATGAGGAGCATGAAGACCTTGCCGCCCACCTTGTAGACGTCTGTCTCGGGCCCAAACGGGTGCCCCAGCACAGATCCCGGCAACTCCTCGGCCCGCGCCGCCGCCCACCGCTGGACATTCACACCAGAACTCACCCGGCCAGTTTCCCACAGGCAGCACCGCGCGGGCGGTAGCGTGGAGCTACGCACGTTCCGAAGGAGGACACGATGGATCTGACCCGCCCCACCGCCCCGAATCCCTACGAGCTTCTCCCCACCGTCCCCACCTTCACGGTGACGAGCATGGATCTGACCGACGGCGAAGTGATGCCGGATGAGTTCACCGCCGCCCTTGGCAACATCTCGCCGCAGCTATCGTGGTCCGGCTTCCCGCCGGAGACCAAGAGCTTCGCCGTCACCTGCTTCGACCCGGACGCGCCCACCCCCGCCGGCTGGTGGCACTGGACCGTCCTCGACATCGACTCAAGCACCACGGAGCTGGAACAGGGCGCGGGCGAATCCGATCTGACCCTTTCCGGTGCAGCCTTCCATCTCCGGCACGACGGCGGTGGGCATGGCTACCTCGGCGCGGCACCTCCCAAGGGTGATGTCCCCCACCGCTACATCTTCGCGGTCCATGCCCTCGACGTGGACACACTCGAACTGGACGAGGATTCCACCGCTACGATGGGCGCCTTCACGATGGTGTTCCAGACGATTGCGCGCGGATACCTCACGGTGACGTACGCTCACTAGGTGCTTCACGTCATCTTCTTTTCGCCCAAAATCCCGCCGAACACCGGTAACGCGATCCGGATGAGCGCGTGTACTGGTTCCGCACTGCATCTTGTGGAGCCACTCGGCTTCGAGATGACGGACGCGCACCTGCGCCGCGCCGGGCTCGACTATCACGATCTCGCGCACGTCGAGATCCACCCCAACTTCGACGCGGCGGTGGCAGCCGTACCCGGCCGGATCTTCGCGTTCACCGGCCACACGGATCGGATGTACACGGATATCGAATACACCGACGGCGATGCCCTCCTTTTCGGGCCGGAGCCAGATGGCCTGCCCGAAGAAATTATGAGCCACCCGGCGATCACGGAGCGTGTCCGAATCCACATGGTCCCGGGCGTGCGCTCCCTGAACCTCGCCAACTCGGCCGGCATCGCCACGTACGAGGCCTGGCGCCAGCTAGGCTTCCCCGGCGGCGTCTGAGGAGCCGCAACACTCGGTCGCGTAGGGTGGATTACTCATACCACCGAGAGGATTCAGTGTGTTCGGACGACGCCGCCGCAAGCAGCGCCTGAAGAAAGTCACGCCTGGAAACGGCAAACCGCTCAAGCCATACCGTGTGTGGCAAGCCTTCTCACGGACCGTCTTCTTCCACGACCACACGGATGGGAACGATTCTCGCACCGAGTACGCAGTGGACGTGGACTATTTCGACATCGACGGCAAGGCGGCGCTCTACGCCAACGGTATCCAAACAGCGACGGCGGTCCTCCCCGCCGCCTTCCCCACACCAGTCGGCGTCATCGAAGTCGAGACCACCATGTACGGCCTCAAGCGTATGCATCTGGTGCGCGAGGACGGCACGGAACAGCAGCTACGGCCCCATCCCAAGAGCCCCGAGGGCTGGCGGGCCAGATTTGGGCGCCGTCATCCTCGCGCCGCAAAGGTGACCGCAGGCACGGCAATCGCCGTGCTCCTCATCTCGCTCGTGCTCGTCCTGCCTCAGACGCTCGAGATGCTCACGCAAGTTGACTGGGTAGCCGAGAACATTGGTAGCTTCACGTCGCCATTCTCGCTACCTCCGTGGCTGAATACCACGGTGCTCATCGCCGGAGTGATCGCCGCATTCGAGCGCGCTCTCACGCTGAGAAATCACTGGCTGATCGACATGGATACCTGGTTGCTCGGCGACTAGTTGTAGTCCGCGCGCTCCACGCTAATCAGTCTTGGTCCAGCGTAGAAGGGCTTCTCCGTAGGCACCGATGGGATCCTCGATCGTGCGTCCGTTCACCAATAACGGTGGCACAGGGAGCCCAACCTCGCCGTGCGGTGACGGGACTATTGCCATCTGAGGTTCGAAGGTGGGTTTGACGACAGAGTCGCTCGGCGCTGGATATGCGAGCAGTTCGCGTGAGGCACCCAATAGGCTCGCCCTCACGATCCCGCCACGGCCGTGACAACAGCCCCCACCGACTCCTCAGCCAGCCGCTCTACATCGACGTGGCAATTCCACCATCGTTCTGCGCCCATAAACCCGTTACTCGTCAACGCGTCAGCGCAGTGTGCTCGCAAGTTCGGCGAATAGACACTGTCTTGGAGCTGTCGTCCTTCTATGAAGCGGAATAGAGGGACGAGAACTCCACAACTGGCACACGAGGGGCCAGCGGCGTTTAGTCAAGCGTGAGTTGCATGAAGGTGAGGTCGAGCCAGCGACCAAACTTCGTGCCCACGTCCGTGAGCGTGCCGCCGGGCACAAAACCTAGCTTCTCGTGGAGCCGGATCGAGTGCGCGTTGGACGACTCGATCGCCGCCACCAGCACGTGCTTCCCGATCCCGCGCGCCCGCTCGATGAGCTCGAGCATCAACGCCTCGCCAATCCCGCCGCCGCGCACGTCCGAGCGCACATACACCGAGTGCTCCACCGTGTACCGATACCCATCGAACGCCCGGAAATCCCCGAACGTCGCATACGCAACCACCGCGCAGTCGTCGGCCTCGGCAACCAGCACGGGATAGCCGCTCCCCTGACGCAGCTCCAGCCACACCTCACGATTACGAGCATCGACGACGACGTCGTTCCAGATGGCGGTCGTGTTCAGCACCGCGTCGTTATAGATCCCAGCGATCGCCTCGGCATCGGCCGGAACGGCATCACGAATAAGCACGAAAGCAAGGCTAACGCCTACGGCTGGGTGGAGACGGGAGTGTTCGCAGGACCGTCGGAGGCGACGGGCGACAGGTCCAAGGACAGCTCCCGGCTACGCCCAAACGCGTACATTTCCCACTCACATGAGTGGCAGAAGGCCGGAGATCGGGCACGCCTAGTTCCGACTTCGTCGCTCCGCGACTCTCCTCAATCCGCGGCGGGGCGTGAGCGGAGTTGCTTCACGATCAGCTGGATCGCCACTGCCACGATGAACACAGCGAACAGGATGTTGGCGAACTGCGGTTCCACCAGGTGCGCAGACTGCACGCCCAGCGGTGACGCCACGCACGCGGCAAGCCCGAGGCATACGGCGGCCCGTAGATCCACGTTCTTCTGCCGCACATTTCCCAACGTCGCGGAGATCGATCCCGGCACCATCATCAGGAGCGAGCTCCCTTTCGCCACCAAGTCGCTGATCCCGAACGCGAACATCATGATCGGCATGACCACGAGCCCGCCGCCGATCCCGAGAATTCCGGCGAGTACTCCGGCAAGGAAGCCCGTCGCAACCAGACCGATCCCCATCACCACGGACCATTCGATCCGAGCATCGCGCACCGGGACCACGATCCACAGGCTGATCAGCGCGAACACGATGAAGCCCATGAACGCCCAGAACACCGCATCCCTCGGGATCCGAGCGAGAATGCGGGTGCCGAGTTGCGCGCCAATCACCACACCGACGGCGAGCAGGCCAGCCACGCCCCAGTCCAGGTTGCCCTGGAGTGCGTACGTCGTCGAACCCACGATCGACGTGGGCAGAATTGCCGCCACAGAGGTCCCCGCAGCACGACGCGGATCGAAGCCGAGGAGGAGCAGGAACGGCACGACGACGAGCCCGCCACCCACGCCGAAGAAGCCCGAAAGAACGCCGGCGAGTAGGCCGACTCCGATCAGGGGCAGGAGGCTATTACGTTCGTTGGTCATTCGCTCACTCTGGTTTCGACTTTGCGCTGCGCTCGACCAACGGCCGGCGCAACTCCCAGAAGGCGACGGCGCCAGCGGCAGCCACGTTCAGCGAATCCACAACGCCGGTCATCGGGATCCGCACCACGGCGTCGCAGGACGCAATGGTGCGGCGCGAGAGCCCATCTCCCTCGGCCCCGAGCACAAGTGCCACGCGAGCGTCATCGGCCAAGGATGCCGAGAACTCGTCCAGTGAGACCGAATCATCGGAAAGCGCCAACGCTGCCACCGTGAACCCGAGCGAACGCAGCGTCTCGATCGATTGCGGCCACGGCGTGATCCGCGTCCACGGCACCTGGAAGATCGTCCCCATCGAGACCCGCACCGCCCGCCGGTACAGCGGATCCGCGCAACTCGGCGTCACGAGAATCGCGTCGATCCCGAGCGCCGCCGCCGAACGCACGCAGGCACCCACGTTGGTGTGGTCCACGAGGTTCTCGAGGACGACGACACGCCGGGCACCTTCCAGCACCTCTTCAAGCGAGGGGAGCTCGGGCCGGTACATCGACGCCAGCGCGCCACGGTGCAGGTGGAACCCGGTGAGCGCCTCAAGCGTTTCCTCGGGTGCCACAAACACCGGGATCTCACCACCAGACTCGTCCCCTCCCGCCTCGGAGAGCACATCCCGCATCGATTCCAGCCAGCGCGGGGCCATCAGGAACGAACGCGGGCGGTGGTCGGCGGCCACGGCGCGGCGGATCACGTTCGATGACTCGGCAAGGTAGAGCCCTTGCTCGGGCTCCACCTTCGTGCGCAACGCAAGATCGGTGAGCGACGTGTATTCGGCGACCCGAGGATCGGCAGGGTCGTCAATCGTGACGATCAAGGACGGAAACGCCCCTCGCCGCCGTCTTCTGGCGGCTCAACGGGGACCGGAGTCGGCGCCGCCGCTTCACCGTCGGGCCGCTGGCCAGCCTCGACATCCGGAGAGAACGGCACGCCGCTCGCCACACCGGCGTCGGTTGCATCCGCAGTGGCACGCGCGGACTCGCTCTGCGCGGCCTTCAGCGCCTCCGAAGGATCCTGCAGGTTGGTCTCCGCGAGGTCCCCAACGAGAGCATCCTGCTCACCAAAGTCCACGGGCGATGCACCCGCCGCGGGTGACGGAGCGTCCGCATTGCCACCAAACGCACCGGAGATCGAGTTCAGCGCGGCCGTCAGCTCGGTGGGAATCACCCACAGCTTCGAGGACGAACCGTTCGCGATTTCAGGCAGCTTCTGCAGGTACTGGTACGCCAGCAGCTTCGAGTCCGGATTCCCGCGGTGGATCGCGTCGAACACTTGGAGGATGGCGCGGGACTCACCCTGCGCCTTCAAGATGGCGGACTGCGCCTGGCCTTCCGCGCGGAGAATCGCAGACTGCTTCTCACCCTCAGCGGTGAGAATCTGGGACTGCTTCACACCTTCGGCGGTGAGGATCGCGGCGCGACGGTCACGCTCAGCGCGCATCTGCTGCTCCATCGAGCCCTGCACCGAGGGCGGCGGATCGATCGCCTTGAGCTCCACGCGGTTCACGCGAATCCCCCACTTGGTGGTCGCCTCATCAAGCACACCACGCAACTGGCCGTTGATCTGATCGCGCGAGGTCAGGGTCTGCTCGAGGTCCATCGAGCCGATCACGTTACGCAGCGTGGTGACGGTGAGCTGCTCGATACCGGTGATGTAGTTGGCGATCTCGTAGGTGGCGGACTTCGGGTCCATCACCTGGAAATAGATGACCGTGTCGATCGAGACAACGAGGTTGTCCGAGGTGATCACGGGCTGCGGTGGGAACGACACGACCTGTTCGCGCAGGTCCACCCCTGCGCGCACGCGATCCACGAACGGGATCAGGAAGTGCAGGCCCGCGTAGTAGACCACGTGGAAGCGACCGAGCCGCTCGATGATGAGGGCCACCGCCTGCGGCACGATCCGGACTGCACGCGCGATCGCGACAACGGCGAAGATGGCGATCAGTACCAGCAAGACGCTGCCGACCATTTGACCTGGTGTCATGTTCTTACTCCTCTAGTAACGATTCAGCTCAGTAGGTGGCCTGCGGCCGCTGGACCACGGCAATGGCACCATCAATTTCAACGACGACGACGTCTTCTCCTGCCGGGATCTCTTCCTCGGCATTCGCTGTGCGCGCCGTCCACACTTCGCCACGCAGTTTGATCCGCCCGCCCGTGCCGGTCACGGCATGCACCGTGCGTGCCTCGGCCCCGATCAGTGCTTGGGCGTTCGTCAGGGTTTGGGGCGTGGTCCGATGCATCCACTGCTTGATGTAGGGGCGAAGGACCACGAGCAAAACCACCGACACGATCGCGAAGACGATCACCTGAATTTCGACCGGTGCACCCAGCAAAGCCGCGATCATGGCAGCGAGAGCGCCGCCCGCGAACATCAAGAAGATGAACTCGACAACCATCATTTCGACGATTCCGAGCACGAGCGCCGCTGCCAACCACCAGATCCAGGCCATGTGGTTAGTCTATCGGTTCGATGCCGCGGCCCTTGCGGTGTAGCGACCGGAATCGGCGGTGACCTCGAGTGGTAGGCCGAATGCCGCGCTCAGGTTCTCGGCGGTCATCACCTCGGGTAGCGGCCCCGCCGCCACCACGCCACCATCTTTGAGGAGCAGCCCGTGCGTGAATGCGGGCGGGATCTCCTCGACGTGATGCGTGACGAGGATCGTGATCGGAGAGAACGGATCCCGTGCGAGTTCCGAGAGTGCGCCAAGCAGAATCTCCCGGCCCGCGAGGTCTAAGCCGGATGCCGGCTCGTCGAGAATCAGGAGCTCCGGATCGCTCATCAACGCGCGCGCCACCTGGACCCGCTTCTTCTCGCCCTCGGAGAGCGTCCCGAACCGGCGGTTGGCGAAGCCGCCCACGCCGAACACGTTGAGTAGCGTCACCGCGCGATCGTTGTCGAAGTCGTCGTACTCTTCACGCCACCGGCCGGTCATCCCCCAGGCAGCAGTTCGGACGACGTCGATCGCTCGCTCCGAAGGATCGATCCGGTCCGCGAGAGCTGCCGAGGCGAGGCCTACGCGAGTACGCAGCTCAGAAATGTCCACGCGGCCCAGGCGCTCCCCCAACACATCCACGGTGCCGGTGGTGGGATACATTCTGGCGGCGGCGAGCTGCACGATCGTGGTCTTACCCGCACCGTTCGGCCCGAGGATCACCCATCGATCGCCGTCATCCACGGTCCAGTTGACGTGCGTGAGGATCGTCTTGGCGCCACGGCGCACGGAGACATCGGCGAGCGTGAGAACAGAGGTCATAGACCTAATCTACCCAGCCACCGCATCCTGGTAGAGCGCGACTGTCCGTTGACCGATGACGTCCCACGAGAAATGCTCCTCACAACGGATCCGCGACTTGCGGCCCATCTCGGCCGCACGCTCGGGATCGGAGAGCATCTCGGTGAGCTTAGCGGCGAGATCCGCCTCAAACTGCGCACGGTCGATCGGGGTTCCTGTGCCGTCCTGCACCTGGTCGATCGGCACGAGCAACCCGGTCTCGCCGTCCACGATCACATCGGGGATGCCTCCGGTCGCGGTGCCCACCACGGGTACGCCCACGGCCATCGCTTCGAGGTTCACGATGCCGAGCGGCTCGTACACCGAAGGCGTCACGAAGGTGGTGGCCGCCGAGAGTAACGCCACGATGTCCGCGCGCGGCAGCATGTCAGAGATGAGAATGACGCCGTCCCCGCGCTTCTCGCGCAACACGGCAACCTGGTCTTCAACTTCCTTGGCGATCTCGGGCGTGTCCGGCGCGCCGCCGCAGATGATGAACTGTGCGTCCGGCGGCAACTGCTCGAGCGCTTTCAGGAGATATGGCAGGCCCTTCTGCCGGGTAATCCGGCCCACGAACATCACTGTGGGCCTGCTGGTGTCAACGCCCCACTGTTCGAGGACTGCCAACCGGTGTGGATCGTCGTCGGCCGGGCGTTTCCACACATCAAGATCGATGCCGTTGTGGACCACCACAACCTTCTCGGGATCCACGTTCGGGTAGGAGCGCAGGATGTCCTCACGCATGCCGTGGGAGACGGCGACAATCCGATCCGCACCTTCGTACGCCGTCTTCTCGGCCCACGAGGAGAGCGCGTAGCCACCCCCGAGCTGCTCGGCCTTCCACGGCCGCATCGGCTCCAGCGAGTGGGCGGAAATCACGTGCGGGATGCCATAGAGCAGCTTCGAGAGGTGCCCGGCGAGGTTCGCGTACCAGGTGTGCGAGTGCACCACATCGGCGCCCTCGACTCCAGGCACCATCTCCAGGTCCACACCAAACGTGCGTAGCGCGGCGTTCGCTCCGGCCAGTTCCGCTACTTCGTCGTAGCCCGTCACTCCCGGCTCGGCCTCGGCGCGCGGGCCGTCAAATGCGTGCACGCGCACGTCAAGATGCTCGCGCAATACGCGTGATAGCTCGGCAACGTGGACGCCAGCGCCTCCGTAGATATTCGGCGGGTACTCGCGAGTCAGCAGGTCAACGCGGTTCACTTGAGTAGTCACGCTCCCATTGTGACCTAAAGTTCCGGCGCGGTATCACTATTGCCGCACGCATTTACCACCTAGATTGGGACTATGGCTAGAAAACCACGCGTCCTCGCAATCGTTCTTGCTGGCGGCGAAGGCAAGCGACTCATGCCTCTGACACGGGATCGGGCAAAGCCGGCCGTCCCGTTCGGGGGTGTGTACCGTCTTGTGGACTTTGCCCTGTCCAACATCGTGAACTCCGGTTACTTGAGAGTCGTTGTACTCACGCAGTACAAGTCACACTCGTTGGACGCGCACATCACGAAGACGTGGCGCATGTCCTCCATGCTCGGCAACTATGTGACGCCCGTTCCCGCGCAGCAGCGCATGGGCGCGCACTGGTTCCAGGGCAGCGCGGACGCGATCTATCAGTCGATGAACCTGCTCGATGATGAACAGCCCGATGTCGTCGTGATCACCGGGGCGGACAACATCTACCGTATGGACTTCTCACAGATGGTGCGCCAGCACGTCGAGTCCGGCTTCCCGCTCACCATCGAAGGCATCCGGCAACCGCTCTCACTCGCGGATCAGTTCGGAGTGATCGATGCCGATCCGGATGTGCCGGGCAAGGTACGCGCCTTCCTCGAGAAGCCAAAGGACGCCGTCGGGCTGGCAGATTCGCCCAACGAGGTCCTCGCCTCGATGGGTAACTACGTACTCGACGCCGATGCGCTCCGTGAAGTGTTGCATCATGACGCCAAGGACGACGAGTCCGCACACGACATGGGCGGCTCGATCGTGCCGTACTTCGTGGAGCGTGGCCTGGCCGGTCTCTACGACTTCCGCGACAACGACGTGCCCGGCTCGACCGATCGAGATCGTGACTACTGGCGTGACGTGGGGACGTTGGACGCGTTCTACGACGCGAACATGGACCTGATCTCGGTGACGCCGGTCTTCAACCTCTACAACAACGACTGGCCGCTCTATACCGGCTACACCTCGTTGCCGCCCGCAAAGTTCGTTTACGGGCACCACGAGCGCCTCGGACACGCACTGGACTCGATCATCTCCCCCGGAGTGATCGTCTCTGGTGGCGAGGTGATCGGCTCGGTGCTCTCCCCCGGCGTGCGCGTGAACTCGTGGTCCTCCGTGCGCAGCTCGGTCTTGTTCGACGACGTCTACGTGGGCCGCAATGCCACGGTCAACAAGGCGATCATCGACAAGCGAGTTGTGATCGAAGAGGGTGCCCTGCTCGGTGTTGACCACGATCACGACCGCGCACGCGGCTTCGAAGTGACCGAGGGCGGCGTCGTGGTGGTGCCGAAGGACGCACGTGTGACACGGTGAGAGCTCGATTCACCCTCGTTGCACCTGAACTGCCCGATCACCTGGTAGCCGACACCGCGGACGCGCTCGCGCACGTGGGTTGGGTGGGCCTCCAACGCCGTGCCGTGCCGATGGACGGACTCGTGGGATTGCACCTCACCGGCGTGGTCCCGCCTGTCACCTTCTCGCATGCGGGACACGATCACGAGGCGATGGTTCGTGATCTCCTCTCCGGCTGGGACGCACTGGGCGTCTCCGCCGCGCTGATCACTGGCGATCTCGCACACCGCCCGCCGAGTTTGCTCGTGATGGACGCGGACTCGACTCTGCTCACGTCCGAGGTGATTGAAGAGATCGCCGAACACGCCGGGGTCGCCGAGGAGGTCGAACGGGTCACCTCCGCCGCGATGCGTGGCGAACTCGACTTCACGGAGTCGCTACACGAGCGGCTCTCGTTGCTTGCGGGATTGCCACTGAGCGCCGTCGAGGAGGTGGCCGCAACGGTCCGCTTCTCCCCCGGAGCCAAGCGCCTGGTGGACGAGATGCACGAGGCCGGGGCCGCCGTCGGCGTGGTGTCCGGTGGTTTCCACGAGGTACTGGACCCACTCGCCGAGAGACTCGGCATCGACTACGTGCGCGCGAATCGGCTTGAGGTCCACGCTGGGCGCCTCACAGGCAGGCCGTTAGGTCCCGTGATCGATGGCGATGCCAAGCTCGCGGCGCTCCAGGAGTGGAATGCCGCCCACCCGGGGCCCACGGTGGCCATGGGCGATGGCGCGAACGATCTGAAGATGGTCGAGGCCGCAGACCTCGGAATCGCCTACTGCGCGAAGCCCGTCCTCAACGAGGCCGCGGATGCGCGAATCCCCTTTCCCCGCCTCGACGCCGCCGCGCTACTCGCCGATATTGTCACGTAGCCTCGCCCCATCCCCGTCATTCTGCGCGGAGGGCATTGCCCGGAGTCGCAGGATGACATTGAAGCTATTCTTTGGGCCGAAGCACGGCGCGGACGTGCGCGGTGCTGCGGTCCAGTGCGGCCCAGGCGCAGGGAACATCCAGCACGATCGCGGTTGAGGTGGGAATCCCAAGCATGATCTGGCGGGCCAGATCGTCCTGCGTGTCGTGGAGCATGTAGCCGAGCGTAGACATCACCGGTTCATGCCCGACGACGATCAGCGAACCCGCCTCCTCCGGTAACTGCTGGAGGGTGGTCAGCAGGCGTCGAGCCGTGGCCTCGTAGAGGTCCTCGGAGATCACCGGCGCCGGGTACTGGTCCGACTGCCCCGCAAGTAGGCGATACGTCTCGCGCGTGCGCAGCGCGCCGGAGACGATCGCCACATCGAACGGTCCCGCCTCTGCGGCAAGCCGATCACCGAATGCCGATGCCTGATTGCGCCCGCGTGGAGCAAGCGCGCGCTGCTTGTCGCCGAGACCGCCGTAAGGCTCCGCTTTGGCGTGCCGGAGAAGTACGAGAGTGTGTGTCACGCCCCTAGTATGACTCAACCGGTGTTACTGACCCATCACGTGAACGCCGCCGTCCACGTGCACGATCTCGCCCGAGGTGGCCGGGAACCAGTCCGAGCAGAGCGCCACAACGCCGCGCGCCGTCGGCTCAGGATCGGTCACGTCCCAACCGAGCGGGGCACGCTCGGACCAGCGGCCCTCCATCTCTTCGAAACCCGGGATCGAGGTGGCAGCCGTGGTGCGGATCGGGCCGGCCGAGACGAGGTTCACGCGCACGCCCTTCGGGCCGAGATCGCGGGCGAGGTAACGTGCGGTGGCCTCGAAGGCAGCCTTTGAGACGCCCATCCAGTCGTAGACCGGCCACGCGAACGAGGCATCGAAGGTGAGGCCCACGAGTGCGCCACCGTTCGGCATGAGCGGGAGCGCGGCGGTGGCGAGCGACTTCAGCGAGAACGCCGAGACCTCCATGGCGGTGGCAACGTCCGGCCACTCGGCTTCGAGGAAGCGGCCCCCCATCACGGACTGCGGCGCGAAGCCAATCGAGTGGACCACGGCGTCAAGCGTGTCCGTGTGCTGGCGAACCTGCTCTGGCAGCGCGGCCAGGTGATCGGCGTCGGTCACGTCCAGCTCGACGATTGGGACGGGCTTCGGCAGGCGGCGCGCGGAGAGTTCGGTGAGCTTCATCTGGCGCCCGAAGGACGTGAGGATCACCTCGGCGTCCTGCTCCAGCAGAAGCCGCGCCACGTGGAAGGCGATCGAGTTATCGCGCAGAACTCCGGTGACAAGCACCTTCTTGCCGCTCATGAATCCAGCCATGTCAGTGTCCCATCCCGAGGCCACCATCCACCGGCACCACTGCGCCGGAGATGTACCCCGCATCGTCGGAAGAAAGGAAGGAAATCGCGGCGGCGACATCCTCTGCGGCGCCGAACCGTGCGGCGGGAATCGCCGCCTTGTATGCCTCTTGCTGCGCTTCGGGGAGCGCATTGGTCATGTCGGTGGTGATGAAGCCGGGAGCCACCACGTTCGCGGTGATGTTGCGGGAGCCCAGTTCGCGGGTGATCGAGCGGGCCATGCCGACAAGGCCTGCCTTCGACGCCGAGTAGTTCACCTGGCCTGGGCCACCGTAGAGACCCACCACCGAGGACACCAGCACAATCCGGCCGTGCCGCGCGCGGATCATCGACTTCACGGCGCGGCGTGCCACACGGAACGCCCCACCAAGGTTGGTGTTCAGGACCGCTTCGAATTCGTCGTCGGACATCCGCATCAGTAGCTGATCCCGAGTGATCCCCGCGTTTGCAACGACGATCTCGGTGGGGCCCTGCTCCGCCTCGATCAACGTGAACGCCGCATCGACGCTTTCGGTATCCGTGACGTCCCCGATCGCCGAGAACACGCCGTCCGGCAGTGTCCCGGAGCGGTGAATCGACGCGACCCGGTGGCCATCCGCCACCAGTCGCTCTGCGATCGCGCGGCCAATTCCTCTGTTCGCGCCGGTCACGATGGCGCTGCGTGGTGTACTCATCACCTCTCACCGTATCGAGGGCACCCCCGAGAGGCTTTGGAGTACCGCCACAGTGTTTCGGGGACTAGCCTGAAGAGGTGCGCACAAAACGAGAGACGATCTTCGAGATTACCTCGGCGCGCCGTGCCCTCTCCGAGGACACCCACGACCGCACGGTGCGGTATCTCGTCTCGATGAGTATCCGCATGGTGTGCTTCATCCTGATGGTTGTGACACCGAGTCCGTGGCGTTGGATCTTCGCCGTGGGAGCAATCGTTCTACCGTGGTTCTCGGTGATGATTGCCAACAGCGGGCGCGAACTCCCTGCCGACCCCACGGACACGGTTCCGGACGACAGCCGCGCGATCGTGCTGCGTGATGGAGAATATCTTCGATGAAATGTTCCGCGCGAGGCTGCCTCGAAGACGCCGTCTGGGCGCTTAAATGGCGCAATCCGTCAATCCATCCTGACGCTCGAGTGAAGATCTGGTGTGCCTGCGATACGCACCGGACCACGCTCGCCGAGTTCCTCACTATGCGATCCTTCCCACTGGAGATCGTGCCCGTGGAGGCCCTCGATTCCGATGCCTAGATCCCTCGGCCGCGTTATTGGCGCGGTGCTGCTGGTGCTGCTTGCCTCAGCCACCTGCGTGCTGCTCGGCTCCTGGCAGTGGGGCCGCTACGAGCAGAAGTCCGCCGCGCTGGCGCAGATCGAGGCCGCATGGGATGCCCCTGTGATGTCTCTCGATGACGTGCTCGCCGATGGGCTCGCGCTCGAGAACGATTGGCAGCGCGTGGAGCTCCACGGGGAGTTCATCCACGAATCCACCACGGTGTTGCGCGGGCGGCACGTGGCGGACGCACCCTCGTCGATGGTGTTGGGACTGTTCCGGGCGTCATCGGAAGGGCCCGATGTGGGCGTCATCGTGGCACGCGGCTGGAATGGGGTCGACGACGCCGTCCCCCCACTTCCGGAGGGGCCACAGGACCTCGTGGTGCGGCTCCGCACCGAGGAGTCCGCCCGCGGCACTAACACGCTCCCCGGGAGCGTGACCACCTTGAACACTCAAGAACTCCTGCGTTCGATGGGCGATGTGGTTCCGGACGATCTGCCCGTACTGCAGGGATACGTTCAGGTGGTCTCGGCCGAGGCGCCGCTGGTGGGCTTCCCCGATCCCGAGTACTCGCTCGGGAATCACCTCTCCTATGCCTTCCAGTGGTGGTTCTTCGCCGCCGCGATTCCCGTGGGCGCCGTGATCCTGGTGCGCCGCGATCAGCGCGAGGCCGCCGGAATCGTGAAGGTGAGGGAGAAGGGCCGTGCCGAGGCCGAGGAGGACGCGATCATCGACGCCCAACTCGGCGCCGAGTGACATCTCCGTATCGCCCCCAGCGTAGGTTGAGCCATTCAATACGTTATGCCGTCCTGACACACTGATCCGCTCAGCTTTCGAATGCGCAATGCGCGCAGCGACCGTGACGGACATCCCCCGGAATTCTTTGGCTTCTGGCACTCGCAACGCCGTAAGGTAACTGGGTGATCGTTGTCCAAAACCTGTCCATGCGCATCGGCGAACGCGTGCTACTCGAACCGACGAGCTTCCGCGTGGCGCCGGGGATGAGGATCGGCCTGGTGGGCCGGAACGGCGCGGGCAAGACCACACTCACTCGCCTCCTCGCCGGCGAAGAGCACTCGGCGATGGAGCACACCGGCACGATCAGCCGCTCGGACTCGGTGGGCTACCTCCCCCAGGACCCGCGCACCGGGGACCTGACCCAGAGCGTGCGGGACCGCGTGCTCTCGGCGCGTGGGATCGACGTCGTCCTTAGGCGCATTCGCCGCGCGGAGCACGAGATGTCCACCGGCACGGGCGCGAAGCAGACCAAGGCGATGGAGCGCTACATCCGGCTCGACGCCGAGTTCACCGCCTCGGGCGGGTGGGCCGCCGAGTCCGAGGCTGCCCGCGTGATGGCGAACCTCGGCCTACCGAACCGCGTGCTGGATCAGCCACTGGAGACGCTCTCGGGTGGCCAGCGCCGCCGCGTGGAACTCGCCCGAATCCTGTTCTCCGGCGCGCAGACCCTCCTGCTCGACGAGCCCACCAACCACCTCGATGCGGACTCAATTGCGTGGTTGCGTGACTACCTGAAGACCTACTCCGGCGGGCTCGTGGTGATCTCGCACGATGTGGACCTGGTGCGGGAGGTGGTGAACAACGTGTTCTATCTGGACGCCAACCGCTCGGTCATGGATCAGTACCACCTCGGCTGGGACGGCTATCTGAAGGCCCGCGAGGATGATGAGAAGCGCCGCCGCAAGGAACGCGCCAACGCCGAACGCAAGGCGGACGCACTCATCACCCAGGCGAACAAGATGCGCGCCAAGGCCACGAAGGCCGTTGCCGCGCAGAACATGCTTCGCCGCGCCGAGAAGATGCTGGGTGAGCTCGACGCCGTCCGCGCTACCGAGAAGGTGGCGCATCTGCGCTTCCCCGAGCCGGCGCCCTGCGGCAAGGTGCCACTCACTGCGGACGGCCTCTCGAAGAACTACGGCTCGCTCGAGGTCTTCACGGACGTGAGCCTCGCCGTGGACCGCGGCGCGCGCGTCGTGGTGCTCGGATTCAACGGCGCTGGCAAGACCACGCTGCTGCGGCTACTCTCCGGTATCGAGACCCCGGATACCGGCGAGGTGGAGCCGGGGCATGGACTCAAGCTTGGGTACTACGCCCAGGAGCACGAGTCTTTGGATACTGGCGCCACCGTGTTCGAGAACCTGCGCCGCGCGTCCGAGCATCTCACGGACACCCAGGTGCGCAACGTGCTCGGCTCGTTCCTGTTCTCGGGAGATGACGCGGAGAAGCCCGCCGGGGTGCTCTCAGGTGGCGAGAAGACTCGGCTCGCGCTCGCAACACTCGTGGTCTCCGGCGCGAACGTGCTCCTACTCGACGAACCCACGAACAACCTTGACCCAGCCTCGCGCCAGGAGATCCTCAACGCGCTACGGACGTATGAAGGCGCGGTGGTGCTGGTGACTCACGATCCGGGCGCCGTCGTTGCGTTGGATCCCGATCGGGTGCTCCTCCTGCCCGACGGCGATGAGGACCTTTGGAGCGACGCCTACGTCGATCTCATCACCCTGGCGTAGCGGTGTGCCGGGCGGACTATGATCGTGCCGGGGCGCCATGACTCGCACCCGTATCTGGGACAGAGCCTCGCCCCCGACCGCGCGTCCCGGGCCCGCACCGGGCGACCGGTGCATGATCTGGTACGTCTCAAGCACGCGGGACGTATGAAAACAGGCACGGCTCGCACTCACGCCTCATACGAGACCTCTTCCCACCCCCAGCATCGACGCCAACGCCGACACTCCGAGCTACCTGCCGTCGAGAGTGCTAGCGACGAGCCGGGTAGGGGCCTCGATAGTCTCAAAGGGCGCAGACTGCACCTGGGTGGTGGCGTTGCCGTTCACAAGAAAGGGTCTGCTGAAGGTTTGGTTGAGTCCTTGACTGCATGATTCCCGTGAGGGGGTCGTGTTGAGAGGATGGCTATCATGCCGAAGATCTATACCGAGCAGTTCAAACGAGACGCTGTTGCGATGGTCGCGCAGGGCGTGTCCCAGAAGAAGGTGTGTAGGGATCTGGGGATCTCGAAGTCCGCGCTGCAGGCGTGGGTGAGGGATGACCGATTCCGTGCGCAGGGGCTGACGCCAACGACTGATCCTGACGAGCGCCGCGAGATGATGGCTGCGCTGAAGCGGATCCGGGAGTTGGAGATGGAGAACGAGGTGTTGCGTCGGGCAGCGGCGTATTTGTCTCAGGCTCACA
>FZQV01000054.1 GCA_900199505.1 Ruaniaceae bacterium KH17 | reverse complement strand
AAATACGCCGCTGCCCGACGCAACACCTCGTTCTCCATCTCCAACTCCCGGATCCGCTTCAGCGCAGCCATCATCTCGCGGCGCTCGTCAGGATCAGTCGTTGGCGTCAGCCCCTGCGCACGGAATCGGTCATCCCTCACCCACGCCTGCAGCGCGGACTTCGAGATCCCCAGATCCCTACACACCTTCTTCTGGGACACGCCCTGCGCGACCATCGCAACAGCGTCTCGTTTGAACTGCTCGGTATAGATCTTCGGCATGATAGCCATCCTCTCAACACGACCCCCTCACGGGAATCATGCAGTCAAGGACTCAACCAAACCTTCAGCAGACCCTATAGGCGAACAGCCTGTCTCATCCCGGCATCGCTCGTCTTGCCCCGGTAGTTAGTCGCCAACCCAAAAGGTTTACGGCTCGACACGCGCTCATCGAGGGTAGGTTCTCGAAAGGCGCGAACCTTGTCCAGAATCGGCACCGCTTCGTTGCGGCGAACGAGAACGTCGTACGCGTCGAGGTAGCGGGATGCCTTCTCGCCCACAGGCTGGCCGTCCCACATCGTCTGGATCGTGCAGGGACCGTCGTAATCGCGATCCCACAAGAAGTATGAGACGCCACCCCTGATCTTCACGCCCGGGAAAGCTTCGTAGAGCTTCGGGTAGTCGACGATGTCGCGCATGCGATGGTCGGCGAGCATCTTCTTGCGGTACTCGTCGAGGCCCTTGCCCCCGGCAAACCAGCGGGACGGCGTGACGAAGACGGCGAAGCGTGGGTCGAGGCCCAGTGCCTTCTCGACGAACATTTGATAAATCGGTGCAGCCGAGGTGCCGTAGCCACCGTCGCTGAGCTGGTAGGGCGGGTTGCCGATGATGACGTCGAACTGCATGTTCTCTCCGAACAGCTCAGCGATGCGAGCTTTGATGTCGTCGGTGTGGATGAAGGCATAGGCGTGGGTTTCCAGGTTGTCGCCACGCGCGTAGTCGTCCTCGCCAGCCCCGCAGTAGATGCACTTGCGATTGGTGTAGACCGCAATCTCTTCGCTCGTCAACGGATCGACGCGGAACTCACGCTTTCCTCCACCCCAGGTATGTTCTGTGCGCTCAAACCAGATGTTGCCGTCGTCGGTCGTGAAGGACTTGGCGATGGAATGCGGACCGTTGGCGAACTTCGAGCAGTACACGCTCCGCCGCGCCAGGAGCGCCGTGAGGCGCGTGATCCCTATCCCGAAGACCTGCTTGGTGAGGATGTGATCGACCCGCTCGGCAAGGTCTGGAATCTTCAAGATCAGTCCATCGGTGAGACGGCGAACGATCTCGCGGAGGAACACCCCCGACTTGGTGAAGGGGTCGAGGAAGGTGACATTCCGATCAGCCCAGATATCCGCACCGTCGTTGGCATCGGCCCACGCTGCCGCGAGAGTGTCAAGCATCTGATTGGCGAACTCCGGCGGTGTGAACACCTCGTCGTTGGAGAGATTCGCGATGCAGGTCAACACGTCCGGGTTGTGTCCGCGCAGGGTGAACGAGGCTTGCATGATGCTCATGCGGCGTCCGCCTGTCCGGCCAGATCGCTCACCGTCATCGTTGGGTACGTCGCGTGCGGTGCAAACAGGTCAGCCCCCAGGTCAGCAAACAGTGACCCCTCCGCCTCCCACGCGGAACGCTGAGTGAGCTCGTCATACCGAAAGTCACGGCGCTGGAACTTCCCCTTCCCCAGATAGCCCCATTCGGCGAACGTGATCGGGGTGCCGTTTGTCAACGTCATCGTAAGCGCGTCGCCGCGGACAATGTTTACAGCGAGGACAACGCGTGCCGCAGTGGCCCACTCATCGCCCTCGCTGGCCCCCAAGAAGGTGTTGAACAGCTCGCTCAAGTTCTCCCGGCACTCTGCTGCGTTGTCTTCGAGAAGTTCGATGCCGTAGACGCACATGAGGGCGAAAAGAGCGTAGTGCCGCTTCTCAAACTCGCTCTTGCCGTGACGGGCTCGGACCGTGGCGAGCTTTCGAGCCAGAACCGGGACGAGAAAATTGCCGGACCCGCAGGCGGGCTCAAGCACGCGGGAGTCGATCCGCTCGGACTCGTGCCTAACGAGGTCGAGCATGTCGTCGACCATCCAAGCTGGGGTGAACACTTCGCCGTGGTCAGCGACGCGTTGCTTGGACTTCACCAATCGCTGGTCGTCGTCCAGCGTCATTGTGCCCCCTCCCTCTCCTCATTGTGGTGATCGTACGAGCGAGCACCGACATTTGGGGCTGGCGTGGGTGCCTGTGAACCGCTGGAGGCAGCACCGGCGCGCACCCAGTTGTCGATTTCACTGGCTTGGAACTTCCAGAGGCGGCCGACCTTGTGGGCGGGCATGTCTTTCTCCGCGATCCACGTGTAGATGGTGTCCTTGGTGATCCCCAGGTGGGCGGCAATGTCGTCTGCGGACAGCCACGGCTCAGCCACGTTGATCCTCCCTCGCACGGCGCAACCCCGGACGGGGCGACAACAGCAAGCCTACCGGTGCGGCTGCGGTTTGAACTGGGTTTGTCCGGGCGTGGCCGATCCAAACCGGTGTGGGCCCACTGCTCGTCAGCTCGCCTGCCGCGAGGCGAGCCAGTTTCTCACGGCGGCCCGCCACCGGTCGGGGTCAGAGTTCCAAGCGAGTGTGTGGTCGGCGTCGAAGCTCTCCAGCGTCACGAGGTCCGGGCGTCGGTCTTCGAGTGCTTGTGAGAGGCGGATGGGCGCGGAGCTGTCTCTCGTCCCGTGTAGGACCAGCGTCGGTGTAGCGAGGTCGTCGGCGCGAGCGATCCAGTCGTACTGGCTTAGTGGGACCGGCTCAGGCAGTCCGAGTATCCAAACCAGCGACCCGACGCAGAGCCAGGGCACGGCGAGATGGCCGGCCGAGGCGGGGAGCCTGGTGCGTGCAACGTTGGCCTTGATCGTCTCGGTCCAGTCGAGGACGGGTGAGTCGAGGACAAGTGCGGCGATGAGACCTTCGTGACGCGGGCGGGCTGCGAGCTGGAGCGCGACGGCGGCTCCCATCGACCAGGCGAACAGGATCATCCGTTCAGCTCCGCGTCGGACGGCGTATCCGATGGCTTCATCCACGTCTATGGTCTCGGTGTGGCCGAGGGTTGTTCGACCGGTGCCGACACGGGGGCCTTCGAGAGTGTTGCGGTAGGTAACGACGAGGGAAGAGTAGCCGAGATCGGTTGCGACTTGGACGCCGCGGAGGGTTCCGGCGCGGGTGCTGCCGAGGCCGTGGATGTGGATCGTCCAGGTGGCGGGGTCTCCGTCGATGCGCCAGGCGGGACATGCTCCGGCAGGGGTGGTGATGGTGATGTCGCGTGCGTCGATTCCTGCGTCGGCGGGTGTGGCGTAGTAAATGCCGCTCCATGAGGCGCGGTCACCGGCAGTGAGCTCCAGTCCCGGAGACGTGGCGGTGATGGTGCGGGCAATCCGCCTGCTGCTGCGGTCTCGTACCTCGGCGCCGAGTTGTGCCCATCCGCCACGTTCGAGCCAGAGGTTGTAAATCCCGTCGGCTGCGGTCTGGTCGGTGCGGTCCAGCACAATCCGCCCGGTGCCGCCGTCGTGCTCGATGTCGTGGATCGTGAGGTCGAAGCTGCGTGGAGCCGCAGGCGCGGTGAGCCGTCGAGCGATGGTCCACCCTGCGCCGAGTGTGCTGGCGGCGAGGAGCCCGGCGCTGAGCACGAGAGTGCGCTTCATGAGGTGCGCCGCCGATCTGGGCTGGCCTCGGATCGCGGCGCCAGTGCCGTTGGGTCTGTGGCAGACCGATCGTTGCCGAGAAGGTGGCGTTCGGCGTCTTCGAGTAGAGCGCGTTCGTCGTCGCTGGTGGTGAACGCGACGCGGCCGTCGATCATGGCGTCGCGTATCTCGACGATCTTGCGGTGAAGCAGTCCTTCCGGGTCGTCTTCGCTGGTGGCAAGTGGGTCGGCGTGGGTGAGGCCGGGCCTGACCTGGGTTGCTCGATCCCAGAGGGGTTCGAGGCGGTCGGCGAGAGCGGCGGTCTGGCGGCGTCGGGCGTAGTGCTGAGCCCGACGGACAAGGGGTTGCGCTGTGAACCCTGCGCAGAGGAAGAGGAACGTAAGCAGCGACAGCACCGAGTACGCGGGTTGAACCGCCTGCATCAGGTCGATCTGGCCTGTGACGTGGGCGACGTCCATGACCAGGACGGCGGTGCACAGTGCGACGCCGAAGGCCGAGCCGAGTGTCAGTAGGGCCGCAGGGATTCGTTGGACGCCACGGGCACTTCGATACTGGCGAGCAGCAAGAACCAGCATGGCGGCAATCACGATACCGCAATACAGGAAGTTGATGATCGAGTACGTCGCCGTGGCCGGCTGATTTCCGAGGTCAGCCATGAACTGCGTGGTCGTGTGGCCGCGGTCGATGAACATGAACGCCACGGTGATCGCGACCAGCGCGACCAGCAGCGTGGGGAGGCTGACGGTGGCACGCACCAGCCGCGGTCTGTACTCTCCGGCGTGCATGACCCCTCGGCCGAGGAAAAACAGGCCGATCATGAGCAGTGTGTCGGCGATCAGGGTGGCGATGTTGGTGCCGCCGAAGAGCGGATCAACGGCGGTGTAGACAGTATCGACGTTCAAGGTCATCGCTACCGCGATGGTCGTCGCAGCGTAGGTGATGCTGCGGTCGGCTCGTTTGCGGCGGACGATGAGCAGGCTCGCCACAAGCACCCACAGGAGTATCGCGACGATTGTCTGAGTCATCCGAAGACCTCCGAGTAGCGGGACTCGCCGAATGCTTGCCCTCGGATGCCTGCGGCAAGCCGGTCGGCGAGGGCTTCGGCGGCGATCTCGGTATCGCAGTCGAGGTCTTGCCGTTTCAGGAGGCGACCTCGCGTGTATGGCGGGATGTTGGGCAGCAGCGCGTCGGTGGCCGCGCAGTCCTCACCGTCACAGTGACCGAGGATCATGTGGGCGAACTCGTGCAGGACGAACTGCTGGCGGTGCAGGGCGGAGTCGCTGGGCGCGTGGAGCACGACATCCTCGGTCTCGCCGATCAGCCAGATGGCGCAGAGTCCATCGCTGGTGTCGAGGTCTTCGAGTTCGTGCACGCGCAGGGTCCGCTGGCGTCGGGCCTGGATCGCGTGGATGAGGTCGTCGATGGTGAAGGTGTGGCCGAGCTGGAGGTCCGCGACGGCCGCCGATACGGTCTGTTCGATATTCACGGTGCGCCCCTCTCGGTGGAGAGCACGTGGCCGGTATCGGCGTCGCGTTGCGCGATACCTGTCAGTGCTCAGGCATGTGTGTCATTTCCTCATCCAGAAACTTGGTGATGGCGTGGAGTGCTTTCGGTGAGATGTCACCGAGGGTACGTGCGGCGTAGGACTTCACCTTCGCCGCACGCATGGAACGAACGAGGTCGAGTTGCGCGGTGACCTTCTCCGGGGTGGTGGCGCCGTCGGCTCCCATGAGGAAGTCGGTATCGACATCGAAGTAGGCGGCGAGCCCCTCGAAGACGGCGGGGTCTTGGACGTAGCGGTGGCCGTTGATCATGTACGTCCAGCGCGAGCGCGACAGGTTGACGCCGCGCTCTTTGAGGAAGTCCGCGATCTGCGAGTAGGTCGGTTCTGCGCCGGACTCGACCTCGGCAACGTCCATCAGGAGCCGCAAGCGGTTGGCGAGATCGACTGCCGCAGCCTGGCTCTCTTCTTCGGTCATGGCCGCTGACCTCCTTTCCCTCGTGACGGGCAAGGCATCGCTGTTGTCCACCCCGAAGGGCGGTTGTGCATGCTCAACGCTACTCGTTGGGCATGCACAAATCAAGGCTTGCGCATGCTCAACGGTCGTGCTCCAATGGGAACTCCGATCCGTTTGAGCATGCTCAATTACCTGTTTGGGTGGGTCGCTCTCGCCGGAGAGGAGGTGAACGATGCTGGCTCCCGCGCCGTTCCCGCGCGGCTTCTCGCGGAAGCACGTGGGTCTACCGGGTCGCGTGATACGGCTGGCCCGGCAGGTTCGCTCTCGCCGTGGCGGGAGGGGGTGCCTACCTCGTAGGTGTACCGCCGCGCCCACGAGTGTCGTGGTGGTCGCGAGAGGAGACCCGGTCATGGCATCGACACTGGAGCAGCGGGCGGCGCGTGAGGCGAAACTCGACGAGCTGCACGAGAAGCTGACGAGCGCCGTTGAGCAGCTCGTCTCTGGCGACGACTGGCGCAACGCGCTCGCGTTCGCTGCGAGGTTTCGGTCCCGCTCGTTTAATAACACGATGCTGATCTGGGTGCAGCATCAGGTCGCCTTTGAGGCCGGCCGGGTGCCCGAGCCGTTCCCGACCTTGGTGGCGGGTTATCGGCAGTGGCAGGGCCTGGGGCGTCAGGTGATGAAGGGCCAGCCGGGCTACGTGATCTTTGCGCCGGTCACCGGGAGGTTCGCCTCGTCTACGCCGTCGGATTCTGGTTCGTGGCGGCGGCTGGGGCCGCGGGAGAAGCCGAAGCCCGGTGAGGTGGTGCGCTCGCGTATGGTCGGTGCCCGACCGGCGTACGTGTGGGATGCCTCCCAGACCGACGGCGAACCCCTCCCGACAACGCCTGCCCCGGTGTTGCTGGACGGCGAAGCCCCCGCAGGGCTCTGGGAAGGCCTTGCCGCCCAGATACGGGCGGCGGGGTTCGAGGTCGTCTCCGTGCCGGACGAGATGGCGATCATGGGCGCGAACGGCATGACCGACTACGAAGCGCGCACAGTGTCGGTGCGGGAGAACATGCCTGCTGCTGCACGAGTGAAGACGCTGGCTCACGAGTTGGCGCATGTGCTGATGCACGACCCCGACGACGCTGAGGCTCGGCAGCATCGCGGCATCCGCGAGGTCGAAGCCGAGTCCGTCGCGTTGATGATCGGTGCCGCGCACGGCATGACCACCGACAGCTACACAATCCCGTACGTCTCGACCTGGGCCGCCCGCGCCGACGACAAGGAGCCCGCGCAGATCGTGCAGGCTACCGGCGAACGGGTACGGAAGACGGCGCTGGCGATCCTCGACCAACTCGACACCCCACAGCTCGGCGACGGCACCCCGCCCGGCCTCGAACGCGACATCCCGACCGTGAAGCCGATCCGCGCTGCCTCTCGGCCGGTTGAACCTGACCGGCCACACGCTGCGCCAGCCATGGCAGGACGGGGGCTGTGATGCCCGACCCCGCCGATGTTCTTGCCGCACTGATACGCGTTGACCGCACGCCGGTCCTCGCCGTGGCTGCACGCAGTCTCGCCGCCGAGGGGGTTCCGGTGTTTCCATGTGAGCCCGACGGCAAGCGTCCACTGACGCGACGGGGCTTCCTCGATGCCAGCTACGACGTCGCACAGGTCGCCGCGTGGTGGTCGCGCACCCCGGGTGCGAACATCGGCATCCCCACCGGGGCGCCGTCGGGAGTCGTTGTCGTGGATGTCGATATTCACGGCCCGGTCGATGGCCGCGCGGCCTGGGGACGCGCCTCGGATGCGGGTCTCGTAGACGGTGCTGGTCTGATGGTGCGGACCCCGACCGGGGGCGCGCACGCCTACTTCCCGGCAACCCCTGGTGCTGAGCAGCGGTCGTGGCAGGCCGCCCGCGCCGGTGTCGATTTCCGGGGCGACGGCGGCTACATCATCGCCCCACCGTCCCGTCGGATGATCGACGGCAACGTCACGCTCTACAGGATCGCCGACATCGCCGCGCATCCGGCAGGACCCGTCAACGCTGTGAGACTGCGCGAGTTCCTCGACCCACGACCGGCCCCGACTGTGCGAACCGGCACGGGCGCGATCTCGGTGGACGCGGAACGCCTGGCGGCATGGGTCGCAGGGCGCGGCGAGGGTGAACGAAACCACGGACTGTTCTGGGCCGCTTGCAGCCTCGCCGAGAACGGCACAGCACCCGCCGACGCACTCGACGCGCTCGGTCCAGCGGCAGCACAGTCGGGACTCAGCGAACGCGAGATCACCACGACCGTGCGGTCCGCCTACCGTGCCGCCCAGCCCTCACCCGAGACGACACCTGCGGCTCGGGCGTCGGGCACGGATCGGCGGTGCGACCGCGCTGCACCCTCGCCAACGACCCCGATACGGAGAGCGGGGCTGTGATGGAAGAGAGCAGTCCGCGACGTTGGGCCGCTGTGACGGCAGTGGCCGGGACGGTGTTCATCGCCGCCGGGGCGTTCTGGCTGTCGTTCACCTCACTTGCCGACCTTGCCGCCCGGTCAGGAATCGGGGCCGGGCAGGCGTGGGCGTGGCCACTGATCGTGGATGGCATCATCGTCGTCGCGACCGTCGCCGTCGTGGCGCTGGCCGGGCAACGTTCCGCCTGGTACCCCTGGGCGCTCCTCATCGGCGGCGCGCTCGTCTCTGTCACCGCGAACGCGATCCACGCCGTCGTCGCCGCCGACGCAGACGTGCCCGGCATCCTCGCAGCATCCGTCGCCGCCGTCCCGCCGGTCGTCCTCCTGGCGATCACACACCTCACCGTCATCCTGACCCGCGCCCCAGCTTCAGAACCGAACGCGCCCGACCTCCCGGCGCTCGCCGTGGCAACAGGCGCTGAACCGGGTCAGACGCCGCCGCTCACCGATGCTGAGAGCCTCCTCGAACTCACATCGGAACCCGCTGCTGCCGACTCGCTCGATCCTGCGGATCGTCGGGCTATGGGGTGGGAACTGCATGACGCCGGGTGGTCGAACAAGCGGATCGCCCGTGAGCTCGGCGTGCATCCCTCGACCGTGGGCCGATGGTTCGCCCCGGCGCACCTCACTACTGACATCACTGAGTCCGCCGACCAGCGGGAGGAGACAACCCCATGAGCACCGACAGCACGCAGCACACCAACCCACGCACCGATCCGCAGCGAATCGTGCCGACTCCGGCAGATGAGGCACTGTCCGTGCCGCGCGAGCACCGCGATCCTGCCGTTGAAGCCACCACGACCCCGGAAGCGGTCCGCGCCGCGCAGGTTGCCCGCAACCAGAAGCAGCACGCAGGCATGGCCCGTGGCCGAGGTGTGGAGTGGGTGCGCCCGACCGATCTGATGGCCCGCCATTCGGCGAACGTCGCCGGGCGCGGCTTGGACTTCCAGGCCGAGCTCGCCCGCCGCTCCCGCACACCGTTGCGGGTCGGGATGCAGGCCGCTCGAGATCGTGCACGTCGGCTGCCGCCGATCACGGCGTTCGGTCGCCGCAGCGTGACGACCTCGGCCCCGACGCGGCCTGGGGTCGGGATCGGGTGAGGGTGGCAGGTGATGGTCCAGTCGGCACTCGCAGCAGGGACGGAGGCGCGTTCGTGGGAACGGGCGCGCACCTACCTGCCAGGAGGTGCCGACACCATGACCACAACCACCAACCCCAGCACCGAATCCTCGCGTGAGGACTTCACCACGAGCGAGGGCCTGCGGGCTCTGCTGCACCGGCTCAACTCGGGCGGTGAGGACGCCTGGGTTCACGACCCGGTGGCGCGCGATCTGATGGAGTTCGCCGCCGACAAGTACAAGGCCCTGGCGCGCAAGCACCGCCTCGATACCTGGGAGGCGGTCGCGGCGGCATTCGACGCGATGCAGAACCGCTCCACCCGCGAAGCCAACGACCCGTGGGCGATCATCACCCACGCCGTGCGGATCACCTGCATCTACGAAGAACGAGCCCAAGGCCTGCTCTGCTCCGTCCACCAGGCCCGCCGGTCGCACGTCTCGGCGTTCCACGATCCCGAACGATTCTCCGACCGCGAGACCGCACTTTCCGACTACCACCCCGCGTTCCACGTCACGGACAACCTGCCGAGCGACACCGAACCCGAGCCGCACGACGTGCTGGGTTCAGCGCAAGCGTGCATGTTGGCCACGTCAGCGGCAGAGGACGCCATCGCACTGCTGGGGTTGCTCGACTGGCCCGCTGATGTGGCCCGCGCGTCGGTCGAACACGTCTGCGGAGCACTCACAAAAGCGGGCACCCGCCAGTCCGCGTATGAGTCGCTGCGTCGGGATCGGCACGCCCGGGTACTTCTTGACCTGCCACGCCGCTCATGGAGCGCACTGCTGCGGGCGCTGCTGGGGAATCCGCACCCCGCCTACGCATCAACCGGTGCCGGTCGCGGCATCCTGTTGCGGCTCCTGCTCGGCGAGACCTTGGAGTTGCTGCTGCGCGACGACGATCTGATCCTCGCCCTCGCGCTCGCTGCACCAACGGGCAACGGCGGTGATCGCTGATGACTGACCCGCAGACCGGCGTCCAGCTCGACCGTGCCGTCGATTCCATCATTGTGGGCAAGCGCCACCGCGCCGACCTTGGCGATATCGCGACCCTCGCTGCGTCCATCGACCGCGACGGCCTCCTCCAACCCGTGACGATCACCATCGACGGCATCCTCGTCTGCGGAGCCCGGCGTCTGGCAGCGATCAAGACGCTCGGCTGGCGCACCGTCAACGTGTGGGTACGCGGCGGACTCTCGGACCGTCTCGGCAAGCTCCTCGCCGAGCAGGACGACAACATGCTCCACAAGCCCTACAACCAGCTCGAAGCTGCAGGACTCTACCGCGAGATCAAGCAAGTCATGGCCGAAGACGCCGCCCGCCGCGACGCGGCGACCCGATTCAGCTCGGAGAATCAGCCCGGGAGTGACGGGGGTGCAAAATTTGCACCCCCGTCACTCGGGCCACTCGGCAAGGCCCGCGAACAGGCGGCGGCCATGATCCCCGGAGGTGCTTCACACACCACGCTGGAGAAGATCGGCTACATCGAAGACATCGCCGCGAGCCAGGCCCAACCAGAGTCGTTGCGTGCCGAAGCCGCGGCCGCGTTGGAGCGGATCGAAGCAGGCGATCCAGTGCATCCGATCTACCAAGCGATTCGTGAAAGCGCCGACGCCGCGCGCGAGGTACGAGAAGCCACGATGCATGCTCTCGCCGAAGACGCTGTCGCCCGTGCCAATGCGTTGAAGAAGGGCAAGAAACCCAAGCCGCGGCCCAAGCCCATCACCAGCGACGACGCGACGCCTGTGCAGTATCCGGTGCGTGCATTCGTCCAGACCTGGGGCGAACTCGCCCTCTGGTGGACTCACTACGACGTCGACGCTCTCGCGGCCGAGTTGACCGACGAGCAGTACGACAACTTCCTCACCGTCGCAGAAGCCACCACCGACTTCGCCGACCTCCTCCGCACCGCACGCGCGAACCAACAAGACAAGCCGATCCTGCGCGCACTCTGATTGGGCTGCTGCGTGGATTTCGGACAGCGTTTTGATGGGTTTGCTTATGCTGCCTGTGTTGGCTGCTGGTAACTGTAGTGGACGTCGTTGGGGTAGCGGTAATCAAGCGCTGAGTGTCGGCGGCGGCTGTTGTAGAAGCCCTCGATATAGGCGATGATGTCGCGCGTGGCCTGTTTCTTCGTGGCATAGACGGTGCGGTGGACGCGCTCGTTCTTCAACGCTGAGAAGAACGATTCGGCCATCGCGTTATCCCAGCACACGCCGGTT
>FZQV01000031.1 GCA_900199505.1 Ruaniaceae bacterium KH17 | reverse complement strand
ACTCCCACCGAGGCGCCGTTCAGGCTGGGGATGACACGGAGTCTCCCGGTGCGTGTTCTCTGCGCTGGGCGGCGGCATATCGTCCACGGCCGGGGGCGGCTAGTCGGCGCTCGAGCGTTATCGGGCGGCCATACGTTCGATCTGGCGGGCGCCCTGGTTATCGGGAAGCGGGATGTCCAAAAAGTGTACGTCCGGGTTCCCGATGATTGGGGTGGGGCCTGGATTGAACGTTCGGGTTCCCGATAACGAGGGCACGTCCCAGATCGAACGTTCGGCTTCCCTATAAACGGTCCATGCCCCGACGCGAACCGCATATCCGTGTACGGCACAAGAAACCCGCACACCAGGCCACAGCCACCGTCCCCGGCCGCATTCAAGCCACTCGGCGCGCGCCGGCGAGGACGGCGCGCAGGACAGTAGCGGCGCCGGACTTCGACAACGGAGAGTTGTTGCTGCCACACTTCGGCGATTGCACGCAGGCGGGGCAGCCGTCCTCGCACGGGCACTCTTCGATCACGGCGAGCGCCGCCGCGAGCCACTCGCGCGCCTTCTCGAACCCGCGCTCGGCAAAGCCCGCACCGCCGGGGTAGCCGTCATAGACGAAGACCGTGGGCGCGCCCGTATCCGGATGATCGGCGATCGAGAGTCCTCCGATATCCCAGCGGTCGCAGGTGGCGTGCAGCGGCAGCACGCCAATCGAGGCGTGCTCGGCCGCGTGTAGCGATCCGCCGAGGATCGAACGGTCCACGCCGGTCGCCTCCTCGGGCAGCGACCACCACACCGCCGTGGTCCGCAGCACGCGCTCGGGCATCTCGAGCGCGTAATGCCCCACAATCTCCATCGCGGGCGGAAGCAACCGGTCGTAGCCCACGACCTGCTCGGTGACCTCTACGGTGCCGAGCTCCCACAGCACCGGCCCCCACTGCTCGGAGCGCTCCCGTTCGATCACCTGCACCGATGACATGCCCTGGGACCGTGTGCGATAGCCGGGATCGCCGCGGCGAACGAGGGCGACGTCGTCGGCCAGATCCTCGACCACGAAGACCTCGCCACGATGAATGTACGTGGCGCCCGGGTGGACGGCGGCATCCGCAGTCCCGGCGTTGACCGTGCCGAGAATTGCGCCCGTGGCGGCCTCGACCACCTGAACCTCGCCACCCGCTCCGCGCAGGTCCGTGAGCAGGTACGGGTGCGGACCTTTGGCGAGATTCCAGTACCAACCGGTCGGCCGATGCTTCAGCAGGTCCATCGCCACGAGCCGTTCGAGCGTGTCCTCGCAGGCAGGGCCGAACAGCGCGAGATCGGCCTCCTTGATCGGGGCCTCGGCGGCGGCCGCACAGAGATGCGGCGCGAGGACGTACGGGTTATCCGGGTCGAAAACCGTGGCCTCCACATCTCCGAAGAGCGCGTCCGGGTGATGCACGAGATAGGTATCGAGCGGGTCCGAGGAGGCGATGAACACGGCCACGCCCTCCTGCCCGGCACGCCCCGCACGGCCCGATTGCTGCCACAGCGAGGCGCGCGAACCGGGCCAGCCAGCGATCAGCACGGCGTCGAGTCCGGAGACATCGATCCCGAGTTCCAGCGCGTTCGTGGTGGCGAGCCCGAGTATCTCGCCACTGCGTAGCGCCGCCTCGATCTCGCGCCGTTCCTCGGGGAGATAACCACCCCGATACGAGCCGACGGCGCCCACCGTCTCGGAGCCGCGTTCGTCCAGAATCTCGCGGGTCCGATCCGCGACGTATTCGGCGGAGGCGCGCGCCCGCACGAAGGCCAGGCTGCGCACGCCCTCCTCCATGAAGTCCGCGAGCAGATGTGCGGCCTCGGAGGTGGCGGCACGGCGCGGCCCTCCATCGAGTGCGGACTCCCGTGCGGCACCCCACGGGTCATCGCCGCCCGCAGCCCCAACTCCCCACGGGTCGTCCTCGGCGACGGTCGGCTTCGCCGGGCCGAGCCAGCCCTTCGAGGCGCCCTGCCAAAGCGCGATCGTGCGGGCGCCCTGCGGTGCACCGGATTCTGCGACGGCCGTGACCTCTGGCGTGCCAATCAGCCGCGCAGTGGTCGCCACGGGATCGGCAGTAGTGGCCGAGGCGACGTACACCGTGGGCTCCGCTCCGAGGCCACGTGCAAGCCGCAACAGGCGCCGCAGCACGTGCGCTACGTGCGCACCCATCACGCCACGGTAGGCGTGCATTTCGTCCACCACGACGTACGTGAGCCCGCGCAGCAGACGTTCCCAATACCGGTGGCCGGGCAGAAGCGTGATGTGCAGGAAATCGGGGTTGGTGAGCACGATGTCCGCGTGCTCGCGCACCCAGTCGCGCTGCGAGAAGGGGGTATCGCCATCGCACGTACCCACGCGCACCGAGCCGATCCGGGATGCGTCGAGGAGTCGCGTGAGGCCGGTGAGCTGATCGGCGGCGAGCGCTTTAGTCGGGCTGAGATAGAGCACGGTAGGGCGCCGGCGGTACTGCGCGATCGAGCCCGACGACGGGGTGGCGCGGGTGACGTCGTCGGCCCGGATCGCGCTGATCGCACTCAGCCACGCGGGAAGAGACTTACCCGAGCCGGTACCCGTGCTGACCACCGTGTGCCGGCCGGACCACAGCGACTCTGCCGCGGCCACCTGGTGCTCCCACGGCCGGCCGACCCCGAGAGCGCGGTAGCCCTGGATCACGTCCGGATCCGCCCACTGGGGCCACGCGGCCCAGCGCGCCTCGCGTTCCTCGAAGTGGCGCACGTGCGTGAGCCGGCCGTCGAGCGCCCCGCGCTCCACGATCCTCAGCGCCGCCTCACTACTCACCCGTCCATCGTCCCATGCACGCGAGTAGGAGTAGTTGCAGCACCTACCCTCCGCGCATCAAGTCTTCACCGCACCACCCATCCTGAATCCTTGCTGAAGCGGCTTAGCCATTAGGAAGTAGATCAGGATAGATGGCAGGGTGTAGATGAGTGAGAATGCTGCGAGGTGACCATAAACGACCTCCCCGTATTGTCCGAAGAATGAGTATAGGGAGACCGACAACGGAAACTTCGCTTGCTCGTGCAGGAGGATAAATGGAACGAAGAAGTTTCCCCAAGTTTCAATGAAGTTGACAACGAAAATCGTCGCGGTGGCCGGAGCCATCAACGGCAGGACGATCGTCAACGCACTGCGCAAGCGGGATGCTCCATCGACCCAAGCAGCTTCCTCAAGTTCGACCGGGATCGCGTCCATGAAGCTCTTCATCAGCCACACCGCGTATGGTAACTGCGAGGCGGCGCGGAAGAGAATCACACCCGTGATCGAATTGACTAGGTTGAACTGGACGAACATCACGTACACCGGCACCATGATCGCGGTGACTGGGAGCGCAGATGCGAAGAGCATCGTGTAGATGTACGGATTGCCATATCGCAGCTTGAAACGCGACAGCGGATAGGCGGTGACGAGGGACAGTGCGACAACGAGTGCCGATGCCCCTCCCGCAATCACGAGGGAGTTCACGAGTGGCTGACCCAGTGTCCGCATATCCGCGATCGCACGGAAATTGTCCAGCGACCATCTCTCAGGCGCCTTGAGCATCAGTCCGGCGCCCGGATCAAACGCCGCGATGACCATCCAGAGCATGGGAAACACGAACGCGGCTGCTACCACAGTCAACGCGACGTTGACCGATATACGGTAGGTGGCGTGCGCCCCGTGTGCGCTCGTGCGACCCTGAGGCGAAGGCTTCGACTTCTGGCGTATCACTTGGTGGACCCCCTCCGAGCGATGCGGATGTACAGGAGGGCGAAGACCACGCCGATCCCGAGCAGAATGACTGCAATTGCTGAGCCGTATCCGATCAGGCCGGTGCCATAGGCTTCGTTGTACATCAGGATTGACAGAGTCTCGCTTCGCATCCCTGGACCTCCTCGAGTCGTCACCCATATGAGTCCGAACACTCCGAGGGTGTTGAGAGTGGTCAGCACGACTGTCGTGGCGATGACCGGGTTGATGGTCGGTATGATGACGTGAATGATTCTTCGGTACCTGTTAGCACCATCCAACTGCGCAGCTTCGAGCATCTCTTCGGGCACATCTTGGATGGCAGCGCTGTAAATGAGCATGCTGAATGCCATTCCGCGCCAAATGTTCATGATGATGACGGCGAACAACGGAGCGGTAGTCAAGAAGTCCTGGGTAGGCAACCCCAAGAAATCGAGAACCTGGTTGAGCGATGACGTGTCGCCTCGGAGGAGCGTGTACCACAGGAATCCGACAACAACCTCTGGGATGATCCACGCTGTTACCACAATAGTGTTGACGAGCTTCTGAACCACTCGCGCGGCGGATTGCTTAGAGTACGCAAGCAGGAAGCCGCCGAGATTCTGGCCAATGACCGAGAACCCAACGAAGAGAAGGGTTCTCCACATCGCCGCCCAGGTGCGTTCATCGGTGAAGAGATGGACATAGTTCTGGAGACCGATGAAGCTCGGGTTGCTGGCGTTGGCACCCGACAGCGTCTGGTTGGTCATAGACGAGTACAGCGCCCAGACAACAGGTAGTAGGAAGAGCGCCAGCATGAGCAACGTGCCTGGGAGCAACGGAAGCCCGCGCAGAAGCGCACTCCGTGAGGCGCCGCGGGCGCGGCGCCTCACGGATGCTTGTTCTTTCATGACTGGCGTTACCTCACCGCGTCGGATCCAACGATACGCTCGAGCTGCGTTGCGTACCGCTCGGCAGCCGCCGACACATCCTGCCCGCCAACGGTCACCGATTCCATGATCTCCTGGATCAGAGAAGAGACCTGAGGATACTCTTCGAGTCCTGGACGGAAATGGGTGTTGGGCAAGAGCTCCGCAAAGAACTCAGCAGTCGGGTTGCTCGCGAGGTACTCCGGATCGCTAAGGACGTCATCCCTTACCGGGATCGAGCCCGCGAGCAATGCGTACTGGAGCCCATTCTCCTGACTCGCTGCAGCCTTGACGAAGTCGAACGCAAGCTCGGGATCGGGAGTGTTGGCGCCGATCGCGATCGTCCAGCCACCGGAGATCGTTGCGAATCCGGGCGCCTGTCCGTCCCGAGTGGGAATCTTCGCGAGGCCCAGAGCCTCCGACCAGGCCGGCCAAGGAGCCGAGCCCGACTCTTCCCAACGGCTCCAGATCCAACTGCCGTCGATGAACATCCCCACATTCCCGCTCGGAGCCCACTGCTCCACGACGATACTCTCGAGGCTCGCATCCTGCATGTCTCCGTCCGCGGGGAGATAGCCGGCCTGATGCGCGGTCTGAAGGAATGTAAGGGCGTCCTCGAATCCCTGCGAACCGCCGATCCACTGCTGCGCCTCGACATTAAATAGGTTCTCCTGGAGAGAACCCGGAGTACCGGCGAGGAGGTTCAGCATTCCACGCAAGGTGGCTGCCTCACCGTTTGCCTTCGTCGCGTACACGTTCAACGGGACGATATCAGGCACAGCACTGCTGATCGCCGCCGCCGCATCGAGTACATCATCCCAGTCTTCCGGCTGCCAGTCTGCGGGCAGGCCCGCCTGTGCGAAGACTTCCTTGTTGTACCAAATGGCCTGAGTGTCCGTACCTAGCGGTACCGCGTAAACACTGCCGTCTACAGCTGATGTGCCGTTCTGCCTGATGACCTCGGAGAACTGCCCCCAGTCCTCCCACTCCGCAACAAACTCGTCAAGAGGAGCGAGATATCCTGCGCTGGCGTCCGCGGTGACATTGAAGCCATCTTCATAGATGATATCCGGTGCAGTCGACGGCGATTGGTTCATGAGCGCAACCTTGGTGAAGTAGTCGCTCGCAGAGGCGTTGATCGGTTCAAACACGATGTCCACGTCAGGATGCTCGGCTACAAAGCTCGCCTTAGCGCTCTCCATCACCGCCGTCACAAATGGCGACTCGCGGTAGACCACCTTCAGCGAGTCCGGACGCTCGGTCTCTTCTTCAGGAGAACTCCCCTCACTGGGAGTGCTACCTGCGCCACTCGTGCTACCGGTGTCAGGCTCGTCGTCGCCCGCACATGCCGCTAGCCCCCCTGCTGCGAGCGTAGCGACGGCCAGCGCCACCATTAACTTCGGTCGTTTCATTTCGGGACTCCTTCGTCGATGTGGATGTGTCCGGCCGCATCTTCTCTGCAGCGGGAGAGGTCAGAGACTCACTCAGCCTCAACTCTCATGCTGAGAACGTTATCAGACACAATCTGATTGTCAACCGATATCTTGCGTTGATATTTCATCAAGTTCTTCCACCCTAGCTGGCATACCAGGCGAACATGGTGCTAGATTATGGAGAACGTTCCCACATCCACAGACCCAAATGAGGTGACCGTGTTACGCAGAGGTACCACACCGAACGGCGAGACTCCTTCCGGCAGGCGCGCCGTGCTCGCAGTGGACGTCGGAGCGACAAAACTGGCCGTTGGCCTTGTTACTTCCTCAGGCCAGGCACTCAGGGAGATGCGCTCGCCCAATCCCGGGAATGCCCCTGCGGCTCTGGAGTCACTCGTATCGATGAGTGCGGCACTACTGGATCGCGACCCCGAAGTCGCGGGCAATCTCGCCGGGATAGGAATCGCGTGCGGCGGCCCGCTCGACATCGCGAATGGACTCGTGCTCTCCCCGCCCAATCTGCCCGACTGGGACAAAGTGCCCCTGACGCAACTCTTCAATGAACTGTTCGGTCTCCCGACCTACCTCGATAATGATGCAACCGCAGGCGCATTGGCTTCCTACTACTGGGACAATCCCGGCAAGGTGGAGAACCTGGTGTACGTCACAGTCTCCTCGGGCATCGGGAGCGGCGTGATACTCGGCGGCGCCCCGATAGGGGACCGCAATGGTAATGGTGCGGAACTCGGCCACATACCGCTCATCTATGACGGCCGCTCCTGCACTTGCGGCTTGCGCGGATGCGCGGAAGCGTATGTCTCCGGGCTCTCGATATCCCGCCGTTTCAATGAGCAGAGCAGGATGTTGCTACCCGAGGTCCCTCAATCTGTCATGCAAGAGCACGAGACGCTCACATCGGCGGAGATCGCGGCTCGCGCGAGCAGAGGAGAACCACGAGCACTCGCACATTGGCTCGAGTCCATGTCGATGCTCCGCCGCCTACTGCGAGCCGCCCTGGATCTCTACGGACCCGAACTGCTCGTTGTCGGCGGCGGCGTGACAGAAGCCCCGCGCGAACTACTGGCCCCCGCGCTCGATATCCAGACGGACGGCCCGCTGCTGTCGTACCTGGATCGCAACGCACCCGAAGTCCGATCTACTGGCTTCGGGCGTGACTCGGGCGTAATTTCCGCGGGAGCAGTAGCGTGGCGGCGCCTCGCCGGGCACCCTCCCTCGATGGCCAATTAGTGCACTCCACCGATAGAAAGTAGATCCGTGATCGCGCATCTGATCAAGCACCAACTCGATGACCATTTTGCACTCGCCCGCCAGATGTCGAAACAGTCCTCCCAAATCGAAGCTGCGGCGGACTTACTGTGGCAGTCCTTGGCGGAAGGAGGGTGCGTGTACACGTTTGGCAACGGAGGTAGTGCGGCGGAGGCCCAACACTTCGCGGGCGAGCTCATAGGCCACTACTCCCGGGACAGGCGGCCACTATCGTCGATCGCACTATCAGCGGACCCCACCGTCATGTCGTGCATCGCGAACGACTACGGGGTCGAGCACGTGTTCGCGCGACAGATCGAGTCGCTCGCACGGTCGGGCGATGTAGCCGTCGGATTCAGCACCAGTGGCACCTCCGAGAACGTCATATCGGCATTGCGACAAGCCCGCAAGAACGGCGCTACCACTATCCTGTTCACGGGCGCCGGCTGCCCAGAACCACAGAAGGAGTGCGATATCGTCATCGTATCGCCGAGTCGTCATACGGCCCGGATCCAGGAAATGCACCAGCTCGCGATGCACATTATCTGCGAGATCATCGACACCATTGCTGACGATCAAGATGGGCTCTGACATGGAAGCGGCGGACTCGCGGATCCACATGATCGGCCACGCGCACCTCGACGCGGTCTGGCTGTGGCCATGGACCGAGTCGTACCAGGAGGTGCGAGCAACGCTCCGTTCTGCGGTGCAGCTCCTCAGCGAGGATCCCGCATACGTCTTCACTGTGGAACAGGTGGTATTCCTCGACTGGCTACGGGAAAGTGACCCTGAACTCTTCGAGGAGGTACGTACGTACGTCAGCGAGGGGCGCATCAGCCTTGCAGGCGGATGGTGGGTCGAACCGGACGCGAACCTCCCGGCGCTCGAATCGTTCGTGCGGCATGGACTCTACGGACAGCGTTTCCTCGAGCAGCACTTCGGGCAGCTTGCCTCAGTAGCATTCAACGTAGACTCATTCGGACACTCAGCCACACTCCCCCAGATTCTCGCGAAGCAGAATATCGAGGCGTACTGCTTCCTCCGCCCTGGACCACATGAGAGCGAGCTTGACCAGTCCCTGTTCTCCTGGCAGGGGCTCGACGGAACAGCACTCATGGCGTATCGGATTCCGCACGAATACTGCAGTCCCGGCGATGACCTAAGAACGCACATGGAACACGCAACGCAGGCAATCACGCCCACGGCGACAGGCGATTCGATGGTGTTCTACGGTGTCGGCAACCATGGAGGCGGACCAACGCGTGAGAATCTCGAGTCCATTGCGCGATTGAATCGGACGGGCGAGTTCGGTCAGCTCGTGTTCGCCACGCCGCGCCAGTTCTTCGACACAGTCGCCGCGAGCAGTACGCACCTACCAACATGGAGTTCTGAACTGCAACACCACGCGGTCGGAACGTACTCGACTCTGAGCAATTTCAAGAAGCTCCATGTGCAAGCAGAGAACCTGCTGAACATTGCAGAACGCTACTCCTCAATTGCGACAAGGTCACTCGCGTGGCCGTATCCCCATCGGGAACTCGAAGCGGCGTGGAAGCTACTATTGTTCAATCAGTTCCATGATGTGCTCCCAGGCACGTCATTGGAGTCTGCACACCGGGACGCAGATCGCCAGTTGGGAGCAGCATTCGCCCATGCTCAGATGATCGCTAACAGGGCGCTCCAGCGGGTTGCCAGCAAGATCGACATACCGCTCGATGCAGGCACGCAGCCGATCGTCGTCTTCAACCCTCACTGCACCACGGTCGAGGGGTTCGTTGAGATTGAGTTCGCGTTCCCGAGCGCTGAATGGACGCTACGCGACAGCACCGGAACACGAGTGCCCTTCCAGTACATTCAAGCGGAAGCCACTATCAATGAAGCCGTCGATTCGCGTGGTCTCAGCCGCCGCCGAATCGGGTTTCGAGCCACGGTTCCGGGGCTCGGCTACGCCGTCTACTCTGTCGAAGCGGCCGATCACAAGGCCCTCGCTCATGAAAGGCCACCCAGCGCCGACCTCCCAGCACAGGTGACACTTGGCACCGAACCACCGCAGCGTCTCGTCGGTCACATCGCCGAGAAACATGCCAGCCTCACTAACGGGATAATCGAGATCGAGATTGACTCCGCGACGGGCTGGATCTCTGAGTTCGTCAATCTCCGGAGCGGACACCGCCTTCGCGTACCCAGCGATCGGGCCCACACTGTCGTGACTCGTGACACCTCGGACACATGGGGACACGGCGTCCGCTCCTATGTCGCACCGGGGGCAAGTTTCACCGTTAACTCGGTAACTGTTGTAGAGAATGGCCCACTGCGTGCAGCCGTTCGAGTCGACAGCAGTTTCGGCTCGTCGAGGATGAGCGAGACTTTCCGACTCACCGCGGGCAGCGATCATCTCCAGGTTGACGTCATTCTCGACTGGAGGGAGCCGCTCTCCGTACTGAAACTAAGGGTGCCACTCGGCGTCTCGTCCAGAAGCGCCCGCTACCAGCTCCAGTACGGGTACATCGAGAGGCCGGCAGACTCTCGCGAGTACCCCGGCCAGCGGTGGGTGACAACGATGGGCCGGGCAGGCGGACGCGACGTCGTGACGTCGGTAATTACCGACGCGAAGTACGGTTACGACTGCACTGAGGGCGAGATTGGGATCACTGCTCTCCGCAGCCCCGCATTTGCGTGGCATGACCCCAGGGAACTGGATCCCACAGAACGCTACTCGTTCCAGGATCAAGGCCTGCACTCGTTCACATATGCGGTCCATGTTGCGCTGGAGGACGATCACGGACGGCGCGCTGGCGCGATCGCACGCGAGCTCGGAATGCCACTGGACGCCCGACTTGAGTCATTTCACAAGGGCCCACTGGCTCTCCGGGCTGGCTATCTGGACTGCAGTTCCGAGGGCCACGAGACACCTGTCGAAATCACAACGGTCAAGATTGCCGAGGAGAGCGAAAGGGACCTGATCATCCGCACCGTCAACAACTTTCCATCACCCGCAGAGAGCGTGTTGAGCGGGCCCCTCATCGGAGGGAATCGGCACAGCGTGAACCTCTCTCCGTTCGAGGTAGACACACTGAGGATCACAGCAGACTCGCACTCCATCACTCAGGTCGATCTCCTTGAGAAGTCGCATGACGCCGGGTCGCGAGATCGAGGCCAAAGATGAGCATGTCGCCAGCAGGCCCACAGGTGTGGCCGCCACTGCTGACTCCCTTTCTTCCCACCGGCGAAATCGACTTCGGCGCATTGGCTCACCTCGTCGAGTTCTACATCGAGATGAAGGTAGAAGGGTTCCTGGTCTTGGGGCTCTCCGGCGAACTGTTCGAGCTCGACAGCGTGGAGAGACGCATCATCGTTGAGCGCGTGGCGACACAGATCAACGGACGCGCCCGGTTCGTCGTCGGTACCACAGGGTCGAATCCTGGAGAACTGAAGGATCAGGCCATCCACCATGCCGATCTAGGTGCTGACGCAACCGTCCTCTTGGCCTCACAGATCGTCGAACCGGAAGCGACAGACGACGATCTCGCACATGCGCTGGAGAGTCTGCTGGAAGCGGTTCCGGGCCCGCTCGGGATTTACGAGGCTCCGCTCCCTTACAAGCGGGTTCTCGGGGGTGCAAGCTTCTCTCTGGTTTCAGAGTCAGGCCGATTCACCTTCATGAAAGATGCGTGCCAGGATCTGGAACTAATGGGCCAGCGTGCCACGATCTCGGCATCCAGTCCGGTGACGCTACTAAACGCAGAGATCTTCTCGCTGCGTTCATCGATGACAGTCGGCTATCACGGATTCTGCGGCCTGGTTGCAAATCTCTATCCGCATCTCGTCGCGCGCGCAGCGGACGCTACCGACAAGGAGGGGGAGGAACTGGGACTCCTCCTCTCGGTCGCCGATGCCGCACTTGAGAAGGGATACCCAAGCTCAGCCAAGCACGTACTTTCTCATACGATCGGCTACAACTTCTCGAGTTACTCACGACGACTCCGAGCCGAAGCGGAGCCACGCTCGATTACGAGCCTGACGTCGTTCGATCGATACGTAGCACGGAGGTTCAAGCAGGAGCGACCGGCACAGAGGGGAGCATGATGGATCGACGAATCACCATCGAGGACCTGGCAAAAGAGTTGGAGCTCTCAGTCTCGACGGTTTCGCGCGCGCTCAGCGGCCGCGGGTACGTTGCAGCCATGACACGAGACCGAATCCTCAGCCATGCGAACCACAGAGGTTACGTCCCTGACCTCAACGCCCGTTCGCTTCGCAGCGGGGTTAGTCGGGAGATCGGATTGGTCGTCAGTTCCCTCGAGGATCCCTTCTACGCACAGCTCGTCACAGGATTCGAGGAGGTTGCGAGGCAACGCGGTTATAGCGTGATCCTCTTCTTGAACCATGGTCAGCTTGATGTCGAGTTACAAGTCGCTCACTCGCTCATCGCCAAGGGCGTCTCGGGAGTTGCGATCACACCGGTCGAGTCGGCCGCGGTAGAGATTCTCGCCGCCCAGAACCGCCGGGTACTTCAACTCGACAGGATCATCACGAACACAGTCTCCGCGGTGTCCGGCGACAACATGGAGGGCGGCCGTATCGCGACTGGTCACCTCCTGGACCGCGGGCACGAGCGCATTGCATTCGTCATCGACCATACGAAGTGGACGACAGGCCAGGCCCGCCTGTTCGGATACGAGCAGGCGCACAAGGATCGATCCGTTCTACTAGACCGAACCTTGACGATCGAACTTGGGGAGTCACGCACCGAGATCCTGAGTGGCGCCCGGGACCTGCTTAGCAAGATAGAGGATCTCGAGGTGACCGCAGTGTTCGCCGCGAACTCGGTAGTCGGAGAAATCTTCTACTCCGTCTGCCTCGACGGCGGCGTCGAGATTCCCGACGAACTATCGTTACTCACCTACGACGATCTCACTTGGGCAGGGCTGGTGCGCCCTGCTGTTACGACGATCGACCAGAACGTGTCACAGATGGGAAGCATTGCCGCCAGAACTCTCATCGACTCGATCGAGGACGGGAAAGACTTCGGCCCCAACAAGACCGTGCTCATTCCCCCGACCCTGGTACAGCGAGACTCCGTCCAGACACGCCAGTGACCGACCGCGTGTCACAGGATGCACCCGGAACGATTGGCCTGGAATCCAAACCAAGGCACGTCGGGGAGTAGAGCACTTCGAACAGAGCACGGATGGGACTTCAGTCCCCCTCAGAACAGGACCAAACCACAACATCTAGTGTTTACTCGGCGTGTCGACCACTAGATAATGGGGTGACGGCGTAATTTCGGTGGCGTTCGCGTTTTGCCTATAGCTGAGGAGCACACCATGTCAACGAAGCCCATGATCGATCCGATCTCCTCGATCAACGAGTACCTCTCGCGCGCCGATTGGCGCGTGAACGCCAACGCCAACCAGGGCTACTCTCTCGGCGGGATGATCCTCAACACTTCGGGCAAGGTCATCGCCAACTACTGGCTCTCCGAGGTCTACGGCCCCGCCGCCGACGAGGCGCACCGCTCGGGCGATCTGCACATCCACGACCTCGACATGTTTGCCGGCTACTGTGCGGGCTGGTCACTGCGCACGCTCCTCGAGCAGGGCTTCAACGGGGTTCCCGGAGCGATTGCCGCGGCTCCCCCGAAACACTTCTCGAGCGCCGTCGGGCAGATCGTGAACTTCCTCGGAACCCTCCAGAACGAGTGGGCGGGCGCGCAGGCATTCAGCTCCTTCGACACCTACATGGCGCCGTACATCCGCCTCGACAACATGACCTATGAGCAGGTTCGCCAGGCCATCCAGGAGCTCATCTTCAACCTCAACGTCCCCTCACGGTGGGGCACGCAGACGCCGTTCACGAACCTCACGTTTGATTGGAACTGCCCCGAGGACCTCAAGAACACCTACCCGCTGATCGGCGATGAACTCTGCGACTTCACCTACGGCGAGCTGCAGGTGGAGATGGACATGATCAACCGGGCGTACATGGAGGTCATGACCGACGGCGACGCGGACGGTCGCGTCTTTACGTTCCCAATCCCCACCTACAACATCACCAAGGACTTCGAGTGGGAGTCCGAGAACGCCAACCTGCTCTTCGCGATGACCGCGAAGTATGGACTGCCCTACTTCCAGAACTTCATCAACTCGGAGCTGGACCCGGGCATGATTCGTTCGATGTGCTGCCGCCTCCAGCTCGACCTGCGCGAGCTGCTCAAGCGCGGCAACGGGCTCTTCGGCTCGGCCGAGCAGACCGGTTCGATCGGCGTCGTGACCATCAACTGCGCACGGCTCGGCTACCTCTACGCGCACAACTTTGAGGGCCTGATTACGCGGCTCGATGAACTCATGGAGATCGCGAAGGACACGCTGGAGAAGAAGCGCGTGGTGATCCAGCACCACATCGACGACGGCTTGTTCCCCTATACGAAGCGCTACCTGGGAACGCTGGAGAACCACTTCTCCACGATCGGCGTGAATGGCGTCAACGAGATGATCCGCAACTTCTCGCTCGACGAATACGACATCACCTCTCCCGAAGGCCACGAGCTCGCGGTGCGGCTGCTCGATCACGTGCGCGATCGCATGGTGGACTTCCAGGAGGAGACCGGCCACCTCTACAACCTCGAGGCCACGCCAGCAGAAGGCACCACCTACCGCTTTGCAAAGGAGGACCGCGCGCGCTTCCCCGGCATCCTGCAGGCCGGCACCGAGCGCAACCCGTACTACACCAACTCCTCGCAGCTCCCGGTTGCCTTCACGGACGATCCGTTTGAGGCACTCGAGCGCCAGGAGGAGCTCCAGGCGAAGTACACGGGCGGCACCGTGCTTCACCTCTACATGCCGGAGAAGGTCTCCTCGGCCGAGGCGTGCAAGAACATCGTGAAGCGGTCACTGGAGAACTTCCGCCTGCCCTACATCACGATCACGCCCACGTTCTCGATCTGCCCCACACACGGCTATCTCGCCGGGGAGCATGTCAAGTGCGAGACCTGCGGCAGCGCCTGCGAGGTGTGGACCCGCGTCATGGGCTACTTCCGCCCCGTCCAGTCCTTCAACATTGGAAAGAAGGGCGAGTATGCGGAACGCGTCAACTTCACGGAGGCCGCAGCTGCAGCCCATGTCTAGAAACCCAGGTGTGCGCCGTCCCACAGCCAGCGATCTTGAGATCGCGGGACTCGTCCCGCTGTCTACGGTCGACTGGCCGGGCCGGCTCGCCGCCACGGTGTTCTGCCAGGGGTGCCCGTGGAACTGCGAGTACTGCCACAACCCGGACTTGATCGACTGCTCGATGCCTGGCGTCGTCGAATGGTCCGATGTCCAGGCGCTCCTCGCAAAGCGGAAGGGCCTGCTGGACGCCGTGGTCTTCACCGGCGGGGAAGCCACCCGCCAGCCGGCACTCGCCGCGGCGATGGCGGAGGTGCGCGACGCAGGCTACCTCGTGGGGCTGCACACCGCGGGGGCCTACCCCACGCGGCTTCGTAAACTCGCCCTGCTCACGGACTGGGTGGGGCTTGATATCAAGGCACTCCCGGGCGATTATGCGCAGGTGGCCGGCGTGGCGGCCGGCGGCGCGCGCGCCTGGGCGGCTCTGGACATCCTGCTCGAAACCGGTGTCGACCTCGAGGTTCGGCTCACGGTGTTCCCCGATTCGAAGCCGGCCGAGCACGCACTCGAGATCGCCCACGAGGTACGGCGGCGCGGAGCAACGGTCTTCGCGCTGCAGAACGCCCGGGTGGAGGGGACGCGAGAGGAGTTTGCCAATCGCCCGCGCGATGGCTGGGCCGAGGAGTGGGAGCGACTCTGCCAGGAGCTGAGTTCCGTGGGCTTCGACGAGTTGCGGTGCAGGTGACTCCCAGCAACTGCACGTACTCTGGAGGTCCCCAACCGGAAGGCCCTCCGTGAAGCTCCGCCTCGTGCTCGTCTCGATCGCGCTCGGCGCGCTCCTCTCAGGGTGCGTGCGCCTGCACTTCACCATGGACGTGACCGAGTCAGATACGGCGAGCGCCACGATCGTGATGGCTCTCCAGGACGACGTCGCCGTGGCCCTCGGCTACGACGATCCCGCCGACGCCTGGCAGGACTTCGGCATCGCCGACGAGCTCCCCGAGGGAAGCACCTCCGAGCCCTACTCTGCGGATGGTTACACCGGCATCACCGTACTCGTCCCGGCGACGGCGATCGAAGAGTTCGAGGGCTCCTCCGGGGGCGTCTCGGTCACCCGGGAGGGCGACACATTTGTGGCGCATGGCGAGCTGACTGACGACGAGTTCGCCGAGTTTGGCGGTACGAATGCCAGCGGCCTCGACATCGTCTATACGATCGCGTTCCCAGGCGCGGTGACGGACCACAACGGCACGCTGCTCGATACGAACACCGTTCAGTGGACGTTCACGCAGGGTGAGGATCTCATCATGGACGCCACCGCCGGCGCGATCGTCACCGATCCGGAGCCCGTGCCGGGCGCCCACGACGCGCGCGAACCCGCCGCGCGTTCGAACACCATCCTGTGGGTCTCCCTCGCCGGATTCATCATCGCCCTTGCCGGTGCCGCGGCACTCATTGTGACCTCGAAGAAGCGCGGCTCGCGCGAGACCACCGCATAGCTCAGCCGGGACCGGCGCGGGCGGTTGCACTCGCCCACATCCCGGCGACCGGCACCCGAACCCGCACCACCACGAACTCACCCTGGATCTCACAACCCACCAGTTCGGCGTCGTTCAACTCACTCACCTGAGCCGCGATCGCGCACGCGGAACCGTGCGATAGGTGGACCTCGGCCGCAGCCAGTGCGGCCAGATCGGCGGCGCTCTGGGCTGAGTGCCGGGCGGCCGAGGCCGTCCCGAGCAGCGCCGTGAATCCGATCAGAACCAGCACCACCGCCACGATCGCGAGCATCAGCACCGTGGCGGCGCCCTCCTCGCGGTTCGCGGATAGCCGTTGCATGCGCTTTCGCATAGAACTCTCCGAATCTCGATGACACGGGGACACTCACATCTACTCGTACCGTCCCGCCCGCTGCCGTGACGGTGGCGCGCGCGCCCGGACCCGCGACCTCGCGTACCACCGCCGTGACCCGGTCTGCCGATCCACCGATCGCCGCCTCACGCGCCCCTGCACGGGCGCCGTCGATCGCCATCAGCTTCGCGGTTCCGGCGGCGATGACCGCCAGGCTCAGGCCGAGCACGAGCACGATCGCGGGCAGCGCGAGCGCAAGCTCCACGCTCACGTACCCGTGCTGCCCGCGCCGCCTCACGTGCTCAGCGCTCCTTGCACGATCGAGGTGAGCGCTGCCCGGACGGCGTCCGAGTTGATCACCGCGAGTAGCAGCATCGCGAACGCCACCGCCCCCAGCGTGTCATGAAAAAAACGTACTTGAATGGCACACCGGCTTCGCCGTCTGCGCAAGAGAACAGCATCCAGTTGGACGCTTGCGAAGCTGGCGTGGCTCTGAAGACAGGTTTGCCAAGACTTGACAAGGGGGTGTAGGCTTAGTCGCGGTAACTAAACACATCGCGCCTGAGTGATTGCGCCCTTGGATTGCAAATCTCGTGCTGCCGTTTGAGGGCAGACTTTCCAAGGTCACCGACTTTCACCGAAGCACATGACGAGTTTGATAATCGGCAGCCTTATAACGAAGCGTAAGACCTAACTCAAGGCGAGAACTCATCCCTGAAGGGGTGAGTTTGTCGTGCTCCACGACACCACTGAGATTATTGAGCACGCTCGGCGCGATCAGTACGAGCTGACTCTTGCCGATGTTGCGTCGCTCGCTGCGAAGAGCGAGCGCACCGTTCGTCGTTGGTCGGCGACCGGACTGCATGGTCGCGGTGTGCTGCCCGCCGTTGAGACTGTCAACGGCTTGCGGTTCCGAGCCAGCGATGTGAGGGAGTACCTTCGCGCGCGCCCGGTGGAACCGCAGGAAGCAGCCGCCACCAGCAAGACGAGCACCGCCGTCGCCCGCGTGGTTGCCGCCGCGCCGCGCCTGACCGACGAGCAGCGGGAGCAGCTCGCCGCGATCCTCGGCGGTGCGCGATGAGCGCGGCAGCGCCCGGTTGGGCGTCGCACACCATTGCCGATGGCGTGCGCGCTGACGGCTCAGCACCCGCGTTCGAGGTGCTCGTCCGGCGCGTGCCGCGCGTCACTGCGACGGGGGCGCGGCCCTCTGCTGCGGTGGCGCGGGGCGCGGTCGTGCCTGTGGCCGCCGCGAGCGTCGCGGTGCCGTCCGGGGCGGTCGATGACTCCGACAGTCAGCGACTGTCGGAGTCTAACGCCCCTCAGAATCCGCGGAATCATGCGGCAAAACGGGCACGGTCATTAGCCCCTATGGGGAGCCCCGAGTTACGACCGTGTGACCGCGCCGCCGATGAGCCCGTCGCGGGCGCTGTGTCGGTGGCCGCGACCGGCTCGGCGCAGGCTCCTGCGGTTGCCCCGCAGATCGCGTTCGGTGACCTCCCCTCGGTGCGGGCGATGGGCACTGGCCGCGCCGGTCTCGTCGTCGGGTTTGACACCGAGTTCACGACGACGGGCGGCGTGCGCGTCATCGACTCGTACCAGTTCAGCGTTCCCGACCCGCTCGACTCATCGTTGATGGTTCAAGTCGCGATCCTGCCGGAACTCGGCTCGGGCAACCGCGTCTCTCTGCTGACGGCGTTGTGGGAGGTGGTGCGTGCCGCGAAGCTGTGGGAATCGCCGCTGGTGCCCGATGAAGTCGGGCCGCGCGGCGTCGCGCGCTCGGCGTTCTGGTCTGATGACTATGCCGAGCGTGTGGAGAAGCTCGCGAAGCTGCGGGTTCCTATCGTGCTCGCCTGCCACTACGGTGCTGCCGACCTGACCGCGTTCCGCATCGATGGGCGCGCCCGCGACCTCGACCACCTCACCCGTCTGACTTCCGCTGCCGGAGGCCTCGTGACGCTGCTGCCGTTCAGGATGCAACGCGGTGACCGGAATCACTGGTGGTGGCAGTCGCTCAGCGTCTCCGTGCGCGACACGATGGCCCACGCTCCCGCGGGCAAGCAGAGGCTCGCCGACCTCGGCGACGCCTGCGGAGTACCGAAGATCGACGTGCCCGGAACCTGGATCTCGCGCATGACCGAGTACCGCGAGCACCATCTCGACGAATTTCTCGAGTACGGCATGAACGACGCGGACATCGTTGTCGAGTATCTCGCCCGTGTCTGGGACGACGGTGTGGTGCCGCCGATCACGTTGAGCGGTGGTGCCGCCGCTGCTCTGGTCGCCTCCGGCAGTGAGTACCTCGGCGTGGGCAGCGCCAAGGATTTCCGTCGCTTGTTTGCTGGTCTCAAGCCTGAGGAAGTGGAGGGCTTCGAGGTGGTCGTCGAAGACGACAAGCTCAGCTTCTACGCCCAGCGTGGGCGGGAACCCATTGACGGCGCGGCGGATCAGTTCATGACCTCCTGTGCCCGCGGCTACCACGGCGGGCTCAACTCGTGCCCGGCTCCGGGTTACTACCCGGTGCCGACGGTGGACATCGATGCCCAGAACGCGTATCCGACCGCGATGGCGAGCGTGCTCGACGTCGACTGGGAGGCCGGGGCTATCGACGAGGTGTTCCACGAGCGCTGGCTCACCCAGGATGACGTGCCGACGCCGGACAGTCCTGTGGTCGCGTTCGTGAGCTTCACGTTCCCCCGCACCGTGGCATTTCCTACGCTCCCGATCATCGCAGACGGCACGCTCATCTACCCGAGCACGAGCGAGGGTGTAGCTGGCACTTGGGTATGTGGTCCTGAGCTGTGGCTCGCGCTCCGGCTCGGCGCTGAGGTCTTCTGCCAGATCGGTTATGCGGGGCGCGTTCTGAAGACCGCTGACGGCGAGCCGAGCCGGGTGCTGCGTCACGGTGTCAGGCAGCTCATCGACGACCGAAACACTGCCAAGCGCGTGTTCGGCAAGGGCAGCATTGAGGAGGGCACGCTCAAGACCGGCGTGAACTCGGTGTACGGCAAGACCGCGCAGGATGTTGCCGAGCAGCACTCGTGGGATGCCAGGTTGCAGGAGTACGGCGATGTGGGCGGCTCGGCGATCACGAGTCCGTATCATGCCGCATTCACCACGTCGTTCGTCCGCGCCCAGTTGCACGCCGCGCTGAACCAGATCACCGAGCTGGGCGGCAACGTCTACAGTGTCACAACCGATGGCTTCATCACCGACGTGCTCGCTCATGAGGTGGAAGTTCTCGACCTGTACGGGCTGGCCGACATGTTGCGGGATGCGCGTCTCGCGCTCACCGGCGACCCGTCGATCTGGGAGCCGAAGCACGCTCAGGACGACCTGGTGAACTTCACCACTCGCGGCAACGTGTCGCAAGACCTCGGTGGTGTCTGTGCTCACAACGGGCTCAAGGCTCCCAAGGGGATCGTGCCCGACAGTGCTGAAGACCGCGAGTACCTGCTGCGCGCCGTTGTCACCCGGGATGGTCGCGTGCCCAACGGGTACACGAGGTTCCCGAGCTTCCAGGAGCTGAGCCGTCGCGACGACCGCCGCGACTTCATCCCTAGCCGCATCGACCGCTCGGTGAGCCTTGACTACGACCTCAAGCGCTCCCCGGTGATGGCGTCGATGACCGCCGAGCTGGTGCCGCTGCCCGACGGCACCGAGCACGAGATGGCGACGTTCGGCACCGAGCCTTGGCCGACGGTGGATGACGCCCTGCGCGCACGCGGCATCGCGCGTGAGATGGCGAAGACCGGCTGCCTGCGCACCGTCGCCGAGTGGCATGAGTGGCACCTGAGGTTCGCCTACGGCAAGGGCCGTCGCATCGTCACGCCCCAGCGCGCGGTGCTCATGTCGCTCGTGATCGCGCACCGGCAGGGAGTCATCGAGATTCCGTGGCTCGCAAACCGTGACCGCACGGTCGCCGAGAAGCTCACCTGGCTCGGCCAGTGGGGTCTCGGCACCGTGTCTCGCGGCGACTGGGACAACGCCCGCCGTCCTGAGCGGGCGTCGCAGATGCTCCCGCTCGACATGCTCGCCCCGTACCTCGACCGGATGCGCGCGATGGCACCCGGCGATCACCCCACGGATGTCCACCGGCTTCCGTACTGAACCGACACGAAGGAGAAGAACACCATGACGAATCCGACCATGAGCACTCTCGACGAGCTGATCGAGGCCGAGCGCAAGCGCGCCGCCGAGAGGATCGTGAAGCTCAAGCGTGCTGCCGCTGCCGAGCAGCGCCGCATCGACGAGAAGGTCGTCTCGCTCCTGCGCGAGCAGAACGCCGACCTGTACGAGAAGCTCGCGAGCAAGGCTCGTGGCGCTCTCGCCGACGAGAAGGCAATGCGGTCGAGTCGGGCGAAGAAGTCGGTCACCCCGGCTTCGACCGTGCCCGATCAGCACGCATCGCGTGATGACGATCACGGTGAGGAGGTGAGCGTCTCATGGCAGTGAGCATGCCGACTTCCCCGGAGCACGAGAGTGCGCCGGGGGCACCCTCGCCCGCAGCACCCAACGGGTGCGAGGACGAGGCCAGCCGGTACTTGGGAGACGGATCGCGAAGCGATTTGTCGGACAAGTACCCTGCTGGCCTGTCTAGTATCCGGGTGAGTGAGACGCTGCGCAGCAGTGGCTCCGAGGCTCGCACGGATGCTGGACGCGGCGAAGCGGTGGGCGGTGTTCCCGACCGTCCGCGCAGCCGCAGCGACAGCGCATCGACCGTCGTTCCGGGCGATGCGGTGGAGCTTCTCGAGCAGCGTACACGTCGTGACGTATCGCTGGACGTGCGATTCACGGTTCTCGAGCGCGCAGCGATCCGCGACCGTGCCCGTGCTCTCGGCGTGAAGCCGAGCGCGTGGGGCAGGGCAGTGATGCTCGATGCCCTCGATTCTCGGCGCGGAGAGGTCGAGAAGCTCGCCAGCGTCGCCGTGCCGCCCCAGCCCGAGCTTGCCCGCGCCGTCGAGCAGCTCAGGCGGGTGGGCGTGAACCTCAACCAGACCAGGCGCGACGGCTCGGCGGTAGACGACGCCCTCCTCATGAGCGTGCTCGGTGCGGTTGACGAGGTGCGGGCATCGCTCGGTGATCGGACGGCGACATGAGCACGATCACCGCCCAGCCCTCGACGACGCCCGAGGCGAGCGTCGTGTACGTCTGCTACGGCACGAAGCAGGGTCAGCGCGACGGTGTGAATCGCGCCGCGTCGTTCGCGCTCAGCATGGCCGACGGGGGCACCACTCCCGAGCAGTTCGCCGTGCGTGCCGAGCGACTCGCGCGCGCCCACGGGCGCAAGAATGCGCTGTACAACTACGTGCTGGCGTTCCACCCGGACGAGTTCGACGTGACCGATCAGGCCGACCTCGACCGTGTACGCGATGTCGCGGTGAAGCTCACTGAACGAATGCACAGTGCTGACTACCTCGTGGTAGTCCACGCCGACTCCGCCGGTGGCCACGCGCACGCGCACATCCTCGTCATTAACCACGACAACCTCACCGGCAAGAGCTTGCAGAGGTACACGAGCTGGAAGCACGGGCTCCGTCAGCTGAACGACGAGCTGATGGCCGAGGAAGGCCTGCGCGTGCTGCCCGATCCCGAGCGGCCCAAGCCCGACTGGGAACAGCGCCGCGAGCAGTTCACCGACGGCGGGTTCGAGCAGGTGCTCGGCGACAAGGTACTCGAAGCGCTCACCGACTCGCGCTCGGTAGACCGTGCCGGGTTCGAGCAGGTGCTCGCCGAGCACGGGGTCACGCTCGCGGTGACGCACCGCGACGGTTGGACGTACAAGATGCGTCGTGCCGACAACGGCAGGTTCGGACGCAAAAAGGCTTCGAGACTCACTCCCGAGTTCACTGCCGAGGGTGCCCAGCAGATTTTCGACTACCACGCACAGAAGGGAGCCTCTCATGGGGGTGCTCGACCAGATCAAGCAGGCCGACGAACAGCAGCAGACTACGGAGACGCTGGAAGCGTTGACCTCGACGGTGCACGCCGTCGAGCAGCAGCTCACAACGCTGACGAAGACCGTCTCCGACCTGACCGGGTTCGTGAAGGTGATGGACGAGCAGCAGGACACGAGACTGACCCGGTTGACCTCGCAGCAGCGCGAGCCCGTCTCGACGCAGTCCGACGACGAGACGAGGAAGCGGCTGAGCGAGATCGAGAAGACCCTCGCCAGCATGGCGGAGACGCTCAGCACGTCAAAGACCGTGAAGCTGCCCAGCGGCGAAAGCGTGAAGCAATCCGACCTCTCCTCGTATTCGATGATGCAGGGGATCAGGAGGCAGATCGAGACGATGAGCAGTTCGGCGGATGATCTTGCGGCGGCGGTGAACAACCGAGGCCGCATCGTGATCGATCCTGAGAAGCTCGCGGCTCACGCGGTGCGCGTTCTTGATGCGCGGCTTGCCAAGACCGTTGATGACCGGCTCGGCGAGCTTGAGAACCGCGTCGCTTCTCTCGGTGCCGCTCAGGCCGCAGAAGCCGCTGTGCGGGCAGAACGCATCATCGGCGAGGCCGAGGGTGTCGTGCGGGCAGTCAGTGCGGCAGGGAGCCGCGTGGAGGCGCTCTCGGCGCGGGTGACGTGGACTGCGGCGGGACGGTTGGGCCTCGCGTTGCTCCCGCTCGCAGTGGTGATGCTTGTGCTGGGCGGGCTCACGCTGGGCGCGTTCCACGCGCTCGGCATCGGTCCGTTGCTCGGCTGGGCGTGGGACTCGTTCGCGGCAGCCGGACTGTGGTGGCAGAAGCTGTTCATCGCGCTCGGTGCGCTCGGTGGCATCGCCGGGTTCGGCTGGCTGGTCTGGCTCGGCGCTCGTAAGCTCGCTGATGCGCTCAGGGGTTGGTGACGGCTCGGCGGGCGGTCGGTGGAACAACAGAACCCCGAGCGCGTGAACGCTCGGGGTTCTGAGTTGGGGAATTCTTACTGGCTCGATTCTTCGAGCATCATGCGCGCCTCGTCTGGGCTGTACTGCAACATGCCGAACAGTTCATTCGCGTCGAATCCGTTGTAGTTCCGGGATAGGTACGCAGCGAACTCGTCCACGGTGGTGCCGTTCTGCTCAAAGATCGCTTCGGCGTCTGAGAAATTTCCCGACTCGGCTGCTTCGAACAGCGCCTCGAGCGTCTTGTCGAATGCGGGCTTCATCCTCGCGTCGGCATCTTCCTGCTCAGCCTGAGCCGTATCACGCTTCTCCTGGGCTTCGGCCCGGTCAGCGCACTCTTGCTCGCGCTCGGCGAGAATCGCGTCACCGGTGTCACTGCCAGCCTGTGAATAGGTGCCGCCGCCCATGGTGATCACTGATCCGTCTTCGGACTCGGTGAACGGGTCGGTGTTGTAATAGGTGCCTTCCTGAGTCCAAGCGACGGTGGTTCGCGTCTTGTCCAGAGTGCCGATACTGGTGTCGGAGTCTTCCATGTCGATCCCGCTGACGTTGTCGCAGGTGAACTCGCCCCAGGTCACTGTGTTGCCGTCAACGGTGATCACTGCGGGGTCGCCGTTGCTCCCTCTCTCGCCGTAGTAAGTGCCGGAGGCGGTGCTGCCGCCGTTCCCGGAGCAGCCGGTGAGCATCAGCAGCGCGGTTGTGCTCAGTGCTATGGCAGTGGTCAGTGGTCGTATGGTCGTGGCACTCATCTGGTGGCCTCATCTCCTCTGGTTGTGGTGTGATCGCCGACAGGCCGGGCCGGTCGGGGCGAAGGTATCCGGCGCTGGCGAAGCGCTCGGGCGGGTGCTCCCGGCTCTGTCCAGATGAGCGTCAAGTCCGCTCGTCTATCAATCGAGTCTAGTAGCACCTGTAAGTGCCGGTACGTATAACAGCATGGAACGCGAGTGTGCTAGCAGACACGCTTGAGAGGATGGAGCAGGATTCACTCAAGACCAGGATCGGCACCGCCTTGCGGGCGCAGCGCAATCACTGGGGGCTGTCGCAAGAACGGCTAGCTCACCGTGTCGGCCTCACGACGCGGTACATCGCGGGGCTGGAGCGCTCCGAGTTCAACGTCACCGTGGACACGCTTGACGAGCTGGCTCGTATCCTGGGTGTCGATCCGGTCGCGCTCTTGAATGGCGAGCTGCGCGACGAATTGCCCGAGCAACGCGATGCACCGGCAGATGCGAACCCAGTCAAGCGGCGTAGCGGAAAGTCTGACGCATAAGGCCCCGGCCCGGGTCTTGATCCCAGCACTTTCGTCAGCCAACGGAGACAATGACGCGCATGGACACAGGCCCGTGCTCGGGGCAGACGTAGGACTTGAACGCGCCGAGGTCAGGCTCGAAGAACCACTCCGGCCTGCACGGCCACGGCCCGGCATGGGTCTCGTTGAGGCAGTAGCTGTGCCAGGGGTCGAAATCGTCGTTCATATTGACCTGAACACGTAGACGCCACTGTCGATGTTGCACGTCGTGTAGTCGAATGCGAGGTCTCGAGTCCACGACTGCCAATCGAAGTAGCGGGCGATCTCGTCGGGGATACCGTCGAGCAGGGCGATGTCGTCGGCGAGGTTCTCCGCAAATTCTCGGAACGATGCCCAGGTGCCGCAGTATCGCTCCTCGAAATCGCTCGTGCTTGGCAGTCCATCGCCGTCTTCGATTTGGTCGCCGCTGAGCGCCCACGCGATGAACGCCTCGCGGTCGCTCTCGTGGACCTCTTCGACGACGAGGGCGACCTGCGCTGCGTCGTGGGGCGAACACTCGCCTTTGAGCGGCAGGTTCTCGTGATCGAGCACCCAGAGTTCTTCGCAGCCTGGGCTGACATACTGCGCGCCGCCGTGCACATCGCCGAGCGTGATGTCGTCGCCCTCGATGGCGTCGAACCACTCGCCGGTGAGGTTGCCGTTGTTGTAGCAAGCCAAGCAACCTACCCAGATGCGGGGCGTCGTGTCGATAGCAGTGATCATGGTCATAGTGCTCTCCTCTTGTCGTGGAGAGCGGCGACACGGCAGGGTGTCGTGCTCAATGAATCAACGCTCTTACGCCGCGCCGCCACTCTCAAGGAGCCTCCCGGCACCGGCCATGCCGGTGCCTTACGAACGCGACGTAGCTACCGGCTTTGACGGAGGGCACCAGTAGGATGACCGCATGGGAAATGTCACGTCGATCAGCGCTGCCCGACCTCGGGTATTGGAGTTCTTCGCGGGGATCGGCCTGGCTCGCATGGGTCTTGAAGACGCGGGTTTCCGCGTCGCGTGGGCGAACGACTACGAGCCCGACAAGAAGGCGATGTACGACGCGCAGTTCGGCGAGTCGCCCGAGCATGCCTTCGTCCTCGGAGACATCGGCAAGGTGAAGGCTGAGGATCTTCCCCGTGATGCCGACCTTGCCTGGGCGTCGTCTCCCTGTACTGACCTCTCACTCGCGGGTACTCGCGCAGGTCTGGCCGGAACGCAGTCCGGTACCTTCTGGCATTTCACCAAGTTGCTCAGGGAGCTGGGAGATGACCGCCCCGAGGCCGTGGTGCTGGAGAACGTAGTGGGACTGGCAACATCCCATGGCGGCGATGACCTCACTGCGGCGATCAAGGAGTTCAACGATCTCGGGTATTCGGTGGACGTGCTCGCCATCGACGCGCGCCGATTCCTACCGCAGTCCCGCCCGAGACTGTTCCTCGTTGGCGCACAGAACCCACCCGAGGACGTGGCCGAGCCGAACTCCGAGCTTCGGCCAGACTGGCTCCAGTGGGTCTACGGGGATAAGAGCCTGCGCACCCATCGCGCGAAGCTGCCCAGGCCTCCCGCTCCGAAGACCGAAGGCCTGGGTGAGTTCGTGGAAGACCTGGCCCTCGACGACGAGCGTTGGTGGGACGCGGAGCGAACCGAGGCGTTCACCATGTCGCTCTCGCCGACACAGCGCGATCGGGTGATGGCGCTCAAGCGCAGTGGAGGGGTGAAGTACCGAACTGCATACCGCCGAACCCGCAATGGTGTCGCCGTGTGGGAGGTTCGAGCCGATGACATCTCCGGCTGCTTGCGTACTGCCCGTGGCGGGTCATCGAAGCAGGCCGTGGTCCGCCTCGGCAACAAGCGGCTGCAAGTGCGTTGGATGACGCCGCGCGAATACGCGCGGCTCATGGGTGCTGGCGACTACGATCTGAGCGCTGCTCGGAACAACCAGGCGCTGTTTGGGTTCGGCGATGCGGTCGCCGTGCCGGCGGTCTCTTGGTTGGCGGAGAACTACCTGATGCCTTTGGTTCGTGGAACCCTGGCGGCGCAGACATCAGAAGCACGGGTGAACGCTCATGGGTAGCCGGGGCATTGCGAGCTACAACGAGCCGGATCGAAAGCCTCCGACGAAGAAGTCGATGCCGACGCGGTTCGTGCAGGGATTCCGCGAGCTGTTGTCAGAGGCACTGGACACAGTCGATCTGGCTAGTGGAGTGAAGCTCGGCAAGTGCATCGGCGCGTACGCTTTCTACGACTACGACGGTGAACCGATCTACGTCGGTCAGACGACGGAGGACTTCGCGACTCGCATCGGTCGACATTTGCGCGGCCAGCGCTCGGACACGCTCGCCTATCGCATCCTTGATCCTTTCGAGGTCGCGGAGATGGAACTGTATCCGGTTGAGCACCTGCGGCAGATACCAGCCAAAGAACGGCGCGCGCAGGTGGACGCGCTCGAGTACTCGGCCTACGTCCAGGCGATCAGGAACTCGAAGTACAAGGCGATCCTGAACGAGAAGATCCCGCCTGTCTCTCCTCTCATCGAGCTGCCGTCGTCGTACAAGTTCAACCTCGTGCCGGACGACATGCGTGAGGACCGCGAGCACCCGGATGTCAGAATCGCTCGACGCGCGGAGACGCTGGCGCGCGTCGCCGCTGTCGCGCATGAGCGAGGCGAAGTGTCGGCGGGGCTCCGGCGGGTGATCGTGATCCAAGCAGTGCGTCTCGCTGACCTCGCGGCGGCGCGGCTGGCCTACAGTGAGGGCCGGAAGCGCCCAGCACCGGATGCGATCGACGTGCCGGAGCTGGTCGGCAACGTCATGGCGGAGTTCTCCGACGGCGGTGACTCCGACTAAGCACCGCTTTGATTCCACCGCTCGCGGGCGCGTCACTGTTCCTCGACCAAACACGGATTGTGGGACAGGTGCCACTCGCTACAGAGGCAACCTGTGTCGTGGGCGTCGTTCCCTTGCTCGTGGCTCAGGGGAGGGCGTTGATCTTCTCGACGACACCTACGAGATTCTTCGTCGATTCGCTCAGCTCGTTGATGGTGACTGCGGCGTTCAACACGTTCTCAGGGTGATGAATCGAGTTGCGCACGTATACCGGGAGCGTAGCCTGATAGCTGAAAGATGAAGTCCGTACCCAGGTCTTCGTCTGTGCGATGCCTTCGCCTACCAAGAAAGCGTCTACTTCCTCCTCCTTGGCGAATCTGCCGTCTGCCTTCTGCGCTTCGATGTGGCGCTGGACGTGGCCGTAGAGCTCATTGTGGAAGTCATTGCTGCACACCTCGAACGCGCGGTAGTTGATCTCTCCCCAGGTGGGCTCTCCCATCCCGAAGAGCCCGAACGTGGTTGAGCGGTCGACGCGACGTCCTTCCCCCTGCCCTGCCAGGACAGTGAGCAAATGGCTCTTCGGGTCGAACTTTCTGATCAGGTAGGGCGAGTGCGTGATGATGAAGACCTGTTCTTGCTCGCCGATCTTGCTGAGGGCCTCTCCGAGCTTGAGCTGCGCGCTCGGATGCAGCCAGGTCTCGGGTTCGTCAAGCATCAGCACGAGAGGAGTCGGGTTGCTCTCGTCGGTGAGCGCCGATGATCGAGCGTAGAGCTGGATGATCCCCAGGGCGATCGCCCGCTGCATACCGGTTCCCTTGCCGTCGACCGGGGTCTCGCCCGCGCCGTCGTCGACGTGCAGGCGGCCTTGCTTCATGAACACGGCTGCGTCCGGGAGCCCGAAGTCAAAGCGGTAGTCGGCCTGCCCGTACTGCTCGTCGACGAGAGCCTTTATGCCGGTCGCGAGTGTCTTCGTCTCTGCGAGGAACGAGTCTTCCTCATCGAGGGAGAACGCCTTCTCGTGCGCGTCAGCAAGAGCCTTCCAGCGGTCCGTCTCGATGAAGCGCTTGAACGACGAGTCGAGCAGGCGTCCGAGAGTCTTCGTGTTCGCGAAGTCGATGTGGTCGCCAGGTTGAGCATCAGCCCAGACCGCCTCGAAGTCGAAGATCGCCTTGACCTTGGCGTCGATGCCGGTGACGTTCTCGAACTGCTGGCGCTCTGGGTGCCAGAAGCACACTGCCTTCACATCGACTTTCTTGCCTTTGCCGCCCTGCACAACAGTGCGGGACTCGCTGCTGCGTTCCAGGCGGAGCACTCGTTGCCCGGCGTCGTCAAACACGAAGTCTTTGAGTACCTTGAACTTCTCCTGTGTGACCAGGTCGTCAACGTCCTCGGCGATGTCGACCTCGACCCTTGTTGGCCCAGTCGCGTCAGCGCAGTAGAACTTCTCGGGCGTCCACTTCGTCGTGGAAGGCCCCTCGAACATGAAGAGGAGAGCTTCGAGCACCGTCGATTTCCCGCTGTTGTTGTCACCGACGAAGAAGTTCACCCCCGGCTTCAGCTCGAACCGATGTTTCTCGCGAAAGCTCTTCACATTCTCGACTGTGACGCTTCTGATGTACATTGACTGCTCCGTCTGTTCGTGCTCCCCTCCGGCAGGGATAAGCCTCGTAAACGAGCGTATCGAGCACCTATGACATTGACAGGTGTCAATGCGACCGAGGCTCAGGTGGGACGTCCATCAGGGTCTACCAAACCCAACATTTGACAAGGTAGGGTTCTTTGATCTTGTGATAGGCGTTTGAAGTTCTTTCCTATGAGCGTATTAGGTAAATAGGTCCCCGGCTGCGGCTAGCGCCTCGTCGCGCGATGAGACACCCAGCTTCTTGTAAAGATTCGATCGGTGGAATTTCACCGTGGAAACAGAAAGTTGAAGGTTATCGGCGATCTCGGAGATTGTGAGGTTATGTCGTAGGCAAGATAAGAGCTCTCGTTCCCGGCGGGAGAGCCGCTCGGTCGGGCTACGTCCGTCGACCGGCTTCTCGGGGTAGCGCAACGCCCGGAGAACATGTTCGCTGACCGCTGTCATCTCGGCGTCGGCTGCCACACGGGCCAGCGTTGTGCGTTCCTCAACGGGACACGACGCCAGCACCAGGGGCGCCAGTCTGCCACCGCACACGTCGTAGGCCTGCGCAAGGAGTGCAAGGCAGAAGCGAAGTGAGCCGGATCGGAGCGCGTGAACCGATTGCGCGAGAAGTGCTGCGTGCCTCGCTCGAGGAGTCGACAACAAAGACAGGTCGAGCGAGTTAGAGGAGTCGATCCAGTCCGAGTCGTGTTCCAGGGTCTCCACCGCCCACGCGAGGTCTCGCGAGCCCGCACTAGTACATAGCCCGAGCTCGGCGACCCCCGGTAACTCGCCAGGGAAACCAAATCCGTTAGTTCTGTACTGCAATGCGGGAGCCGGTTCGATTAATCCGGCAAGGGCTACGGTGGTCAGCCAAAGCGTGGGTGGGGTCGGAACCCGTGAAACTTGCAGATGTGCAAGAAGGCCGCGAACGCCTTCGAAATCGTCCCGATCTACGCGCTGCCAGAGTGTTACCGCTACGGAGTAGGCCTGAGCCAGTGAACTAACTGGCAACGCGGCGATCTCAGCGTGTGTTTGCCGCTCCGAGACTGACAGCGGTATGCCAGCCAGAGACCTGAGGTGGGCCGTGAGCAGGCTCGCGTACGCGGCACGGGTATCGGCAACAGGTGTGGCGGAACTGCGTGCATTAGAAGCCGCTTGGTTTGCGTAGGTTTGAGCGTATCCCGGTTCCCCGAGCATCAGCGCCTGTTCTGCTGTCAGGAGCAGGCGGCTGGCTTCCAGCAGCGGCTCAGCATCGAGCAACACACGCTCCATATCTGAACGGAGCACTATGCTTCTTTTCATGATGTCGGCAGCGCTTTTGGTGTCTCCCGCGAGCATGAACGCGTGAGCGGCTAGCGTGAGGTGGGTGAGACGGTCGTGCGGGTCATTGTTGCGGACGGCGAGAATGTGGCGCGCCTCATTCGTCATCTCAGACCGTAGTTGCCGGTTCACCGAGTCCATCCGGAAACGGACGATTCGACGGATCATACGAAGCAGGGGAAAGCTAGCTATGCCGTCCAACGGTGCGTTCGCCACCGGCAACCAGGTCTCGAGGTCGCGGGACCCGGTGGCTTCCCAGAAGCAATCCCGTAATGCCGCCTCCGCTTGCTCGTAGTCTGCACCACTCACATGCGCTGCGACCTCAAGTCCGGTGTCGCCGATGATACTTGCGGCATTTGCGAGGGCCTGGGTCAGGGGCCGGATCGACGCTGTACCCTCGACGATGCCGGAGGAGCGCAGCATCCAACGTCGCCAGGCTGGGTTCCATCGGAAGCTGCGCTCTGAGGTGCCGGAGTTGGTCTCGACTGACCCGAGGCCGAGGGTGACCATGCGCTGTATATCGTAGTCAGCGTCCCGCGCGCCGCCGACCACGCGAACAGTGCGAATGCTTACTCGCGGGGCGGCAAGGCAAGTACCGATCATTCGGTAGATAGGTACGTCCGCGCATCCGTCGAGCATCGGTCTATCCCAGGCGTCCAGCAACATGGCCGTTGTCAGGGTGCCCTTAAGAGTTGAGTCCCGCATAGCGGTGACTGCTCGACCCACGAGCATGGGATGCCCGGATGTCGCTCTAATCAACGCCTGCCGAGCAGCGGCGGTCAGTGATCCGAGTTCCTGCTCTGCGTAGAGCACTACTTCCTCGTTAGTGAATAGACGCTCCTCGTCCTCGATTATGTCAACGCTCAACCCTGCGGAAAATGCCGCGTCTGTCATCTGGCGCGGGTCTGTGAGGATAGCGATGATCTTCAAACCGGGGATCTCAGCGCGGTACAATGCCGCCTGCTCAATGAAGTCGTCGGCGGGGCACCAGTCGAGATCCGTGAACGCGATTGCGATGCGCTTGTGCGTGAGCGCTTGCACGGCGAGCAGTGCTGCGATTGGGTTGTCGCGCGCTTCCGAGACCAGGCCGGGCGCACTGTCACGGATATCTGAGGCCCCGTCCTGCTCAAGCCGAACTGCCAGGGAGGCTATTGCGAGCGCGAAGGCATGCTTGCCTGTGTGCGCTGGTGTGTTCACAAGGACCCGAATTTCGGTTCGCGGTTCCGCATCAGCCCATTGACGCACCGCCACCGTCCTTCCGGTTGCGATCACTCCCGCGACGAGCACGACGTCAGCAGGTGAGTCGAGGCGCCGGACCAGACGATGTCGAAGTAGGAACTTGTGTGGCATGGGGCTCTCAAAATCAGGAGGATGACAGGGGTTACGGGGGGCATGCATGACGCAAAGGGCTGGTGGAGGTGCGCGGAGCGGAGCAAGCGCTGGACCAATGGACTCAGTTGAGCGGCATCCACCGCTGGCGACGCTTAACACTGCGCGTCACACGCGTGTTGATCACCCTGAGCAATCGGTCCTCCATATCCTTCGATTCCCCGCGCGCAGCGGCCCAATATCTGGTTCGACGGAAGCGGAGGATCGAACAGTGCACGTACTGGGACGATCATAGCGGCTTATAGGCCAAAAAGAGTGGATGGGTTCGGGCGTGTCATGAGCGTCCTGCCCATCCTTTTCTGACCCAGAGGCCTTCGTCGGCGGTTAGTC
>FZQV01000015.1 GCA_900199505.1 Ruaniaceae bacterium KH17 | reverse complement strand
GCTCGCCTCGATCACGGAGCCGTCCCGGGCGAAGCGGTACCAGGTCCTGGTGCATTTGGATACGGATGGGCAGTCCTGGATCCACAAGTCCGGCGCGCTGCCGAAGTACCTGACCGAGAAGTACACCTGCGAGGGCCAGCTGATCCCGGTGTGGGAGACCGAGGGCACGCCCGTCGCGGTCGGTAGGACCCAGCGGATCGTCCCCGATAGGACCCGAAAGCTCATCGAGGACCGCGATAAGGGGTGTCGCTTCCCGGATTGCACCTCAAAGGGGTATCTCGAGGTCCATCACATGGCGCATTGGCGAGACGGCGGCACCACGGACCCGGACAATCTGTTGTGTTTGTGTAGCCGCCATCATGACGAGCACCACCGCGGCAGCTTCACCATCAGCGGGGACCCCGAGAGGGTCGACGGGCTGATCTTCAAGAACCACACCGGCCGCCTCATCCACCCACCACGCCCGGAACCGCCCCCCCCGGGTGACAGACCCCCACCACAATGGGACGGCCCCACCGGCGAACACCTCGACATGCGCTGGATCACCTTCAGCAAAAGACGCACCAAGACCGCCACCGCGGCATAGCCGCGCGCGCTTCTCGTTGGTTGAGCGGAGGCCGGAGTCGAAACCATGGCACGTGATGGTTTCGACTCCGCTTGGCTCCGATCAACCAGCGGTTGGGTGCGCGCCGCTACAGTTCGCCGCGGAAGGCGCGGGACTGGAGTGACGCAAACAGTTCATTGTCGGCTGCGATGGCGTGTTCGACAAGGGCGCGAGTGCGGGCATCTACGAGTCCGACGGCGAGAACGGCGTCTTGTCGTGCGGGCCCCGACTCCGGAGACGCTTCCCCGAGGTGGTCGCCATGGTCGAGTCGCCACCCACGTCCACGACGAAAGCAGCCCCGCCGGAGACGACATCACCCCAGGGGACGCCACCGCCATTGACCCGACTTGGCTCACGGCGAGGTGATTTCGGGGTTCGCGGGGGCGTGAGCGGCGTGCGACCTGAGGCTGGGGCGGGGTGCCCGTCGTGTCACTGGTCCAGTCTTGCGCGCGGCAGCCAGGGCGTACGGACTCAGGCTGGGGAGGGGCCTAGACGGGAACCCGTTCCTCGTCATCATGCGCGCCAGTCGCAGGATCCAGGAACTTCCGGCGGCAATCCGAAACTACCCGGGTCGTTGACGACCGTTCATGTTGCAGATCGCAGTGAGCCGGGCGCTCAACGACCACATGCGGTCATATTCCGCCCGGCTACACGCTAACCATCCCCGAACGGTCACATTCCGCCCGGGCAATGCCAAACAGGCATCATCCCCAGCCTCGAATGGCGTTCCCGAGTGGCGCGAGCGGTGCCTTATCGCATACGTGCCAGGCTGTTGAGGCGTATAAGATCATGCACGGCGTAGGTGGCCGGAATCGGACGCACGGGCCCGCAGAAATGCTCCTGTTGCATGAAGCAGTAGCCCGCTTGGGTCCAGGCCCTCAACACACACCGCCGAACATGCAGGAACGCCATCCACGACGCCGGATCCACCATTCCCACGCCTCGTGGGTACGGCGCCGAATGAGCAGTCTTGCGGTCCGTGACTTCAGGCCCACCTTCCCCATCTGAGACCGCAAGCCGAGAGCGCCACACGCACGAGCGACCACAGCCGCGCGTGCCCGAGCCCCAGCTCTTCTACGCACGCCGAAGCTGGCCGTGTCTCGACTAACTCCCGCTCAGTGCACGAGAACTAGTGGCGGCGGAACTGGACCGGGTCCGCGAGGTACTCGGCCCACCGAGCGCGCTCCTCATCCGTAATCCGGCGAGGCGTGCCCGTCGCCGGGTTCACCGTGACGATCGTGGTGCGAGCCCGTGCCGCCACGTCTCCGGCCGCGTTCGGGACCTCGTAGCACACCTCGGCGCTCGCGCCGCCGATCTTCGAGATCCACACCGAAATCGGCAACGGCTCATCCGGATATGAGATCGGCAACAGGTACTCGATCTCCTGGTGCGCGATGAACGTCGCCAGCTGAGTCGCCGCATCTTCCCGCCCGCGCCAAAACAGCGCGATCCGGGCCTCCTCCAGGAGGGTGAACACGGCAGCGTTGTTCACGTGGCCATACGCGTCGAGATCGGCCCAGCGCACCGGAACCGGGACTGTGGTCTTCACTAGTCGCGCGTGAGCTTGCGATAGGTGACCCGATGCGGACGTGCGGCATCCGGGCCGAGCCGCTGCACCTTGTTCTCCTCGTATGCCTGGAAGTTACCCTCGAACCAGTACCACTTGTCCGGTTCCTCATCCGTGCCTTCGTAGGCGAGGATGTGGGTGGCAACGCGGTCAAGGAACCAGCGATCGTGCGTGATCACCACGGCGCAACCGGGGAACTCGAGAAGCGCATTCTCGAGAGAACCGAGGGTCTCGACGTCGAGGTCGTTGGTCGGCTCGTCAAGGAGCAACAGGTTTCCACCCTGCTTCAGCGTGAGCGCGAGGTTCAGACGGTTCCGCTCACCACCGGAGAGCACGCCCGCCGGCTTCTGCTGGTCCGGGCCCTTGAACCCAAACGCCGAGACGTAGGCGCGGGACGGCATCTCGACCTGGCCAACCTTGATGTAGTCGAGCCCGTCCGAAACTACCTCCCACAGAGACTTATCGGGATCGAGGCCGGCGCGGGTCTGATCCACGTAGGAGATCTTGACGGTCTCGCCAATCTTCAACTCACCACCGTCGAGTGGCTCAAGTCCGGTGATCGTCTTAAACAGCGTGGTCTTACCAACACCGTTCTGACCGATGATGCCGACGATTCCGTTACGCGGCAGCGTGAACGAGAGGTCCTTGATTAGTGAGCGATCGCCGAACCCCTTCTGCAGGTTCGTCGCTTCGAGGACGATCGAGCCCAGGCGCGGGCCTGGCGGGATCTGGATCTCCTCGAAGTCGAGCTTGCGGGTGCGCTCGGCCTCCGCCGCCATCTCCTCGTAGCGCTGGAGGCGCGCCTTGGATTTGGTCTGACGACCCTTGGCGCTCTGGCGCACCCACTCAAGCTCGTCCTTCAGGCGCTTGGCGAGCTTCGCGTCCTTCTTTCCCTGGACCTCAAGCCGCGCCTGCTTCTGCTCCAGATACGAAGAGTAGTTGCCTTCGTAGCCGTAGAGTCGCCCACGGTCCACCTCGGCGATCCAGCCCGCAACGTTGTCGAGGAAGTAGCGATCGTGGGTGACGGCGATGACGGCGCCCGGGTAGGCGGCGAGATGCTGCTCCAGCCACTGCACAGACTCGGCATCCAAGTGGTTGGTGGGCTCGTCAAGGAGAAGCAGGTCCGGCTGCTCAAGGAGCAACTTGCAGAGCGCCACGCGGCGCCGCTCACCACCGGAGAGCACCTTCACATCGGCGTCACCAGGCGGGAGCTGAAGCGCGTCCATGGCCTGCTCAAGCTGCGAGTCGAGGTCCCATGCGTTCGCGGCGTCGATCTCGGTCTGGAGCTTGCCCATCTCTTCCATGAGCGAGTCGAAGTCCGCGTCCGGATTGGCCATCTCTTCGCCAATGGCGTTGAAACGATCGAGCTTGGCCTTGATCTCGGCCACACCCTCCTGGACGTTTCCGAGCACGTCCTTCTCTTCGTTCAGCGGCGGCTCCTGCAACAAGATTCCCACGGTGTAGCCGGGCGTGAGCCGGGCCTCGCCATTCGACGCCTGCTCGAGTCCCGCCATGATCTTCAGGATCGTGGACTTACCGGCACCGTTCGGGCCGACCATACCAATCTTGGCGCCCGGCAGGAACGCCATCGTGACATCGTCAAGAATGACCTTGTCTCCGTGCGCCTTACGCGCCCTGACCATCGAGTAGATGTACTCGGCCACAACTCTCCTTGGTGTTGATTCGCGGCGCAGAATGCGCCGCATCAACTATGCCACAGGCACGGAGTACTCCCCTATCTGCGCCGAAGACCTGGCACTCCATGGGCCACCCGGCGTCTCGCCAACCCCCAGCGGATCGGAATTAGCCGCGGCACGCGGTGTGGAACTCTGCTCAACTGGCGCATCCAGCTCCGGCCGGGTCTGGATCAGGCTGTAACTCCGGTAGTGCAGATCGAGCGCCACGCTCTCGGCGAGGACCACGTTCCGCGAAAACCTCTCACCATCCTTGTTCTCCCACTGATCGTGGCGGAGCTCTCCGCGTACTAACACGGGAGTTCCCTTGCGAACGCTTTCCGCAACGTGCCCGGCCTGCGCTCCGAACACACGTACCTCGAACCACTGCGTGGGGCGGTCCTCATAGGCTCCCTCCGCATTGCGAATCTGCGCGGTCACTCCGATTGAGAAGCGCACCCACGGCATCTTGCTGCCTTCGCGGCGCTCCGGATCCCGGGCGGCATTCCCACGCACGGTGACAAAGGTCTCGTTCGACATGTCTTCCTCTCTACACCCGCACTCTGCAGGTGTGAGGGAATCGTGGCAAGGATGGCGCCGCCGCCGCACCCCCGAAATCGAGTGCCTGTGGATACAGTCCCCTCGCGCGGTGTGGATAACCTAACGCGCAGCCGATTCGAGCAGCTCGCGGGAACGCGCATGGCGAGCCAAGACCTCGGCCGTTGGTAACACCAGCACATCCCGCACTTCATCACGTACCTGGGAACGCACCGAGTCGTTGTAGGCCGCGGCCGCCGTTGTACGCGCTTCCTGCGCCTGTTGCGGCGCGCGGATCAAGGCGAACGCTGCGGCGACCAGCAAGGCGCACGCGCCGAGCACGAGCACAATCCGCGGCACGCCGCCCAGCCCAAAATCGGGGTTCGTCGCACCAATCGCGGCCAGCACCCCCATCCCGACGGCGATCACGGCAAGCAGCGCTCCCGCCACCACCAGACCGATGTGCGGACCCCTGCGAGGGGTCGGAACCGGCACGGCCTCAAGCGCCCGTGCCGTGGACTCTTGGAGTTGCCGCACCGAGGGCAGTTCCGCTTCGACGGCGTCCGCCCACGGGGAAGGCAGCCCTTCGGTGGCTTGCGCCGCCCACGATGAACCGATCGCAGCCACGGCCGCACGTCCCGGCGCCTGGGGGCGCATCACTGCGCCACGCCCCGATGCGATCGCGTCCGAGACCGCCTCTACACCGCTCGCAGCGAGCAGCTCACCCACGGCCTCGTCGATCACCGCGTCATCCACGCTGGCCTCAGACTCCCCCATGTGCGAGAGCACCCGCGTGGCGATCTGGCCGAGTTCCGCAGCGATGGTGCGGCGCGCCGTCGATTCTCCAGCTGCCACGCCGGTCAGCCGTTGCCAAAGGGTGTCCACACCCTGGCCCGAGACCGCGCATGTGGTGAGCACATCGACGTCGGGCAGGCCATCCTCAATCAGGAGACGCCGCACGTCCGCAAGGATCGTCTCGAGCCCTGCGGGAGTGAGCGTGTCGATCTGGTTGACGATCACAACCATGGCGTCGGCGCGTCGGCCCAACACTTGGAGGTAGTTCGCATGCAAGAGGTGATCGGCGTACTTCTGCGGATCGACCACCCACGCGAGGACATCCACCACCGGAAGCAGTTGCTCCACCTGCTTGAGGTGCGCCTCTTCCACAGAGTCGTTGTCCGGCAGATCCAACAGGACCAGGCCGGAGGCGGCTCCATCCGCCGCACGCTCAAGGCGTCGCGCCGGGTCCACACCGAGGAAATCGAGAAGTGATTCAGCATCACTCCCCCACGTACACGAGGAGGCGCGCCGAGTGGTGGGGCGGAGCACGCCGTCGTCCGCGAAATCGGAATCGGTGAGCGCATTGAACAATGACGACTTCCCCGAACCAGTGCCGCCCACGAGGGCGACGACAGTGTGCTCTCCCGCCTGCTCGTAGCGGCGCACGGCGTCGTCGAGGCCAGCCCGTGCCGCGGCCTCTTCACCTGCGGGCAGGCAGCTCGCGGCGACCGCGATGGCCTCCTCGAGCTCGACAATCATCCGGGAGACGTCAGGATCCACCAATATGTCCTTTCAGTTCCGCCGCGCGGACCCGGAGTCGGGTGGCGGAATCGGCGGTGGGAAGCGTGCGAATCACCGCAAGGAACGGCGTGGTGGCCTCGTTGACGGCCCGCTTCGCCGCCTCACGGAGGCCTGCGAGCGCCTCGTAGTGAATCGTCTCACCCACGTGAGCCTTGGATGCCTGCACCGCACCGGGAACTCCGACGGCGGCAGCGACGACGAGGTCACGGACTGCTCGCGACTCAACGAGTTCAGTGAGGCGGGGCGAGGGCTCGAATCCGTGTGCGTCGAGCAGGCCGAGGATGTCCTGCATCCAGGTGTCGATCGTGGCTTCGGCGATCTTCCGAGCGTCAGCCTGGCGGGTCGCCGCCACCGAGTCGGTGAGGTGGGCGGCGCCTTGGTGCTGCCACCATTCGCGGACGCCAGCATCCGCGTCTTGGATAGCATCGACGAGTAAGCGCACCACGGACTCGCGGCACTCCCGCGCCAGCTGAGCGAGCGCGGCGGTTCGTTCCATCTTGGCAGTGCCGCCCTTGACCTTCTGATCGGTGAGGAACGGCTCGAGCACGCCGCCGGCGGATGCCAGCGCCAGCCATCTTGCCGTGGGTGCGCCGAGCGCCAATTCGCCGGAGACGATCGCCGAATCGAGATCCGATTGCGGGCCACGCACCGATGCCACGGAAGCGCGCCCAAGCCGGGCCGCCGCTCGGGCCTGCGAGTCCACTGCGCCAGCAAGATCGAGGAGGCCATCGTGGACGGACTGCCACACGCCGCTCGAGGTCCGCCGGATGAGACCGCGGGATTGCCGCTCTCCCCCGGCCGCGTTCAACCACATCACGAACTCCGAGACCAGCGCCTGCGGCAGTGGGCCCTCGTGGGGCGAGACGTCCTCAATGAAGAACAGCGGGGCCGAGCCGAGCCCGAGGGTCTCAAGCCGGCTGAGGAGATCGGCGCGCACGGCCGCGAGGGCATGCTTTGGCACGCGATTCAGGACCACGGCCACCTGCATCCCGCGCTCGCGCGCCTCAATGAGGTTTGACCACGGGAGCTGATCACCGTAGCGGGCTGCCGAGGTCACGAAGACCCACAGATCGGCCGAGTCGAGCAGCGTGAGCGCGAGGCGGCGATTCTCGGCGGAGAGCGAATCGAGGTCCGGGGCGTCCACGATCACCATCGTCGGCGAGATCGCGCGGTGCGCCACGCTCGTTGCGATCGCCTCAAGCGGGTGACCGGTGACCGAGGGGTGGTGCACGAGGACGGGAGTGCGCGTCGTCGGGCGGACCACCCCAGCTTGCGAAACCTCCTCACGGACCACGGAGTTCAACAGAGTGGACTTACCCGCTCCGGCCGAGCCGCCCAGGACGACGACGGCGGGGGCGCTGTTCTCGCCCATTCGCGGCAGGAGGTGGGTGGCGATTCGAGTGGAGAGGCGTTCACGGAGTTCGACGGCGTCATCGGAGCCAGGGATGGTGAGCGGGAACTCTGTGGCGTCGACGAGCGTGTTGATTTCCGTCAACAGGTGTCGCAGGGTGGCGCTTGGTTCCTCGGTCACGCGTCAATCCTAGTCAGGAACACCGCCAATCGCCGGTAAGGTAGTCACGCTGCCTCCGTAGCTCAATGGATAGAGCAACAGACTTCTAATCTGCAGGTTGTCGGTTCGAGTCCGACCGGGGGCGCCAAACTAGTTGACGGTTCAACCATCTGGTGGGACGATGGGATTCTCGCACGATAGGGAAGCCTCATGACCACCCAGCACGCCACACCCACCTGGATCACACCCTCCGTTCCGACGGCGGGCGCCATGCCGGACGATCTGCGGATGGACGCCGTGGAACTGTTGGTGCACGATCTAGACGGCATGATCGGGTACTACCACGACGCCGTCGGGCTAGATGTTCTGAATCACGCGGGCGCATCCGCCACGCTCGGCCGGGGCAGCGAACACATCCTCACGCTCCGCCAGGAACGGGATCTTCCCGCAGGGAATCCGCGCGGCGCCGGGCTGTATCACACGGCGATCCTCTTCGAGAATCAGGCACAGCTCGCGGGTTCGCTCCTCTCGATGTTCCGGAAGGTCCCGCAGACCTACACCGGCTCGGCCGATCACCTCGTGAGCGAGGCCTTCTACTTCACCGACCCCGAGGGCAACGGACTTGAGCTCTACCGCGACCGCCCGCGCTCGGACTGGCAGATCGGCCCCGACGGCTCGGTCGCGATGGCGAGCCTGCCACTGCACCCGATCGACTTCGTCGAGACCTGGTATGACGAGGCTCTCTCACCAGAGGGCACCACTGCAACCGTGGGCCACGTCCACCTTCAGGTGGGAGACATCCCCACGGCCCGCGAGTTCTATGTGAACAAGCTCGGTTTCGACGTGATTCTCGATGGCGGCACGGCCCTGTTCGTCTCGGCAGGCGGTTACCACCACCACCTGGGCATGAACACCTGGCAGTCCCGGGGCGCCGGGCCTCGCGCGGCTTCGCTCGGACTCGGAGATGTGCGGGTCACGCTACCCTCGCGTGAAGATGTAGCGGAACTCGCCGCCCGGCTCAAGCATCACGAGATCCAGGCCGACGACGACGGCCACACCCTCCGCTTCAAGGACCCCTGGGGCACGGTTCTGGCGGCGTCGCCGCAAGACTAAGAGCGCGTGCCCGCAGCCTTGAGCGTTAGCACCGCGATGCGCATGCTCTCCTGAACGATCGGAATCGAACTGAGCCGGCTCAGCGCTGCGCGAGCGTCAGATTGTTTGACCTGACCTACGAGCTCCAGAGCTCCGGCGAGCAAGAAGTCTACTGTCGCAGATTCTTCGGGGGTGAGGTCGCCTCGCTCCACCTCGAACGTCTGCAGCCACAGGTCCAGCACCGCGTCTTTCAGCATTGCGCGCAGTGCGGACGTGGAGTTCGGTCCGATCAGAATGAGTAACTTGCGTAGCCGGTCATCGCCATGCACACCCTCGAGAACCTGCACGACTTGCTCCGAGCCGGGGCCAAGACCTCTCAAAATCATTCGAGGGATCTCTGGGACTAGTAAGTTCGCCACGGCACTGCGCGCGAGATCATCGATTCCTGCATAGTGGTAGTAGAACGAGTTACGGTTGACGCCAGCCTCGGTGACAACCGCCCTCACCGTGAGCTTCCCGAAGGGCGTCTCCTCCATCACACGAAAGAACGCCGCCTCCATCCGAGAGACGGCAGAGTCTTGCCCATCCTTCCGTGGCCGGCCCATCGAACTCGCTCCGTTCCCCCATTAGTAGGCATTCACTGACATCCTGCCCGCTTCTATTGGGCACGCTGTCTAATATAGCCGATCGCGTTGAAACTCTGCCCGAAAGAAGCTGTCCCCGTCTCGACTCCCCACCGAAGAGGAACGTGTGCTCTTCGATTGGGGCGGTCAGGCCATTTCCGTGGGCTTGGCGAAGGATGCCCGCTTCGGTAGGAGCGGGATCCGTGAGTTCTTAGTTCCGCTCATCCGGCGCTCGAGCCGGTGGGCGATCCACGAGATCGCCATGTTCACGAGCACGTAGACTACCGTGACGACGAAGTAGGTCTGGATGAGATCCTGCGTGTTCGCAACGAGCACCTTGCCGGCCTGCATAAGTTCCGGGTAGCTCACCACGTAACCAAAGGCCGTGTCCTTCACGACGACAACCGCCTGCGCCACGAGCGCCGGGATGATCATGCGCAGTGCCTGCGGGAAAACGACGAACATCATCACCGCGCTCTCACGCATTCCCAGCGCGAGTGCAGCCTCAGTCTGGCCGCGCGGAACCGCGAGCACACCAGCTCGGAACACCTCGGCCATCACTGCCGCAGCACACAGTCCGATCGGGATGGCAAGCTTCGCGTAGATACTCAGCGTGATGTTGTACTGCGGGAGCGCAAACATGAACACGTAGATCACAAGCAGTACCGGCACCGCACGGAACATCTCGATCACCGCAGTGGCTGGCCAACGTAGGACCGCGTACTTTGAGAGCCGCCCGAGCGCCAGAAGCGCACCGAGCGGGAGGCCGATCGCCGCCGCCCCGAGCGCGGCAAGCGCCGTGTTCTTGAGGGCAATCCCAAGGTACGTGACGATTGCCGGCTGTGTGAAGGTGACCCACTTATCGGCGGCAAGTTGGCCGGTGCGGGCAAGTTGCCAGATGACCAGAGCGCCAACGGCGACGACAAAGATGACCGAAGCAATTGTCGCGATACGCGTAATTCGCTGCCCGCGAGGACCGGGAGCGTCGAAGATTGCGTGTGCGGAACTCATCGCAGCACCCGCAATCTCTTCTCCAGAACCGCACCCGCGGCGGCTGCACTCAGCGACAGGATGATGTAGATCGCACCGGCCACACCGAAGGTGAGCAGTCCCAGCGCCTCACGGTTATTGATGAAGGCGACGGTCGCGGTGAGTTCACGCATACCGACGACGGCGGCAAGGGACGAGCTCAGCAGGATCCCGATGAAGAGGGTCACCATGGGTCCGATCACCGTTCGTAGGGCCTGCGGAATGACGAGGTGTCGGGCGATCCCGAGGAAGCCGAGTCCGAGTGATCGTGCCGCCTCGACCTGCCCTTTGTCGACGGCGTTGATACCCGTTCGGAGGGTCTCGCAGGCGAACGCGGCGCCAACCGCCACGATCGAAAGAATCGTGGACCAGAGGTAGCCAAGATTCACACCAGCGTAGGGCAGGCCGTAGACCACCAGCAGGAGCAACGCCACCATCGGGACGTTGCGGAAGAATTCGACGTAGATCGTGCCCGCGACTCGAAGCGGGGCAATCGGCGAGACCCGGAAGATCGCGAGGATTGCGCCCACCACGAATCCCCCGGCGAAGCCGAGAATCGTCAGTTGGAGCGTCAGCACGAACCCCGAAAAGAGCGCGTCCCCGTACTCACCGAAGATGACATCCATTGAGCACCTCCCGGATACGCGATCGGCCCGCCACTGAGGCGGGCCGATCGACTGAGTTGCTAGAGGCCCGTGTCGCCCGGGGTCGGAGCCGCGGGAGCCTCCGAGACACCGGTCCGGTCACCGATTGTGACCTGCCAGAGCTTGTCCCACGTGCCGTCCTCAATGATCTCCTTGAGGAAACCGTTGATGAACTCCACCGCGTCCGAGTCGAGCGGAACACCGATGCCGTAGAGATCGGCAGGCCCGAAGGGCTCACCCACGGTCTTCACGGCGCCAGCCTCTTGGAGTGCAGCGTTCAGTAGCAGTCCGTAGTTGACGATGTATGCGTCCGCGTTGCCGTTCTTGACGGCTTCAACGGCCTGCGCGTGCTCCGGCAACGGGAGAATCTCGGCACCCGGCGCGAACTCGGCGATCACGGTCTCACCGGTCGAGTTGGCCTGCGTGGCAACGATCTTCCCATCGAGGTCATCAACCGACTTGATGTCGTCATTCGCCGCAGTGACGAGGATCGAGAACTGGTCCTGGTAGTACGGGCCGGCGAACGAGATTCGCTCGGCGCGCTCGGGGGTGATCGAGTAGGTGGCGATCGTGGCGTCCACGTCGCCGGACTCGATCAGGCTCTCGCGAGTGTCGACCGAAACCTGCGTCACTTCGGTGTTCGCCTCACCCAGGATGTAGGTAGCGAGAAGCTGCCCGATGCCGGCGTCAAATCCCACAACCTTGCCCTCGGCCGGGTTCAGCAGCGAGAACAGGTTCGAGGTCTCGGTACCACCGATCCTGAGGACGCCCGCATTCTTCACCGAGGTGGCCCACTCGGATGCCGCGATGACATCTTCCGAGGCGGTCTTTCCGCCGTCAATGATGGCGTTGTAGGCGTCGAGGTCGAGGTCCGCACCCGCCGTGGGTGTACTACCGCCATCGCCGCCGCACGCAGCCAGCGAGAGGCCCGTGAGAAGGGCAAGCGTTGCCGCTGCAAGACGTGATTTCCGCATGTTGTGGTCCAATCTTTCGCGGTCTATGTGGATTCAAGCTTGCACGTCAACCCGAGCGCTGACAAAACGAACGCCAACCCATTCTCAGATACTGGGCAATCCATAACGTGTTGTTATGCACAGTCTCAGCGGCCGATCCTGAACGCGCGCACAACCTGAACGACTCCGAGCACCACCAGCGAGATTCCGAGCAGCCACCAAAGCACCACGGCGCCCAACAATGGAGAGAAGAACAGCGTGATGCCCGCGATGATGCTGAGCAGTGCAAAGAGCACCGTCCAGATCTTCGAACTGGACTCGCCAAGCTGCGACAGCGCTACCACGCCCTCGACAACCCACAGCGCACCCACAATGATCGAGAGCGTCACCGCGAGCGTGAGCGCGAAGACCGTGAGGTTCTGGAAAGCCATCACTGCCGCAACGAGGAAAAGCACGCCGAGCAGCACAAATCCAACGCGACCCCATCCCGTCCGCGATCTCCCAAAGATCGCGATCCCGAGGTACACGATGCCCTCCACCAAGGCGTAGACCGCGATGATTGCGGCAACGGCGGTGGCGGTGCGCTGCGGCGCCACCAGAATCAGCACGCCCGCAACGAGCGCCACAAGGCCCGCCACGCCAATCCCAACACGGACAATGCCCGTCACTTTCTTCTCAACCTCGGATGCGATGTCATTTGTGTTCGACATCTCGGATCTCCTTCGTTTTTCGAGCATCGCCGCGATCGCGACGGTTGGAGCTTATTATGGCACCACCCACACCTCCTCAACTACGACACACTCGAAACTCATGTCGCAACCGCCTACTCTTGAGGTGTGAGCGCGAGAACTGATGACCCGATCGTCTGGGTCGATTGCGAGATGACCGGCCTCGATCCCGAGCACGACGTCCTGGTGGAAATCGCCGTCGTCGTGACTGATTCCGAGCTGAATCCGCTCGATGAGGGCATCGACATCGTGATCGCCGCGCCCGACGACGTCCTGGCCACCATGGACGAGGTCGTCACCAAGATGCATACCGCCTCGGGCCTGCTCGAGGCGATCCCACACGGGGAGACGCTCGAGGACGCGACCGCTCAGGTGATGGCGTACGTGAAGCGGTTCGTCCCCAAGGCGAAGCGCGCGGTACTCGGTGGTAACTCGGTCGGAACCGACAAGCAGTTCCTCGATCGGTACATGCCCGAGCTCACGAGTTACCTGCACTACCGGATCATCGACGTCTCCTCGATCAAGGAACTCGCCCGCCGCTGGTATCCGCGCGCCTACTTCGCCTCCCCCGAGAAGAATGGCGGCCACCGCGCGCTGGCGGACATCCTCGAGTCGATCAAGGAGCTGCGCTACTACCGCGCGGTACTCTTCCCCGAGGCGCCGGGTCCGGATACTGCCACCTGCAAAGCGGTGGCGGAGAAACTCTAGGAGTCCATCAGCGCACACGAGCCCTGGCACTGGGCGTACACCCGACACTAGAGAACCGCCAAGAAGGCGATCCGCGGGTTACGAGTTCCGCCGCCAGATGTCCGCGGAGAGGACGGCGGCGAACGCGGTCCACCCGGCATACGGCGCGAGCGAGAGGCCTTTACCTCGGCCCGCCCGGCGCGCTCGACGGGCGAGATTCGCCGTACTCAGCGCGAGCGCCGCCGCGCCAGCGGCGGCTTCGGCAGGCTGCTTGCGCTGGAAGAACAGGTACGACCAGCCGGCGTTGAGTGCCATGTTCGCGATCAGTGCGCGCCGGTATCCTCGCGCCTCATCGTCATCGCCCTCGCGCTGATGATGATTCAGAACCTTCGTCGAGGTGATCGCCGCACCCGCATAGAGCGCAGTCCACACAATCGGGAACGCCTCGCTCGGCGGCTGCCAGTCCGGCTTCTTGATGCCCTTGTACCAGGCGCTCTCGGGATCAGTTGCGCTCGAACCCGCCACCGCCGCGGCAGTCACAACGGTCGTGGAGAAGATGGCATTGCGAAGAGGATGATAGCCCGTCATCCTCAGGAGTCTACCGCTGCGAGATGTGACCTGTCAGTGGCGCTTGGTTGCCAGGAACTCGCCGATCCGGCCGATCGCCTCGGTGAGGACCCCAGTATCTGGGAGCGTCACGAGACGGAAGTGGTCCGGCTCAGGCCAGTTGAATCCGGTTCCGTGCGTCACGAGGATCTTCTTGGTGCGCAGGAGCTCGATCACGAAGGCCTGGTCGTCCTCGATCGGATAGACCTCCGGATCGAGCCGCGGGAAGCAGTAGAGCGCGCCGCGCGGCTCCACACAGCTCACTCCGGGAATCTCGTTCAGGAGCCGGGACGCCAGCTTCTGCTGCTCGTAGAAGCGCCCGCCGGGGACCACGTACTCCGTAATCGACTGGTAGCCGCCCAACGCGATCTGGATCGCGTGCTGCCCGGGGACGTTCGAGCACATGCGCATGTTGGCGAGCAACGTGAGGCCCTCGAGGAAGTCCTGCGCCTCATGCTTGGGCCCGGAAATCATCAGCCAGCCGGCCCGGTACCCGCACGCGCGGTACGCCTTGGAGAGTCCCGAGAACGTGAGGCAGAGGACGTCGGTGCCGGCGAAGGTGGCCGTGTGATGGTGCACGGCGTCGTCGAAGATGATCTTCTCGTAGATCTCATCGGACATGATCACGAGCTCGTGACGGCGCGCGATATCGACCAGGCCGCGCACGATCTCTTCGCTGTAGACGGCGCCGGTGGGGTTGTTCGGGTTGATCACGACGATCGCCTTGGTGTGATCGGTGATCGCGGCCTCGATCTCCTCCAGATCAGGGTTCCAGCCGTTCGACTCGTCGCACCGGTAGTGCACCGGCGTACCGCCGGTGAGCGTCACCGCACCGGTCCACAGCGGATAGTCCGGTGCGGGCACGAGGATCTCATCGCCGTCGTCCACAAGAGCGGTGAGCACCATCTGGATCAGCTCGGAGACTCCGTTGCCGATGAAGACGTCCTCCACCGTGGTCTCGGTGAGACCATGCGACTGGTAGTACTGCGCCACGGCGGTGCGGGCTGAGTAGATCCCGCGCGAGTCCGAGTAGCCCTGCGAATCCGGCAGGTGGTGGATCATGCCTTGAGTGATCTGGGCGGGCGCCTCGAAACCGAATGGGGCCGTGTTGCCGATGTTGAGCTTCAGAATCTTGTGGCCCTCGGCCTCCAAACGCTCGGCCTCGGCGAGGATCGGACCTCGCACGTCGTAGCGGACATGGCGGAGCTTCTTAGCCTGAGTAATCGGACGCATGGGTTAAGTGTCCCACCAACGCGCCGTGCGACGAACTCGTCTCTCGTGTGGGCCTCGCTAGAGCCGGGGATCGACGGGCTCCGATTCGAGGGCGAGGACAGCGAAGACCGACTCATGGACTCGCCAGAGCGGTTCCTCCCGCACGGCGCGGTCGATCGATTCGAGCCCGAGCGCGTACTCGCGAATCGCGAGCGAGCGCTTCTTGCCCAGGTTTCGGTCTCGCAGCCGCGAAAGATTGCCCTCGGCGAGATAATCGGGCCCGTAGATGAGGCGCAGGTACTCGCGCCCGCGCACCTTGAGACCCGGCTGAACAAGCCGGCCCCTGCGATCATGAGCGAGGTTGGCGAGAGGCTTCACCACCATGCCCTCTCCGCCACTGGCGGTGAGCTCGTCCCACCAGTCGATGCCCGCGGCGATCGAGTCCGGATTCGCCGTCTCCACCACCAGGCGGCGGGTCATCCTGATGAGCTCCGGCGCGGCCTCATGCAGCCGATCGGCGAGCGCCAGATGCCAGAGGTGATCGCGATCGGCAAGACTCGCGCCTTCCGCGGCGAGGAGTTGGAACGGAGCGAGTTGCACGCCGTCGAGCCCCTCGGTATGCCACACGTAGCGGTCCCAGGCATCGTTGTAGGAGTCGATCGATGCGCGCCGCACACGCGCCTGCGTGAGACGCTCGGAAACATCGAGACCGCGCGCGGCCGCCGCCTCCAGTGCCGCCACCTCGGCGGAAAGACTCAGCCGGCCGGCCACGCCCGTGGCCGCGAACTGGTCGCGAATCAGCGGCCCAGCCTTGAGCGACCAGGGTAGTAACTCGGCGTCGAACAGGAGCCACTGGGTGTTCAGTTCCTCGAACAGCCCGGCCGTGCATGCCGCGGCGGAGAGCCGATCGAGGAACTCGCGCTCCAACTCGGGTGGGAAGAACGCACGCCCCGTCCGCGTGTACACGGCCCCACGCGACGGGTGAATCATCACCACGGCGCGCGAGCCCATGTGCTTCTCTTCGCAGACCACTTCGTCGATCCCCCACTCGGCGAACTGCCCGAACGCCTCGTCCGGGTGCTCCAGGTACCCCGCCCGCTTCGAGGTTGCTACCGGCGACATCGTGGGCGGCAGATACGGCAACAGCCGCGGGTGCAGCGCGAACCGGCTCATCACCTCAAGCGCGCCCGCCGCCGCATCGGCGGTGATCGCCACGCGCCCCAGGTGCCCGGTCTCCACATGCCTGCGCCCGACGACGTCGTCCAGGCGGAGTTCGTCGTCGGCCCGATTCGCTGTGGTCGAGAAGGGCTTCGCGGGCGTGTAGTACTCGTACCGAGCGGCAACCTGTACGGTTTCGCGCTCGGGGTAGCGCAGGGCGGAGAGATGCCCGCCGAACGCACAGCCGGTGTCGAGGCAGAGCGTGTTGTTGATCCAGGTGAGATCCGGCGTGGGCGTGTGGCCGTAGACGACCATCGCCTTCCCGCGGTACTCGTCCGCCCACGGGTAACGAACGGGCAGGCCGAACTCGTCGGTCTCGCCGGTGGTGTCGCCGTAGAGGGCGAAGCTGCGCACCCGGCCCGAGGCGCGGCCTTGATAGGCCTCCTTGAGGCCGGCATGCGCCACCACGAGTTTGCCGTCATCGAGTACCAGATGCGAGACCAGTGCGTAGCACCAATCGCGCACCTGCTGCCGGAACTCCGGGGTCTCCTGATCGAGCTCGGCGAGCGTGGTCTCGAGGCCGTGCGTCACCTGCACGTTCGCGCCATCGAGCGCGCGGATCAGCTTCGCCTCGTGGTTTCCGGGCACGGCGAGGGCATTGCCACTCGCGGTCATGCCCATCGCGAGCCGCAGCACGCCCACACTGGAGGGCCCGCGGTCGATCAGGTCGCCCACGAACACGGCGGTGCGGCCATCCGGGTGACTGGCATCGATTGGCCGGCCGACGGCGTCGGGCTGGATTTCGTAGCCAAGCGTCTCCAGGAGTTCGAGCAGCTCGGGCAGGCAGCCGTGCACGTCGCCGATGATGTCGAAGGGGCCGTGCAGCTCCCGCTTGTCGTTGAGGAGCGGCTCGCGCACGATCTCGGCCGCGGCCATCTCTTCGGGGCTATGCAGCGTGTGGACCACGCGGAAGCCCTCCTTCTGCAGGCCGCGCAGCGAGCGCTTGAGCTGCGACTCCTGGCGGCGGATCGGGCCAGCGCCGAAGTCACGATCCGGACGTGCGGCATTGCGCTCGATCGCGAGCTCCACGTCGAGATCGAGCACGATCGCCACCGGGAGCACGTCGTGTTCCTTCGCGAGTGCCACGAGCGACTTGCGGGCGTCCCGTGAAGTGTTGGTGGCGTCAACGACAGTGAGCAGACCACGGCGCAGGCGCGTACCCGCGATGTAGTGGAGCACATCGAAGGCGTCCGCGGAGGCCGCCTGATCGTTCTCGTCACCCGAGACCAATCCGCGGCAGAAGTCCGAACTCACCGATTCGAAGGGCGCGAACTTCTCGCGCGCGAACGTGGACTTGCCGGAGCCGGAGACGCCCACGAGCGCCACGAGGCAGAGCTCGGGGATGCGCACTTCAGTCATCGTGCACCTCCCAGGGAGAAGATTGCCATTTGGGTGGGCGGGCCGTACTCGGGATCCACCTCGCCCACCGGCCGGAGCTGGACCGTATAGCCGCGTCGCTCGGCCACGCCCGCAGCCCACTCGGCGAACTCGTCCTGGCTCCACTCGAAGCGGTGATCGGCGTGCCGTATTTCGCCAGGCGCGAGGCCGTACTTGGCGTTGTGTGCGCCGTTGGGGGTTGTCACGATCACGTGCTGCGGGTGGGCGTGCTGGAATATGTTGGCCTCCAGCGAATCGAGCCGGTTGAGCTCGAGGTGCTCGATCACCTCCACCAGTAGTAGGGCGTCGAAGCCGGTTAGTGCGTCATCGCGATACGTCACCGAGGACTGCCGTAGCGAGACTCGGGCACGCTGCTGATCGGAGCGGCGATCGAGTCCGAGCCGTTTCTCGGCGCGATCGAGCTCCCGCGCGGAGACATCCACGCCGAGGATGCGCGTGAATGTGGGATCGTCGAGTAGTGCAGCGAGATAGAAACCCTCGCCGCAGCCCACATCGGCAACGGTGCGCGCGCCGATCTCCCGCAGCGCCCGGAACACCGCGTCTCGGCGCTGGAGCTTGAGCGGGGCCGGGCGATCCGGATCCGACCGCTCGGGTTCGTCGTCGGGCAGATCGTCGACGGCGTCCAGGCGGGCGAGCGCATCCTCGGCCCATTCGCGGCGGGCCAGGTAGCGGCGCGTGATCAGCTCCCGTTCGGGGTGGGTGGCGAGCCAGCCCTCGCCGCGGCGGATCAGCTTGTCCACCTCGTCCGAGCTGGAGTAGTAGTGCTTCGTGCCGTCGAGCGCGGGGAGTAGGACGTAGAGGTGACTAAGGGCGTCGGCGAGCCGGAGGGTGCCGGTGAGCGTGACGTCGAGGTAGGGCGAATCGCCCCATTCTGTCGGGCCGAACGGCTCGGGCACGGCTGCCACGGCCCAGCCCAGCGGCTCGAACAGCCGCTTCACCAAACCTGCCCCACCGCCGTCGGACCGAAGCGGCCGCGCCGCAACCGCAGGCAAGTGAATCGTGAGCGGGAGTGGCTCGTTCACCAGCTCGGGGCGAGCCTCGCACCGCCCATGCAGTGCACTACCGAGCAGTCGGCCGATCGCCACCGAGAGCATCGACCCGGCCGTATAGGGGCGGTCGTTAACGTACCCGGCGATGGAGCTGTGATCGCGCCGGCGCACCAGCGCGATCGGGTCGATGTCGATCTGGAGCGCAAACGTGCAGCGCTCTTCGGCCGCCTCGGGATAGAAGGCGACGGCGGTGCCGAACGGCAGGTTGAACGGCTGAACACGATCGGGATGCTTGTGCAGGAGGTATCCGAGATCCGTGGCGGGCGGCGCCGTTGACGTCACGGTGAAGAGCATTGCCCCATTATCGCGCAGTGGCAAGAGCCAGGCATGCGTGAGGGCGGGGATTGCTCCCCGCCCTCAGGTTCTCGCTACTCGGTAGCCGAACGCAGGAACCAGGCCTGCAGATCGAGCGCGGCCGAGACGGCGATGAGGAGATCACCGGAGACGTGGTCTTCCTCATCAACGGGGTCGATGAAGGACTTCACATTGTCCGAGACCTGCTGCACCTTCTCGGCCATCAGCTGGTAGGCCTTGCCCGTTTCGAGCAGGCCGGCGTCGATCTCGTCAAGGATCGTGGTCGCCGCAACGGTGGCCGGGCGCCCATCCGGGGTCCCGCCTACCTGCGCGAGGCGCTCGGCGACCTCATCGAGTTGGGTGCGGGTGGTGGCGACAACCTCGTCAAGTGCGAGGTGGAGCGAACGGAACTGCGGCCCGCGCACATTCCAGTGCGCCTGCTTCGACTGGAGCTCAAGCGCGATCAGGTCCACGAGGCTCTGCTGGAGGGCGTTGTTCACGGTTGCTGACATTGTGTTTCCCCTTTCGTCGTTTCCTTCCCCATTTTACTGCGAGCCGATGCCCGTAGCAGGGGGTTGACTTTCGCCCTAAGCTTCTTCGCTGCCTGCGTGAGCTATGCCACCCCGAAGGCGGCCCATAGCAACCGCTCCGTTAACGAGATATTACGGACCAGAGCGAATATCCATACAAACAGCACTACACTCGTCACCAACGAACCCCGCCGGGCGATTCGCCCGGATCAACTCCGAAGGAGAAACCCTTGAGAAGTTCACGACTTCGTCGCGGCATCGTCGCGGCAACGATGGCCAGCGCCCTCGCGCTCGCTGGCTGTGGTAGCAGTGATGGCGGCGAGACGCCCACGACCGGCGGCTCGGACGGCGACACGACCGAAACAACGGATGCGACTGATGACGGCGAAGCGGCTGGCGGAGAAGAAGGCGGTAGCGACGCCATCATCTCGGTCAACGGCACCGAGCCTCAGAAGCCCCTCATCCCCGCTGCCACCTCCGAGGTGGGCGGCGGAAAGGTCGTCGACGCACTGTTCGAGGGCCTGATCTACTACGACGCCGAGGGCCTGTCGCACATGGGTGTCGCCACCTCAATCGAGGCACTGAACGACGAGAAGACCGAGTGGGAGATCAAGCTGCGCGACGACGCCGTCTTCTCCGATGGCACCCCGGTTCTTGCCCACAACTTCGTGGACGCCTGGAACTACGCCGCCAACATCGATAATGCACTCGACGGCCAGTACTTCTTCTACCCGATCGAGGGTTGGAGCGAGGAGGAGCCGGTGACCGAGATGTCCGGCCTCGCCGTCGTTGACGACTACACCTTCACCGTGAAGGCCACCCCGGACTTCCCTGACCGCCTCGGCTACTCGGCGTTCTATCCGTTGCCTGACGTCGCCTTCGAGGACATGGACGCCTACGGCCAGGACCCGATCGGTAACGGCTCCTACAAGATGGATGGCCCAGGCGCGTGGAAGCACGATGTCGAGATCAACCTCGTCAAGAACGACACCTACGTGGGTGACCGCGTCGCACAGAACGGCGGCCTCCACGTGGTCATCTACGCCGGCCTCGACGCCGCCTACACCGATGTCCTCGCCGGTAACCTCGACATTCTCGACCAGATCCCCGAGGCCTCCCTCGCCCTGTTCGAGGACGAGTTCCCTGGCCGTTCCGTGAACCAGACCGGAATGCTGATCACCACTCTGACGATCTCGACCAACCTCGAGCACTTCGGAATGGATGACGAAGGTATCAAGCGCCGCCAGGCTCTCTCGATGGCCATCGACCGCGACGAGATCACTGATGTCATCTTCAAGGGCACCAACCTGCCGTCGAAGGACTTCACGTCCTCGGCCGTCGCCGGCTACACCGACAGCCTTGCTGGCAACGAGGTGCTCGAGTTCAACCCGGAGAAGGCCAAGGAACTGTGGGCCGAGGCCGACGCCATCAGCCCCTACTCCGGCACCCTCGAGATCGCCACGAACACCGATGGTCCGCACCTGATCTGGGTGGAGGCGCTCGCGAACCAGCTGGCGAACACGCTCGAGATCTCGACCGCACCGAAGTCCTACCCGACCTTTGCCGCGTTCCTTGAGGACCGCGAGGCCGACGTCGTCGGTGGCGCCTTCCGTGCAGGCTGGCAGGCCGACTACCCGGGTATGTACAACTTCCTCGCCCCGCTCTACGCGACCAACGCGAGCTCGAACCACGGCTTCTACTCGAACGCCGAGTTCGACCAGCTGCTCGACGACGCCTCGCGCGCCGATTCGCAGGATGTTGCGATCGAGAAGCTTCAGGCGGCGCAGGAGATCCTGCTCCAGGAACTGCCCTCGATCCCGCTGTGGAACCAGGCCACCACTGGCGCCTGGGCCGAAGGCGTGGACAACGTTGAGTTCGGTTGGAACTCGGTGCCGCTCTTCTACGAGATCACCAAGAACTAACTGACCTCTGCTGCGGGGCTCCGGGTCCGTCCGGGGCCCCGCAGATACTGAAACGATGGCGAACATGCAACATACGGAGGCAGGCTCGTGCTGAGATACGTCTTCTTCCGAGTCCTTCAGGTAATCCCCGTGCTCCTCGGCACGACCTTCCTGATCTACTGGATGGTCTTCTCGATGCCGGGCGACCCAATTGCCGCAATGTTCGGCGAGCGCCAGCCGAGCCAGGCTCTCCTGGACAAGCTGTATGCGCAGTACAACCTCGACAAGCCCTTCATCGTGCAGTACCTGCTCTACCTGAAGGGCATCTTCACCGGCGATTTCGGCATGAGCTTCTCGGGTGAGCCGGTGACCGAAATCCTGGCCCGGGCATTCCCCCCAACTCTCCGGCTCGCGATCCTCGCGATTACGTTTGAGCTGATCTTGGCCGTGTCGATCGGCCTTATTTCAGGCCTTCGCAAGGGCCGCTTCTTCGACAACCTCAACCTGATCATCGCGCTTCTCTTCATGAGCTTGCCGATCTTCGTGCTGGCGTTCATCGCACAGTACGTATTCGGCCTTGAACTGGGGTGGTTCAGACCCACCGTCAGCGGGACAGCACCATGGAGCGAGCTGGTATTACCCGGCCTCGTTCTCGGTATCAGCCTCTATGCCACGAGCATGCGGCTCACTCGCTCCTCCGTGATCGACACCCTGAACCAAGATTTCGTCCGTACCGCGTACGCGAAGGGGCTCCCACGCCGTCGTGTGATCCCCGTGCACGTGCTGCGCAACTCCCTGATCCCCACGATCACCAACACCGCCACGGACTTCGGCACGCTCATGGTGGGTGCCGTCGTCACCGAGGGCATCTTCAATATCCCTGGAGTTGGAAACACAGTCTTCAACGCCATCCTGCGCGGAGAGAACGCCACAGTGGTCTCCTTCGTGACCGTGATGGTGCTCATCTACCTCGGCGTGAACCTCTTCATCGACTTGCTCTACGCCGTGCTCGACCCGAGGATTCGCTATGCCTGAGAAGCACATCAGCGCGCCCAACCGCTATCCGCGCCCACCGATCGAGCACGTTGTTGCGCCGGTCTCGGAGACTCCGGTGGCCGCCGTCGACACCGTCAAGGTATCCGAGCGGAAGTCGGGACTCTGGATCGATGCCTGGCGGGACATGCGACGCCGCGTCATGTTCTGGGTTGCCTCCGCGATCATTCTCGTGGTGATCCTGGTGTCGCTCTTCCCCACACTCTTCACGAGTGTGAACCCACGCTCATGCGCCCTCTCCCACTCGAACGGTCCCGCAGAAGCTGGGCACCCCTTGGGATTCGACGTCCAGGGATGCGATATCTACTCGCGCGTGATCCACGGGACCTCGACCTCGGTCTCCGTGGGTATTTACGTCATCATCATCACCTTCGTGATCGGCACGATCATGGGCGCGCTCGCCGGGTACTACGGCGGGGCCTTGGATGCGGTGCTCTCTCGCGTGGGTGACATCTTCTTCTCAATCCCGTACATCCTCGCCGCGATCGTGGTGATGAGTGTGTTGCGCGAGCACCGGAACCCGATCGTCATCGCACTGGCGATCGGTGGCTTCGCCTGGCCCATCACCATGCGCGTGGTGCGAAGTGAGATTCTCCGCGTGAAGAACTCGGACTTCGTGATGGCCTCCCGGTCACTCGGCGTCTCGAAATTCATGACGTTGATGCGGCACGTGCTACCCAACTCGCTCGCACCTGCGATCGTGGTCACGACACTCTCGCTGTCCAGCGCGATCGTCGCGGAGGCCACGCTCTCCTTCCTCGGCGTGGGACTACCTCAGGGAGAGTTCATCAGCTGGGGTAACGACATCAGCGCCGCACAGCGCTCGCTTCGCACCGATCCGATGCCGCTGCTCTACCCCTCTTTGGCGTTGACCATCACCGTGCTGGGCTTCATTCTGCTCGGCGAAGTCGTGCGTGATGCCCTCGATCCGAAGGCGAGGGCGCTGCGATGAGCGAGACCCCCACCCAGTACGCCGAGCCGCTCCTGAGCGTGCGCGATCTCAAGGTCGCCTTCAGGTCCGAGAAGATCCTCAACGAGGTGCTTCACGGCGTGAGCTTCGATGTCTATCCCGGCGAGACGGTCGCCATTGTGGGCGAGTCCGGTTCGGGCAAGTCCACCACCATGCACGCCGTGATCAACCTGCTCCCCGGCACGGGCCGCATCACGGAGGGCTCGATCACCTGGAACGGGCGCGAGCTCGTGGGCATCAAGCGCGGCGCCATGGAGCGAATCCGCGGCCGCGAGATCGGCTTCGTCCCGCAGGACCCGATGTCGAACCTGAATCCGGTCTGGTCCGTGGGCTTCCAGATCGAAGAAGCGGTGCGAGCGAATGGCCTCGCCACGGGCCGCAAGGCCGTGCACGCACGCGCCGTGGAGGTGCTCGAGCAGGCGGGCCTGCAGGACGCCGAGAAGCGGATGAAGCAGTATCCGCACCAGTTCTCCGGCGGCATGAAGCAGCGCGCCCTGATCGGCGTGGGTCTCTCCGCCGATCCGCAACTGCTGATCGCGGACGAGCCGACCTCCGCCCTCGACGTGACCGTGCAGAAGGTGGTACTCGACCACCTGGAGCAGCTCACCTCGGAGCTCGGGACCGCCGTCGTGCTGATTACCCACGATCTCGGGCTCGCAGCAGAACGCGCGGAGAAGCTCTTGGTGATGTACCAGGGTGCGATCGTCGAGGCCGGGCCGAGCCGCGCGATTCTCGAGAATCCGCAGCACCCGTATACGAAGCGCCTCGTCTCGGCGGCGCCGAGCCTCGCCTCGCGCCGTCTAGGCACCGATCCGGAACTACCCGATGCGCCGAGCGAAACGTACGACCTCGCGGCCCACACGGCGGGCCCGGGCGACTTCGCCGGCAAGGGCGAGCCAATCGTCGTCGTCGAGGATCTGACCAAGATCTACAAGCTACGCAAGGGCAACTTCGGCTCCGAGGACTTGGTGGCGGTCGACAATGCGAACTTCACCATTCACCGTGGTGAGACGCTCGCGCTCGTGGGCGAGTCCGGCTCGGGCAAGTCCACGATCGCCAAGATGGTGCTCCAGCTGGAGCAGCCGACGTCGGGCTCCATCACCATCGAGGGGAAGGACACCGCGAAGCTCAGCGAGCCCGAGCTATTCGCGCTGCGGCGCAAGCTGCAGCCGGTGTTCCAGGACCCGTATGGCTCGCTCGATCCGCTACACAACATCGGCAACACCATCATGGAGCCGCTGAACGTGCACAACGTGGGTGACTCCGCGAGCCGGAAGGCGCGCGTGCTGGAGTTGCTCGACCAGGTGGCGCTCCCCCGTGATCTGGCCACCCGCTACCCGAACGAACTCTCGGGCGGCCAGCGGCAGCGCGTCGCCGTGGCGCGTGGGCTCGCGTTGAAGCCGGAGATCCTCGTGCTCGACGAGGCGGTCTCGGCGCTGGACGTGCTCGTGCAGGCACAGATCCTCGAGTTGTTGTTGGAGTTGCAGCGTGAACTCGATCTGACCTACCTGTTCATCACCCACGATCTCGCCGTGGTGCGGATCGTGGCCGATCGCGTGTGCGTGATGAACCAGGGCGTGATCGTGGAGCAGGCATCGACGGACGAAGTCTTCGACAACCCGCAACAGGATTACACGAAGAACCTGCTCGCGGCGATCCCCGGAGCGGACATCCAGCTCGGGGCCGCGTAATCAGCGCTAGAGCTTCTGCGACAGCTGCTGCCGGGCGTTCGCCAGCGCGTCGATCAGTTGGTCGACGGCGGCCGGGTCCAGTTCGCCCCCACGCGCCACGTGGCCGCGTAGCTCGGTCCGCACCGTGGCGCGGAAGTCGTTGATGGCGGCATCCGCGCGTTGCAGTTCGGCCCGCGATGCGACGCGTGGATCGGCGGGTGCAGTGAATGGCCCCGCCTGCTGCCGTGGGGTTGCCTGGCCTGCTGCGGCAAGATCCGCCTTGAGGCTCCGCATCGCCTCACGCACGCTGCCACGCACCTCGTCCGCGATCAGCCGCACACTATCGGCGAGGCGGTGCTCGATTCCATCCAGCTCACCTGAACGGGCGTCGAGCTCCGCGCGGCCGGCATCCGTGATCTCGTAGACCGTGCGGCGACCGTCGCTCACGCCCCGGACCAGCCCCTCCTCATCGAGCTTCGCGAGGCGCGGATAGATTGTGCCAGCGCTGGGCGTGTAGGTGCCGCCGGTGCGCTCGGTGAGCGCCTGGATCAGGTCGTAGCCATGCCGCGGCCCCTCGCTCAGCAAGTGGAGGAGGTAGAGGCGCAGGTCGCCGTGGGAGAACACCGGGCTCATGCTGCCTCGCTCCGACGCAGTACCGTGATGTCACCCGAGACCGAGTTGACCCGCACATCCACGAACCGCCCGCCAAGCTCCCCGGCCGACCCCGTGTAGTTGGAGGGTCCGCTGGAACTGCGTAGGACGCCGTCGACGAGGAGTTTGCCGCTCACGCAGCGCAGCACGTAGTTTGAGGCCGTGGTGGCGCCGAGCCGCACGGCGGTATTGCCGCTCACGGTGTTCACATTCACGGTCCCGACGGCGACCTCGGCGTCCACGAAGACGTCGCCACTCACGGTGTCGATGGTGGCGCGATGAAGGGCGCCGCTGACGGTCACCTCCCCCGAGACCGAGTTCGCGGTGAGCGTGCCATCCACGCCGCGCAGTTGGAGATCCCCCGAGACCGCGTTGGCAGTGATCGCGCCGAACACGCCATCCGCGAGAACATCGCCGCTCACGGTGTTCAGTTTGGCACCGGCCGCGAGGCCGCTGACGAGCGCCGAGGCGCTCACCACGCCGAGCGTAAGCGCGATCTCGCGCGGCACGGCCACGCTCACCTCTGCGGAAGGACCTCGCGAGCCGAAGCCCTTGAACGCTTCGAGGAAGTTGTCCCAGCGCAACTGCGGGTGGTCGATCTCTAAGCTGCCCCCGTTGGCTTCGATGCGCAGGTCCTTGCCGGTCACGCCACGCACCTCCACGCGCACGCCCGGTTCATCATGGGCGACGACGTCTACCTGGCCTGCGATCATGCTGACCTTCAGGCGGTTGATCCCATCCAGCTCAATCACGCGGGTCTCGCCCGGCTGAATGAGCCACTTCTCAAGACTCATGGTTTTCCTCCCCGCGAGGGCCGTCGGACACGATCGGCAACTCGCGATATATCTCGATAAACCGAGAGTAACACGATATATCGCGTTATGGAAGGCGATAACCCGCAAGGGAAGCCGAAGACGTAGCCGGGTATGCAAAAGTCCCGGCTCCTGCTGGAACCGGGACTTTTGATCTCGTAGCGGGGACAGGATTCGAACCTGCGACCTCCGGGTTATGAGCCCGGCGAGCTACCGAACTGCTCCACCCCGCGTCGGCTCATCCACTGTACGATGCAAGCCGACGCGGATCAAGTGGAATCAGCCTTCTGTGTCCTCTGTCTCATCGTCCAGAGGGAGGTCGGTGGCGTCGTCGAGCGGAAGCTCATCCACTTCTTCCTCGCCCACGGGCGGCTCCCCCGAGATCTCCGCCTCTGCGGCAATCGCGTCCTGCAGGGCCTGATCCAGATCGTCCTGAGCCTTGCCGTACGCAGTCCAGTTGCCAGAGGCCATCGCCTCGGAAGAGTCCTTGATCGCCTGCGCAGCGCGCTCCAGCGCATCACGCAGCTTCTCCTCCGCCGTGCTCAGGTCCTCATCGCCATCTGTGGGCGGGCGGGTTCCCTCGTCGCCCGTATCCGCGCCCGAGTTCCCACCGAACACCTGGTCCAGCGCCTCATCGAGCGTGGACGCGAAGCCCACCTCCTCACCGAAGGCGACCAGAACACGGTGCAACAGTGGCACCTGCGTACCCGTTGACGACTGCGTGTAGACCGGCTGCACATAGAGCAGGCCACCACCCACCGGAAGCGTGAGCAGGTTGCCTCGCAGAACCGAGGACGCCTGCTGCTGCAGCAAGTTCAGCTCCTGCGACACGTTCGGATCGGCGTTGAAGATGTTCTGCACCTGGCCCGGGCCGGGCATCGTCAGGTCACGCGGCAACTCCAGCAGTCGCAACTGACCATAGCTCTCGGCGATGGTGCCCGCTTCACTGCCCGCATCGCCGTCCGCCGCGAGGAAGCCCGTGAGGATCTGCCGGCCGCTCTCGCCACCAAGAATGAACGTACTCGTCAGCGAGAACGACGCCGAGTCCTGCGTGGGCATCCGGAGCGTCATGTAGTACGGCGGCTGCAGGTAGTTCTGGTTCTCACCCGAGGTTGGGTCGCTCGGGATCTGCCAGAAGTCATTACCGGAATAGAACGATGACGGGTTAGTCACGTGGTAGCGCGAGAGGATCTGACGCTGCACCGAGAACATGTCCTCCGGGTAGCGCACGTGCGCCATCAAATCCCCTGAAATCTCCTCCGTGGGCGTGATGATCCCCGGGAAGACGCCCTTCCAGGCTTCGAGCACCGGGTCACTGTCCCACTCGTACAGGGTCACGGAACCGTCGTACGCGTTCACCACGGCCTTCACCGAGTTGCGAATGTAGTTGATCTCCTCGACCGGCGCGAACATCTGCAGATCTGCGTTCTGGATCGTGTTCGTGGCCACCTGGAGCGTCTCTCGCGCCGAGTATGGGTAGCTGTTCGAGACCGTGTATCCATCCACGATCCAGACGAGCTCCTTGGGAGTGTCCGGATCGCCGTCGCGATCGACCACTGCGGGATACGGCTTCTGATCGAGCGTGAGGAACGGCGCCACGGCCGCCACGCGCTCCACCGGATCGCGGTTGTAGAGGATCTGCGACTCGCTCGTCACACGGTCCGAGAACAAGATGTTGAAGGACTGGAACTTGATCGCAAAGAGGACCTTGTTGAACAACCCCCCGATGCTCGGACCGCCATCACCCTCGAAGGTGTACGTGAGGTATTGGTTCTCGGCCGAGTCATCCGGGTAGTCGAACTCCCAACCCTCCGTGCCCTCGGGCGCGCCGACGATCGAGTAATCGGGCGAGTTCAGACCGAAGTAAACGCGCTGCTCGTACTCACCCATCAGACCGGTCGAGGGGATACCGCGCTCCCAGAACACCGGCCGACCATCGGCCGCAACCCTGTTACCGTACGCGGCCGCCACGCCGAATCCGTGCGTGTAGACCGTGTGGTCGTTGACCCAGGTCCGCTGATCCGCGCCCAATCCGTTCTGATTCAGCTCGCGGACCGCGATGACGGTGTCGTGTACCTCACCGTCAACCTCGTACCTGTCCACAGAGAGCTGATCGGGGAAGTCGAAGTACTGCCGAGACTGCTGGTACTGGCGGAACGTCTGATCCACGATCGTGGGATCGAGCAGGCGGATCGAGGCTGTGGACTCGCTGTCCTCACGCAGCTGGCCGGGCTCGGTATCCGTGCGCGCCGAGTACCGCTCCGTCTCCATCCCGCCGACGCCGTACGCGGCCCGTGTGGCGTTGATATTGCGTTGGATGTACTCACTCTCGCGCTCGACGGCGTTCGGGTCCACCTGGAAACGCTGCACAAAGGCCGGATATCCCATCCCGACGACGAGCGCCGAGACGAGCATCAACGCGATCGCCACAACCGGCACTCGCCACCAGTTCTTGATCGCAGCAACGATGAAGGCGATCGCCACGATCACGGCGATCCCCGCGAGGATCGCTTTCGCCGGCATCACGGCATTGACATCCGTGTACCCGGCACCGGAGAACTTCTCACGCTGGCCGATCAGGAGCGAGTAGCGGTCAAGCCAGAAATGCACGGCCGCAACGAGCGCGATCAGGGCGCCCACCACCGCGAGGTGAACTCGGGCGGGCTTCGCCATCGAGAACTTCGGCGTGAAAGTGACGCCGCCGTAGAGGTAGTAGACAATGGCCGCGGCGATCCCGGAGACGATCAGTACCGCGAGCAGGCTCGATGCAATCAATCGGAAGAACGGCAACGCGAAGACATAGAAGCTCACGTCCTGCCCGAACTGCGGATCTACCTGCCCGAAGCTGGAACCATTGAAGAACAGCAGAACGGTCTGCCACTGGCCGGAGAGTTGCCCGCCGAAGAAGATTCCCGTCACGACCATCGCGGCGATCGTGATCCACTTCTTGTACGGCTCGATCTGACGCTGGTACGGCTCGAGGCTCCGTTCACTGCTCGCCAGCGGCACGTAGCTGCTCCGTGAGCGGTAGGCGAGCCACATCAGCAGGCCCACCGCGAGCGCCATGATCGCAAAGCCGATCAGGAACATCACACCACGGGCGATCCACTCGGTCCAGAACACCTTCTCGAAACCGAGCTGGGAGTACCAGAGAACCTCCGTCCACACTTGCGCGATCACATACATGACCGCGGCAAGCACGAGCAGGACAATAATCGTGGGGCCGAGCGCACTTCTCCGGGCGGGCGCATTGGCTACAGGTTCGGACACGGCGAGCCTTTCATAGGAATGTATCTAGGTTCGCATATTTCCGTGAGAGCCTAAAACTCGTGAGCATTGAAAACGCTGTCCGCGAAATTGAGGCCTACACCGATCGCTTCGGCTGGGACGGGCCATTGAGGCTATTCGCCCTCGTCCGCACTTCCGCCCTCGGCGATGCGATGAATGACGGCTCGGAGATCACCGCCGTGGAACAGGACGAACTCCCACAGGCCGATTCACTGGAGGATCTGCTGGCCCAGATCGCGTGGCCCGAGGCTGTGGATGGGTGCGCGATCGCCGTCGAGCGCGTGATTGTTGAAGGGGACGACGGCGCCGTGATCGGTCCCGAGGAGGCCCTCACCGATCCTCGTCGGCGCGATGTGCGCCTGGCAGTTGGGGTGCTGCGTGATGGCGGCAGTTGGTGCGCCGTGCGGCTGAAAGGCTTCGACGAACTCGTCGAGTCCGCGGATGCGGTGCCGGACCTTATTGAAGCGCTCCGACTAACTCTCCAGTAGCGGCCGCACAGCCCGGCAGGCCATCCGTATCGCCGGAGGCGATTGCTTCGACGGCAGCGCGTGCATCAGATAGTTGGTCCACCGCGACCACGCTGAGACCCTCCGGCACGTTGCCGATAACCTCATCGCAGTTGTCGATCGGCGCGAGGAACCATGTGGCGCCATCCCGCGCCGCCCCGTGCATCTTCTGTTGGATTCCGCCGATCGGGCCCACGTAGCTATCGATGCTGATCGTGCCGGTGCCGGCGATGAACTCGCCGCCCGTCAGCTCGCCCGGAGTCATCAGATCGATCACCCCAAGCGCAAACATCAGGCCCGCCGACGGCCCGCCGATCCGGTTCAGATCGAACTGGATATCCACCGGGTTATCGACCTCCGCGCTCACATACACGCCGAGTAGCGAACCGGTCCGTCGATCGCCCGCAGGCCGCGCGGACGTCTCGAAACTCTCGGTGACTCGCTCGCCGTCGCGCAGAACATCCACAGTCACGGTGCTGCCGGGTTCCGTCTCACCCAGGAAGTCCGTGAGATCTCGGAAGTCCGCCACATCGATGTGCTCGTCGTCACGGGCAATGCCGACGACGATGTCCCCCACCTTGAGCACGTCCGATGCCTTCATGCCGGGGATCATCTCGACGACGTTCAGCGTCATCGGCACGTCATAGCCCAGCTCCTGAAGCGATGCAGCCACCGCGTTCTGCTGCGAGTTCTGCATCTGGATTTGCTGGTACTCGGAGAGCTCCTCCGCGGTCTCGTCGCCGAAAACCCGTTCACGCGGCTGCACCACGGTGTCGTCACGCCACCAGCCACGCAACACGTCATAGCCGCTTGCCGGGCTAGAGGGGCCGCCGAGGGTCGAAACCGTGGTGAGGCGAAGCTCGCCCTCCTCCACCGGAAAACTCTCGGCGCCGTCAATCGTGATGATCGGGGTGTCGCCCTGGAGCCCCGTAGTGTTCACGGTAGGACCCGGGCGCGTGACGGCGTAGGGCATCGGAAGCAGCATCAGCCCGGAGGCCAGCGCCACCATAAGCAGGCCGGCAACGGCGGGCACGAGGGTGGAACGGTGTGGCACCCCCCTATTGTGCACGTGATGCCTGAGAGGCACCTGAGTTCCGTTCCTGCGTGCGCTTTCAGCGAATACGCGCGATCTCTGGGGCGCGGGCCGCTATCTTGAGAGCAAGGAAGACGAGAGGGACGCCATGGATAACGGACAGTCGTGGGAGGAAGTCCTGCGCTCAATCCTCGGCGAGGAGGGCGCGAGTCAAGCGATCGAGGCGATGCGCGCGGCCGGGCTCGATCCCGAGACCATGGGCGAGGCCGCGGGCGTGCCCACCGATCCGATGCAACTACAGGCGATGCTCGCGCAGATGCGCACGCTCTTCTCGAGCCCCGATACCGGCCCCGTGAACTGGCAGTTGGCGCACGACGTGGCACGGCAACAGGTACACACCGGCGGCGATCCGATTGTGACGGCCGCAGAGGACGCGCGAATCCGGCAGGCGCTCCAGATCGCCGATCTCTGGCTCGATCCGGTCACCGAACTCGTCGCCGCGGCACCCACTCGCCGCGCACTCTCCCGCTCCGCCTGGGTGGAAGAGACCCTGCCTGTGTTCCAGGACCTCGCCTCGCCCGTGGCCGAGCACATCGTAGACGCGATCTCCGGACTCCTCTCCGGCGAGGCCCCGCCGTTCGGCGATGAGACCCTCGGCCTGAGCATGTTCGGCGATTCAGGCGGGCTCAACGCACCGGATTTGCTCCGCAAGCTCGGAAGTGCCGCGTTCGGCATGCAGCTTGGTGGCGCGGTGGCACATCTCGCCTCGGAAACCTTCGGATTCAGCGACATCGGGGTCCCACTCGGCGCCGCCGGCTCCGCAGCAATGGTGCCGAGAAATGTGGATGAGTTCAGCGACGGCCTCGAGGTGCCCGCCGATCAGGTGCTCCAGTTCCTGGCACTCCGCGAGGCAGCACACACCCGGCTCTACGGCGCCGCCCCGTGGCTTCGCGGCCACGTACTCGGGATCGTGCGCAACTATGCGTCCGAAATCGCGATCGACCTTCCCGCAATGGAGGAAGCCTTCCGGTCTATCGATCCCACGGATCCGGAGCAGCTCCGCCAGGCACTCGGCAGCGGGATCTTCGCACTCGAGGTGACACAGTCTCAGCGAGAGAGCCTGGAGAACCTCGAGACTGTGCTCGCCGTGATTGAAGGCTGGGTCGAATGCGTGGTCACCGATGCGGCCCTCGGCCAGATTCCCGAGCTTCCGGCCCTCACCGAGATGATGCGACGCCGTCGGGCCGCTGGTGGCCCGGCGGAGGACGCCTTCAAGACCCTCGTGGGGCTTGAGCTGCGGCCACGCCGCCTGCGCGACGCCGCCGCGATGTGGACCGCCGTCACCGCCGAGCGCGGCATCAATGGCCGTGATCAGCTCTGGAGTCACCCCGATTTGCTCCCCAACTCGGCAGCACTTGATGATCCAGCGAACCTGGGCCGGAGCGACTCCGAGTTCGATGACGCCCTCGCCGCTCTCCTCGAGGGCGGCTTCGATGACGATGCCCCCAAGGACGACTGAAGAAATCTGCTGAGATCCGTACACCAGTCGGCCAGAAGCGGCCCCAGCGGCCTGGAATATCCGACTGGTGTACGGATTTCAGCGGGATCTAACCCAGAACCTGGGGGCCCCGCGCCCAACCCGGCAAATGACGTCAGCTAGATGGAAATTCTGGGCCAGGTTGGGCTTGAATTGGCATCTGACTGACGTTTCTTGCTGTTGCGCAAAGGAGAACCATGCCGGTAGCGACCTCGTTGCGAACGCCGTGGGCCGATCAGGCGATCGGAGCCGCGAATCCGCTTCCCGAATACCCACGCCCCATGCTCGCACGCCGGGACTGGCTGAGCCTCAACGGGCCATGGGAGTATGCAATCACTCCCGCGGTTGCGTCGCTACGCTTCCGCGCCCGGCCACGCCGCTATGACGGCACGATCACCGTCCCCTTCGCGATCGAGACCGTGGCATCGGGCGTCACTCGATCGCTCGGTGCGGACGAGACTCTCTACTACCGCCGGCGCTTCACGATCCCGGAAACCTGGACGGGGCGGCGCGTGGCGTTGAACTTCGAGGCGGTCGACGACGAAGCTGCGGTCTGGGCGAATGGCCGCTTCGTGGGCTCCCACACCGGCGGATACTCCCCCTTCACCGTGCTGCTCCCCGAGCTCGAGGGCGAGGTGGAGATCGTGGTGGGAGTCCGCGATCCCGGTCCACGCGGCGGCCAGATGTACGGGAAGCAATCCGATGAACCGAGCGGCATCTGGTACACCGCAACCTCGGGAATCTGGGGTTCGGTGTGGGCCGAACCGCTCCCCGAGCGCGCGATCACGCGCGTGATGACGCGCACGCATCCGGACCGCTCGGGCTTCGATGTCACGGTCGAGACCGATGCGCCAGGCGAGGTCAGCGTCGAGGTCATCCTGCCCGAGGGAGGCAGCACCACGGTGACGGGCCCGGCTGGCCAACCGATCGCCGTCGGGCTGGAATCACCACGGCTATGGAGCCCGGGCGATCCCTACCGATACCGGCTACGGGTCCGCGCGGGCGACGACGAGGCGACCAGCTGGGCAGGGGTGCGCACCGTGGAACTCGGCGGAGGTGACGAACGGCCGGCGGTGCTCCTCAACGGCGAGCCGATCCTGATCAACACGCCGCTCGACCAGGGATACTGGCCCGAGAGCGGACTCACTCCCCCGGCCGATGAAGCCCTGATCTTCGATCTGCTTGCGATGCGCGAGCTCGGCTTCAACGGCGTGCGGAAGCACATCAAGGTGGAGTCGCGGCGCTTCTACGACCACGCCGATCGGCTCGGAATGTTGGTGCTCCAGGACGTGGTGAACGGTGGGAAGCCGCGCGTGACGATCAACCAGTCACGCCTGATCCACGTGTTCGATCGGCATCTGCGGGACACGCGCGGGCGGCAACTCGCCGCGGCGGGGCGCGAATCGGGAACGAATCGGGTGCGCTTCGAGGTGGACATGGCGGCGATGGTCCGGCTACTGGAACCGCACCCCTCGGTCATTCTGTGGACGCTGTTCAATGAGGCGTGGGGCCAGTACGACACGAACCGGCTAGAGGCGGCGCTGCGCGCGCTCGATCCCACGCGCCTGATCGATGCCGCGTCCGGCTGGTTCGATCAGGGTGGTGGGGACTTCCGAAGCCGACACCGGTACGTGCTGCGCCTCAAGCGGCCGCCGGAGAACGATCCTCGGCCGTTCCTCCTCTCGGAGTTCGGCGGGCACAATCTGCCGGTCGAGGGGCACCAGTGGGAGGCCACCGGGAAGTTTGGCTACACGTTCCACACCGATCCGGCGAAGCTCGATGCGGGCCTCACGGAGCTCTGGCGCGAGCAGCTCATTCCGCTCGTGGCGCACGGCCTGCGCGGCTGCGTCTACACGCAAGTGAGCGATGTGGAGACCGAGAACAATGGCCTGCTCACGTACGATCGGCAGGTGATGAAGCCCGACGTCGAACTCCTCCGCACGCTCAACGCGGAGCTCCACGCTGTCTTTGCCGCCCTGGTGGGTGGCCGATGAGCACGTTCTCCGACGCGAGCGCGGCGCCGAAGGTCACCGGCCGCACCTGGACGATCATCCTACTCCTCGGTCTCGCCGGGCAGATCGCCTGGAACGTGGAGAACACCTGGTTCGCCACGTTCGTTTACGACACGATCACCCCCGATTCGCGCCCGATCGCGGCAATGACGGCGATCTCGGCCCTCGTGGCCACGATCGCAACGCTAGGCGTGGGCGCCTGGAGTGACCGGATCGGCCGCCGCAAGCCCTTCATCGTGATCGGCTACGTGCTCTGGGCGCTCTCCACAGCCATCTACCCGGCCTCGGCCCTCCCGCAATCGATCGGAATCGCCGTCTTCCTCGTGATCGTTCTGGATTCGGTGATGACGCTGTTCGGCTCATCCGCATACGATGCCGCCTTCAATGCCTGGGTCACGGACGTCACCAAGCAGGGCAACCGCGGCGTGGTCGAGGGCGTGCTGCAGGCGCTACCGGTGCTCGCCACGATGATCGGGATGGGCGTCTCCGGATTCGTGATCGACGCCTACGGCTACACCCCGTTCTTCCTCGCACTCGGTGGCGTGGTGCTCGCGATGGGTCTGATTGGCGGCTTCCTGCTCGACGACGCCCCCGACCTCGTCCCTGGACCGTCCTTCGCCGTGTGGGCGGAGATCCGAGCACTGTTCACGCCGTCGTCGATCAAGGCGCACGCGGATCTGTTCCTCGTGTTTACCGGGCTGTGCGTCTTCGCGATCGGCTTCCAAATCAGCTGGCCGTATGAGGTCATCTACCTCAACAACACGCTCGGGATTTCGAAGGCGCACGCGGGCCTTGTGACGGCCGCTGTCGCGCCGGTGCTGATCCTGCTCGCGCTGCCGATCGGGCGGCTCACCGACAAGGGCCACGGCTTCGCCGTCGCCATGGTGGGCTACATCGTCTCGGCACTTGGGTTCGTGGGCTTCGGTCTCTCACACTCGCTGATCTGGCTCGCGGTGTTCGGCGCGCTGAAGAGTGTGGGCCTGCTGATGAACATCGTGCTCGTCTCGTGGCATCGGAACCTGTTGCCGGACGATTCACGCGGCGCCTATCAGGGTGTCCGGATGATCTTTATGGTGCTCATTCCGATGGCGCTCGGCTCGGCCATCGGATCGTTCCTGATCCAGACCCTGGGTGAACCCGCCATTATCGACGGGCGCTCCGGCGTGACCCCGTCGTCCGCCGTCTACTGGGCCTCCGCGTTGCTCGTGCTGAGCGCGCTGATACCCGTGGTGATCCTGCGTCGGCGCTCAGTTCGCGGCTAGCTCGTCCGCAGTCTTCTTCGCGAGCTTCGGCGAGCCACCCACGATCCAGTAGGCGTAGCCGATGATGGCGCCACCAATCAGGTTGCCGAGGCCCACCCAGAGCACGTTGTTGGCGAAGAGCGCGATTGTCGCGTGCTCGGCGCCCGTGAAGAGGCCGATGCTGTAGGTGGTCATGTTCGCGATCACGTGCTCGAAGCCGGAGGAGATGAAGGCGAAGATCGCGGCGAAGATGAGGATGATCTTGGCGACCTCGTTCGTCACCCGGGATGACATCCAGATCGCGAGGCACACCAGCATGTTGCAGAGTACTCCGCGAGCCAGCAGTTCTATGGGCGATTCGTGTGCCTTACTCTCGAGCATGGAAAGCATCATGTGCTCCGCAGCGGGATTCGCATGCAACACACCCGAGACGGCGATCAGCGCCGACCACACAATCGCCCCCAGGAGATTGAGCAGCACCGTGACGAGGAGAGTGAGGGCTCCGCGTGCGTGTGCGATAGCGCCCATCGCGCTCCCGATCGGGAGCGTCATCATCCCCGACGTGGCGAGGTCCGCCCCGGCGAAGACCGTCAGAGTCAAGGCGACACCGAACACGAGGCCCGAGACCAACTTGCCAAGGCCGCCGTCGGCCTCGAGAAGAGGCCCCGCCGTGCTGAGCATCAACACCACACCGATCCCCATATAGACACCGGCGAGCATTCCGGTGATGGCGAATCGGCCGGGAGTCTCAAGCATTCCCGCCTTGTGAATGGCGGCGTCGGCCTGGGCGTCAAGATTCTGAGGGATCGAAAGCACGGACCCATTCTGACACCCAGAAAGTTATCCACAGCCGGCAAAAGTCCTGCTGGCGCAATCATGGCGCCATCTGTGACGCTAAACATATGCACGTTCTCTTCAGAGGCCCCGGCGAGGTACAGGTGGGCACCGATCTCGGCACACGTCACGTCCTCACGGGATTGAGCGAGCCCGAGCAGAAGCTACTGCTCGCGCTGCCGCGGCTGAGCCCCGCTCAGGTGGAGCGCGCTCGTGCGCAGCGTGGCATCAGTCCCGCGCGCTGGGCGAAGCTCACCAAGGATATTCGGGAGGACCCGCCCGCCGTAGGAGTGCGCGGCACGGTGGTGGCACTCGACGCACACCCGCTCACCGAGCGTGTCCGCGAGGTGCTTGAACGAATGGGGATCCCCACAGTGGGCGCATCGGCGGCCGTGGCGGGAAGCCGGGTCGCGCTCCTGACTGACACCTGGGTGACCCCACCCACCCGCGTGAGTGAGCTCATGGCGGGCGATGTCCCCCACCTTCCCATCGTTGTGGAGGCCGCCGCGACCATCATCGGGCCCGCAGTGGTTCCGGGCGCCACGCCGTGCACCACGTGCATCCATCTCGCGCGCACCGAACTCGATTCGGCGTGGCCGGTACTGGCCGCACAATTGGCGCACACACCCGCACGCCGTCCCAACCTGATCGAATTGGAGACGGCGGCGGGGCTGGCCGCGCATGCCCTCGCGGGGCTACTGCGAGGCCATATGGGCAGGGGCTGGTTCGTGAGCGCAGAACGGTGCATGCCGCTGGCGCCGCCTGCGGCGGTGCCGTGCGGCTGCGGTGGGATCATGCAGCTTTCCGAGGACGGCCGCGCCCCCGCTTGACGGCGACGATCGCGCCGTCAAGCAGGATGCGGCCACCCCAGACGCCCCATGGCTCGGCCCGTTCGATGGCGCCCTCGAGGCACTCGCGTCGTAGTGGGCATGCCCCGCACAACTCTTGCGCGAGCGCAAGATCGGAGGCGCGCTCGGCGAACCAGAGGTCAGCATTAGTGGTCTGACATGGTGTCGATGTGTGATTCACGGAAAATCTCCTGGCCGGTGCCCCGGCGAAGAGACCGAGGACTTTACGAAAGGGGAGCGGAGGTGGCAGTGCCCGGAGCGCCACGCAGACGCGAAGTGGGCAGAGCTGTGCCACGTGCGAACGCGTCGTATGCGCGGATGTAAATGATCACGTGACACCTCCTTCCAGGAATCTTCAGTAACCCTAGCCCACCTCGCGGCGGGCGGTAAAGCTATTTATCGCGAGAAATGTATCCGGCGACCAACTCGAGAATCTGAGAACCATATGCCTCGAGTTTCGTGGCGCCGATTCCACGCAGCATGATCAGTTCCCGCTCCGTGCTGGGCTTGGCCGTTGCGATTGCGACGAGCGTGGTATCCGGCAGAACCGTGTAGGCCGGCTTTGAGGCCTCCTTCGCGCGTTCGGAGCGCCACTCGCGCAACACCTCGAACAGCTCGGCGTCCGAGGGGTCGAGCTCGTCCTTCGCGGTGAGTTTGGTGCGCTTCTTCGCAGAAGTCGGCAGATCCTCCACCGGCCAGATGCCCGTGAGGAAGCGACTGTGCCCACGATTGGCACGTCCGCCGACCGTGCGCGCCCGAGCAAAGCTGATGTGAAGGTGCTCGCGCGCGCGAGTGATACCCACATAGAGGAGCCGCCGTTCTTCGGCGATCTGCTCGGGCTCGGTGGCCATCGAAATCGGGAGCAGACCATCCGAGGCACCCACGAGGAACACCGCATCCCACTCGAGCCCCTTGGCGGCGTGGATGGATGCGAGCGTGACGCCGTCATGCACCGGGACATTCTGCGCGTCCATCCGATCGGCGAGTTCCACGATCAGGTCCTGGATCGAGGCGCCGCGGCGGGCGTGAAGATCGTCGGCCAGGTTCACGAGCGTGTTCAGCGACTCCCAACGATCGCGCACCGCACCGCGGCCGGAGGGCGGCTCCGTTTCCCAGCCTACGGTCCGCACGGCTCGACGCACCCGATCGGGCATCACGTTGTCGACGTCGGCCTTGGCTTCCGTTCGAATCGCCACAATCGCGGCCTTCACCTCGGGGCGCGAAAAGTAGCGTTCGCCACCGCGCACCTGGTATCCGATCTCGTTGCGCGAGAGTACGTCCTCCAGCACCTCGGACTGGGAGTTCGTGCGGTAGAGGATCGCGATCTCGCTGAGCGGCACGCCCTGCGTGTTGAGCTCGCGGATCCGCGCGGCCACATGCTCAGCCTCGGCGACGTCGTCGTCACAAGTCTGGAACCGCACCGGCACCGAGGACGGGCGCTGGGCCACGAGCTCGACGGCGCCACGGGCCATCTTCCCCGAACGCGTCGTAAGCACCCGGTTTGCGAGCGAGACGACCTGCGGAGTGGAACGGTAGTCGCGCACGAGCCGCACAACGGGCGCGGCCGGGTAGCGCTCCGTGAACGAGGTGAGGTAGCGCGGCGTCGCCCCGGTGAAGGAATAGATGGTTTGCGAGACGTCACCCACCACACAGACAGAATCGCGATTGCCCACCCAGAGATCGAGGAGGCGCTGCTGCAATGCGTTGACATCCTGGTACTCGTCCACCACGAAGTGGCGGTATTGGCGGCGCACAGTGGCGGCGATGTCATCCCGTTCGGAGAGCAGGCCCACCATCAGCAGGAGCACGTCCTCGAAATCGATCACTCCCTGCTCGGTCTTGACGGACTCGTACGCGCGGATCACGGCCGAGACATCCGGCAGGTCCAGGCCACCCGGGGACTCACGGCCGGCGGCAATGGCGCGGCGCTGATAATCATCCGCCGTGACCATCGAGACCTTCGCCCACTCGATTTCCGAGGCCAGATCGCGCACCGCGAGCCGATCTGGCCGCATGCCGAGCTGACCGGCGGCCTGCGCCACGAGTGGGATCTTCGACTCCTGAAGCCGCGGCAGGTTGCCACCGATCGCGTGCGGCCAGAAGTAGGAAAGCTGCCGCAGAGCCGCGGCGTGGAACGTGCGCGCCTGAACGCCGTCCACCCCGAGATCCCGCAACCGCGAGCGCATCTCCCCCGCCGCGCGCGAGGTGAAGGTGACGGCGAGGACCTCGTTCGGCACGAACACGTTGGAGCGCACGCCGTGGGCGATGCGGTACGTGATCGCGCGGGTCTTGCCTGTGCCCGCGCCGGCGAGCACGCACAGCGGGCCCTCCAGGTGCGTGGCAACTTGGCGTTGATCGTCGTCGAGAGCAGTTAAGAGATCCATCGCCTCCACTCTGTCACAACGGGCTGACATGGACGGGGCAGTGTCACGTTATCCACAGGCTAGAAGGGTGCGCCGTTCCATTCCTCCAGCATGCCCCTGGCGGCTGAGCCTTCCCCAGGAAGGAGGAGATCGCCGTCGGCGACAGCCCGGGCAAGCTCCTCGCGGCTGTAGAAACGGGCCTCCGTGATCTCTTCGCCGTCAACGATGGGCTCGGGGGTTCCCTCCACCCAGGCGTCGAAGGCCAGCATGAGTGAGCGCGGGAATGGCCATGCCTGCGAGCCGCGGTACTCGACCCGCGTGACGCGCAGCTGCACCTCCTCGAGAGTCTCGCGCACAACGGCGCTCTCCAGCGACTCCCCCGGCTCGAGGTATCCGGCGAGTAGCGAGTAGCGCTTCTGCGGGAAGTGCGAGGCGTGGGCGAGGAGCACGCGATCATTGGCGTCGTGGATCGTCATGATCACGGCGGGATCGGTGCGTGGGTAGTGCTCGGTGCTGCACGCGGGGCAGAGCCGCACCCAACCGGAGTTCACCACATTGGTCTCGGTGCCACAGCCGCCGCAGTGCGTGTAGAAGCGATGCCAGTTCGCGATCGCGCTGGCCGCCACGGCGAGGCCCCGCTCCGGCTCGGTGAGCGCGAGCGCCGTCGCGCGGGTATTGCGATAGGCGAGGCCCTCGATCGGCTCGTCGATGAGGAGCACGTAGGCATCGCCTTCGAGAAGCGAACCGCGCAGCGGGCGTCCGAGGAACACGGCGATCTGGCCGGGCTCGCGCGGGCCGTCGATCGTGCCAATCACGAGGCCTTCATCGTCAACGGCAATCCCACCCTCCGCGTCCATGTGGAGCGTCCGGGTTCCCGGATCGGCCAGGAGTTCGGCGATCAGTTCGGGATGGGCGCGCTCTGGAGTTGAGGCATCGAGGACGGCGCGGGCGAGTGGAAGATCGAGGAACACGCGCCCATTCTCTCAAGGCTCGGGCCCGCGCGTTGGGGCGCCCCAGCGGGTGGTCACGCCGGGTGGAGCTGGATCTGGGTGGCCTTGATCGAGGCAATCACCGGCAGGCCGGGCACGAGGCCGAGTTCGGCGACTGCCCCAGGGGTGAGATCGGCGCGAAGCCGCTGCCCCTCGATGCCCACGGTCACGGCCACGAGGCTGCCACGCGATTCGATGAGCGCAACCGAGCCATGCAGTGCGTTGCGCGGGCTCCCCTCGGGCTGCGTGAGGTGCAACGCCACGGCGTTCGGAGGAATCGTGGCACGTGCGCCGGCTCCAAGCGTGAGCGGGCCGCCGATGCCGACGACGGCCTGCGTCCCGATCTGCACCGTCTCCGATCCCACTGCGGTCCCGGTCAACAGGTTGACGCCCACGAACTCGGCGAGGAAGGGTGTGTTCGGCGCCGCGCACACCTCGGCGACGGGCCCGTCGGTGACGATCCGGCCACTCTCGATCACGATCATCCGATCGGCGAGCGTGACCACATCCAGCAGATCGTGCGTGGTGATCAATGCCGCCTGCCCGCGGAGCCGCTCGCGCAGGAGCCGGCGCAACTCAGGCGTCACGGAGACATCAAGCGCGGCGAAGGGCTCATCCAGCAACAAGACATCCGGATCGATCGCGAGTGCACGCGCAATCGACACCCGTTGCGCCTGTCCGCCGGAGAGCTGATTGGTGCGGCGGTCCGCCAACTCCGCGACCGCCGTCGAACCCAACTCCCGTAACGCGCGGTCCCGTGCTGGTCCCTTAGCCATGCCGCGGGAGCGCGGGCCGAAGGCCACGTTGTCGAGCACGTCGAGATGCGGGAAGAGGAGTGCCTGCTGTGCCACCAGGGAGAAGTGCCGGCGATGCGGCGGTACGTGTCCGCCCGGCCCGGAGAGCTCATCCCCACGGAACGTGACCGTGCCCGTGCTGGGGCGCAACGCCCCTGCGATAACGTTCAGGAGCGTCGACTTCCCGGCGCCGTTAGGGCCCACGAGAGCCACGATCTCGTCCGGCCGCAGCTCGAGCTGAACATCGAAGCCGCGCACTTCCACCTGGGCGTCGAGAGAGAGGAACTCAGACATCCTGTGCTCCCCTCAGCCGCGTGGAGAGCAACACGATCCCCACAGCCACCACCACGAGCACGAGCGCCAGCGCCAGCGCGAGATCCGAATCCGATTCGCGCAGCAGGTAGATCTCCAGCGGCAGCGTCCGAGTGGTGCCCTGGAGCGACCCAGCGAAGGTCAAGGTGGCGCCGAACTCGCCGAGTGCGCGTGCGAACGCGAGCGCCGTGCCCGAGGCCAACGCCGGCCGAATCACCGGGAGCGTCACCCGCCAGAACACCCGGCTCGGGCTCGCCCCGAGCGTGGCGGCAACCCGCTCCAGCTCGCTACTCGAGCTACGCAACGCCCCCTCCACCGAGATGATCAGATACGGCAACGAGACGAACGACTGCGCAATGATGACCGCCGTGGTCGTGAATCCGATCTCGATGCCGATCGCCGAGAGATGTTGCCCAATCAGCCCGCGCCGCCCGAACGTCACGAGCAACGCGAGGCCGGCCACCACTGGCGGTAACACCATCGGCACGGTCACGAGCGTGCGGGCGAGGTCCGTGAGCCAGCCATCTGTGCGAGCGAGTAGCAACGCCGTCGGCATGCCCAAGAGGACGACGACGATCGTGGCGATTGTGCACGTGAAGAGACTCAGGCGGAGCGCATCGAGGGCGCGTTCGGAGGTGAGTAGCGCCGGCAGTTCGGACCACGCGACGCGCGTGAGCATACCCAGAAGCGGCACCGCGAGAAGCGCGAGGGCGCCCGCAAACGGCACCCACAGCCAGCGAGGATAGCCCGTCACCTCGCAACTCCCACTGTCTCGCCACCCATTTCTCTCACTGACCCCACGCTAGTTGAGCCGATAGCTGCATTACGGCCACCTGGCGCAGCTATCGGCTCAACTTCTACTTGGCAGGCCCGAAGCCGAAACTCGCGAGAGTGGCGGCGCCCTCTGGACCGGTGATCGCTGCGATGAAGGCCTCGGCGGCCTCGACGTTCTGCGCCCCCGCAACCTTCGCGATCCAGTAGGTGTTCGGGTTCTCGTCCGAGCCCGGAATCTCGATGATCTCGACCTTGTCGCCAGCGCCGGTGGCGTCCGTCAGATACACGAGGCCCGCATCTGCCTCGCCCGATGTCACCTTGCCGAGGACGTCCGTCACGTTGGCCTCCTCGGAGACGGGCGTGAGCGTCACACTTTGCGCCTCGGCGAGCGCGCGCGTGGCATTACCGCACGGCACGTCCTCCTGGCAGATGACGAGCTTGGTTCCGTCCAGCGACTCATCAAAACCGGTGATGCCCGCGGGGTTCCCGGCCGGCACTGCGATCACGAGGTAGTTGGTGGCAAACATGACCGGATCGCCGTCGATCACGCCCTCCTCCACGGCGCGGTCCATGTTCTTCTGATCCGCAGACGCGAAGACATCAGCGGGCGCGCCTCCGACGATCTGGTCAACGAGGCCCGAAGACCCGTCAAAGGAGTAGTTGGCCTCGGCAATCTCGGGGAAGACGGCGTTCAGCGACGCAGCAGCGAAGACCACGGCGTCGGCAGTGGAGACTTCGGGGGCTTCGGCCTCGGTGGGCTCGGTCTCGACCGCGTCGGTCGTTGCGGCGGGCGGAGCCTCGGTCTCGGTGGGAGCCGGATCCGACGAGCCCGAGCACGCGGCGAGGAGGAGTGCGGCGCCGAGTGTGGCGACGAGCTTTCTCATGAACGGTTCCCTTCGATGGTGACATTGGTTGCTTTGACGACGGCGGTGGCGATCACCCCGACGTCGAGGCCGAGCTCCTGCACGGCCTCCGTAGAAATGAGCGAGACAACGCGGTGCCGTCCAGCTTGTAACTCGACCTGGCTCATCACGGTGTCGGAGACCACCCGGGTAACGAGGCCGGTGAAGTGGTTGCGCGCCGAGCGGCGCCCGAGGCCGTCGTCGAGTTGATCGAGTGCTCCATCGGCGAGATCCTGCGAGAGCGCGGCGAGCTCGGCGCCGTCAACTGCCTGCTTCCCGTCCTCGCCGAGTACCGGCGAGAGGCGGCCTTTGTCGATCCAGCGCCGCACGGTGTCATCGCTGACCCCGAGGAGCGCCGCCGCCGTTGAGATCCGTATCTGCGTCATGAACTCCACAGTAGCAACGCAGGTGCGGTTGGTGTCGCATTTTCTCCAAGTTTGTTGGATATCTCACCGCGGGAGCTTCCATGACGGTCTAGCCTTGAGCTATGAGTTATCGGGCCGCTGTGATCACCTGTTCGGACCGCGCCGCCGCGGACGTCTACGAGGACCGCTCCGGCCCCGTGCTCCGTGACGCTCTCACGGAACTCGGCTTCGAGGTCGAGCCGGCCGTGATCATTCCCGACGACGCCCAGCGCATCACTGAGGAGATCAAACGCGCCATCCGGGATGGTGCACGCGTGGTGATCACCACGGGGGGAACCGGCGTGGCACCACGAGACGTCACGGTCGAGGCAACGCTGCCACTACTCGACTATGAGTTGCCCGGCCTCATGGAAGAGATCCGCAGACACGGCGCCACCACCACACGCGGCATGTCACTGCTCTCTCGCGGGCTTGCGGGAGTCGTCTCGCTCGATGACCTCCCCCGTGCCCTCGTCATCAACGCACCCGGATCGCGCGGTGGCGCGCGGGACACCATCCACGTAGTGGGCTCGCTACTCAACCACCTCGTGGGCCAGCTCGACGGCGCCGATCACGATCTGGATTAGGGGCGCGTCCAGTCGCCGCTGCGGCCGCCGGACTTCGCCACGATCTTCGCCGAGGCGATCTCGGCACTGCGATCCACGCCCTTAATCATGTCCACGACGGCGAGCGCCGCCACGGTAACGGAGGTCAGCGCCTCCATCTCGACGCCGGTCCGATCGGCGGTCGTGACAGTGGCGCTGATGGCCACACCCTCGTCGACAATCTCCAGATCCACCACCACTCCGTGCACCCCGATCACGTGCGCAAGCGGGAGCAGGTCCGGCACCTTCTTGGCGGCGGCAATCCCTGCCACGCGTGCAACGGCGAGCACGTCCCCCTTCGGCACGGCATCCGTTCGCAGCGCCTCAACAACTTCGGCGGAGCAGGTCACGAGGCCCTCGGCCGTGGCGGTGCGGACGGTGGGTTGTTTCGCGGTGACGTCGACCATGCGCGCCGCACCGCGCGCGTCCAGATGCGTGAACTCCATGCGCCCATCCTTTCACTTCTCTGGGGGCGGAGGCGGAGTGTTCGTAGGTCCGTCAGAGCGTCCGCCTGCACGTGGGCGCAGGTCCACGAACAGCTCCCGGCTCCGCGCCACCCGCAACCACGCGTGCGGAGGCGGGTGTGATCGCGGTTGTGGAGCGCACGACCGTCTAAACGGCGGAATAGATGGCCTGGAACTCCAGAACAGGGGAAGCGCGGAGGGCTCAACCGAGAGGGCGCACCATCACGAGATCGCCGGGGCGGATGACGTCGGCTGCCTCGGGGATCACGGCGAGCGCCTCAGCGAGGTGCAACGAGCCGATCGCGTGTGAGCCGGAGCCGAGCGAGTGCGCCGGAAACACGAAACCACCGCGCACCACCACAGGAAGATACTGACGGCGCCCTGGCGGGGTCTGCCACCCCTCGCCCGCGGGCAGTTGGTTCCCAGGCCACGGGGCGTCGAGTCCGTGGAACGCGGCGAGTAGCGGCCGCAGGAACACCCATGCGGAGACGAAAACGCTCACGGGGTTTCCCGGTAGCGCGAGAAGCGCCTGCTCCGCGCCACTCGGGCCAACGATCCTCCCGCACGCCTGCGGCTTTCCCGGTTGCATCGAGACCTTGACGAACTCGATCTCCCCCTCAACCACCTGGCGTACCACCTCGAAGGCTCCCACCGAGACGCCCCCGGATGTCACGATCAGGTCCGCCTCGCGGGCTTCCGACAGCGCGCCGCGGAACGCCTCCGGATCATCCGGAACGGCACGCTGCAGGAGCACCTCGCCGCCGAACTGCTCCACCAGGCCCGCGATCAGAAGACTGTTGGAATCGGGAATCTGCCCAAAACCCAGATTCGCACCGGGAGCCACCAATTCGGATCCTGTGGAGAGCACGGCCACGCGGGGCTTGCGCATCAGTGGCACCTGCGTGTAGCCGATCGAGGCGGCGGCGGCCGCGGTGGCGGGGGTCCAACGCTGGCCCGCACGCACTGCAATGTCCCCGGTCGCCACATCCTCGCCCGCACGCCTGACGTGACGTCCGGGCCTCACCTCGGCGACCACAACGGCGTCGGGCAGAGGCGCCACTCCCTGTGGCTGATCCGTCTCTTCTACGGGGACGACGGCGTCGGCTCCAGGAGGCATGGGCGCTCCCGTCATGATTCGGGCGGCCTGGCCAAGACCCACTTCGGGGGCACTGAATACCCCTGCTGGGATGTCGCCGACAACCTGGAGCCGCACCTCGCCACCACTGGTGTCTGCGGCCCGCACGGCATATCCATCCATCGCCGAGTTGCTGAACGGCGGCACGGGGAAGCGCGCGAGAAGATCTTCGGCGAGCACACGCCCGTCTCCCTCGCCGATCGGGCACGGCTCCGCCGGTAGTGGGCGTGCCATCGCGAGCACCCGCTCGAGATACTCCTCAACACTCAGCATGGTTCACCTCACCAGGTTTCGTCACTCCGTCTCGGCTCCGCCTCGCTCAGTACGGCGCTCGCTCAACCCACGCAGGTGCGGGGGGCTACGCCCTCGGTGAATGAGGTCTGGTGGGCGGGCGTTGTTCGTAGGACCGTGTGTGGGCTACGCACCAGCAACCCCTGCGCTCGCTCGGAACCCGAACGCAAGCGTTCAGCTCCTCGCTCCCTTGGGGTGGACACCGGCACGCGAACGCGTGACGGCAGGTCCACGAACAATACCGGCCCGCCCCAACTGGACCACAGCGATACTGTCACTTCCGCCTCGCTCTGCGGAGCGGGAGGACGTCCCAGCGGGCGTTGCGGGCATCCAGAATCAGCACGCGGCCCACGAGCGGCTCGCCGATCCCCGTGATCAGCTTGATCGCTTCACACGCCTGAAGGGCGCCCACCTGCGCCACATTGGCGCCGAGGATCCCGATGTCCGTGGCCTGCGGATAGGTTCCTTCCTCAGGCTCCACCGGGTGCAGATCGCGCAGGTACAACCGCTCTCCATCCCTGTCCGGCACGCCAAACACCGAGCACTGCGACTGCATCCCCGTCGCGGTTGCCCACACGAGCCGCGCTGAGACGGCCTCGGCGGCATCAGAGATCAGGAACTTGGCGCCGAACTTATCCGTGCAATCGAGCACGAGATCGTACTGCGTGAACAGCTCCTTCCCCCGCTCGAGCGTGAGGTATTCGGAGTACACATCCACGGTCACGTCCGGGTTCAGCGCCACCAGTCGCTCCGCCGCAGATTCCGCTTTGTTACGTCCGATCTCGGTATGAAGCACCTGCCGCTGCATGTTCTTCAGCTCTACCTGATCGCCGTCGACCACACCGATCCGACCAACGCCCGCACCCGCAAGATACGGCAGCGCGGCCGATCCGAGCCCGCCCGCACCGATCACCAGCACCGAGGCATTCAGTAGCTGCAACTGCCCCTCAATCCCGATCCCAGGCACGTCAATATTGCGCACGTACCGCTCATGCTGCTCTGAGCTAAGTGCACTCACCATCGTTTCGTCTCGCTTCGCTCGCTCAACCCACGCACGGGCGGGGTGGTCGGGAGTAGTTTGCAGGACCGTGTCTGGGCTACGCACCTGCAACCTCTGCGCTCGCTCGGGACCCGAACGCAAGCGTTCATCTTCTCGCTCCCTTGGGGCGGACACCGGCACGCGAACGCGTGACGGCAGGTCCACGAACAACGCCCGGCCGCACCGACCACACCGCGAGGTCAGTTCCGCGCAGCCCCAAGCTCACGGGCATTCGGACCACTCGTATGTTCCGTCCGCGAGATACTGCTTCTTCCAGACGGGCAGGTTCGCCTTCACCCACTCGACCACATCAGACACACACTCGAAGGCCTCTCGCCGGTGCGTGGCGGAGGCGGCCACAAACAGCGCGACTCCCCCAATCCCGAGGTAACCCACACGGTGCTGTGCCACGACCCCATGCACGCCCGCACGAGTCGCAAAGCCCGCCACCGCCTCACGTAGTGCCGAATCGGCCATCGGGTGCGCAACATAATCGATCCCGGTGCATTCCTTGCCGTGATCATGCACTCGCACCACCCCGGCGAACGTCAACAATGCGCCCGACTCGTCCGAATAGACCGCGGCGGTCAGGGCATCGGTGTCAATATCCCTGTCAACGATGCCACTGATCTGCCCGACGGCGATTTCCTCAGCCTGCACAACTGCCATCCAGTGACCCTAGCTCTTCTTCGGGGCGCCAGGTCGAGCGTACCGCCACCAGGTGATCCCGATACACATCACGGCCCACACTGCGCCGATGATGTAGAACGCCGTGGGGCTCATAATGGTCAGTCCCACACCGAACAGGAACGGTCCGAACGCGGCGATCGCCGCGGTCCACCCGATCACTCCACCGGCCTGGCGCCTCTCGAAGATCATAGGCATTTGCTTGAATGTGGAGGCGTTGCCGATCCCCGCGAAGAGGAAAATCAGTAGCATGCCGGCGAGGAACCGGTTGAAGCCACCGCTCAGGGCCGCAGCACTCGAGGTGTCCGGAACGAGCGCGGGAATCGTGAAGAGGATCGAGCCGAGCAGCCCGATCCCGGAGATGAGGGTCCAGATCGCGCCACCCATACGGTCCGTGAGAGGAGAGAACAGCACGCGTGCTCCGGCTCCAACGAGCGGGCCAAGGAACACGAACTTGACCGGATCGGGCAACGTGTAGCCGTCCACGAGAAGCCTCGCGGTCTCACCCGCGCCCTCCACGATCGCCGAGTTGCCGCCGCCGTACAGGTTCAACATGAGCAGGCCGAACTGCGCCGAGAGCCCGGAGAACGTTCCGAAGGTCATGATGTAGAGCAGGGTCATCCACCAGGTGTCCTGGTTCCTGAAGATGTCGAACTGCTGCTTGATGTTCGCCTTCACCGGGACCGAGCGGAGCACCATCCACGCCCACAGCGCCCCGATCAGGATGAACGGGATGTAGACGAGCGCCGAGTTCTGATACCAGACAACCACGGGCTCCTTGCCCGGGAATGCCATCATCTGCGAGCCGAGGAAGCCGAACATTCCAAACGAGATCAGCCACGGCGTGAGCAATTGGACGAGCGAGACACCGAAGTTACCGATTCCGGCCTGCAGGCCGAGCGCCGTGCCTTGCATCTTTTTGGGGAAGAAGTACGACGTCGATGGCATGAATCCCGAGAATGCGCCGCCACCGATTCCGGCCAGGAAGGCGAGTGCCATCAAACGCCAGTAGGGAACGTCCGGGTTCGTGACTTCAAAACCCCAGCCGAGCACGGGCAGGATCAGCAGAAGTGTGGTCACCGTGACCATCTTGCGCGTACCCATAATGGGCGGTAGCACCATCCACACCAGCCGCATCAACCCACCGGAGAGGCCGGGCATGGCCGCCATCCAGTACAGCTGGGTCGCGGTGAAGCTGAAGCCGAGATTGTTCAGCTTCGGCACAATCGCGCTTGGGAGGAACCACGCAACGAAGCACAGCGTGAGCGTGAACGTTGTGATGATCAGCGTGTTCCACGCGAGTTTCTTATCCCAGGTCTCTTCGTTCTCCGGGTCCCACGACTGGAGCCAATCGCCCTTGGTCTCGCTGCTCATTGTGCTGCCTCCTCAAGTTCGGGTTCGATCAGATGTGCGGTTTCCGGGGTGGTCCGCGTCATCATGCGGTGAATGGTGACGTGCATCCAGACGGCGCAGACGGCAGTCAGGATGAAAACAACGAAGAAGGTCGAGGTGGGGAACCCTGAGAACTCCTTTGTGTAGGCGAAGAGTGGCGGCAGGAAGAAGCCACCGAGCCCGCCGAACATCCCGACGAGCCCGCCGACGGAGCCCACGTTGTCCGGGAAGTACTCGGGGATGTGCTTGTACACGGCGGCCTTGCCAATTCCCATGGCGCAGCCCAGCAGGAACACGAGAATCACGAACCATGGCAGTGCCATGGAATACGGCAAGTGTTCGGTGACAGCACCATCGGTGTGCACGATCGAGATGTGGCCGTTCGGCATCATCAGGATGCCCGAGGTGATGAGCATGACCGCGAAGGTCAGGTACATTGCCGTGCGCGCACCCCAACGGTCCGAGATCCAGCCGCCCACGGGTCGCAGGAGAGATGCCGGGAAGATGAACGTGGCCGTCAGGAGGCCCGCCAGCCCGAGGCTGATGTCGAAGTTGTCCACGTAGTACTTGGGTAGCCAGGCAGAGAGCGCCACATACGCGCCGAACACGGCCACGTAGTAGAGGCTGAAGCGCCACACGCGCACCTGCTTCAACGGCTCCAGCATCTCGCCGAGCGGCTTCGAGGAACCCGGAGCGTGATCCGGCCTCGGCGCAAGGAACAGTACCGCGAAGCCCATGATCACGAGGAGCACGGCGTACACCACCGGGATGAGCCGCCAGCCGCCTTGGATTCCGAGCGCGAAGGTGCCGCCCGCCGTCGCGGCAATGATTCCGGGGCCGATCAGCTTTGTCACAGAGGCGCCCACATTGCCGGCGCCGAACACGCCGAGCGCCAGCCCTTTGCGGTTCTGCCCGAACCACGCCGAGTTCCAGGAGACGCCCACCGAGAACAGGTTGCCCGAGAAGCCCACCAGGAAGGCGAGCACGAGTAGCCACATGTAGTTATCGGCACGCGAGACGAGGTAGCTCGGAATCGACACGGCGAAGAGCAGGAAGATCGTGATCTTCCGTCCACCAATCCGGTCCGCGAGGATCCCTGCGGGCAGGCGCCACATCGAACCGTTCAGGACGGCCACGGCGCTGATCCAGCTGAGCTGCACATCGGTGAGTCCAAACTCCTCCTGGATCGGAATGCCCAGGATGCCGAACATCAGCCAGACGGCGAACATCAGCGTGAAGGCGAGCGTGGAGAGGGTGACGACGCGCCCCGAACCCTTCAGGGTGGGGTGATCGGGCGCGACCGCAATGAGTGTGGAAGACATCGACGACCTTTGTGAGGAGGGGACGGGCTAGTTGCGGGTCTTCTCGTTGTCCCGCGTACCCACGGGGTCCCAGCCGCGACCCGGGGTGGTGGCCGAGTGGCGGGGCGCCTCGTCGCGACTGCGGTAGACGATGTAGGGACGGAAGAGGTAGTGGATCGGCGCGGAGAACGCGTGCACGAGCCGCGTGAACGGGATACCGGCAATCAGGAGCAGACCCAGCACCACGTGCACCTTGAACTGCCACGTGGCCGAGGCCATCGCCTCGGTATCCGGCTGGAATATGAACAGCGAGCGGAACCACACCGAGACCGTCTCGCGGTAGTTGTGCTCCTCCCCCGTGGTCGTCACATCTCCGGTGAGCGTTGCAACCATCCCGACGCCGATCACGGTGGCCAGGAGCAGATACATCGCTTTGTCGTTCACGGTCGTGGCGCGGAACACTGCCGTGTTCTTCCGCCGCCGGTAGATCAGAAGACCGAGTCCAAGAGCGAGCGCGATACCTGCGAGCGAGCCACCATAGAAAGCGCCCATGTGGTACATGTGCTGATCGATCCCGATCCAGTCCGTGAAGGCCTTGGGGATGAGCAGGCCCACGATGTGCCCCATCAGCACCGCGATGAGCGCGAAGTGGAACAGTGGTGAGGCGATGCGCAGCAGCTTCGACTCGTAGAGTTGCGACGAGCGCGTGGTCCAGCCGAACTGGTCGTAGCGGTACCGCCAAATCAGGCCGCCCACCAGCGACACGAGAACGAGGTAGGGGAACACGCCCCACAGAAAGGTCTCCATCTCAGCCTCCTTGCTGACCGCTCATTTGGAAGGGGGTGGTGTTGAGGAAGGTGTCGAGCCCCACAAACTCGGTGGGCGGCGGGCCCATCAGTTTGCGGGCCTCATCCTTGGTCTGCGGGGATTCGCCGGGCAGTGTCTCGCATATCGCCGCGATCACCCCGGCGTGCGGCAGCGAGTCCTTCTCGAGGCCCATCCGCAACAACTCCAGCGATCCGCGGTACGTGTTCAGGAGTGCCACGCCAAGGCCGGGCGCGCCATTGGCGGCGAACTCGAGCACCATCGGCAGGTAGTCGGGTAGCTCGCCATCAAGATCCACGAGCAGGCCCGAATCGCGGTAGGTCTGCTTGATGGAGGCGAGCACCTCTCCCCTGCGACGGGTGTCACCAGCCGTCCAGAAGGTCAGGTGGAGCGCGTGGCGCCGCGAGAGATCGAACTCTTGCACGTGCCACGACTGCAGTTCCAGCTGCGGCATTGAGCGCAAGTGCGCGATCGTGCTCGCGAAGCCATCCAGCGCGCCCACTTCCGCGAGCGCCGCTTCCACCAGCGGCACCCGCTCGAGCACGACGTCGTCGGGATAGGAAAGAACCACGGCGGCGGCCGCGTAGATCACGCGATCCCGCTGGGTGGGGGGCGGTGGCAGCTTCATGAGTTCGCGGCCTCCTCACGCCGGGCCTTAGCGGCGGCGAAGGTTTCCAATGCGACTGGAACTGGGCGGCCCGAGGACTCACCGAGCGGCGACTGGCCGCTGGGGTCGTCGTCGAAGTTCACCGAGCAGCCCATCTCCTCAAGGTTGTGGGCCTGCTCGCGGTGCGCCTTAGGGATCACGTAGCGGTCCTCGTACTTGGCGATCGCGAGGAGTCGGTACATCTGCATGAGCGCGTCCGGATCCATCCCGACGGCGGCTGGCAAGTCCGCGTTCAGCTCCCGCCCGAGAGTCACATCGCGCATGTAGGAGCGCATCGCAGCGAGTTTCTGGAGCACGAGCCGCACCGGCTCCACGTCGCCCGCCGTGAACAGCTCGGCGAGGTATTCCAGCGGGATCCGCAGGGCGTCGATCGCGCCAAACAGGTTGCCGCCTGCCTCCGCATCGTGACCTTGCGACCGCAACAGGTCCACCACCGGCGAGAGCGGCGGGATGTACCAGACCATCGGCATCGTGCGGTACTCCGGGTGCAGCGGCAGCGCCACGCGGAAATGCTTGATCAGCGCGTAGGTGGGCGACTTCTTGGCCGCATCGATCCAGTCGGCAGGGATGCCGCTCGCTTTGGCGTCCGCGAGCACCTGAGGATCGTGCGGATCGAGCATCAGGTCGAGTTGCGCCTCGTAGAGGTCCTTGTCGTCGGCGAGTGCCGCGTCCGTCACCTTGTCCGGGTCGTAGAGGATGATGCCGATGTAGCGCAGGCGGCCCACGCAGGTTTCGGAGCAGACCGTGGGGATGCCTGCTTCGAGCCGCGGGTAGCAGAAGTGACACTTCTCGGCCTTGCCCGAACGGTGGTTGAAGTAGATCTTCTTGTACGGGCAACCGGTGATGCATTGGCGCCAGCCGCGGCAACGGTCCTGGTCCACGAGCACGATTCCATCCTCTTCGCGCTTGTAGATCGCACCGGAGGGGCAGGAGGCCATGCAGGAGGGGTTCAGGCAGTGCTCGCAGATGCGCGGCACGAAGAACATGAAGCTCTTCTCATACTCCAGCTTGATGTCCTGGTTCGCCTCGTCACGCAGCTTCTTCAGAATCGGATCGTTCTGCTCAGTCTCGGCGACCCCACCGAGTGCGTCATCCCAGTTTGCCGAAGCCGTGATCGCCATGTTGTCACCGGTCACGAGGGATTTGGGGCGTGCCACAGGGAAATCGTCGCCGAGCGGCGCGGCCACCAGGTTCTCGTAGTCGTACGTCCACGGCTCGTAGTAGTCGTCGATGCCGGGCTGCACGGGCGAGGCGAAGATCGTGAGCAGCTTCTTGAAGCGGCCGCCAGCCTTGAGCTTGAGCTTGCCGTTCTTGGTGCGGACCCAGCCGCCCTGCCACTGCTCCTGATCCTCGTACGTGCGCGGGTAGCCCTGGCCTGGCCGGGTCTCCACGTTGTTGAACCACACGTACTCGGTTCCCGCCCGGTTCGTCCACGCCTGTTTACACGTCACCGAACACGTGTGGCAGCCGATGCACTTGTCCAGATTCATCACCATGGCGACCTGCGCCATCACGCGGCGTGCCATCAGTACTCCACCTCCTGCGAGCGGCGGCGCACCGTCGAGACGATATCTCGTTGCACGCCGGTTGGGCCGATGTAGTTGAAGGCGTACGCCTGGTGGGCGTAGCCACCGATCAGGTGCGTGGGCTTCAGCAGGATCCGCGTCACAGAGTTGTGGATGCCGCCGCGTTTGCCCGTGGCTTCGGACTTGGGAACATCGATGGTCCGCTCCTGTGCGTGCTGGCAGTAGCACACGCCGTCGGGCAGCTTGGACGTCACCACGGCGCGCGCCACGAAGACGCCGTTCGCGTTCGTCAGTTCGATCCAGTCGTTGTCCTTCACGCCGATCGACGCAGCATCGTTGACCGACAGCCAGGCTTGGGGGCCACCGCGTCCGAGCGAGAGCATGTACAGGTTGTCCTGGTATTCCGAGTGGATCGACCACTTGTTGTGTACCGTGAGGTAGCGCAAGGTGATCGCCTTCTCGCCGTTCGGGCCGAGCTCGGGCTCGCCATACGCCGTCGCCATATCCAGCGGCGGGCGGAACGTTGGCAACTGCTCCCCCGCGTCGATCATCCAATCGTGATCGAGGAAGAAGTGCATGCGCCCCGAGAGTGTGTGCCACGGCTTGAGCCGTTCCGTGTTGATCGTGAACGCGGCATACCGCCGGCCACCGGTCTCCGAGCCGGACCACTCCGGCGAGGTGATCACGGGTTGCGGCGCCTGCTGGGTCTGCACGAAGGTGATCCGCTTCTCCTCCGAACCTTCGGCGAGATCGGCGATCTTGCGGCCAGTCTTTTTCTCGAGGTTCTTGAAGCCCTGCGTCGCGAGCTCGCCGTTCGTGGTGCCGGAGAACATCAGGATCGCCTCGGCCATCCGCACGTCCGTGTCGATCGCCGGGCGGCCCGCGGCGGGACCGCTCGGGAACACGCCGTGCAGCTGCGCGAGTTGGTTGACCTGGTGCGAGACGTCGTAGTTGATGTTCTTCACCGTGAAGCCGAGCTTCTCGGCGAGTGGGCCCACCGTGGCGAGCTTGTCCGCGATCGCCGTGTAGTCACGCTCGACGACGGCGAACACGGGCATGTTCTGTCCCGGCACCGCGGGGATGTCCGTCCCCTTCCAATCGCGCACCTTTCCGCCAGGCTGCGTGATCTGCCCCGGAGTGTCGTGCTGGAGTGCGACGGCGACCAGGTCCTTGCGCGTATCCAGGCGGCCCTTGGCCATCTGCGACAACCGATGGGCGAGGTCGCTAAACACCTCGAAGTCCGTCTTTGCCTCCCACGGCGGATCGATCGCCGGCGAGAACGAGTGCACGTACGGGTGCATGTCCGTGGTCGAGAGATCGTGCTTCTCGTACCAGGTGGCGGCGGGCAACACGATGTCCGACAGCAGCGTGGAGCTAGTCATCCGGAAGTCCGCGGTGATCAGAAGATCGAGTTTGCCCTCCGGAGCCTCCTCGTGCCACGTCACATCGGTGGGCCGCTGGTCCGCGGCGTAGTTGTTCGGCATCAGGTTGCTGTGTGTGCCGAGCAGATGCTTCAGGAAGTACTCGTTGCCCTTGGCGGAGGATCCGAACAGGTTCGAACGCCAGAGAATCATGGTGCGCGGCCAGTTCTCAGGGGCGTCGATGTCCTCGATCGAACTCTTCAGTTCGCCGCTCTTGAGTTGGGCGGCCACGTACTCCTGGACCGTGCCCGCCTCGCCCCGATCGACGGCGGCCTGCGCCTCGTCCGCCAGGTCCAGCGGGTTCTTCGCGAACTGCGGGTAAAACGGCATCCACCCAAGCCGATTCGACTGCGCGAGGGCATCGGCCGTGTGCAGGCCGTCCAGTGCGCCGGTGGACAGTGGGGACTTCACGCGATCGGCGGAGAAGCCGTCAGTGCGCCACTGATCCGTGTGCATGTACCAGTAGGCCGTGCCGATCATGGTGCGCGGCGGGCGCTGCCAATCCATGGCGTTGGCCATGTTGAACCAGCCGGTCATCGGGCGGCACTTCTCCTGGCCCACGTAGTGTGCCCAGCCGCCCCCGTTCTTGCCGATGCAGCCGGTCATCATCAGCAGCGCGATGATCGCCCGGTAGGTGACATCGGCGTGGAACCAGTGGCAGATTCCCGCGCCGATGATGATCATCGTGCGGCCCTTCGACTCATCCGAGTTGGCCGCGAACTCGCGGGCGATCCGGGTGCATGCCTCGGCGGGAACCGACGTGATCTCGGCCTGCCACGCGGGGGTGTACGGAACGGTGGGGTCGTCGTAGTCGGCCGGCCAGGTGCCCGGGAGCCCGTCGCGCGCAACGCCATACTGCGCGAGCATCAGATCGAACACGGTGGTGACGAGCTGGCCATTGATTCGCTTGGCGGGGACACCGCGGCGAATGATGCTGCCTTCGCCCCGAGGATCCTCAAAGCATGGGAGGGCCACCTCCACAGGTGCGGCATCGCCGTCGTCCATAAAGGACAACTCGGGCTCGATCTCGCCAAGCTCCAGGTTCCACTGGCCGGCGCCATCCTCAGAGTACCGGAATCCCATCGAGCCGTTCGGAACGGCGGTGCGGCCCGCGGCGGTGTCCCACATGACCGTCTTGAAAGCGGCATCGCTGAGGTGAGAGTGCTCGGGCAGATCGGCGGCCGTGACGAACTTCCCGGCGGTGAGGCCGTGGCCGTCGGGATGATCCACGAGCGTGATCAGCATGCCGAGATCGGTGTACTGCTTCACGTAGTCCTGGAAATACTCGACCTGGCGATCAACGAAGTTCTCCTTCAGGATCACATGTCCCATGGCCATCGCGAGCGCGGCATCGGTTCCGGCCTGGGCGGGGAGCCACTCGTCCGCGAACTTCACGTTGTCCGCATAGTCCGGGCTCACCGTGATCACCTTGGTGCCGCGGTAGCGAACCTCGGCCATCCAGTGCGCGTCCGGCGTGCGCGTGAGCGGGACGTTCGAGCCCCACATCATGAGGTAGGACGCGTCCCACCAGTCGCCGGACTCGGGGACATCCGTCTGGTCACCGAAGACCTGGGGGCTTGCCACGGGGAGGTCCGCGTACCAGTCGTAGAAGCTGGTCATCGCACCACCGATCAGGTGCGTAAAGCGGGTGCCGATCGCGTGAGAGACCATACTCATCGCGGGGATCGGGGAGAACGAGACGCAACGGTCCGGGCCGTAGTTCGCGATCGTGTTCACGTAGCTGGCGGAGGCGATCTCGAGCGCTTCGTCCCAGGAGATCCGGACTAGGCCGCCCTTACCGCGGGCCTGCTGGTAGCGGCGGCGCTTCGCAGGATCGGTGGAAATCTCATGGAAGGCGGCCACCGGGTCACCGAGACGTTGCTTCGCCTCGCGGTACATCTCCATCATCACGCCGCGGCCGTAGGGGTAGCGCACGCGCGTGGGCGAGTAGGTGTACCAGGAAAAGGCCGCACCGCGGGGGCAACCACGTGGCTCGTACTCGGGGCGATCGGGGCCAGTGGACGGGTAATCGGTCTGCTGGGCTTCCCACGTGATGATGCCGTCCTTGACGTACACCTTCCATGAACAGGATCCAGTGCAGTTCACGCCGTGTGTGGAGCGGACCACCTTGTCGTGGCTCCAACGATCGCGGTAGAACACGTCACCGGCGCGGCCGCCTTTGCGGAACACCGCGCGCTGGTCGTTTGTCTCATCCCATCGAGAGAAGAATTTCCCAACCTTCAGAAGGGCTTGGGAGGCCGGGCCATCAATCCGCGTGCTGTTCTCCATGCCGACTAGTTTTGCACAAATCTTTCGGTGAAAACTCCGATTTGGGCACCGCCCTCACGATTCCCCCTGGGGCATTTCTCACGAATCGCACATGCGGAGCGATTGAGCTGTTAGCACCGCAGATTCGGACCGTATGCGCCACTCATTTTCGCAACTTCGGGATTATCTAAATCACGCGTGAGTGCCTCGCTGGCCGGGTGTGTGGCGAGATCCAGTCCACGCATGAGGCGGCGCACCGACACGCCCCGCATCGGACCCCGGATCTCGGCTCGTAAGGCGGCGCCACGGTAGCGCCCGGCGAGGTACTGGGGCCAGCCCTCCTCATCCACGAGCACGACGCCGTCGGGGCCGGGTTCGGCGGCCGCCAGCGCTTCGACCGTCCGGACGGGATGGGCGAGGTCCCCGGCGAGGATCAGGATCTCGTCCGCATCGGGTAGCGCGGCGAGCGCGGCGGAGATACCCGCGGATGGGCCGCCAAACGGAGGGTCCTCACGGCGGAACCGAACGCCGTCGGACTCCTCCCAACCCTCGGGCTCATCCCCCGCGACCACCACCTGCTTGGCCCAGCCGAGCGCGGCGGCCACTGCCCGCTCGAGGAGGGAGGCGCCGTCGATCTCCAGGGTCAACTTGTTCATGCCCATCCGTGTGGACCGGCCGCCGCCAAGCACGATCGCACCACGGCGCACCACCGTGCGATCGACGTCCCCATCCTCATGAACCGCCATAGGCCCATGCTAGATCCAGGCGATCCGGCCACCGGCAACGAGTGCCGTGGCGCGCCCTGTCACGGCAATGCGGCCGCCATGGGTGCGAGCGGGCGGCCGATCGGGTCCCACACCGTGGCACCGGTCACGTTGTGAGGAGGGTCCTAGGGCGGCACGCGGGCGAGATGTAAGAATGCTCCCGTGAGCGCCTCTCGACAGCACGGACTCGGGCCCACGCGCGCCCGCGTATTGAGCCTCTTGCAGGCCGCAACAGCGCCACTGTCGGTGTCCGAGATCGCCGACGAACTCGGCCTGCACCGCAACTCCGTGCGCTTCCACCTCGATGCGCTCGTCGAGGCCGGGTTCGCATCGCGGCAGATCGACGGCTCCGGCCTCCACGGACGCCCGCCCACGCTGTACACGGCCACACAGGCATCCCCCGCGATGAGTAGCCTGCACATGCTTGAGCTTACGGACGTCCTCCTCGGCCACATCGCGGACTCGAGCGCTGATCCGACGGCCGAGCTGAGACAGGCCGGCGTTTCGTGGGGTGCACGGCTTGCCGAACCCACGATTTCGGCCGACGACGTGGTTCCAGCCTTGGCAGCCACCCTCGCCGCACGCGGCTTCGGCACCGAGCAGCGGAAGGATACCCTCTGCTTCACGCGCTGCCCGTTCCGCGACATGATCGACGACGCCCGGCTCCCGCTGGTCTGCACCATGCACGCAGGTGTGATCGAGGGTTACCTCGCGCAGAGCGCTGGCGAGCACACCGCTGGCGAGTTGCGAATCGGCCGCACCGCGTGCGACGTCACGATCGCCAGCTGACACCCCGCCAGCACAAGTTCGGGATTTACCCGCCGGCGAAAGGTGGGAGGACGTCCAAGCGGCCCACAGCGCTGAGGTCGGTGGCGCCGTCATCCACTCGGACGCCGTCGGCAAGGAGCGCCGACACCGCGAGAACCTTCACGAGCTTCTCATTCTCCGCGCCGAGCCGCTCGCGCAACTGCGCAACGGTGAGCCCTGCGGAATCGATCTCGCGTTCCTCATGGCCGGCCGCCTCGGCGGCGCCGGCAAAGTATCGAATCATCATCGAAGTGCCTCCTCTTATCCGCCGATCGCACTCATAGTGCGCTCGGGCTGAACGAAGTCGTCGTTGTCAATGCCGTGGCCGCGGGGCTTGATGAGGTGCTCCCCCATCCACGCCTCGGCGATCTCCTCATCACTGCCGCCGCCGCGTAGGAGCGCGCGAAGATCGGTCTCACGCTGCGAGAACAGGCAGCTGCGGACCTGGCCGTCGCTGGTGATGCGAGTGCGGTCGCAATCCGCGCAGAACGGAGCCGTGACGGAGGCGATGATGCCGATGGCACCGCCGGGTTGCGTGGCATCCGGGGCCACGTTCCAGAGCGCCGCGGGTGCCGCACCGCGGGGCTGAACCGCGGGCGTCAGCGTGTAGCGGGCACCCAGCCGGTCGAGGATCTCGTGTGCCGAGACCATTCTCGAGCGGTCCCAGGTATGGCGTGGGCCGAGCGGCATCTGTTCGATGAATCGCAACTGGTAGCCGTGTTCGAGTGCGTAGCCGGCGAGGCCGAGGACATCGTCCTCATTCTCGCCGCGCATCACCACGGCGTTAATCTTCAGGGGGCGCAGGCCGGCGTCGTCGACCGCCTGGATGCTCCGGAGCACCTCTGGGAGCCGATCGCGGCGGGCGATTCGCGCATACGTGGTGGGATCGAGCGAATCGACCGAGACGTTAACGCGCTTCAGGCCCGCCTCGATCAGGCCGGGTAGCCGCTTGTCGAGGCCGAGGCCGTTGGTGGTGAGCGCGAGATCGGGGGCCGCGCCGTCGGCAGTGCGGAGTCGCGATGCCGCGGCGATGATTCCCTCGAGCCCCTTGCGAAGCAGCGGCTCGCCGCCGGTAAAGCGTAGCGTGTGTACGCCGAGGTGCTCGACGGCGATCCGGAGCAGGCGGACTACTTCGGCATCCGTGAGGGTTTCCTCAGTGGGGAGCCACGGTAGGCCCTCGGCCGGCATGCAGTACGTGCAGCGGAGATTGCAGCGATCGGTCAGCGAGACGCGCAGGTCTCGCGCCACCCGCCCATACCGATCCGCCAACTCCTGCATGCCTAGCATCGTAAGCTCTGGCCCCACGACTCTCACAAGCCGCCGGCCACAGTGTTCAGCGCGAGATTCGTGTCATCCGGCGGTATTCCAACGAAAAACCTGTAGAAAATAAGGCCGCTCCAGTTGGCCTCGGGATTACTTGCTGAGATCGGTACGCCAGTCGCATATTCTGGGCCTTCTAGGGCCGATTGGGCTCACTGGCGTACGGATCTCAGCGGCGCGCACACAAAGATCGTCGCGATGCAGGGAATCATGGTCCCAAATGTTCGAAGATTCCTGGTCCGTGACCATCCCCGGAGGCGGCACGCACGACCACTGGGCCGGGAATCGTCGAAATCCTGGTAGCGGTTAGCTCAGCACGTGCAGCCCATGCGTGCCGTTCCCGAGAGAGTGGTGCTATATCTGATACGTGCCAAGTCGTTGAGGCGTACCAGATCATGCACGGGTCACTCTAGCTGGCCGGATGAGACGCGACTCGCGGCCTTGATGGTGGCTTGGCCGAGCACGCGCGTGCCGTCGTAGACCACGGCCGACTGTCCGGCAGCCACACCACGCTCACCGTCGCGCAGATCGATCACGAGCGAGTCGGAAGAGCGCGTCACGCGCGCCGGAAGCGGCCGCCCATGCGCCCGGATCTGGACCTCGGCCTCGAGAGTCTCGGGGGCGTCGTCGGCCAACCAGACCACGTCATCACAATCGATGCGGTTCACGGTCAGAAGCGCGCTCGGGCCCACCACCACGGTGTTCGTCGTCGGCTGGACTTCGAGGACGTACCGCGGCTTGCCGTCCGCGGCGGGGTTACCGAGCGCCAGCCCGCGGCGCTGCCCCACCGTGTAGGCGAAGGCGCCTTCGTGCTCCCCCACCTGATTGCCATCGACGTCCACGATGGGGCCCGGAGTGGCACCCAGCCGATCCTTCAGGAAGCCTTGGGTATCGCCGTCGGCCACGAAGCAGATGTCATACGAATCAGGCTTGGACGAGACGCCCAGACCTCGGGTGGCGGCCTCCGCGCGCACCTCGGCCTTGGTGGCCACGCCCCCGAGTGGGAACAGCGCGCGGGCAAGCTTCTCCTGCCCCATCACGGCGAGGACGTAGGACTGGTCCTTCTCGGCATTCACCGAGCGGTGCAGCTCGCGGCCGTGCGGGCCGTCCACGAGCCGGGCGTAATGGCCCGTAGCCACGGCGTCGAAACCGAGGGCCGTGGCGCGCTCCATAAGCGTGGCGAACTTGATGTGCTCGTTGCAGCGCACGCAGGGGTTCGGGGTGCGCCCAGCGGCGTACTCGGAGAGGAAGTCCCGCACCACGGTCTCCTCGAAGTCCTCCGAGAGGTCCCACACGTAGTACGGAATACCGAGCACATCGGCGGCGCGGCGGGCATCCCCGGCATCCTCGATCGAGCAGCAACCCCGCGAGCCTTGACGGTGCTCGGCGCGCGAACGCGACAGCGCCATGTGTACGCCCACCACATCGTGGCCGGCGTCCACCGCGCGCGCGGCGGCGACAGCGGAGTCCACTCCGCCCGAAAGCGCTGCGAGTACCTGCATCGTGTCCTCTGGGTCAGCCCGCGACGGCGCGCGCGGCAACGATTGCCTCCGCAACGGAGGCGGCGAATGCCTCGACGTCCGCTCGCTGGGACGTCCATCCCAGACTACAGCGCAGTCCGCCGCGAACCCAGGGCGAGCCCATGGCTTCAATCACATGGCTCGGTTCCTGCACGCCCGCCCGGCACGCCGACCCCGACGAGACGGCGATCCCCGCGCGGTCGAACGCGAACTGTAGTGAATCGGCGTCCACCCCGTCGACGACGGCATGCACGATGGCCGGGCTACGTTGCTCGGGCGATAGATCCGTACCCGTCACGGCGACGCCGCCGATGGCCTCGAGCGCCGCCTCGGCGATCGCGCTCAGTTCGCGCAACCGCGCCGCTTCGTTGGCCAGATCCGAGGTAGCTGCCTCGAGCGCGGCCGCGAGCGCCGCCGCACCCGCCACGTTGAGCGTCCCCGAGCGGACCCCGCGCTCCTGATCGCCGCCGAAGCTCAGCCGCGCCAGGTTCACCCCGCGCCTGGCAACGAGCGTGCCGATTCCCACGGGAGCACCAATCTTGTGGCCGGAGAACGACAGCATGTCCAGACCCGAATCCGCGAAGCGCACGGGAAGGTGCCCCACTGCCTGGACGGCGTCGGAATGAACGAGCGCGCCGATCTGGTTGCCCACGTCAACGACCTGCTCGATGGGCTGGACCACCCCGGTTTCGTTGTTGACCCACATGACCGAGATCAATCCGGCCGACGGCGGCAACTCCGAGAGCGCTGTGGCGTCCAGCAAGCTATTGGTCTGGACAGGGAGCAGACGCGTGGCGCCGCCCAGCTCCGAGAGGGCGCCGAGCACCGCCGGGTGCTCGATCGCGCTCGCGACCACGAGGTTGTCGGGGTCCAGCGCGCGCAGGGCGCGGCCGGCCCCGAGCACGGCCAAGTTCGCGGCCTCGGTGCCGCCGGACGTGAAGATGACTTCGACGGGCTCGGCGCCGATCGAGGCGGCAACCGACTCGCGCGCCTCGTCGAGCACACGGCGCGCTGCCCGTCCGTCCGCGTGAATTGAGGACGCGTTCCCGCCCACCTCGCAGGCACGCTGGAAGGCCGCGAGCGCCTCCGGGCGCACGGGCGAGGTCGCTGCGTGATCGAGATACGTCATGTACCCAGGGTACGTCTGTCGATCGCGCGGGCTGGTGCGGGTGTTGTTCGAAGGACCGTCAGAGTGTCCACCGGCAGGTGGACGCAGGCCCGCAGACAGTGCCCGTTCCCAGCCGGGCTCGCAGCCGG
>FZQV01000027.1 GCA_900199505.1 Ruaniaceae bacterium KH17 | reverse complement strand
CACTCACGTGAGTGGCAAACGGCCGGTGGAGGGACCGTCGGTGGGGACGGTGTGTGTGACTCCGGCGGAGAGCAAGGGTGGGCGGCAAGGCGCGGCCTCTTCGCAATCGGGCGTCGCAAGTGCGAGACTGTGACGGTGATTTCGCAATGGGACGAGAGCCCCGAGTCGCTCGATGTGCTGGCGCAGGCTCTGCAGGAGGGTGAGCTCGTGGTTCTCCCCACGGACACCGTCTACGGGATTGGCGCTGACGCCTTCAATCCGCAGGCCGTCTCGCGCCTCCTCGCCGCGAAGGGTCGTGGTCGCCAGATGCCGCCGCCCGTTCTTGTGGGAGATCCGGGCGTGCTCGATGCGCTCGCGGCACAGGTGCCAGATCCGGTGCGCGATCTCGTCGCCGCCTTCTGGCCGGGGGCGCTCACCGTGATCGTCGAGGCAAGCCCCACGCTCGCCTGGGATCTTGGCGACACCAACGGCACTGTGGCGGTGCGTATGCCCGATCACCCCGCCGCCCTCGCACTGCTGCGGCGGTGCGGCCCCACCGCGGTCACAAGCGCCAACCTCACGGGGGAGCCGGCCGCGGAGAATGTGCCCGACGCCGTGGGCTACTTTGGGGAGAGCGTCGCCGCCTACCTTGACGCCGGCCCCACTCCGGGCCCTATCGCATCGACGATCGTGGACGCGACCGGCCCCACACTGAGAATCGTGCGCTACGGCGTGATCACGGAGGAGCAGATCAACGAGGTTGCCCCGCTGTGAGGACATACACGCTGGTGATGCTGATCGCCGCCGCCGTCACCTTCATCACGACGCCGATGGCGCGGCACACCGCGCGCTACATTCACGCCATCACGCCCGTGCGCGCTCGGGATGTGCACACCACGCCGATTCCGCGGCTCGGCGGACTCGCCATGCTGGCGGGCTTCGTGGTGGCGATCCTGCTCGCCTGGCAGATCCCCTTCCTTTCGGAAGTGTTCTCCGAGAACCGGCAGATAATCGGGGTTCTCGCTGCGGCGGCGTGGGTTGTTGTGCTCGGAATGGCGGACGATCTCTGGGATATCGACTGGTGGGCCAAACTGGGCGGGCAGATCATCGCGGGACTGATCCTCGCCAGCTTCGGCGTGGTGCTGGTGACCTTCCCCGTGATGGGCCTGACGGTGGGTTCCACGCGGCTGTCCGCGATCATGACGATCTTTGTGGTGGTCGCGATGATCAACGCCGTGAACTTCGTGGACGGTCTCGATGGCCTTGCCGCAGGCATGATCGCTATTGGCGGCTCGGCGTTCTTCCTCTACGCCTACCTCCTCACGCGTGCGAGCTCTCCGGAGAACTTTTCGTCACTTGCGACGGCGATCCTCGCGGCTCTCGTGGGTGCCTGCGTGGGATTCCTCCCGCACAACTTCCACCCGGCTCGGATCTTCATGGGGGACACCGGCGCCATGCTGCTGGGACTCTTGATTGCGGCTCCGACCATCATCCTCACCGGAAACATCGACCCGGCACGGGTCACCGTCACACAGTCCCTGCCGGTGTTCCTGCCGCTGGTGCTCCCGTTAGCCGTACTGGCACTGCCGATCATCGACATGACGTTTGCGGTGATACGGCGGACGTTGGCGGGGCATTCACCATTCCATCCCGATCGCGGACACATCCATCACCGCCTAATCGATCTCGGCCACTCGCACCGAGGCGCCGTGCTGATCATGTACGCGTGGACCGTGGTGGTCTCGTCCACGTTCGTGCTAATGGCGGTGATCCCCGTGCAATGGGCGCTCGCAGTGGGTGCCGTGCTCTCGGTGATCGCCTACCTGGTAACGCGTCGCACGCCGCTGCTACGCATGGTGGCACGCGGCTCCACACAGTCGCCGGCAACCAAGCCGTAGCAATCTCATAGACTGGCCCCATGTCCGAAACTGACCGTGCCCTCGAATCCGTCTTCGCGCAAATTGTGCGGCAGATGGTGATCGTCTTCCTGATCATTGGGGTGCTTGGCCTCGGCATCGGTTACCTTGTGGCGGGCATGCCCGGCTTCTACGGTGCACTGATGGGCCTCGGGATTACGGCCTTCTTCATGGGGACCTCGGCGGTCATCGGTCTCCTGACGGCGAAGTCATCAATCCAGATTGCTCAGGCGGCCTTCATTGGCGCATGGATTGCGAAGATGGTGATCGTGCTGGTGGTGATCTGGCTCGTGAAGGATCAGGTCTTCTACGATCCGAAGGTGTTCTTCGTGGTGATCGCCGCCTCGATCATTGCGGCAACGGTGATCGAGATGCGCGCGGTGATGCAGTCCCGAGTACCGACGATCGATACCTCGCAGCGCCCAAACTGAGTCGGCTCGAGCCGGTGGGAGTTATATCACGCCGCAATCTGGGGCTTTTGGCCCTGGGCGCGGCGGCAAATGTGTCCGATTTAGGTTAGGCTCTAAGCGCCCCTCTCGTACGGGGTCCGACGCTGAATCGAAACACGGGAGATCGCTTTTGTCTGTCGCCGGTCTCGCCCTCGGGCGGATGTTGGTACCTTTCGCCGCAGAGGGCGATGGTGGCTTCCATGCGCCAACGATCGAGGACATGTTCCCGCCGGCGATCTTTGGTGCGGGAACGCCGTTTGAGTTCAACCGCATCATGATGGTGCGCGTCATTGCGACTCTCGTGCTGTGCCTCCTGTTCTGGCTTGCCTCGCGCAATCTGAAGCTGGTTCCAGGGCGCGGCCAGGCCACCGCCGAGTTTGCACTCGGGTTCGTGCGCACGAACATCGCCGAGGAGGTCCTCGGCAAGGAATCGGGCAAGCGCTGGACGCCGCTACTGACGATCATCTTCTTCTCAGTGCTCGCACTGAACATCACCGGCGTGATCCCATTCTTGAACATTGCCGGTTCCTCGGTGGTGGGTTTCCCGCTCGTGATGGCGCTGATCGCATGGGTTGCGTTCATCTACGCGGGCATTAAGTCGCACGGCGCGGGCCACTTCTTCAAGGATGCGCTCTTCCCGCCTGGGGTTCCGTGGCCGCTCTACTTCATCCTGGCGCCGATCGAGCTGATCTCGACCTTTATTCTTCGCCCCGCCACGCTGACGATTCGTCTTCTCGCGAACATGATGGCCGGGCACTTCCTGCTTGTGCTCTGCTTCTCGGCGACGAACGCACTCTTCTTGTATGCCGCTGTATATCTGAAGCCACTTGGCCTGCTGACCGGCATCATGGGCACTGCGTTTATCGCACTCGAGATCTTCATCGCCGCGCTGCAGGCCTACATTTTCGCCCTCTTGACAGCGGTGTACATCTCGCTGTCCGAGGAGGGGCACTAGTAAGACTTCCCGCTGAGGCGGGGGAAAGACGGGACCGGGCGGAACCCGGAACCACACACACGGAAGGAACTCCACATGGAAATCACCGGCGACATCGCAACGATCGGTTACGGCCTCGCGACTCTCGGCCCGGGTATCGGCCTCGGCATGATGATCGGGAAGACTCAGGAGGCCGTTGCGCGCCAGCCTGAGATGGCCGGCCCGCTCCGCATCAACATGTTCATCGGTATGGCCCTCATCGAGGCCCTCGGCCTGATCGGTCTGGCGGCCGGCTTCCTGTTCTGATGAGGCTCGTTGCTCTTCCGGTGGCTGTGCCGGAAAACATCCTTCTTCCGGCGACTTATGACATCGTCTGGTCGATCATCTGCCTCATCCCGATTGTCATTCTCTTCATTTGGCTGCTACCCAAGTTCACCAAGGTGCTGGACGAGCGTGCAGAGGCCATCGAGGGAGGCATCCAGGCGGGTGAGGCGGCACGCGCCGAGGCAGCTCAGATGCGCGCCGGATTCGACGAGGAAAAGGCAGCGGCTCTGCGCGAGTTCGCCTCGATCCGCGAAGACGCCAACGCCGAGGCCAAGGCAATCGTTGCCGCGGCGCATGACAAGGCACAGAACGAGTCCGTTCGTCTCCTCGAGAACGCGAACCGCCAGATTGAAGCAGAGCGGCAGACCGCCGAGATCTCGTTGCGCACGGACGTCGGCATGCTCGCCGTCGAACTCGCATCGAAGATCGTGGGCGAGTCCCTGCGCGATGGCGATCTCGCCTCCCGCGTGATCGATCGCTTCATTGCCGATCTCGAGTCGCAGAACGCTGCGGCGGAGGTGACGGAGAGCAAATGAGGGCAAGCAGTAGCGCGGCGCTAGCCGAGACCATCGAGCGGTGGAATGCCGTTCTGGAGACCCGCGCGAGCGGTCTCGACGCAATGGCTTCGGAGTTGAGCGGCGTCGTCGACACGCTCGATGAGAATGCCGCGCTCCGGCGTGCCCTCACGGACCCCGGGCGCTCGGGTGAGGACAAGGCGGCGCTGGCCGCCTCCGTCTTCGGCCAGGCCTATTCGTCCGACGTCGTCGACCTCGTCTCGGGCATGGTTCGCTCCCGCTGGTCCAAGGACCAGGACCTCTCGGATGCCGTGGAGCGGGTGGGTCTGGAGACCCTACTCGCGCACGCCGAGAAGGAAGGGAAGCTCGACCAGGTGACCCACGAACTCTTCGAGTTCGCGCAGTTGCTTGAGACCGAGCGTGACCTGCGCGTGGCCCTCATGAGCAAGGACGCGAGCGTCGAACGTCGCACCGGGCTGCTCCACAACGTGGTCGATTCCGCGCTGAGCCCGGTGTCGGTGGCGGTGCTCGAGCGTCGCGTGTCCTCGCCGCGGTACAGCTCCTTGATCGCCTCGATCAAGGAGGTTGTGCAGCACGCGTCGGAACGTATGCAGACCCTCGCGGCAGTGGTCACGGCCGCGATTCCGCTGAGCGACGAGCAGATCGAACGGCTCGAACGGGCGCTGACGGCCCGGTACAGCACCCCAGTCAGAGCAAGTGTGGTCGTAGACCCCAGCGTCGTCGGTGGCATCCGTGTGGCCGTCGACGGCGAACTGGTGGACGCCACCATCGCGACCCGCATTGAACGACTTCGGCGCTCACTCGCCGAGAACTAAGAAGGAACGGCAATGACCACCACGATCAAGCCGGAGAGCATCCGGTCCGCGCTGGACAGCTTCGTCAACTCCTACGAGCCCGCAGACGGCGCGGCCGAGGAGGTTGGGCACGTCACGCTGACCGCGGACGGCATCGCCCAGATCGAAGGCCTGCCCGGCACCATGGCGAACGAGCTGCTGACGTTCGCGGACGGCACGCCGGGACTCGCCATGAACCTCGACGTGCGCGAGATCGGCGCCGTGGTGCTCGGTGACTTCACTGGCATCGAAGAGGGCCAGGAAGTTCGCCGGACCGGCGAGGTGCTCTCCGTTGCCGTGGGCGATGGTTACCTCGGCCGTACCGTGGACCCGCTCGGGAACCCGATCGACGGTCTTGGAGCGATCACGGACCTCGCCGGCCGCCGCGCGCTCGAGCTCCAGGCCCCCGGCGTGATGATGCGCCGCTCGGTGCACGAGCCGTTGCAGACCGGCCTCAAGGCGATCGACTCGATGATCCCCGTGGGCCGAGGCCAGCGCCAGCTGATCATCGGTGACCGCCAGACCGGTAAGACCGCACTCGCGATCGACACCATCCTGAACCAGAAGAAGAACTGGGAATCGGGCGACCCGCAGAAGCAGGTACGTTGCATCTACGTGGCGATCGGCCAGAAGGGCTCCACCATCGCCTCGGTGCGCGGCGCGCTCGAGGACGGCGGCGCCATGGAGTACACCACGATCGTGGCCGCTCCCGCCTCCGACCCGGCCGGCTTCAAGTACCTCGCCCCCTACACCGGCTCGGCGATCGGCCAGCACTGGATGTACGAGGGCAAGCACGTCCTGATCATCTTCGATGACCTCTCCAAGCAGGCCGAGGCCTACCGCGCCGTGTCACTCTTGCTGCGCCGCCCGCCGGGCCGCGAAGCCTACCCGGGTGACGTCTTCTACCTGCACTCGCGCCTCCTGGAGCGTTGTGCGAAGCTCTCGGACGAGCTCGGTGGCGGTTCGATGACCGGTCTGCCCGTTATCGAGACCAAGGCGAATGACGTCTCGGCGTACATTCCCACCAACGTCATCTCGATCACGGACGGCCAGATCTTCCTCCAGTCGGACCTCTTCAACGCGAACCAGCGCCCCGCTGTGGACGTCGGTATCTCGGTGTCCCGCGTGGGTGGTGACGCCCAGGTGAAGGCCATGAAGAAGGTCGCCGGCACGCTGAAGCTGACCCTCGCGCAGTACCGCGCGCAGGAGGCCTTCGCGATGTTCGCCTCGGACCTCGACGCAGTCACGCGCCAGCAGCTCAACCGCGGTGCACGCCTGATGCGTATCCTGCGCCAGCCGCAGTACACCCCATTCGAGGTGCCGAACCAGGTTGCGATCATCTGGGCGGGCACGAACGGGTACCTGGATGACGTCGACCTCGATGACGTTCCCCGGTTCGAGGCCGAGATGCTCGACTACGTGGGCCGTAACACGGATGTGCTGACAACGATCGACGAGACCGGGCAGCTCTCGGACGAGACCGAGGACGCCCTGCGCGGCGCCGTCGAGAAGTTCCGCACCACCTTCCTCAACTCCGCGGGCAAGCCGCTCGGTGGGGAAGAGGAGCCCGTGCACGAGGTCGAGGAAACGACCGATCAGATCGTCCGCTCCAAGCGAGGCTAATCAATGGCAGCCGGTATGCAGCGCGTCTACGAACAGCGCATCAAGTCCACGGAAACCTTGAAGAAGGTGTTCCGCGCAATGGAGTTGATCGCTGCGTCGCGCATCGGAAAGGCGCGGACCCGCGCCCAGGAGGGTACGCCGTATGCGCGAGCCCTCACCCAGGCGTTATCCGCGCTCGTGACCCACGCGCGCCTTGAGCACCCCATGCTGAAGGAGCACGTTGAGGGCAAGAAGGTGGCACTCGTTGTGGTCACTTCGGACCGCGGCATGGCGGGCTCGTACAGCGCCAGCGTGCTGCGTGAGGCCGAGATCCAGATCGAGAAGTTCGAAGACGCCGGCAAGGAGCCCGTGCTCTTCGTGCTCGGCCGCCGCGGCGCCTCGTTCTTTAAGTTCCGCGGCCGCGAGGTTGCCGGTGCGTGGGAGGGCAACTCGGACGCACCAAAGGCTGAAGAGGCCGCCGAGGTTGCCGATCAGCTCTACGACATGTTCCACAACGATCCGGAACTGGGCGAGGTCTATATCATCTACACCCGCTACATCTCGATGGTGAAGCAGGTTGTGGAGGTGCGCCGCCTCATGCCGATCGAAGTGGTCGACGACGACGCCGACGGCGAGGCGGAAGCCCTCCCGTTGTACGAGTTCGAGCCGAGCGTGGATGAGGCACTCGCCTCACTCCTGCCGCTCTACCTGCGTAGCCGGGTGTACAACCACCTGCTGCACGCCGCCGCATCCGAGCTGGCCTCCCGCCAGCAGGCGATGCACACGGCCACCGACAACGCGGAGGACCTGATCCGCGATTACACCCGCTTGAAGAACGCCGCACGGCAAGCCGACATCACGCAGGAGATCAGTGAGATCGTCTCCGGCGCCGACGCACTGGCATCCAGCTAGGAGAGAAGGAATGACCACTACTCAGACCCAGGCCGTTGGCCGCATCGCCCGAGTGATCGGCCCCGTTGTCGACATCGAGTTCCCGTCGGACGCCATTCCGGACATGTACAACGCGCTGGAGACCACCGTTGACCTCTCCGCGCAAGGCGAGGGCGAGGGAGTCATTACGATGACCCTCGAGGTGGCCCAGCACCTCGGTGACAACCTGATCCGTGCGATCGCGCTGAAGCCCACCGATGGCCTCGTACGGGGGAACACCGTGGTGGACACCGGTGCCCCGATCTCGGTGCCAGTCGGTGACGTGACGAAGGGCCACGTGTTCAACGTGACCGGTGACGTGCTCAACCTCCCCGAAGGCGAGACCCTTGAAGTCACGGAGCGCTGGCCGATCCACCGCCAGCCCCCGGCGTTCGACCAGCTGGAGTCCAAGACCCAAATGTTCGAGACCGGCATTAAGGTCATCGACCTGCTCACGCCGTACGTGCTGGGTGGAAAGATCGGCCTGTTCGGAGGCGCCGGCGTCGGCAAGACCGTCCTCATCCAGGAGATGATCCAGCGCGTGGCGCAGGACCACGGTGGTGTGTCCGTGTTCGCCGGCGTGGGGGAGCGTACCCGTGAGGGTAACGACCTGATCCACGAGATGGAAGAGGCCGGCGTGTTCGACAAGACGGCGCTCGTGTTCGGCCAGATGGACGAGCCACCGGGCACCCGTCTCCGCGTGGCGCTCTCCGCGCTCACGATGGCGGAGTACTTCCGCGACGTACAGAAGCAAGACGTGTTGCTGTTCATCGACAACATCTTCCGCTTCACCCAGGCGGGCTCCGAGGTATCGACGCTGCTGGGTCGCATGCCCTCCGCCGTCGGCTACCAGCCCACTCTTGCGGATGAGATGGGACAGCTCCAGGAGCGCATCACCTCCACCCGCGGCCACTCGATCACCTCGCTGCAGGCGATCTACGTTCCCGCCGATGACTACACGGACCCGGCCCCGGCCACCACGTTCGCGCACCTCGATGCCACCACGAACCTCTCGCGTGACATCGCTTCGCGCGGTCTGTACCCGGCCGTGGACCCGCTGGCCTCGACCTCGCGCCTGCTGAACCCCGAGTATGTGGGCCAGGAGCACTATGACGTCGCCACCCAGGTGAAGCAGATTCTGCAGAAGAACAAGGAACTGCAGGACATCATCGCGATCCTCGGTGTGGACGAGCTCTCCGAAGAGGACAAGGTCACGGTGGCGCGTGCTCGCCGCATCGAGCAGTTCCTCTCGCAGAACACCTACATGGCCACGAAGTTCACCGGCCTCGAGGGTTCAACGGTGCCGCTTTCGGAGACCATTGAGGCCTTCAAGCGCATCGCCAACGGCGAGTACGATCACGTTGCGGAGCAGGCGTTCTTCAACATCGGTGGTATCGAAGACCTCGAGCGCGCGTGGGCCAAGCTCCAGAAGGACATTCGGTGAAGGTCGAAATCGTCTCAACGGACTCGATCCTCTGGAGCGGCGAGTCCTCGAGCGTCGTCGTGCCCGCGGCGGACGGCGATCTGGGTATCCTGCCCGGACGCCAGCCGTTGCTTGCCGTGTTGCGCGCCGGTGACGTCAAGGTCGCCACGGCGGACGGCTCCGAACGGGTTTTTCCTGTCGTGGCGGGCTTCGTCTCTGTGGACCAGGACGTTGTCGAGATCGTCGTCGACAACACGGCCGGGCACTAACCATGGTTGGGCTGTGGGTTGCACTCGGTGTGCTACTCGCGGCCGCCCTCGCCTGGTACTTCGCCCGGCTGAGGTTCATTTCGAGCCGCATTGGCAGCTTCCAATGCTCCGTAATGCGCGGTGAGCGATGGCTGGAGGGTTATGCCTGCTACGCCGTCGGACGCCTCGACTGGTATCCGCTCTATTCGATCGCCTCGAAGCCGGCTCTCAGCTGGACTCGGGGCGATTGCGATGTGATCTCCGTGCAGTACGACGACGCCGGGCAGAGCGCGCGCGTGGTGATGAGCGAAGCGGGAACCGAGACCACCCTGTCACTGCCCAGCCAAGCCTATTCGGGCCTGCGCTCGTGGCTCGAGTCCGCCCCGCCCACTCCTGCCACCTACAAGTAATCCGACCGCAACTTACGAATTGGTTAGGCTGGACCGGTGCGAATTCTCGTTGCCTCCTGCACGGTTGATTACTCCGGCCGCCTCGATGCCCACCTCCCGCGCGCGGATCGCGTGATCATGGTGAAGGCGGATGGCTCCGTCCTCATCCACGCCGACGGCGGTTCCTACAAGCCGCTGAACTGGATGAGCCCTCCGTGCACCCTGGTGGACGTCACGGCCGACGGCGATGAACTGACCTGGGAGGTTCGGGCCGCCAAGACGGATGACAAGTTACGCATCACGCTGCACGAGGTCCATGCCGATTCTGAGCATGTGCTCGGTGCGGACCCGGGCCTCGTGAAGGACGGCGTCGAGGCGCACCTGCAGAAGCTGCTGGCCGAGCAGGTTGAGCTACTCGGCACCGGGCACACCTTGGTGCGCCGTGAGTATCCCACGGCGATCGGCCCGGTCGATCTGCTGGCCAAAGCTCCCGACGGCGTCACCGTTGCCGTGGAGGTCAAGCGCCGTGGCGAGATCGATGGGGTCGAGCAGCTGACGCGCTACCTCGAACTGCTGAATCGGGATCCGTTGCTCGCGCCAGTCGAGGGGGTCTTCGCCGCGCAGGAGATCAAGCCCCAGGCGCGCGTGCTGGCGCAGGACCGTGGGATTCGATGCATGCTGCTCGATTACGCCGCGATGAAAGGCACCGATGACCCCTCCCAGCGCCTCTTCTAGTTGAACGCGGCGCAGCCGTCAACCGGATCGACATCCGGAACGAGCCGCGCCCACTCTTCCGCGGTGAGCCCGGTACCGAACCGGGTGCACATCTCGGCGGCAGCGGTCAGCGGGTCGCCGGGCCAGGCAATGGCGCGGTCTCCTGAGGACATCACGATGTCGCCGTCGAACCACATGGCACCCGAGACCGGGCCGTCGCCGGGCGTGAGTTGAAGGGTGAGGGGGAAATCGCCGTCGGTGGACCAGACCCACAACTGGCCCTCGCCCGTTGCGGCAAGGACGTGATCGCCGTCGGGGGAGTAGCTCACCTGGGTGAGTGAGGAGCGCGCATCGCGCAGCTGGTGCAGGTGCACCGGATGCGCGGGATCGGCGAGCGAGAAGACGCTGATCTCGCCGCGGCTATCGCCCACCGCCAGATCATCGTTGGGTGCGAAGTCCATACTGCCCGGGGCGACGTCGTCGGGAAGACGGGCTTCACTCAACGGCTCCTCGCCGCCCACCGCGAGATCCCAGAACGCAACCCCGTTCCCCTCATAGTTCATGGCCGCGAAGAGGGTCTCGGAGTCGTTGAACGCGCTGTATGCGGGCCAGGCGTGCACCTCGCGCAGGAGCTGCCACGAATCCTCCGAGCGCTCGTAGATGCTGTAGCCCTCGGTGCCGCGGTACCCCAGTGCGAGATAGCGCCCGGTGGGCGAGAGCCGAATGTCCATGATTGTGGCCTGATCCGGCAGTACGTCGGCACGGGTGTAGGAATCGCCGGAACGGTCCAGCGTGATCAGATCGCCCGCGCTGGTCTGGTTCACGAGCACGGAACCGTCATCGCTGATCGCGTACCAGTAGGTGTAGCTCGCGCCAGCTGGGGCGTCCGCCACCTCAAGCTCAACCCACGCGCCAGCTCTCAGCGCCATGACCCGTGCCCCCGCCGAGGTTCCCACCAGGAGGGCATCACCACCGTTGACGATGTCATAGAGTGCTACGCCATCCGGCACCGAGAGCACGGTCGCGTTCGGCGCGGTATCCCAGCGCGTGGTGGCGCCATCAACGGCACCGGCGAGGATATGGGTGCCCTCCACATCAAGCCCGACGACGGTGGCTCGCTCCGGGTAGTTGGCCACCAGTTCGTGATCGGGTCCGTACTCGTGGATGGCGCCAAACGCGCCGGCGATGATCAGGCGATCGCCCGCGTGATACACCGAGTGGGCCAGCCCGGGGAGCTCGATCGTGTCGTTGTGTGTGGGCGCGCTGCCGGTCAGGTCCCAGAGGGTCGCGTTGTTGCCTGCCGAGCCGATGAGAAGCTCGGTGCCATCCGGCGAGAGGGACATCGTGAGCGCCGTGCCGCTGATGGGCAGGGAGGTGAGGTGCGCGCCGTCGTGATCGAAGACCTCCACCACGTCCCGAATCCCGCCCGCGAAGATGCCGTGCGCGGACGCATTCAGTGACGATACGGCGAGTTCGGCGCCGAGGGAGATGGGATCGAGCTCGGACGGGGATGTTGGATCACTGAAGTCGATGCGCCGGATCTCGCCCGTGAGGGTGCCGATGTGTACCACGTTCTCGTGCCAGGATGACGAGTACGTGACCGTGTCCGCGCCGTAGTCGCCGAGCTTGATCGGCTCACCGGTGAGGTCCCAGATCCCGGCCGTCTTCTGGCCTCCCACTAGTGCCAAGGTCCGGCCTTTTACCTCCGTGATCGAGAGGGTGAACAGCTGCTGCCCGCCACTGGCGATGCTGGTGGGCTCCGCCGTGAGATCCGAGTTCGGCCACAGGGTGATGGTGCCCGTGCTGTCTGCCCGCACGATCAGATCAGCGGTGACGGCGTGCGCCACCATGGTGTTGCCAGCCGAGCCCGCAATTCGAGTGGGCATGTGCGTTGCGGCGGAGGTGAGAACGGCGGATCGAGTCTGGACGGAGTCCGCCATTGCGAGCGAGGCAACGCTGAGCTGTGCGGCAGTGTTGGGGGCGAGCGGGCGCAATTCGTCGGCAATCAAGGCCACCTGGCGCGACTGTGCGTTGACGGTGGCGATCTCGGCCTCGTGACGGTAGCGGTTCGCTGTGAGGGTGGCGGTCGTCGTTGCCACTGCCAGAACCGCGGCGATGGTGGCCGCGGCGATGGCCGAGTATTGACGCCGCTTGAGGCGGATGATGGTAGTGGCATCCTCGCGCTGCTGGGACTCGGCAAGTGCCAGGGAGTTATCGATGAAGGCGCGCTCGCGCGCCGAGAGAATTGGCGTGCTCTCTGCCTCCGCCCAGGTTGACCACGCCTCGGCCTCGATGGGCATCAGCGTCTCGGGGTTCCGTCCGCCTTCGTCCCACAGCTGCGCGGCGAGCTGAATGCGCCGGGCAATGGCGAGAGTGGCCTTCTCGTCGTCGATCCACTCTTTGAGGCGCTGCCAGTTCGCGAGGAGCGCATCATGTGAGATGACGACGGCGTCCTCCGAGCGGGTGAAGAGCCGCGCGGAGAGGAATGCGTCAACGACGTCGTTCAGCTCGTCGTCGAGATCCACTGTGCCGATCTTGCGGCGCGAGATGTGCTCGTCATCAATGTGGACCATCGCCAGAAGAAGCCGGCGCGCTGTGCTCTGTTGTCCCGCGGAGAGTGAGAGGTAGGTTGTCTCGGCTTCGTCATGGAGCGCGGACCAGAGTCCACCTACCGCGCTGTAGTCCGCAGCTTCCAGGGTGACGCCGGATGCATGCCGCCAGCAGCGGCGCAGTGCGCTGGACAGCAGCGGGAGCGTCGTCCCAGGCTTGGGGTCCCCGTATCGGTGGAGATCGCTGATAGCGAGTTGAATGAGTTCCGGTGAGACCTGGCGGCCGTGGTGCCGTGCCGGCTCCACGATGATCCGGGTGTACTCGGCCGTCGTCAGCGGGCCGAGCAACACGGGCGATTCCAGATGAGCGGCAAACCGCTCGTCGCGTAGCGCGAAGCCAAAAGAACTGGCGACCAGCGCTACGACGCAGGTGACGTTGCTCGGCAGGCGTGCCAGAGCGTCGAAGACGTGCGCTTGAGCGCTGGGAGGTAGGAGTTCGGTGTCCTCAAACTGATCGATCAGCAGGAGAGTGGGGCTTCGTGGAAGGCGGGCCGAGATCAGATCGATCGGGCTGAGGGAGAGTGGGGTGAGATGTGCGAGCGGGCCGCCGGGTGCGCAGCCGGTTCCGATCAGGCCCGCGGCGAGCAAGGAGGACTTGCCCGCGCCGGAGTCCCCCACGAGCACGGTGATGGGTTGCTGCGTACAGGCACCGACCAGCGTTTCGTATGCACGTTCCCGCCCCACGTAGACGAGAGCCTCATCGACCGTGTAGGAGCGCAGCCCGGCGTAGGGCGGTTCCTCGATGATCTCGTTCGATCGAAGCCTGGTGACGGCGCGATGCCACTGCTGCCTCTCTGCATCATCATGGGTGAGATCGAGTGCGTCGAGGAGTGTGAGGAAGTCCGGCATCAGCGCGGGCGTGGGCAGGTGCCGGCCCTCGAACCAGCCTTGAGCGGTGGAGGAGGGAACTTTGGCCAGTGCCGCTGCGCGCCGGATCGAGAGGTTCGCGGTGCGGCGGGCTTCCGCGAGTGCCGAGATGAGCTCGTCGCGAGTAAGGGGAGCGGTCATAGCAAGGCTGTGGGTCGGCGTCGGTCTGTCAGCCCCATCATTCCATCGCTCGTGGCCGCGTCCGTCGACGACCGAAGCGCCCAGCGCCCGTGGACCATGATTCTGGCCTGTCTGCGAGCGGTTTTCCCGTCATTTCAACGGTCAGTGCTGTCAAGTCAATACGCCTTCGTACAGTTCGTATCGTGAGACCGGGCGGCTACGGCGCGGCGCCGGCACAGCGTCAGTGCAGACCCGTACGCGCTCCGGGTGTTGAATCGCGCATCTCTGCCGCGATAGTAGAAGTGGCCCGCATGACTCATCGGGGGCCACGTGCAACATGTCGCAGGACAATCGGGGGATTTAGTGGTGAGCGAATTTCCAGCTGGGCTGGACCGCGATGGACTCGAGTACATCATGGAGCTAGATGATGACGTTCGATCTTTCGAACGCATCGAGGGTGCGACAGCAATGTGGCGTGTTGTGGTCGAACGTGATGGTCAGGGTCCCGTCGAAATGTTTGTCGACAACGGCCTTAACGAGATCTTCGTCCAGGCCTTCGTGAGGATCGATTCTGCTCACCTCGCAACAGCATTGGAGACTGTCCAGACAATCGGGATTGTTGGCCTCGTGACCATTAATGGCGATGTCTTCATCCGCTCTGGGTTCCTGATTGGTGAATCCACCATCCACGCCTTCACCAATTGCTATGGGGCAGTCGCGATCGCCTACCACCTCTACCACCAGGCGATTCACTGACTAACGCGCAGATCCAGTTGTGGGTCTGTTACAACAATCGGGTTGCGGCCCGGAACACTATGAAAGGAAGAGAAGATGGCGATGTACACAGGATCCATTAGTCCGCAGGGAGGCAACCAGAGTCGCGTGACGTGCCGTCACTGCGGCGGTGCGTTCTACATTGATCCGCAGTTCTCGAGCGCCGGTGGGCGTTGGAACTGCCCTCATTGCAGCAGGGAGAACTGACGGAGCCCGTTAGAAGTTCTGCACTTATTCGATCTCGTCAATACTGAAGGAGACACACTCTTGGAATTTGTCATTTTCCTCGTCGTTGTAGCTGTCATTGCGGTGTTCATTTACGTCTGGCGTCTGAGCTCACGGGCGAAGAAGGATCTCTTCTTCACGGTGGAAGTACCGCCCGGCAAGAACGTCCAAGCGATCATCCAGGATGTCAATCGGGCGCTGCCCAAGGGCTGGACGCCCGTAGGTTCCAAGAAGGGCCATTCCACCACGCTTTCGGAATGGGCCGCGGAGGATGCGGGTGGGAACCTGATCAATGTCGCCTCGGGCAACATGCTCACCGGGATCGATGTCGTTTCTGTCGAGCTTGCCGTCGTCACGACGGACGAGTTTGGCAGGGAGAACCCGATTCCGTTTGATCAAGTCCCGCCGCAGTCCAGCTACGAAGGACACGTGTGGGTCTCGAATGCGGCAGCGGGGCAAGGCAAGACGTGGATGCCGGCACGGAGCCTCAAGATCATCAAGGCCAAGGAATATCTCGCCGGGTGTCTTGCGGCAGATACCGTGAAAGCGACCGTCTGATGGATCAGCAGCAGTTTCGAGAGCTTCTCCGGGAGGTGTATGCGCTCTCTCCCGCGGGCAATGGTGAGCTTGGTGACGGGTTCGCGTTCTACTCGAACGACGGTGTGCTGTCTGTGTGCGGCGAGAGTTCCGGCTCTCTGGGCTTTGGCATCATGAGTGGGCTTACACCCACATTCGAGTTGCTCGCAGCAGTCGCGAGGTTGAACGAGAGGATGACCTACGGCCATTACTGGCTCGCTGAAGGCGCCGATAACTCGAATTGGTCTCTCATCTGCGGATTCAAGTTTCCTTACGCCAATGCTGACCGGCAGCGTGCGGGCGAGCTGATCTACGGTGTGCTCCAGAGCCATGGGGCGATGGCAGATGCTGCGCGAGCCGAAATTGGCGATGTGCCTTCTCGGCCATACGTGGCGATGCCCGAGAACCCCGAGGCGCAGGCAATTATCTTGATGGGGCATCTGGGATAGCTACCACTTCGACAAGGCGGGTGATTGTTTCATTGCGAGCACCCGAGGGGCAGAGCAAGGGGAGGGTGCTCTGCCCCTCACCTCTACCACGATGAAGGGCACAGACGATCCGTCCCAGCTCCTCTTCTTACACCCCCTCTCCAGACTTGTGCTGTAGGTGCACGCTGTGAGCGCTCACAGCGCCCCAGATAGCGCACCTACAGCACAGGTCCGGGAGGGGATCGCGAGGCTTGTCGTACGAGGCGGGGGACTCGTGAAAGACTTGGGGCATGCCTCAGATTCGCGGTCGACTGGTCCTCGCAGATTCCATCACTGATGACGGCGTCGTCGAATGGGAGGACGGCATCATCGCCGCCGTTCGTCCCGCAACCGAGGCCGACGGCGCTCCCACGGGCACCACAATTCTGCCCGGCCTGGTGGATGTGCACTGCCATGGCGGCGGCGGCTTCTCCTTCCCCGACGCGGCCACGCCCGAGCACGTTCTCGAGGCCGTCTTGGAGCATCGCCGTCACGGCACCACGAGCCTCGTTGCCTCGCTCGTGACCGCGCCAGCCGAGGTGCTCACGGCATCAACGGCGCTCCTCGCCGACGTTGCCGACGCAGGCGATCTTGCGGGCATCCACTTCGAGGGCCCATTCATCGCGCGAGGCCACTGTGGCGCCCAGAACCCGGCGGCGATCGTCGACCCCGATCCCGCACTCACGGCGGAGCTGATCGAGATTGGCCGCGGCCACGTGAAGACCATGACGATCGCCCCCGAGCGGCCACACGCTGTCGACGTGGCCCGCACCCTCATCGAAGGCGGCGCGCTCCCCAGCTGGGGCCACACGGACGCCAATGCCACCGAGACCCTCGCAGCGCTCGCCGAGACCCGTGACGATCTCGCTGCGAAAGACCGCCGCGCCACCGTGACGCATCTCTTCAATGGCATGGCGCCGATCCATCATCGGGAGCCTGGACCGGCCCTTGCGCTACTCGAGGGAGCCGCCACGGAGCCACTGGTCGTCGAGCTGATTGGCGACGGCGTTCACCTCGCTCACGAGACAGTCAACGCCGTCTACGCACTGCTCGGGCGGGAGCGAATCGTGCTCGTCACGGATGCCATGGCCGCGGCAGGCATGGCCGACGGTGAGTACGTCCTCGGCTCGCTCGCGGTGCGAGTGGAAGATGGCCAGGCACGACTCGCGGGCGGTGCCAACGCGGGCGCGTTGGCCGGCGGCACGGCTCATCTCCTTGATGTGGTCCGCGAGACAGTCGTCGCCGGGGTGCCTCTCGTCGATGCCGTCGCGATGGGCTCGCTCGTTCCCGCGAAGGTGCTCGGCCGTAGCGACATCGGCGCGATCGAACCCGGTCGCCGCGCCGATCTGCTTGTCACGACCGGCGATCTGCGTCCCACCCGCGTGATCCGCAATGGAAAGGAAATTTGATGACATTCCCCAAGGACTTCCGATTCGGTGCAGCCACGGCTTCTTACCAGATTGAGGGCGGGGTGACCGAGGGCGGTCGCATCCCCTCCATCTGGGACACCTTCTCTCATACGCCCGGCAACGTCGCGAACGGCGACACCGGCGACGTGGCCTGCGACCACTTCCACCGTTGGCGTGAGGACGTGGCGCTCATGAAGGAGCTCGGCCTTGAGACGTACCGGTTCTCGATCGCCTGGCCACGAGTCATGGATGAGACCGGTGCCCTCAACTCCGAAGGTATCGCGTTCTATCGAGACCTCCTCACGGAGCTCCGGGCGGCTGGCATCGCCCCGCTCGTGACCCTCTATCACTGGGACTTGCCGCAGTACCTAGAGGACGACGGCGGTTGGACCAACCGGGCAACGGCCACGGCTTTCGCTCGGTACGCCGAGGCGATGGTGCGCGAGTTTGGGGACCTCGTGGACACCTGGCTCACGCTCAACGAGCCGTGGTGCTCGGCGTTCCTGGGGTATGCCTCGGGCGTGCACGCGCCCGGTGTTCAGGACGGTGGCGCGGCGCTCGCGGCCGCACACCACCTGAATCTCGCCCACGGGTTGGCCGTCTCCGCCATGCGGACGGTCGATCCCGAGGCGAAGATCGGCGTGGTTCTCAATCTGCATGTTGTGCACCCGGCCGATCCGGAAGACGCCGCGCACCTCGAGGCTGTGGCGCGCGTGACCCGCGTGGGTAACCACGTGTTCCTCGGCCCGATGCTGGAGGGCACCTATCCCACGGAGCTGGTAGCGGAGACCCGCGCGTACACCGACTGGTCCTTCGTGAAGCCTGGCGACTTGGAGGCGATTCGCCAGCGCCTGGATCTGCTCGCGATCAACTACTACAGCACCAACACTGTGCGCCCGGCCGAGGGCGAGCGTGACCCATCCTCCGATGGGCATGGCAGCGGGAACCCGTGGGTGGGCTGTGATGACATCGACTTCCTTCCGCCTGAAGGCCCCACCACCGAGATGGGTTGGGGGATTAACCCTGAGGGACTCTACGAGCTGATCCACGCGCTCGATCTGGCGAGTCCCGATCTGCCGATCCTGATCGCCGAGAACGGCGCGGCCTACCCGGACGTCCTCGTGGACGGCGAGGTGCACGACGCCGATCGGATCGCCTATTTCGTCTCTCACCTCGCCCAGGTGGAGCGGGCCATCGAGGACGGCTTCAACGTCGTCGGATACACGGCCTGGTCTCTGCTGGACAATTTCGAGTGGGCATTTGGCTACGAGAAGCGCTTCGGAATCGTTTACGTGGATTACGAGACGGGGAAGCGGACGCCGAAGGACTCGGCGCTCTGGTACGCCGAGCAGATCGCCGCGCACCAGGCGGAGAGAGTGCGTCTCATCGCGGCGGAGCAGGCCACAGACCCGCAGGAGCACGGCACGCTCGCGGTCGCGAAGCCGAAGAAGGGCCTCTTCGAGCGTTTGAAGCGCCGATGAGACGCTCCAACAAGCGGCCGTGGCATGAGCCGCACGTGCCACTCGACGAGGCACGGGCGCGCGGTGGCGTGCGCATGACCCGCGGTCCCGGCGGTGTGCCGTACCAGGTGCGCAGGATTCCACGCGGCGAGAAGAACTACGTGTGCCCGTGGTGCAACCAGGCCATCCCGGTGGGGACGGCGCACGTGGTTGCATGGGCAACGGAACACCTCTTCGGTGCGGACGCCGCGATCGCTGAGCGGCGCCACTGGCATACGGGGTGCTGGGCCGCCGCCGAGCGCACCGGCTAGTCCCCGCGACCGGAATCCGTTCGTATGCCACTCACGTGAGTGGCAGATGCTCGCTTCCGCCGCCAGAGGCGTGCGTTTCGCGCTCACGTGAGTGGCAAAAGGCCAGGCCCGCGCTCGGGGGTGCGGGTGTGGCAGAGTTGGATACATGAGCGATCTTGCATTTCACTTTGTCGATCGGCCCCGGGGCCTTCCGCTCGTTCTCCTGCCGGCATTTCCCTTCGATGGGCGCATGTGGCAGTTCGTTGCGCGTCAGCTCGGTGAAGACGCGATCCGAGTGGATCCGCCCGGATTCGGTGACTCGGTGAAAGAGAGCGTGTTGGAATCGCGGCACGGTACGTCGTTCGGGCCCTCCCTGGACTCCTACGCGGACGCGCTGGCGGCCGGGCTCGACGAACTCGGGATCGAGCGGATCATTCTCGCGGGCGCGTCGATGGGCGGCTACACGGCGATGGCGTTTGCGCAGCGGCACCCGGAGCGGCTCGCGGCGCTCGGCCTGATTGGGACGAAGGCGACAGCCGACTCAGCCGAGGCGGCCGATACCCGGCTCCGGATGGCGGAGGCTGCGGAGGCCGAGCTCGGCGACATCTCGACCCATCAGCTCGTGGTGCTCCTCGAACGGCTGGTCTCGCCCGTGACCCGCCGCGACAATGAGGCGCTCTATGAGAGGCTCGAGAGCTGGCTCGAGCAGTCGCCCGTCGCGGCGATCGCGTGGGCGCAGCGCGCGATGGCGGCGCGGCCGGATCGCACGGATGTGCTCCGGAAGCTGGACGTTCCCGCCGTTGTGGTGCAAGGCGCCGATGATGGAGTGTGCACCCGTGAGGATCACGAACTCATTGCCGACTCGCTGGGAGTCCAGCTTCAGGTGGTTGAGAACGCCGGGCACCTCGTGGCCGTCGAGGCTCCGCAACGTGTTGCCGAAATCCTCGACGAGCTTCGCGCGCAAGTCTCCTAGACCGGTGGCGCGTCCCATTCGGGAAGCAGTCGCTTGAGGGCGTCCACCAGATCGATGGAATCGCCGTCACGCCCGCCAGCGCCGAGCACCATGGGCGGGTCCATGGGGCGTAGCGTGACACCGCGCAGTCGCTCCATGATCCCGAGCGGTACGGCGAGCCGATACAACTTGCCATCGGTGCCCACACCCATCGAGTGATCGTGCCGCACATACCAGCCGATCACATTGGACGACGCCGAACCCTTTCCTCCGTAACCTCGAACCCGTAGGCGTTCGGTGGGCAGGCTCTGGGCGAGCGCGGCCGCGGTGAATGAATCGAGGAGCGTTTGTGCACGCCGTGACTCAAAGGCCTTACCTTCGCGAAGTGCCTCGGCGCGAATCTCGTAATTCGAGCGCTCGTCGGGCCGTTCAGACATCAGTTCTCGGGTGGTGCCGGTGGCGAGTCGGCAGACTCGGCCGAAGCCGGAGAGCCGCCCGATGCGGCAGACTCAACGGAATCGGATGACGTCGCGGAGGTCGGCGACGCCGGGGATGCCGCAGAATCACCCGAGACCGGAGACGCCGTTTCGTCCGTGGCGGCAGTGTCCGGAGCGGCGCCGCGGTCGAGCGGTGCGTTGTTCACCACTGTGCGCATTTCGGAGAGGTACGTGCTGATTGCGTCCTTCCGCTGCTGAAGATCGGCGATGTGATCGTCCGCCTGCTGGCGGGCGCGCTCGGCCGCTTCGAGGGCGTCCGCACGCAGCGCCTCGGCCTTGGTGCGGGCGGCCGTGAGCAGCTCTTCGGCGCGCGTGGTTGCCTCATCGATTCGGCGCTTCGCCTGGGTCTCGGCCTCTTCGAGGCGGGCTTCGGAGCGCTCGAGCGCCTCCTTGATACGGGCATCCGTTTCCTCGGTCTCGCGGCGTGTACGCTCCTGAACCTCTTCGAGCGCTGCGCGGGTCTTCGCGAGGCGTTCGGCATTCTTCTTTTCGGACAGCTCACGGGCGTGTGCGAGTTCGGAGTTCAGTGAGGCTCGAATCGTCTCGGCTTCGTCGCGGCTCCGGTTGCGCAGCTCCTCCGATTCGCGCAGTGCTGCCGCGCGGAGCTCCGAGGCTTCCGTCTCGGCGTCGCGGCGCAACCGCTTCACATCGTCGTCGGCGATCTGCTGCTTCTCGAGCAGTTCGCGCTCGTGCTGTGCTCGCGCCGTGGCGATCTCGGAATCGAGCTCGGCGCGCTGCTGCGCGGTCTCCGATTCGACCTCGGCGCGCAACCGCTCCGCTTCCCGCTCGGCCGAGGAGACCATCTCGTCTGCCTTGGTGCGTGCGGCGGAGAGAATCGACTCCGCGTCCCGCCGGGCATTCTCGATCTCTTCGGTCGCCGTCTGGCGCGCGGCTGAGAGGATGTCGGCAGCCTCGGATTCGGAACGGCGGCCGGTCTCTTCAGCGGCACGCCGGGCGGTGTTGACCACGCCCTGTGCTTCGCGCTGGGCGGTGTCGAGCAGTTCTCCGGCCTGGTCCTCCGCGGTCCGCAGGAGGTGCTCGAGGCGCGTCCCGAGGCCCGCGTACGTGGGCCGTGTCGATTCCGAGAGCCTCGCGCGGGTGTCCGCGAGCTCGGCTTCGAGCCGCACAGCGCGCTCGTCAAGAGTTCCCACCTCGCGGCGGGCGTCTTCGAGCTGCTGGGCAAGCTGGGCAATGTGGTTGTCAACGTGGGCGCGGTCGTATCCCCGCATCGCGGTCGGGAATTCCTCGGGAGTCATGACTCCATGGTAATCGCCGCACAGCGTCGAAAATACCGCCGTTTAGCCAGTGAACGCAGGGAAGGTAACATTTGTGTAACGGGCCACTTATGAGGCGCGAGGGGCCCGCAAGGCCGTACAGTGGCAGAGCCACGAAAGGACTGAAGTGCTGCGACGAATTCTCGCTGCCGTGATCACCGTGCTCGGCCTCGCGCTGATCGGACTCGGCGTCGCTACGGCGACTATCTGGCGGCCCGCCGATCACCTCACCGTGACCGCGCCCGCACCCGACGCCCCGCTGACCCTCGTGCTACCTGGAGTGCTCGGGTTGGTCGATGAGAACGTGACGCTCACGGCAACTGCCCCGGACGATGGCGAAATCATCCTCGCCTTCGCTCCAGCGAACGACGTCATGGCGTGGGTCGCCGAGGCGGATCACCTCGAAGTTCAAGGCCTCGCCGATTGGGAGAATCTTGCCACCGAGCTGGTGACCGGCGGCGAAGCCGACGTTCCCGATCCGCGCACGTCCGAGCTGTGGACGGACGTGATCGAGGGTGAGGGAGAGATTGCGCTCAACCTCACCGCCGATTCGAGCCAGGTCATCATGCTCGCCGCCACCGACGGCACCGAGAACGCCCCGAGTCTCACCTTCACGTGGCCACTCAAGGTCACGACCCCATACCTGATCCCGCTGGTGAGTGCGGGATCCGTGCTGGCGCTCCTTGGCCTCGCGTGGTTCGGCTACCAACTGCTTGTGGCGCGGGAGTTGCGCGCCCGCGAGGAGGCTCAGGAGGAGCTCGAGCGCCAGGAAGAGCGGCAGCGGCTTGAGACCCAGGTCTTCCGATCCGATCAGCCGATGACTCGCCGTCAACTGCGTGAAATGCAGCGCAGGTTCCGCGAGAGCGATCCGCGCCACGCAGAGGGCGGCCCGGTTGCCAGCACCGCTGGCACTGTCGGTGCGGGTGTCCTGCCCGGCGTTGCCGATCCGGGTAGGTTCCGTGCGTTGCGGTACGTGCCGATCGACGAGTCGGGTGAGATCCCCGTGGTTGAGGATGAGCTTCCCCCGCCGCCTCCGATGATTCCTGAGGCAGACGATCCCGATTCCGGCCCGGAACCGGCGGTTCTCGATTCGGCCGAGGCGCAGACCACGGACGCCCCTGCCCGCCCGTCGTGGCGCTCGCTGTGGGACATCAAGGAGGACGAGAAGTGAAAGTACTGAAGGCCATCACGGCCCTCGCACTCGTGTTCTCGCTGGGCGCGTGTGCCGAGGAGGAGCCCGTTCCAACGCCCACACCGGATCCCGTCGCCGAGTCTCCTAGCGCGGTAGTCGGTGAGGAACGATTGCAGGAGATCCTCGACGAGGTGAACGCGGCCCTTACGGAGGCGGATGCCGAGTCGAATTCCGAGAAGTCCAGTGCCCGCGTTGTCGGCCCGGCCTCGGATCTCCGGCAGGCAGAGTATGACCTGTCAAAGGTCACTGAGGATCCCGTGTCGGCGCTCTCGACCGAGTCCCAGCTCTCGATCGTTGCTGCGACCGATGAGTGGCCGCGCACCGTCTTTGTGGCCACCACGATTCCCGACGACGCGAACCTGCCCTTGCTGCTCGCGCTCGTTCAGGAGACCCCGCGTTCGGTGTATCAGCTGTGGTCCTGGGTGCGCATCCTGCCGGGTACCGAGCTCCCACAGACTGCTGCGGCCGCCGTCGGCTCTCCGCCCGTTGCGGCCGATAGCGAGGATCTGCTCGTGGCACCCACCGCCGTCGTGAAGCAGTACGTGGACCTCCTCAATGAGGGCGACGACGATTCGGAGTATGCCGAGAACTTCGCGGACGACAGCTTCCGCGAGCTGGTTGCCAATGAGGTCTCGGACCTCAACAGTGCCGTCTCGGACGCGGGGAAGGCCACCATCAGCTCGGCGGTCCGCACGGATGACGGCGTCCTCGCGCTGCAGACCTACGACGGCGGAGCGATCGTGTTCGCGTCGATCACCTCGGATCTGCGGGTCGAGAAGACCGTGCCTCGGGGCACGCTGAAGGTGGGAAAGATCCTCGCTTATGGCGGCGACCAGACCGTCCTGATGGACACGCCGCTCACGGCGCACTACATCGCGACGCTTGCGCTCTATGTGCCACCGGCAGGCAGTGAGGACACGATCGAGGTTTTGGGCGCCGAGCGCGTCCTCGCGGGAGTGACCCGCGGCGATGATGAGGAAGAGGACGACGAGTAGTGGCTGCTCTCAACATGAACGGTGCGATTGATCTGTCGGCATTGGCCGCTCCCGCCCCCGCTCCGGCGGCGGGAGCGCACACGGGCGTTGTCGTTGACGTCACCGATCAGACGTTCCAGCAGCTCGTGGAGCAGTCTGTCACCGTTCCCGTGGTGGTGGATCTCTGGGCCGAATGGTGCCAGCCGTGCAAGACGCTCAGTCCGATCCTGGAGAAGCTCGCGCACGAGTACGGTGGCAGGTTCCTGCTGGCCAAGGTGGATGTCGAGGCGAACCAACAGATCGCCCAGGCGTTCCAGGTGCAGTCGATCCCCGCCGTTGTGGGGATCATCGGCGGGCAGCCGGTGCCGCTTTTTCAAGGCGCATACCCGGAGGCTCAGGTGCGCGAGATCATCGAGCAACTCCTCCAGGTGGCCGCGCAGAACGGCATCACGGGGACCGTCGCCGTGGGTGATGACGCCGAGTCCGAGCCGGAGCCCGAGCCCGTGGACCCGGCACATGCGGCCGCTCAGGACCTCATCGAGGCGGGGGACTGGGAGGGCGCCCGTGCGGCGTATCAGGCGATCCTTGACAAGACTCCACTCGACGCCGAGGCGAAGGCGGCGTTGCGCTTCGTGACGCTCTTCGCGCGGCTCGGAGACGCGGATCTTGAGGGCCTTATTGCGGGCGCTAGCGACTCGCTCGAATCTCAGCTTGCCGCCGCCGATGCCGAGGCCGCACTCTCCGATTTCGCGGCCGCATTCGCCCGGCTCCTCGCGCTGGTGCGGAAGGGCGGCGACGATCGTGAGCCAGCTCGACAGCGCCTCGTGGAGCTGTTCGAGATTGCGGGGAATGAGAACCCGGACGTGGCGCAGGCCCGCCGCGAACTCGCCAGCGCCCTCTACTAGCGAGCCGAGCTCTCACGAATCACGAGTTCGTACGGTGCGGTCGTAAACTCCGGCCCCAGCTTCTCGCCACCCAGGCGGCGCATCAATCGCGTAAACGCCGTGGTGGCGATGCTGACCTTGTCCGGATGGACGGTGCTGAGACTGGGGACCGCGTAGCGGCCATCGTCGATGTCATCGAACCCCACGAGAGCCACGTCCTCTGGGACGCGTAGGCCGAAGTCATTGAGTGCGCGGAGTGCCCCGAGCGCAATGGTGTCCGTGAAGCAGAAGGCCGCGTCAATGGCAGTGCCCGATTCCAGGATGCGTGTCATCGATTGGTACCCCTCGAAGCGGCTGAACCGTTCGACCCAGCCGACGCGCCGCTCATCAAACGGCAACCCCGCGTCGCCGAGGGCCTTCGTGTATCCCTCGAGCCGTTGCGCGCTGGTCCCGCGGTTGTCCGCTTCGGCCCCGATCGCAGCGATCTGAGTTCGCCCCGTCTCGATGAGGTGCGTGACGGCGTCGCGGGAGGCGGCGACACCGTCAACGGCGACCTGATCGAACCCGGGGTAGGCGTGCTCGCCCAAGAACATGACCGGCAGATCGGGCGGTATCAGCTTGAGATCCTCATCTAACAATCCGAGTGGGCTGAGGATCAGCGCGTCGAAAAGGGAGCCGTTTCGCGCGCGGCCGATCCATGAAAGCTCGCGTTCGCGATCGCCGTCGGTCTGATCGATCACCACGGTCATCCCATACTTCACTCCGTGCTCCACAAACACGCGAACAAGCTCGGCGAAGTACGGGACGTCGAGCTCCGGAAGCATCAGCCCCACGAGTCCGGAGCGTCCTGTCTTGAGGCTGCGTGCCAGCTCACTGGGGCGATAGGAAAGGCGTTCGATCGCTTCGAGAACACGTTCGCGCGTCTCGGGTGCCACGTGCTGGAAACCGTTCACGACGTTCGATACGGTGCGAACCGATACCCCAGCAGCGGCTGCAACTTCTTTGCGCGATGCCATGGCCTCCCCTTCATAACGATTCGGACACAAGTGTCTCACACCACTTTGCATCGAGGAAAACGTGTGCAAGACTACACCTACATTGGTTTGCATCGATGCAACAGTGCGGGTGGTCGAACCCGGTCGCCCGAAGTGGAGAGGTACGTCCCGGAAGGTCCCGGGTGTGCCGCTCAGAAAGGAACACACCGATGAAGAAGAGAATCGTTTCTCTCGCTGCTGCGGCGATCCTGTCGACCACGGCCCTCGCGGCCTGTGGCTCATCAGACGACACTGACGGCAACACCGCAGGCGGCGGCACTGAGGCCACCGATTCGGCTGACGGCGACGCGGCCGGTGGCGGTGAAGCCGATGTGAATGAGGACGGCACCGTCAACAACCCTGAGGCTGTTGAGGTAGACCCGAACAAGCTGGTCTTCTGGTCGCTGTTCTCCGGCGGCGACGGTGGCTTCATGGACCAGATCATTGAGGACTATAACGGCACCTCGCCGTCGCAGCAGGTTCAGTCCGTCATGCTGGTCTGGGCGGACTACTACACCAAGCTGACCACCGCTGTTGCGACCGGTAACGGTCCGGACATTGGCGTCTCGCACATCTCCAAGCTTCCCGAGCTCGTGGAGAAGGGCGTCGTCATCGCCATCGATGACTATGCAGACGCGGCCGGCACCAACTGGGCCGACTACCCGGACAACTCCCTCGAGGGTGTGACCTTCGATGGCTCGAAGTACGCAATCCCGCTGGACACACACGCGGAGATTGCGTACGCGAACCTCGACTACTTTGCGGACGCCGGAATTGAGTTGGATGCGAATGGCCAGCTCCCCGTCTCGAACGCGGATGACTTCGCGGAGATCCTTGGCAAGCTCAAGGACGTGGTGGGCGACGGCGGCACGGCCCTCTCCCTGCCCCAGACAGGAGATGACCCCTACCGCACGTGGTGGGCAACGTACTTCCAGTTGGGCGGCACGCCGATCATCTCCGACGACGGAACCGAAGTCACCCTCGACAAGACTACGGCCGCTGAGGCGGCAGACTACGTCAAGAGCCTGTACGACGACGGCTATGTTCAGCCGGGCATCACGGACCACCAGAAGCTGTTCCAGGACGGTAGCGCCGGCATGATGTTCGGTGGTACGTGGGCGAATGGTGCGTTCGAGGCAACCGAGGGCCTGAACTTCCAGCCGATGCTCTTCCCGTCGCTGTTCGGTGACAACCAGGCTGCCTGGGCCGATTCGCACGTGCTGATCATCCCCACGAACGATGACCGCACCGAGGAAGAGACACAGGCCGCTGTGGACTTCATCAACTGGGTGGCGTCCGAGGGTGGCCTCACCTGGGCCGCTTCTGGCCAGATTCCCTCGAGCTCCACGGTGACCTCGGACCCGGCGTTCCTGGAGCTCCCCAACCGCGATTTCTACCTGGAGGCCAAGGAGTTGGCCGTGCTTCCGGCACAGTCGGCGAGCTTCTACGGGCTCAAGGACGCGATGATTCGCAACCTCGACACCATCTGGAACGAGCAGACGGACTCCACCTCCGCCATCGACAACATGGTTGACGAGATGGGCTCGGAGCTCGGCTAAGTCCGAACGGGTGGTGGGGCGGCATCCCGCCCCACCACCCTTCCACATGACTGAGCTCAAGGGAGAGGACCGATGGAGTCGAGAAAGACTTTCAAGGCGTTAGGGATCGCACTCGCCTTCATGGCACCGTTTGCCATTCTCTACACGGTGTTTACCGTGTGGCCCGTGCTCTTTGGTGGTTATGTCAGCACCCGCAAGTGGAGCCTTATGGGCGACCTCGGCGGAGTCGGCTTCGACAACTACACCAAGGCATTCGGGGACAAGTACTTCTGGGGCGCTATGGGCAACACCACGATTTTCGTGGTGATCACCGTACCCCTGCTCGTTGGCACGGCGTTGCTGTTGGCACTGCTGGCCAACCGGCCCACCCGGCTACGCAAGCTGGCACGGACCGCGTTCTACATCCCGAGCGTTCTCTCGGTCACGGTGATCTCGTACATCGTGCTCTACATGGCCTCCCCGCACACGGGCGTGATCAACAACTTGCTGCGCGATCTCGGGATCATCTCGGCGGGCACCGAACCGCAGTGGATCATTGGTAAGGGCCTGCAGTGGATCACGTTGGCGCTGGCCACCGTGTGGTGGTCGGTTGGCTTCAGCATGCTGCTTTACCTCGCGGCACTCCAGGAGGTTCCCGATGAGGTCTACGAGGCCGCCTCGATCGACGGCGCCTCCAAGACCCGGCAGCTCTTCTCGATCACGTTGCCGCTACTCTCTCGCACGCACTGGCTCGTGTTCCTGCTCCAACTCCTGGCGTCGTTCAAGGTGTTCGGTCAGATCAACCTGATCACCGGTGGTGGCCCGGGCACGGCCACACGCTCGATTGTGCAGTACATCTACCAAACCGGATTCGCGAAGGACAACATGGGCTATGCATCGGCGATGTCGATGTTGCTCTTCGTCCTCCTCCTCGTGATCTCGGTGATTCAGCTGAGGGTCCAGAACAGGAGTGAAGAGTCATGAAGCAACCGATCACAGTCGGTCGCGTGCTACTGACCGTCCTTACTATTGTTGCGATCCTGCTCTTCCTGTTCCCCGTGGTGTGGGCGCTGTTCGTCTCGCTGAAGCCCGAGGGTGTCGGCACGAAGAACGCCATCGACTGGTTCCTGCCTCCGTTCACGCTGGAGAACTACCCACGTGTGCTCCTGAAGTCTTCGGTCTGGACCTGGTTCTACAACTCCATGTTCGTGGCGATCGTCTCGACGGTCCTTACCCTGATCATCACCCCGATGGCGGCCTACGCGATCGCCAAGATCAAGTTCAAGGGCAGTGGGATCTTCTTCGTCTACTTCCTTGCGGGACTGATGATTCCGGTCGAGGCGATGGTGGTGCCGCTCTTCATCACGGCGAACAAGCTGGACATCCTCGACTCGTATACCGGCTTGATCATTCCGGGCCTTGCGGCCTCGTTCAACCTGATCATCATGGTCTCCTTCTTTAAGTCGATTCCCGATGAGCTGATGGACGCCGCCAAGATCGACGGTGCCGGCCACTGGCGCGCGTTCTTCTACGTGGCGCTCCCGCTGTCCAAGACGATCATGGTGACCGTGGCGATCTTCTCCTTCACGGGCAGCTGGAATAGTTACCTGTGGCCATTGCTCGCCAGCATGAGCTCAGACATGTTCACGCTCCCCGTTGGTATTCCGACCTTCGCGGGGACCTACACCGTGGACTACGTCCTACCGATGACCGCCAATATGGTCGCCTCGCTCCCGATGATCATCCTGTTCATTATCTTCGAGCGGTACATCGTCAAGGGCGTCTCCATGACCGGTATCAAGGGCTAGTCCCACACCTACGAGCCACAGATAGAAAGCGATAGTTCAATGAATCCGATTCCTCGCCCAGAGTACCCACGCCCACAGTTCGTGCGCCCGGACTGGCTGAACCTGAATGGCACGTGGGAGTTCGAGTTCGATCACGGCGACTCCGGGATCGATCGTGGCCTGTGCGATCGTGCGCTTGCCCAGGAGATCCTGGTGCCGTTTGCGCCGGAGTCCGAGGCCTCGGGCATCGGCTACACAGACTTCCTCTCGGCCGTGTGGTACCGGCGCTCGGTGACCATTCCCACCGAGTGGGCCGGCAGGGACGTGCTACTGCACTTCGGCGCCGTGGACCACGACGCCACGGTGTGGGTGAACGGCCAGGAGGTGGCGCGCCACCGAGGAGGCTTCTCCTCCTTCTCCGCGAAGCTCGGAGTCCAGGCGGGGGAGCAGGCCACGATCGTGGTCCGCGCCCGCGACACCCGCGATCAGGCCCAGGCCCGCGGCAAGCAGGCCACCTGGTATGGCAATTCGGGCTGCCACTACACCCGCACCACGGGAATCTGGCAGACCGTGTGGATCGAGCCCGTCTCGCCCGCACATGTGGACCTGCTGCACGTGATCCCGAACCTCGGCGACTCGAGTTTCACGGTCACGACCGAGCTCTCGGCCCGCCGCCCAGGCACCTCAGTGGAGGTGGTTCTGACCGACGGCGATGGCGAGGTCTCGCGCTCGAGCGTTCCCGTGGTGGAGCAGTCACCGAGCCAACGCCTTGCGGTCCCAGAGGAGCGCCGGCGCCTGTGGTCGATCGAAGATCCGCACCTCTACGGACTCACGGTTCGCCTGCTCGACGGCGAGGAGGTCCTCGACGAGGTCACCTCCTACGCCGGCCTTCGCTCGGTCTCGATCGACGGCCACCGCATCCTGCTGAACGGCGAGCCCGTCTTCCAGAGGCTGGTGCTTGACCAGGGTTACTGGCCGGACTCGCTGATGACGGCGCCGTCGGACGAAGCTTTGGTCGCGGACATCGAGCTGTCTATGGCCGCGGGCTTCAACGGCGCGCGCTTGCACCAGAAAGTCGCCGAGGAGCGCTACCTCTACCACGCGGATCGGCTCGGCTACCTCGTCTGGGGTGAGTTCGCGGACTGGGGCGCCCAGGTGGGCGGTGCGCGCGGCGATAACCAGCGGCCCACGGCCTCGTTCATCTCGCAGTGGGTCGAGGTTCTCCGGCGCGATCGAAACCACCCGTCGATCATTGGTTGGTGCCCCCTGAACGAGACGTATCAGGAACTACACGATCGGATCACGCAGCTCGACGACGTCACCGTGGGCATGTACTACGCAACGAAGGCGGCGGACCCGACTCGGCCCGTGATCGACGCCTCCGGCTACTCACACCGTGTGCGCGGCGTGGACGTGTGGGACAGCCACAGCTACGAGCAGGATCCGGAGCGGTTCGCGATCGAGCAGGGCGGACTCGCCGAGGGGAAGCCGTACATGAACCTGTTCCATGGTGCGGAGATCTCGTTACCGTTCGAGCCGGGCAGCCCATACTTCGTCTCGGAGTATGGCGGCATCTGGTGGAACGCCGAGCTCGCGGCCGCGGCCACCGCCGAAAGCGGCGACTCGTGGGGTTACGGTGAGCGCGTCCGGACCGAGGAAGAGTTCTACGAGCGCTACGCCGGGCTCACTCGCGTGTTGTTGCGCAATCCGCTGATGTTCGGGTACTGCTACACGCAGCTCACGGACACCTTCCAGGAGCAGAACGGCCTCTATAACTTCGATCGGAGCCCCAAGCTGGACATCGATCGAATCCGCGCCGTGCAGATGGAGCGTGCCGCGTACGAGGAGGACACGACAGCATGAGGTCGAGGTTCAGCGCCGTAGCGCTGGTGGCGGCGCTGAGCCTCCTGCTCGCAAGCTGCTCGGGTAGCGACTCGGGCGGCTCGGATGCGTGGACGATGCGCGAACCGCCGCTCACCACGCCGTGGACCGAACAGGTGAACACGGCGAACGCGCTCCCCGAGTACCCGCGCCCGCAACTCGCCCGGCCCACGCTGGACGATCCCACGTGGCTCAACCTGAATGGCGAATGGCAGTACCAGCCCTGGGATGGAGCGAGTGAGATCCCGTTCGGGAGTGATCTCTCACAGCGGATCCTGGTGCCGTTCGCGCCCGAGTCCGCGCTCTCGGGCATCCAGGACTACTCGGAGTATGCGCTCTATCGGACCACGGTGGAGGTGCCGGCCGAGTACACCGCGGAGGGCAAGCGGGTGCGGCTCAACTTCGGCGCCGTGAACCACTACGCCACGGTCTACGTGAACGGCACCGAGGTGACGCAACACTCGGGCACCTACGACTCGTTCGGTGCGGACATCACGGAGGCGCTGACCGAGAGCACCCAGGAGATCGTTGTCGCGGTGCACTCGCCGATCGATGCCGAGAACATCCCGGTGGGCAAGCAGCGGCTGAATCCCGAGGGAATCTTCTATACCTCCGCGAGCGGGATCTGGCAGACGGTCTGGCTCGAGCCGGTCGAGCCCGTGAGTATCGCGACGCTGGCGGCCGTGCCCGATGCCGACTCCGGCTCGTTCGCGGTCACGGCCACCTACAACGGCGATGCGGCGGGCAGCACCGTGACCGTTGAAGCCTTCGCCGACGGCGCCTCGGTGGGTTCGGCGAGCGGCCCGGCCGATTCTGCCCTCACTCTGGCGGTCGATGACCCGCGTCTCTGGTCGCCCGAGGATCCCTTCCTCTACACGCTCGTCGCCACCCTCGACAGCGGTGATTCGGTGGAGAGCTACGCGGGGTTGCGGGAGATCGCCGTCGAGCAGATCGCTGGCATGAACCGGATCACCCTCAATGGTGAACAGACGTATCTACTCGGCACGCTCGATCAAGGCTACTGGCCGGATGGCATCTACACCGCGCCCACGGATGAGGCGCTGAAGTTCGATATCGAGCAGACCAAGGAGCTCGGCTTCAACACGATCCGCAAGCACATCAAGGTGGAGCCGGCACGCTGGTACTACTGGGCGGACGTGCTTGGAATGATGGTCTGGCAGGACATCCCCGCGATGACGGAGGTGCGCAACGATCAGATCTCCGAGGACGATCAGGCCAACTTCCGCGACGAAGCTGTGCGGATTGTGCACCAACTGGAGGCGGCGCCGTCGATCATCGGCTGGGTAGGCTTCAATGAGGGGTGGGGCCAGTGGACGGTCGAGGCGGCGAAGGTAGTGGCTGGGGATCTCGCGGAGGCGGATCCGAGCCGGCTCGTGATCGCCAGGAGTGGCTCGAACTGCTGCCTCACGCCCGGTGACCCCTACGCGGGCGATGTGATCAGCTGGCACGCCTACCAGGGGCCGGCGTTCCCGAGTCCGGACCGGGACCGCGCCGCGATCGACGGCGAGCACGGCGGGCTGTCACTGGCGATCGAGGGCCATTCCTGGGATGGCACGGACATGAACCCGTACGGGGCCGTGGCCGATCGGGAGGCGCTGAACGCGGGTTACGTGGAGAACACCGCGGCGCTGCGCGATTGGGCGCCGAGCTTCGGGATGTCCGGCTCGATCTACACGCAGATCACCGATGTGGAGACCGAGCAGAACGGCCTCTTCACCTACGATCGCCAGGTGCAGAAGGTGGACACTCAGATCGTGCGCCAGATCAACCTCGAAACCATCGAGGCCGGCTCGGCCCCATAGCGCGATCTTGGCTGTTGGCGAACGCTATGCGTTCGCCAACAGCCAAGATGATGCGCTACTTCTCCTCCGGGACGAGCCAGAGGGCGCCGAGCGGGGGAACGCGTAGCCGCACCGAGAACGGCCGGCCCTGCCACGGGATCTCCTCGGCAATCACGCGACCGAGGTTCCCGACGCCGGAGCCGCGGTCTCAGGGCCTCTGTTACGTCAGAATCTCCTCCTTAGAGCAGCTCGGTTAAAGATCAAGATCCGAGAAAATCACCTCTTGTCAAGTTTATCAAAAGTGAGTAACCTAGCTCAAAACTGATGCGCATCACCAGGATGTGAGATCGCGGCCGTGCGATCGTCATCGGCCCTGCAAAGGAGACTCAATGAAGCGAAACAGGACTTTGGCCGCCGTACTCGGTGTGTCTGTATCCGCTCTGGTGCTGGCCGGATGTGGTAGCTCAGAGGAGCCGACCACGACCGACACGGGTTCAACCGAGGGAGGGGACGAAATCTCCGTCGGATTCTCACTGAAGACACAGGAGGCGCCCTTCTTTGTGGCGATCGGTGAGGGGATCAAGAGGTATGGAGAGGAGAAGGGGTGGGAGGTTACCGTTCTCGATGCCAATAACGATGTGCAGAAAGAGGCTGCGAACCTCGAGACCTTCACATCACAAGGAATGGACGCGATCTTCATCGATCCGATTGAACCCGACGCAGCTCTGCCAAGCATCGCCCTTGCCGATGCTGAAGGAATCCCTGTGATCGCTGTGGATAATGCTGCGGCTGAAGGGGCAAAGATCATTACGAATGTCTATGCGAACAACCCCGAGAACGCTCGACTTGTTGGAATGGCGTATGCCGAGGCCAACACCGATGCGATCAAGGGCATCATGATCAGTGGCTCGAAGGTCGACCTCGGAAGCTTGCAGCGGCGCACGGGTTTGATTGCCGGAATCATTGAGTACCGCCTCGGGCTGAGTGTGGAGGATTCATGGGCTAAGGCTGAGGATCTCGAGCAGGAGTTGAAGGACACCGGATCTACGTCCTACCCCGACGCATCGCTTGAAATTGTTGCTCAGGGATTCGGGGATTGGTCGGAAGATGGCGGACTGCAGGCTACTGAGGATCTCATTACCGCACACCCCGACATCACCACGGTTTTCGGCGAAAACGATGACATGCTCTTCGGTGCGATGACGGCTCTTGCAAATGCGCAGATGGACGATGTTGACATCGTTGCAGCGGCGGATGGCGCGCAGCGCGCACTCGACCTGATCGCGGAAGGAAAGTACTTTGCGACTGGCCTGAACAGTCCGGACCTTATTGCGGAAACAGCCGTCAATATCGCCGCGGAGATCCTCTCGGGTGAGAAGACTGCCGACGACTTCCCATTTGTCACGCTAACCGAGCCTGCAGCAATCACGAAGGATAACGTGGCGGAGTTCGCTGGTCGAGGCTTCTAAGCGAGACGAGTCATGAGCAACGATGGGAATGGCCAGCTGGTGAAACGCATGAATGAGACAACCGCGATCGTGGAGATGCGTGGCATCTCGAAGTCGTTCGGTGGGACCCGGGCACTGTCTGGTGTCGATCTTGTCTTGCGGCCGGGATCGGTGCACGGACTGATTGGCGAGAACGGAGCCGGGAAGTCAACCTTGATCAAGATTCTGGCTGGCGCATATCCCCGTGATAGCGGCACCGTGGTGATCTCCGGCGAGGAGATCACCACGGCGTCGCCGCACGAGATGCTGGCTCGGGGGATTTCGGTGATCTATCAAGAGTTTATGCTTGCACCCGACCTGTCGGTTGCCGAGAACATGTTCATCGAGAAGCTCCATGGAGGTGGGCCATTCATCAGGTGGAGGGACCTCCGCGCAAGCGCCCGGGCAGGTTTGGAGGCAGTTGGATTCGGGCATCTGGATCCCTCCAGGCTCTTACACGAACTCACGGTCGCAGAGCAGCAGATCGTCGAGATCTGTAAGGCGCTGGCGCGAAATTCGAGAGTAATTGTCTTCGATGAGCCAACCGCCGTGTTGACGTACCAGGAGACGCAAGCGCTCCTGCAGCTAATACGCGGGCTCAAGGAGGAAGGGGTCGCAGTCCTCTACGTGTCACATCGCCTTGATGAACTCTACGAGATTTGCGACGACATTACGGTCCTCAAGGATGGCGCGCACGTCGCGACTCTACCGACACATGAGGTTTCCCAGCCGGAACTCGTACGACTGATGGTGGGAAGAGACCTCAATC
>FZQV01000045.1 GCA_900199505.1 Ruaniaceae bacterium KH17 | reverse complement strand
CCGATCGTGGCAGTGTCTACACGTCCGGAGACTACCGGGCCCTGATCAAGCGTCTGGGCATGCGTTCCTCAATGGGTCGAACCGGCGTGTGCTGGGATAACGCGATGGCCGAATCGTTCTTCTCAGCGTTGAAGAACGAGCGCGTCCACCGCACCGTCTATGCCACGAAGAAACAGGCCACGCGCGACATCATCGCCTATATCGAGGGCTTCTACAACAGCCGCCGCCGACACTCAGCGCTTGATTACCGCTACCCCAACGACGTCCACTACAGTTACCAGCAGCCAACACAGGCAGCATAAGCAAACCCATCAAAACGCTGTCCGAAATCCACGCAGCAGCCCACTCGATCGTTGCGCCAGAGGTGGCGGAGATCCGGAACGCAGGTGACTCCGCGGGTACGCGAACTGCTGGCCGAGGAGCAAGCTGCGAATGTGATCGCGCTATGACGGCCACGATCGGGATTCTCGGTGCGGGGAAGGTCGGCACGGTCCTCGCTCGGCTCGCGATCAACGCGGGCTATCGCGTTCTGATTTCCGGATCTGGCGATCCCGAGAAGATCGCGCTGACGATCGAAGTGCTCGTCCCCGGCGCGGTTGCAGTCTCTCCGGAGGTAGCTGCGGAGGAGGCAGACGTCGTCGTGCTCGCCCTTCCGCTCGGGAAGTACCGCGCGATCCCCGCGGCGGCGCTCGACGGCACGCTTGTGATCGATGCGATGAACTACTGGTGGGAGACCGACGGCGTCCGCGAGGACCTCAACGATCCCACCACCTCGACCAGTGAGCTCGTGCAGGCGCACCTCACGGGGTCACGTGTTGTGAAGGCCTTCAATCACATGGGGTACCACGATCTTGAGGAGCAGGCAAAGCCGGCCGGAGCTCCCGGGCGCAAGGCAATTGCGATCGCGGGGGACCGCTCGCAGGACACGGCCGAGACCGCCGAGATCGTGGACCGCCTGGGTTTCGACCCTGTGCTGATCGGTCCCCTCGCGGAAGGACGGCGGCTGCAGCCAGGATTCCCAGCGTTCGGAGCGAGCGTGGGTGCGCAGGAGCTTCAGCGACTGGTGGTTGAAGCTGGCACTGGTTCGGGCGTGCAGATCCCCGAACCCGTCCTTTCCGCCGTTCACGACGGGTGGCGCGCCTAGCGGCGCAGGGCATCAACGATCTCGTTGATCACGCCGACGGTCTCTTCCCAACCCGTGACGGCTCGGGTGTTCCATCCGGCAGCCTTTACGGGATAGTCATTCCCGTTGGGGTCGAGGCGATCCCCAATGAACAGAACTTCGTCACGGGTGTAACCGGTCTCCAGGGCAAGCGCATTCATCCCGTAGGCCTTGTCGATCCCCTTCTCCGTGATATCCACAGACGTGGATCCACCGGACCGAACCTCAAGCTCGGGGAGCAGTAGAGCTACGCGCTGAGCGAGCCTGTTCTTCTTCTCACCGGTGGGGTCCCAGGCCTTCTTCGCGTCAAGGGGCGCTTCTTGGCCGAGGGCCGAGAATGTGATCTGTGAACCGCGGTCCTCGATGATGTCACCCCACGTCTGCTCCTCCCAGAGCCCAAGCTCCTTGGCGCTTGACTCAACAGCCTCAATCGCGGCGAGGCGTAGGTCCTGCGGCAGCGTGTGGGAGTGCAGGACACGCAATTCCGTCTCGTCGAACCTCAGGTACTGGGTTCCGCAGGTGGGCAGGAGGTGCAGTCCGCGAAGCTGGGGCGCTGATGCCTCAAGTCCGTCGAGCAGCTGCATTCGAAACTGGGGGAGTGCGCCGCCAGAGATCACTGCCACCTCACACACGTCGAGAAGTCCGCGCAGTGCGACCGCCATTGCCGGCGGGAGCGCGGACTTTGAGGGCGCGAGTGTGTCGTCAAGATCGAAAGCTATCAACTTCCATGTGGGGGTGTCAGTCATGGCATGTCCTTCACATGTTGTGGGGTGGTTCTCAATGCGGTTGCTGTGGGATACACTGATCGACATTCTACCGAAACGTTTCGGTACACTGACACCTTTCGATGAAGAGGATGCGAGATGCTCAGGCTCCGGGGCAGAATCCAGCACTACGACTGGGGATCGAATACGGCCTTGCCGGCGTTCACCCGCTCCCGTCCAGATGGGAAGCCGTGGGCTGAGATTTGGTATGGATCGCACCACAGCTCTCCGTCCGTGGTGTCTGAGGCGAGCCCTTGGTTTGATGGGGGCGGAACAGTCGAGGCTCTTGCGCCCCGACCACTCGATGAGTACCTTGACCAGCAGCCGCGAGGTCCTGAGGGGGAGGGGCAGTCGACCCTGCCCTTCCTGGCAAAGCTCCTTGCGGCGAGTCGCGCGCTCTCGCTTCAGGTTCACCCGAGCCGCGAGGTTGCGGATCGTCGCTTCCGGGAGCAGGTGGCGGCGGGCGAACCCAAGTCTCAATGGCTGTACTCCGACAACATGCATAAGCCCGAGACGTTGCTCGCTCTCGTGCCCACGACTGCACTGGTCGGATTCCGCGATCACTCTGCGATCCGCAGCGATCTTGAGGCTCTGGACGTAGCGTCCCTTCGCGCCATCGCGGAGCTCCTCGGTCCGCAACCGGAAGACTTGAAGCGTGCCTTCGAGCGCGCGTTGAGACTGCCAGGGGACCAACTCGAAGATGCGCTTCGACGTATTTCAGAGCATCAGCCGTCAGGCCCGCGTGGCTCGGCCGCGAGTGTAGATGATTGGCTGAAGGCGGGTAGGGCGCCTCAATATGTCGAGGATCTTTCCTCGGCGGCTGACGATGCAGGCGCCGACACGGGGCGCGCGTTCGGGATCTTGGACAGTGTGGATACAGCCAAATTGCTACTCGATCAGTATCCGGGGGACGTGGGCGTTGTGGGTTCGCTGTTCCTGAATGCGATCGAGCTCGCACCGGGGCAGGCGCTCTCCCTTGGCGCCGGAGTTGTGCACGGCTACATGTCTGGTGGCGGCCTGGAGGTGATGGCGTGTTCCGACAATGTGCTACGCGCGGGCCTCACGAGCAAGCGGGTTGCAATCGACGAACTGCTTGATGTCGTTGACTTCCGGGTTGCGCCGCCCCTTGTGGACTCGCCCGCCGTGACGCGAGTGGGCTCTGCAGATAGCGGTTGGACCGTGTTGGACTACCCGGCACATTTCGCGGAGTACACCACCAAGTGCTTTCAGGTCAACGGGTTTCCCGAATCGCTCACGGTTGGTGGTGCGGAACCAGGACTCGTGATTGGCCTGGCGGGTTCGGTGGTTGTGGAGAGCGGCGATGGTCGGATGAGCCTGGCGCCGGGAGATGCCGCCTTCCTGTCAGGAGGTGAGATCGTCACTCTTGAGGCAGAGCAGGGCGCGGTTGCATACATCACCACACCCCGCGCCTAAGACGAGAGCCCCGAAGCGGGCTGCCGGTGGATGTCTTTGGTACTGGGCCGAGTCTGCTCTCCGTGATCTCAAGCGTCTCGCGATAGAGTTGCGCACAGAAATCTAGGGAGGTTGTCCGGGGCATGGCGCATCGAGTCACTATTGTCGATGTCGCGGAACGTGCCGGCGTGGCGATCAGTTCGGCGTCGGCCGCCCTTAATGGGCGCCCGGGAGTCTCGGACGATACGCGGGAGCGAATCAAGGAGGCCGCCGAAGAACTTGGGTACGTGCCATCGCTTCGCGGGCGGAGCTTGTCCGCAAAGAAGGCATTCACGATCGGCCTCGTTGTGTGTCGCAGTCCAGAAGTTCTGGAGGAGGACCCGTTCTTCGGAGCCTTCATTGGTGGAGTTGAGCAGGTAATCTCCAAGCGCGGATACGCATTGGTGCTTCAGATGGCCGCTGATGCAGACGAGGAAGAGTCCCGGTACCGAGACCTCGCGGCGGGCAGGCGCGTTGACGGAGTGATCCTCAACGAGCTTCGAGTCAATGACTCTCGCATCGCCCTGGTTCGCGAACTCGAACTGCCGGCGGTGGGCGTCAACCCCGCCGAACCGCCCGCCGATCTCGCATCAGTCCACCAGCCTTCTGCGCCGGGCGTGAAGGACCTCGTTGACCGGCTCGTCGGGCTCGGGCACACCCGCATCGCGCACGTCTCGGGGCCCCCAGATTTCGTGCACTCGCTCGAGCGTGAGGGTGCGTGGCGCGATGCTCTCCTGTCGGCCGGCCTCGAACCAAGGCTCCTCATCGATGGAGACTTCACCTACCAGGGAGGGCAGAAGGCTGCCGACCTCTTACTCGAGGGAACGCAGGAGAAGCCGACGGCTGTGGTGTGTGCCAACGATCTCGCGGCGGCGGGGTTTATCATTCGCGCGCAAGAGCTTGGGTATTCGATACCGGAACAGATTTCGGTTAGTGGATACGACGGTATCGCGTGGGGTGGCTACATCCGTCCTACTCTGACGACTGTGCAGGCAGCACCTCGCGAACTCGGTGCCGCGGCTGCGGATCTGCTCCTCGACGTGATCAGTGATCCGGAGAGGAACAAGGGCCGAGTGGTGGAAATGCCGCCCGGGGAGGCGCTCGTCAGGGACTCTATCGGGCGAGTTCCGCCCGCATAACGCGCACTTCTGGGACCTGGGTTGGTAACGGTTTCGCAAAGTGCTTGACGCCGCAATCTGATCGGGCTAGATTATTCCCAACTCAACCGAAACGTTTCGGTAGATCTTCAAGGAGGATAAAGATGGCAACGACGACGTTGCGGAAGCGGTCGAACATCGGTCGTGTTTTCGCGGTCGGAACGGCATTCGTTCTAACAAGTACCCTTGCCGCGTGTGGCGGTGGTGACTCCACCACTCCCACCACGGGTGCAACGGGCGACGAGACCACTAGCGAGCCTGACTCGTCTAACGATGGGGATGCAGCCGACGTCAGCGGTGACATCCGAATCCTCGTCTCAAGCGCATCCGCATCGGATGCGGCATTCCAGGAAGTTGTTGACGCGTTCAACGAAACCTACCCGGACGCAAACGCGATTCTGACGTCGGTTCCGAATGACAGCTACCCGACCACCAAGTCGGCGCAGCTCACCGCTGGTGAAGTGGACATCTTCGTCGTGAAGTCCTTCCGTGAGATGCCGGAGTACGCGGCCGATGCCACCCCCGACGACGTCCAGCTGGCTCAGGCGGGCAGCTTGCTCGACCTGACGGACGAGCCGTTTATGTCGAACTACTCCGAGTCGGTTCTCGCTTCGCAGGCCATCGACGGGCGGCAGTATGCGATCCCGACGGGCCTGAGCTTCGTCACAGGTGTGTACTACAACAAGTCGCTGTTCGAGGACAACGGCGTTGAGGTCCCGACCACATGGAGCGAACTCCAGGCGGCCGTCGCAACGTTCGAGGACGCAGATGTGACTGCGTTCGGTATCGGCGGCAAGGACACGTGGCCCGCAGGACTGGTCATGAATGGCGTCGTCGGCTCGCTGTACCCGACTGCGGATGCCAAGCAGGCCGCTGTTGATGGCCTCTGGAACCAGTCGGTGGGGCTCGATGAGGGCACTCCGCGTGAGGTTCTCGAGAAGACTCAGTGGATCTTTGAGCATGCTCAGGAGCACTTCTCCGGCGCGGGCTACGACGACATGCCGTCGGCGTTTGCACGTGGTGAGTTCGCGATGCTGCCGGATGGTACGTGGAACGAGCCCACGATCGCCAGCGCCGTTGGTGACGCATTCGAGATCGGTTACTTCCCGCTCCCGGCTAGCGACAACGCTGCGGACAACCTGTACCTGAACGGCAAGGTTGAGCTTCAGCTCGGCGCCTACGCGGGTACGTCGAACGAGGCCGGCACGCTCGCCTTCCTCGACTTCTTCTCGCAGAAGGATGTCTACACGAAGTTCGCGGCCACTTCGGGCTTCACTGCGGCGCAGCCGGACATCGATCAGAGTGACTTCCTGAACTCGATCGCGGACTACACCGCCCAGTTTGAGCCGGTATGGGAGTCCATCTGGGTTGCCAACCCGCTGGCCGGGGACGCGGCTGTGTTCCCGTTCAACTACCCGGCGCTCGCGCCCCTCGGCCCGGACTCGGTGGAGACCGCTGCAGCTGCTTCGGCAGACGCTTGGGTGAAGGCCTTCTAGCCATACGCGTACGGCAACACTGATGTTGATGGGGGTGCGCCCCATAGATGTGAGGCGCACCCCCACACGTGTGAAAGCGAACCGATGAAAGCAAACTATCCGTTCCCGAACCGCGGATCTCTACGCGCAACGTTCACTGCTGGTGCAGCGGTCCTGATCTTCTTCGCATTCGTCCCGGCAATCGCGGTCGCATTCGTGTCGCTCACGAACCTGAAGGGTCTGCCAGGACTCCCGACCGAGTTCGTGGGACTCGAGAACTACTTCCGATACTTCAGCCCGGCTCGGGCCGCGGACAACATGAACGCCTTCCGGAACACGATGGTGTTCGCGACATTGACGACCGTGTTCCAGATGACGCTCGGACTGGCGATCGCTGTAGTGCTGAACCAGAAGCTCGTGGGCCGGAATTTCTACCGCTCGATCGTCTTCATGCCCACGATTCTGGGTGTCACCGTTACCGCGTTGGTGTGGTCGCTCCTGCTGAACACCAACGGTCCGGTCCAGGCGGTGCTGAACAGGTTCGGCACGGAGTCAGCTTTCTTCGGTGACCACAACATTGCGCTCTATCTCGTTGTCCTCGTTCAGGTCTGGATGAGTCTCGGCGTTACCGTGGTCATCTTCCTGTCCGGCCTTCAGGCCATCCCGGAGGACCTCTACGAGGTGGCATCGATTGACGGCGCGAGCTCGTGGCAACGCTTCCGCTTCGTCACAATTCCGATGCTGGCGCCGTCGATCACCGCAAACGTGCTACTCGGAATCGTCAATGCGATGCAGTCGTACCAGCTCACCTTCGTGCTCACAGGGCAAAGCAACAAGTCCACTCAGCTGTTGTCGTTGCAGGTCTACGAACAGGCCTTCGGAAGCGCGACCGGCGCGCAGACCCTCCTGAATCAGGGGTATGCGGCAGCGATTTCGATGATTCAGTTCTTCGTCGTCGGCACCATCACGTTCCTGACGATGTGGTACCTACGTAGAAGGGAGGCCGCGCTGTGAGTGCAGCAGTCACGCAGCCGGTCACGCCACAGAAAACTCCGTGGCGCCAGCGTCAGCATTCTCCAGGCTTTTCCTACGTCGTGGTGGCGCTGCTCCTCTTCGTTTTCCTGTTCCCGCTCCTGTACCTCCTAAATACGGCGCTCAAGAGCCCAGAGGCGTACGTGGCGGATCCGGTGGGCATCGTCACGGACCCGCAGTGGAGCAACTTCGCAAAGGCATGGGAGCAAGGCAACTTCGGTGACTTCATCATGAACACCGTTCTCTACACGATCTGTGGAGCGTCGCTCGGTACGTTCATCGCGCTCGTGATGGGATTCCCGGTAGCACGCGGCTACATCAAGGGAGGCAAGCTATGGAATGCACTGTTCGTGTTCGTGCTCTTCCTGCCAAACGCCCTGGTGACGCAGTACCAGATGCTTCTGCGGCTCGATCTGTACAACAACCGGCTCGGTTACATTCTGATGGTCGGTGTCGGCGTCGGCATTGGTCCGCTGCTGTTTAGCGGATTTGTGAAGTCGATTCCGCTCGAGCTCGATGAGGCGGCCGCGCTCGACGGCGTTGGCTACTGGAGCTACCTCTGGCGATTCGTTCTCCCCTTGTCGCGACCGGCGCTGGTAACCATCTTCATCCTGCAGGCGGTGTGGATCTGGAACGAGATCATTCTCGCCACGGTGCTGTTCTCGGACTCGTCCAGATGGCCAATTGCGGCGGGCCTCAACGCCTTCAAGGGGACGTACTCAAATGATTGGGCGCTCCTCTCGGCAGCGACGCTCATTGTTGCTGCGCCGATGATCATCGGCTATGTCTTCATCCAGAAACACCTTGTCAATGGAGTGGTCGGCGCCGTCAAGGGCTGACCGTTCTTTCTCACCACACGATCAATAAGCAGGAGATTTCATGTCTACATTGGGGTTGGCGGGCCGCGCGGACGGTGCGAACGTCCCGTTTGAGCTCACGCGTCTCGGAGTCTTGATGGCTCCGGAAGAGGGTAACCCACTTGAAGTCGAGGGTGTCCTCAACCCGGGCACCGCGTGGGGCTCGGACGGCAATCTGTACCTGTTCCCGAGGTTGGTTGCCGAAGGCAACGTCTCTCGTGTTGGCTGTGCGAAGGTTGTTACCAAGGGTGGAGTTCCGGTTGGTGTGGAGCGCGAGGGTGTTGTACTGACACCGGATCGCACCTGGGAGCACGGCGAGAACCACGGTGGCGTCGAAGACCCGCGCATCACCGATATTCCCTCCCTTGGGGTGAAGGTGATGACGTACGTGGCGTTCGGTCCGCTGGGTCCACGCCCCGCGCTCGCGATCTCCGAGGATGGGAAGGAATGGACTCGCATTGGCCCGATCCTGTTCGGGTTTGATGACGCGATGAACTGCGATCTCAACCTGTTCCCGAACAAGGATGTCGTGTTCTTCCCCGAGACGGTTCCCGGCCCGGACGGCCGCGAGTGCTATGCGGTTCTGCACCGCCCGATGTGGGACTACTCATTCGGACGTCCCGGTGAGCCCGCGGTCCCGCCCATCGGTCACGACGATCGTGCGAGCATCTGGATCTCGTACATCGACGCGGAGCGCGCAAAGAAGGACGTCGCGGAGCTCTGCTACGTGACGGACCACAAGTTTGTGGCGGGTCCTGAGTTCGCGTGGGAGGAGTTGAAGATTGGCGCAGGCCCGGCGCCTCTGCGGATTTCAGAAGGCTGGCTATTGATTCACCATGGCGTCACTGGCGAGATCACTGCGGGAGGATTCTCTCCGCAGCAGAACGTTCGCTACGTAGCGGGAGCGATCATCCTCAGCGCGGATGATCCGGCGGTTGTCGTGACCCGTACCGAGGAGCCGCTTCTAGCGCCGGCCACCGTGGAAGAGACCTCGGGCGTTGTCTCGAATGTTGTTTTCCCGACGGCGATCGAAGAGATCGAGGGTGCGCACTACGTGTTCTACGGGATGGCGGACACCAAGATTGGAGTCGCTCGACTCGACCGCGTGGAGGCGTAGCGGCCGCAGGGTCCTGCCGCCCGAGTTGACGCGCCGATTGCTCACGTGAGTGGGAGTCGGCGGGGGTGTGCCCGTGGGTCGAGATCGGCCTTTCCGCGGCGCTCGACGATTAGTGCTTGCGCACCCGTGTCACATCTCATCAGTCTCACGGCCCTGAGACGTATGAGATCGAGCAGGAGTGCACCAACCGGGTGCGGCAGACTATCCCCATGACGATCCACAACGAGTTCCCGTTTCCGTCCGGGCCGTACAACCCCGCCCGGCGACTGCGCGGGATGGTCTCGGCGCCGGTGAGCATCTGGGCGAGTGGCGCAGGCACTGAGCGTGACGGCTGGACGATCTCCTCATTTCTTATCGCCGACGGCGATCCGGCCGAGCTCGTGGCCCTCGTCAAGGACGAAGCGGACTGGTGGGAGACCTTCCAAGAGACCGAAACCGCCGTCGTCAACCTCCTCGGCCCCGGCCAGGGATACCTCGCGGACGTCTTCGCCCGAGTCGCCCCCTCGCCTGGTGGGGTGTTCCGCTCGGGGGAGTGGGACGCCGTCGGGCATGGGCCAAAGCTGACCGGCGCGGCGGCGTGGGTGGGGGTGCGGCTCGCGGATACGCACCCGGTTCACGCGGGTTGGGGCCTGCTCGTGCGGGCCACGGTGGAGTGGATCGAGTTCGCCGACGGTGTTCCCCTCCTTGAGTATCGCGCCGGCCGTTACAGCAGCGAAAGTTGAGCTGATCAGTGCGCCGCGGCACCACAACGTACAGATCTCCTCAGCTTGTGCGTGGCGTGCGCAGGTGACGTGTGGGTCGGGTGTGGTGAGCACGGCGTGCGGGGACTGCATGACGGTCTTGTAACAGTCGAGCGATTGGGGCGTGTCTCCGTTAGGCTCGTTCCGTGGCATATCCTCGCGTAACCCTCGTGACCTCAAGCGATCTTCCGAACCTCTCGGAAGACTTCGCAGAACTTCCCGCTGTCCTCGCTCAGCGCAAGCTCGACGTTCAGGTGGCCGTGTGGGACGATCCGGACGTCGATTGGGAAGCGGCGGGCCTGTGCATCGTCATGACCATCTCGGACTTCGCCGATCGCCCGGACGAGTTTTTCGCCTGGGCCGAATCAGTGCCACGCCTGCTGAACAACCCGCAGGTCCTCAAGTGGAACAGCGACAAGCATTACCTTAAGGAGCTTGAGGCGCGCGGAATGCCCACGATCGAGACCACGTGGCTCGAGCCTGACGCGGGGCTTTCGAAGCACCAGGTTCACACGCGGATGCCGGCGGGTGGGGACTTCGTGGTGAAGTCGGCGCTGTCCTCGAACCGGCACACGACCGGGCGCTACACGGCCATCGACGCCGGTTCGCGCTCGGAGGCGATCCAGCACGCCATGAAGATTCTCGACTCGGGCAGGGCCGCACTGGTGCAGCGCTACCTGAAGTCCGTGGATAATCGCGGTGAGATCTCGCTGGTGTACTTCAACGGCCTACTCACGTATGCGGTGGCGAAGGATCCGCAGCTCCAGAATCGTCCGGACCTCAAGCTTGCGGCGAAGGACCGTGCCTCGATCCACTCGATTACGACGGAGGAGCGTTTCCTCGGCGAAGACGTGCGGCACGCGCTGCACAGCGCGATCGCCGATCTGACCGGCCGCGACCAGATGCTCCTGTACTGCCGGATCGACATCATTCGGACCTCGTCCGGTTTCCGTGTCCTCGAAGTGAACCTGATGGACGTGACGCTGTATGTCTCGGCGCATCCCAAGGCGCTGGAGAGCTTCGCGAACGCGATCGAGGTCCGCGCCTACGGCTGATCGGTGAGGGATCCCACGCTCGTGGATTTCAAGGAACGTGGCCAGAGCCGGTAATGTATTCACGTTGCATGGTGGGTGTAGCTCAGCTGGTAGAGCGCCGCGTTGTGGTCGCGGATGTCGCGGGTTCAAGTCCCGTCACTCACCCCAAGGGAGTGAGGAGCCTGAACGCTTGCGTTCAGACTCCGAGCGAGCGCAGGGGTTGCAGGCGCGAAGCGCCAAGCACCCCAAATGGGTCAGGTTTGAACTTTCGACCAAGGGACCGCCCTTGGTCGAGGTTCGAGCTTGGCCGAATTTTCTTGCCTCGGCGGCCCAGGTGAGGGCGTCGGCCTGCAAGCCTTCGATGCTCAGCCCGTCGTACGGCGTCTTGTAGCCGACCCGAACGTCGTTGTCCTCGTCAACGTAGATCGCCTTGAACAGCGCCTGGTTGCACAGCCGACGGTTCGCGTCGTCGGCTGTCTTGTAGATGTCGCCCGCGTTGGACAGCAGGGTCAGCGAGTCATCGAGGTTCGCCCGGGCGAAGGTGTACTCGCCGTGGTGGGCGTCGATCCGGTTCTGGATCGTCTCCAGCGATGCCGTGATCCGATCCTGCTCCCGCTTGAGCAGCTCCAACGGGACCGCTCCCGCGTAGTGAGCACGGAGCAGCTTTTCCTGCTCGTCTTCGAGCTGGGTCCGACGCGTGGCGAGGTCCGCGAGCTCCGCGGCACCCTCGGACATCATCTCGTCGAACCGTGCGTGCAGCATCGACGAGAGCGCGAGCTTGGTTTCCGCGCTGATCTGGACGTGATCGTAGAACTGCTCGACGAGCCGCTCGACGTGCTCGATGAGCATCGCTTGGCGGGTGCAGTCGCCCCTGCCGCCGTGCCTGCTGCCGCAGACGAAGTACGGATAGATCGTGCCCTGGCTGCTCTTCGCGTTGCAGACGATCAGTCGGGAGCCGCACTGCCCGCAGAACACCGAGCCTTTCAGGTAGTGCTCGTGTATCTGCGTCGCGTCCGCCGCTGACCGGTGGGTGCCGAGCACGGTCTGCACCTGGTCCCAGACCTCGTTCGGGACGATTGCCTCGTGTACTCCGGCGAAGGTGACGCCTTGATAGCGGACGCAGCCCTTGTAGTACGGGTTCGTGAGCATCCGATGCACCGACGACTTGCCGATGGGCCGAGAAGGACGACGCGGTGAAGGTGCGGTCGTCAGCCCGCGAGCCACCAACTCGTGGTGGAGCTGGCTCGTCGACCAATCCCCGGACGCGAACACCTGGAAGGCCCACCGAACCAACGGTGCCCGCTCCTCGTCCAGCTCGACGGTACGAACCTCACGGCCAAACTCGTCGCGCACTCCGATGTTGCGGTAGCCGATGGGCGCCTTCGACACCGTCCCGCCCTGCGCTGCCTTCTGCGACAGGCCCTTGACGACCTCCGTGGCCAGGTTCCGCGAGTAGAACTCGGCGATCGACGACATGATGCCGTGCAACAGCATCCCCGAGGGCGTCTCGTCGATGTTCTCTGTCGCCGACACCAGCGTCACCCCGGCATCTTTGAGCGCCAAGTGGATGGTCACGTCGTCGGCACGGTTCCGAGCCAGCCGGTCAACCTTGTGGACGATGCAGTAGTTCGTCTTGTACTTCGTGACGTACTGGATCATCCGCATCAACTCGGGCCGGTCGGCCTTGCGAGCGGACTCGCCCGCATCGACGAACTCCTCAACGATGGTCGCGCCGAGCTGGTCGGCCTTGCGCTGGTTCGCCTCCCGCTGGGCTGGGATCGAGAAACCCTCAGCGTTGCCGCCCTTCTCTGCTTGCTCCTTCGTGGAGACTCGCAGGTAGGACACGGCGATCGCCCCAACGAACGGTGTCGGGGCAACGAGGCTGTCTATTGCGGCGCGGCTCGCGTCGGTGGTCGTCATGGCTCTTCTCCACAGTCACTGGTCCTGCCGACGCGGACTGATGTGACGGCGGATGTTGTTCGTGAGAGGAGCCCGAAGGCTGTAGGACTAGGCCGAGTCGGCCAGCGGCTTGTGGTTATCCCACGCGTATGCGATCTCATGGCGAACCCATGGGCGGCTGGCGGTCTGAGCGCCGATCAGGACTACGACTGCCGACTTGTACGCCATCTGGTCAGCGATCCACTTCTCGATGGGCGCGTCGCCCTTGCGCTTGACTTCCTCCCACTGCTGCGCATTGAGAATGGGCTGGCCTTCCAACGCACCCATCTGGATGATCTGCTGCACTCGCCACGCGTCACGGTCGTAGTGGAAGCTGTAGAAGACTGACTTGGCCATGCTGGACTCACCCGTCATCTGCGGTCGAGCCACTCTCGTACCGTCACTCAAAGCCTACGGTGAGCCAGTGACAGGCTTACTGGCATGCGCATTAGCGTGCAGTCAGGCCCCGCGCGGTACGTGCTGGAACCTCGCGAGGACGAAGATGCGCCGTGACCGCCGCCCGATGGATCCGGCGCTTCTCAGTGACCTTCCCCACCGGAATCCCGCGCAGTAGTGAGTACATGCGAGACCACGTCATCGCTCTTCAGGTGGCCACATCGTCCTCGCAGTTCGACTAGCCCACTCCAAACCGTGGTCATAGCCGTCCCGCAGGTGAGCGTGCTACAGCGTGGGCCACACCTGTGTGGTATCCGATAATTCACGTGCAGTGTCTTCGAGGAACGAAATAATCACCGCTCGCTCTTCGCGAGTACGCTGTGCAGCGGCTGAGAATCGTTTCGCCTGTTGACGGCCCACAGTGTCCATAGCGGATCGATATGTCCCTGGTGTGATGCGAACGCTGAGCGCTCGCCGGTCGGACGGGTGCGGCTCTCGAGTGATGTGGCCGCCCTTGGCGAGTCTGTCGAGCAGTTTCGTTGTTGAGGCGGTGGTGATGCCGAGGTGGATGGCGAGGTCTCCGGGCATAGCGATCTGGTCTCGGTGCAGGCACACGATCAGATAGTGCAGGGCGCGCATGTCGGTCTTGTTCAGTTTCATGTAGCGCGTTGAGGCCTCTGAGAGTGCATCCTCTGCTCTGCGCAACTGTGCCATCGCGGCCATCATCTGGTTGATCTGCGCCACATCGTCGTCGGAAAGTTTGGAGCGATCCACAAGTTGGCTCTGGGGGTCACTGGATTCGACGCTGTAGAGACTCTGGGTGGCCTCGTCCTCCTGCGATGATCCACGCATCTGGCAACAATAGCACGGAGGCATGTACCATGCTACGCTAGTAACTAGCCAAGCAAGATACGTGTCATGAAGAGATGAGAGCCTGATGCGCGAGACCACCATCGCTCTAATGGCGGAACGAACCGATCTACGTTCCGTTCCCGATCTGCTGGGGGCCAGAGCAGCGATCAACCCCGATCACGTCGCGTTTGCGCGGTGGATCGACGGCGAGGTCCATGACGTGACGATCGCGCAGTTTCGGGAGCAGGTCCACGATCTGGCGGGAGGGCTGATCGCAGCGGGTGTTAAGCCGGGTGATCGTGTCGCCATCATGTCCGAGACGTGTTACGAATGGGCTCTAGCGGATTTCGCCATCTGGGCGGCCGGAGGTGTCGTCGTCCCGATTTATGACACCGCGTCTATTCCTCAGGTCGAGCGCATCGTGAGCGAGTGCGGGGTTCGGGTTGCGTTTGCCTCAGATGGTTCGCATCGGGATGTGCTCGCACACGCGCTCCCAGGTATTGCCGTCTGGACCTTCGATGCCAACCCCGGCCATGATCTCGCGGCGCTGGAGCGACTCGGTTCCGGTGTTGATGAAGTGGAGATCGAGCGCCGAGAGCAGCTCGCGGGCCCCGATGACCTGGCGAGCATCGTCTTCACCTCCGGAACCACGGGCCGGCAGAAGGGAGTGCGAATCACTCACGGCAACTTCGTGCGGCTGGTGGTGCAGGTTGCGCAGGCATACGGCGAGGTGGTTCATGATCGGGCCACCACGATCATCCTGTTGCCGCTGGCCCACGTGCTCGCCCAAGGGCTTCAGCTCGTCTCGGTCTATGCGGGGATGAAGATCGTTCACGTGGGTGACCCAAAATCAGCGGTTGCGGCGATGGGTGAGGTTCGCCCCACCTTCATGGTGGTGGTTCCGCGAATCCTTGAGAAGATTCGCGTGGCGGCACGCGCCAAGGCCCAGGAGAGCAAGGTCGGGTCTGTTTTCGCCGTGGCGGATCGCACCGCTATCGCCTGGGGTGAGCATCTCGAACGAACCCAAGATCAACCAGACCTTAGGCCGTCCCGCTGGCTCGTGCTGAGGCACAGACTCTTCGAGCGGCTCTTCTATGGCCGCTTGCGAGCTCTCATGGGTGGGCGCGTCGATTACCTGCTCTCGGGCGCGTCTGCCTTGGATCCTTCTCTCGGGAACTTTTTTCGCGGCGTCGGTATTCCCGTGATTGAGGGTTACGGCCTCACCGAGACCACCGCCCCAATTACGGGAAACCGGCCTGGAAAGATGCGGGCGGGATCTGTGGGTATTCCGATTCCTGGTTCGAGCGTGCGCATCTCGGATGAGGGTGAGGTGCTGGTGCGCGGTGTCGGCGTGAGCCCGGGCTACCTGAATCCCAAGGACGACGGCGAGTCTTACACCGATGGCTTCTACCGCACCGGGGACCTTGGGCGTCTGGATCAGGACGGCTTCCTGTATATCCAGGGCCGGCTGAAGAACATCATCGTGACGGCGAGTGGCAAGAACATTGCCCCGGAACCGTGGGAGGCCGTGGTCGCGACAGACCCGATCGTCTCTGAGGCGATCATGGTGGGCGAAGGTAAGCCGTATGCCGCAGCGGTGATTTTGCTCGATGCCGAACAGGCGGCCGCGTGGGCGCGCAGACGCGGCTCCGCCGAACTCGCACAACAGCTGGAGGCGGCACCCACAACGCGCGACGGAATCCGCATCGATGACGAGGGTATCCGGGCGCACATCCAGCGCACCGTCGACGGCGCGAACGCGGCCGTCTCGCGCGCCGAGCAAGTGCGCCGGTTCATCGTGCTTATGGCGGTGCCCTCCGAGGACGATCGGACCTTGACTCCCACGCTCAAACTTCGCCGTACCGAGTTCCTGACCACGGTTGCACACCATGTCCACCAGCTGTACCAAGGAGAGAACCAATCATGACTGCGTCGTCCGGCGACGCCCAAGGGGCGAAGAAGAAGCCAGCCATATCAGCAGCAATCCTCCTGCTCGTCGTGGCGCTCGGTGCCGGCATCGCCGCAGCCGGATCCCACCAGGGCACCGAGGTGATGGGTCTGCCCGTCTTTGCGCTCGTGGTGGCCTGGATCTTCCTCGTCCAGATCATCGCTTTCATCCCAGCCTGGCTGAATCAAACGGAGACGTTCTTCGACCTGACCGGAAGCCTCACGTACATCACCGCAGCGATCGGCGGCGTTGCGCTCAGTGGCCACACCGACGCTGTCTCATTGCTCCTGGCTGGTGCGGTGACACTGTGGGCGCTGCGGCTCGGATCGTTTCTCTTCATGCGCGTTCGCCGCTCCGGCTCCGATGATCGATTCGATGACATCAAGCCGGACTTCCCACGCTTCCTGACCGTCTGGATCATCCAAGCCCTCTGGGTCGCGATCACGCTCTCCGCTGCCTTGGCGGCCATCACCGCAGCCGAGCGGCCCACCCTGGGTGTTCTCACCGTCGTCGGCATGCTGCTGTGGCTCGCCGGATTCGTCTTCGAGATTGTGGCGGATCTGCAGAAGAGCCGCTTCCGTGCCGAGCCGACCAACAAGGACGAGTTCATTCGCACAGGGCTGTGGGCCTGGTCTCGCCACCCCAACTATTTCGGCGAGATCGTGCTGTGGATGGGCATCGCCATCGCTGCGATCCCGGCTCTCAGCGGCTGGCAGTACGCCACTCTGATCTCGCCGATCTTCGTGATCGTGCTGCTCACGCAGATCAGCGGGATCCCGCTGTTGGAGAGTAAAGCTGACGGGTACTGGGGAGATCAGGCCGCATACCAGGCGTACAAGGCGCGCACCTCGGTTCTGGTGCCTCTGCCTCCTCGTGCCGCCGGAAGTGAGCAGCTGTGATCGGGCGCCCCTTCAGAGTGCGGCCCACCCCCGCGGCGGGCGACGCTGGATTCGCGTACTGTGGCCGTCATTCCTGATCGTCATATGGGTCATAGGCGCAGCGCTCGGGGACCGTACTTCGGCCGGATCGATGAGGTCTCCTCGAACGAGCAGGCGAACTACCTCCCTGCCTCCGCCGAGGCGACCAAGGTTCAACAGCTTCGGGGTGAGTTCAGCGAATCGAACGCGATTCCGGCAATCGTGGTGTTCACCTCCGAGCAGGTTCTGAGCGAGGCGCAACTCGAGGAGATCGCCGCCCAGATCACCGGTCTACCTGCCGTGGCGGGCGTGGCGGAGGAGGTCTCCCCAGCGATCCCGTCCGACGACGGCCGGGCGGTACAGGTCTTCGTGCCAATCGAACCGGACGCCGAGATCGGCAACGTCGTGGCCGAACTGAGTCGGGGACTCCAAGACAGGGTTCCGGAGGGCGTGCAGGTTCACGTTACCGGGCCAGCCGGCTTCACCGCCGATCTGCTCGAGGCCTTCACAGGAATAGACGGTCTCCTGCTCGGAGTGGCGCTGGGCGCGGTGTTCCTCATCCTGATCGCGGTCTATCGCTCCGCGCTGCTTCCGCTTGTGGTTCTTTCCACCAGCTTGTTCGCGTTATGTGTGGCACTCCTGTGCGTGTGGTGGCTTGCTAAGGCGGGAGTCTTCCTCCTGAGCGGCCAGACTCAAGGCATCCTGTTCATTCTCGTGATTGGCGCGGCCACCGATTACTCGCTGCTGTACGTGTCCCGATTCCGTGAGGCACTCCGTAGCGAGCGCACAAACTGGGCAGCCACGACTCGGGCCGTGCGAGGTTCCCTCGAACCGATCCTCGCATCGGGAGGCACGGTCATCGCAGGTCTCCTGTGTCTCTTGCTCAGCGATCTGAAGTCCAACAGCACACTTGGTCCAGTGGCCGCCGTCGGCATCGTCTTTGCGATGCTCTCGGCGCTCACCTTGCTGCCCTCGTTGTTGCTGATCCTCGGCGGCTGGGCGTTCTGGCCGCGCCGGCCACAATTTGAGCCCGATGTCGTGGCTGTCGAGCAGGGCGTCCACACCACCGGGCTCTGGGCGCGACTTGGGCGGAAGATTGCGAGCAAGTCTCGACCGATCTGGATTGCTCCCACGGCACTGCTCGCGCTTGGTGTTATCGCTGCCACGGGGTTCAATGCAACGGGTGTGGCCCAATCCAATCTGGTGCTTGGCGAATCACAGTCCCGAGATGGTCAAGTCTTGCTCGGCGAACATTTCCCGGGCGGCTCCGGGACCCCTGCCCTCGTGGTGCTCCCTGAGGAGCAACTACAGATGGCGACCGATGTGATGCTGGACCACTCTGGAGTGAGTAATGTGAGTATCGTGGCTGCGGATTCACCGAGCGGCATCGCGCCTGTCACGGCCGATGGCATTCAGGCACTCGGACCGCCTGGAACTCCCGCACCCGAGCCCACGGTCGTCGACGGTGCGGTCCTGCTCCAGGCGACCTTGGCTGAGGCCCCCGATTCGGCCGCCGCAGAGCAGACCGTCCGGGAACTCCGGGAGGCACTCGCCCCTGCCGGGGCGCTGATCGGTGGCGTGACCGCCACGGCGATCGACACAAATGATGCATCAATCCGAGACCGCAACCTGATCATCCCGCTGATCCTGTTCGTGACCCTTCTGATTATTGCGGTGCTGTTGCGATCGCTGTTGGCACCACTCGTGCTGATCGCGAGCACGGTGCTGTCCTTCGGTACCGCACTGGGCGTCTCGGCGCTGGTGTTCAACCACATCCTCGGCTTCCCTGGCGCCGATCCCGGAGTGCCGCTGTATGCTTTTGTGTTCCTCGTGGCCCTCGGTATTGACTACAACATCTTCCTGATGACACGTGTGCGCGAGGAAGCGCTACGTCATGGCACGCGCCCGGGTATTCTGCGTGGGCTCACGATCACGGGAAGTGTGATCACCTCGGCGGGGCTCGTCCTCGCCGCAACGTTCGCCGCACTCGCAGTGATCCCGATCCTGTTCCTTGCGCAGCTTGCGTTCATAGTCTCGTTTGGCGTGCTGCTGGACACCTTCATCGTCCGTTCTCTGCTGGTCCCGGCGCTCTGCTACGACATCGGTGCGGCGATCTGGTGGCCTTCGAAGCTGGTTCACAAAGGTGACGGCTCGGCACCGTCAGAAATGGGAAAGGACGCGCTCGCGTGAGTTCAGCACCCGTGGTGGTCTGGTTTCGAGATGATCTTCGGATCGCTGACAACCCCGCCCTGTGTGCCGCTGCCGACCAGCGCGCGCCGGTAATCGCGCTCTACGTCCTCGATGAGGAGTCCTCGGGTATCCGATCGCTCGGAGGGGCAGCTAAATGGTGGCTGCACCACAGCCTGTCTGCGCTGCAAGCCGATCTAGCTGACCATGGAATCCCACTGGTACTGCGGCATGGTGCCGCGCCTGCCGAGGTGGTGGACATCGTCGGCCAGGTCGGTGCGGGAGCAGTGGTTTGGAATCGCCGTTATGGCGGCCCGGAGCGTTCCGTCGATACCGAGGTGAAGGCGTCCTTGAGCGCTGCGGGCATCGAGGTGGAGAGTTTCGCGGCAAGTCTGCTCTTCGAACCCTGGATGATCCGGACCCGGAACGGGGATCCCTATTCGGTGTTCGCACCGTTCTGGAAGGCCTGCAATGCTGCGCCTCCACCCCGACTGCCGCTGAGCGTGCCAGAGCGGATCAATCGCTCCGCAGATCTCACGGGAGTTGCCCGCTTGGAAATGGACGAACTTGCGCTCCTGCCCAAACACCCCGACTGGGCAAGCGGACTCCGCGCGGCGTGGCGGCCCGGCGAGGCTAGTGCACAGCGGGCACTTGCCGACTTTTGCGACGGATCCCTCCGCACATACGCGTCCGATCGTGAGATTCCCGGCACGCCGGGCACGTCTCGGTTGTCTCCGCATCTGCGCTGGGGCGAGATCAGCCCGTTTCAGGCGTGGCACGCGGCGAAGGTGATGCGTCAAGAAGCCTCCGAGGGCGTGCGGGCTTTTCTGAGTGAGTTGGGCTGGCGCGAGTTTGCGTGGCACACGCTCTATCACTCACCGGACCTCGCCACGGCGAATTGGCGTCCTGGGTTTGATGCCTTCCCGTGGCCCGCGATCCGCCCGGATCTACTCACCGCGTGGCAGGAGGGCCGCACTGGTTTCCGGCTGGTTGACGCCGGGATGCGTGAACTCTGGCGCACGGGGTGGATGCATAACCGCGTCCGCATGGTCACGGCCTCGTTCCTCACCAAGAACCTCCTGGTGGATTGGCGCGAAGGGGAGCGTTGGTTCTGGGACACACTGGTCGATGCAGATTCGGCCAGCAACCCGTTCAATTGGCAGTGGGTGGCCGGATCGGGGCCGGATTCGTCCCCATACTTCCGCGTCTTCAACCCCGAACTTCAGGCGGCAAAGTTTGATCCGGCAGATCGTTACACTCGCGCGAACATCGAGGAGTGGCGGACGGGCGAATATCCAGATCCCATCGTCGATCTGCGGGAGACGCGCGCCAACGCACTCGACGCCTACGAGATAGTCCGTAACCGCCCGTGAGTCAGTGACCTCGGGTCGGAGGAAGACTTGTCGCAGGTGCGCTCCACTTGTGGGGGCGTGTCATCCATGATCAGTCCAGCCTCGACAAGAGCGAGACGAACACCCTTGCGGTCGACACCCATCCGGCGACCGATCGCCCGCATCGAGACGCCAGCCCGGGCGAGGCGCACAGCCTCTGCCTTCTCATCGAGGCCGAGCCCCGGTCGACGACTCGGCACGTTGCGACGACGGAGGTGGGAGAATACCGTGGCGCGGTGGATACCATACCGCTCCGCCAGTGTCTTGACGCTCATCCCGGCCAGGTAGTCACCGACGAGTTGGTCCACTTCGGAAGCGGTGAGAAAAGTTTGAGCCGTCTCGATAGTCCTCACGACAGGCCCCCGATCATCCCTCGGGGCGCTACTCTGGGGCCGCCTGGACACGTTGTAGACACCCCGCAACAGGCGGTTGACCAGGGTTTTCGTCTTGGGGGCGGAGTTGCCGAACGTACTACTTAGGCACCCCAAGGGAGCGAGGAGCTGAACGCTTGCGTTCAGGCTCCGAGCGAGCGCAGGGGTTGCAGGCGTGTAGCGCCAAGCACCCCAAGTCTGGCCCCGGCGTTCCGCGCTGGGCCCGAACCCTTTCCAGTGTTGTCTCTGGTAGAAGCCACTGTCCGCGTGGTTCGTCATGGTGAAACGTTGTGCGATGTCAGCGTTGACGCCGGTGCGCGATCGCGGTTCTCACGTCGGCCGCAGTCTGACTTCCTCACCCGCTTCTTGACCTTCCGGCAGGGCGGTAGTGCGGCGGCGATGATCGCGAGCCCAGCCAGGAAGATCGTGACGATCGCCCCGACGCCGGGTGCTGCGCGCTATGGACAGACCATCGTCGACGGCGCTCGAAAACTGAACACTTTCGGCGGTTGCAAAGTGAACACTCACGATTGGAGAGTGATCACTTTGGAAGATTGGGCGTTGATTCGGCGGTTGGCGGCGGAGGGTGTGCCGCAGACGGAGATCGCGGAGCGTTTGGGTATCTCGCGCACGACGGTGTGGCGGGCGGTGAGGTCGGATTCGCCGCCTCGGTATGAGCGGGCGGCGGGGCCGACGTCGTTTTGCCCGTTCGAGGCGCGGGTCCGCCAGTTACTGGTAGAGACTCCGTCGATGCCGGCGACGGTGTTGGCTGAGCGGGTTGGCTGGACGGGGTCGATTCGGTGGTTCAGTGAGAACGTGGCTCGGGATCGCGTCGGCCGAATCTCGTAT
>FZQV01000023.1 GCA_900199505.1 Ruaniaceae bacterium KH17 | reverse complement strand
CCCCAACGACGTCCACTACAGTTACCAGCAGCCAACACAGGCAGCATAAGCAAACCCATCAAAACGCTGTCCGAAATCCACGCAGCAGCCCAGGGGATGGCGGCGCATGTGGCGGCACGTGTTCTTCGTGCGGTGTGGTGGCGTGCGGTTCACGGCTGGGGACGGGGCCGGAGAGTTCGTGGGGGAAGATGCTCGTTTTGTTCTTAGCCGGGCTGGATATGACCGTTCCGAAGCGGAATCGCGAGAGCCGGGCTGATTGTGACTGCGGGCGGTCGTGTGGCGCCCGGGTCTTCGAGATTCGACCTTTGCCCGGTCGTCAGCAACCCGGATGATGCCAGAACGCCGCCAGATGGTCATTGTGAGCCTGGCTGTCGCCGTGACGGTGGCCGCAGGCTCGTGAAGATGCGCGCGGCGCCGCTGGGGATGGGGCTGAGTCGCACGGAACGGGCCACCGCCAGCCCACGAGCTGGAACGTGTCGACAGCGGGACTGTTTGGTGTCTCAATGTGCGATCAGACGCCTTACCGGGAAGCCGAACGTTCGATCCAGGGCGTCCACCAATCATTGGGAACCCGGACGTTCACTTTCTGTACGTTCAGCTTCCCGATCACTGCCATCCCCTCCCAGTCGAACGTTCGGGTTCCCGATGATGCCGTGCAATCGAACGTTTGGGTTCCCGATGATGCTGCGCGATCAGACGTTTCCAGCATTACGTATCATCCAGGGGTTCCCTGCCCTTCTGAGCCTGAGACCGTGGGTTCCGGCTCTGTGCGGTAGCCACGCGAGGAGCAGTCCCGCCACCATCCCCAGCGTGAAGCCGTACGCTACACGCGGCGTGCAGGAATCCCGCCAGCAGCCGCACACCGCGACCCTCCCGAGCCGAGCCGGGCCCACGCGGTGCGGGAAACTGGACATCCAGGTCGCGTGTGACCACTGCGGGAAGTACGGGGTTGTGTGGTTGGTCGCACCGTGCTGGCATTGCTCGCGGTGATGACTAGACTGGCCCTTGGATATTCACGATCGATGAAATTACATCGCACCAGAACAAGATCTGTGCGGCAACGAGAGGTGTACGTGAGCGAGCGAAGCATCGCCATTGTAGGCGCGGGCCCGGCAGGAATCTACGCGGCGGACATTCTGTCCAAGTCTGGCCTTGAGGTCTCGATCGACCTGTACGAGAAGCTCCCGGCGCCGTATGGCCTCGTGCGTTACGGCGTGGCGCCGGATCACCCGCGCATCAAGCAGATCATTACCGCGCTGTTCAACATCCTGCAGCGCGGCGACATCCGCCTGATCGGCAATGTGGACATCGGCGTGGACGTGACGGTCGAGGAGCTCCGCGAGCACTATGACGCCGTCATCTTCTCCACGGGAGCGGACAAGGACGCGCCGCTCAACATTCCTGGTGTGGACCTCCCCGAGGTGCACGGCGCCGCCGATTTCGTCTACTGGTACGACGGCCACCCGGACCGCGCCCGCACCTGGCCACTTGAGGCGCAGGAGATCGCCGTGCTCGGCGTGGGCAACGTGGCGCTGGACGTGGCCCGCATCCTTGCCAAGCACCCGGACGACCTGATGCGCACCGAGTTGCCCAAGAACGTTGAAGAAGGCCTGCGCAAGAGCCCCGTGACGGATGTGCACGTGTTTGGCCGCCGCGGCCCCGCCCAGGTGAAGTTCTCGCCGCTGGAGCTACGCGAGCTCGGCCACGTGCGCGATGTGGACGTGATCGTCTACGAAGAGGACTTCGACTTCGATGAGGGTTCGGAGGCCGCGATTGCCTCCTCTAACCACGTGAAGCAGGTCGTCAAGACGCTCGTGGACTGGACCATGAAGGAGCCCGAGGACTTCACGGCCTCGCGCCGCATTCACCTACACTTCCTGCACTCCCCGCACGAGATCATCGGCGAGGACGGCCACGTCACCGCGATTCGCACGGAACGCACCGAGCTCACGGGCGATGGCACCGTGCGTGGCACCGGCGAGTTCGTGGACACGCCCGTGCAGGCCGTCTACCGTGCGATCGGCTACTTCTCCTCGAACATCCCCGGCGTTCCCTTCGATGAGGTTCGCGGGGTCATCCCGAACATTGAAGGCCGAGTTGTTGGGGACGACGGCGCACCCATCCCAGGCATGTTTGCTACCGGTTGGGTGAAGCGCGGGCCGGTCGGCCTGATCGGCTCGACCAAGTCCGACGCGCAGCAGACGATCGGGCACCTGGTTGAGGACGCCATGATCGGTATCATCGGCGACACCGCTCCCGGCGGCGACTCGATGATCGCCGAGCTGGAGGAGCGGGGCGTCCGCTACACCACGTGGCACGGCTGGGAGTTGCTCGACGCCTATGAGCGTGAGCTCGGCGAGCCGCTCGGCCGCGAGCGCCTCAAGGTGGTCGAGCGTGAGACCATGACCGCGGTCTCCCGCAACGAACCCCACGACGGAAAGCTGTACTGACCCGGGAATAGAGGGTTTTTCGCGCGCGTTGACGTTGGCGTGAAGAATGGATTGAAGACCGCGGGCCTGTTGGGCGTCCTATGGGCAGTTCTGCTCGGACTCGGTTGGCTCATTGCGCAGGGTTCAGGCAACTCGAGCTTCATCTGGATCTTCGCGGGCTTGGGCCTGGTCTCGACTGCGTACTCGTACTGGAACTCGGACAAGCTCGCGCTGCGCTCGATGAAAGCTCAGCCTCTTTCGGAGCAGCAGGCGCCGCAGATCTACCAGGTGGTGCGCGAGCTCTCCGCGGCGGCGGGACAGCCGATGCCGCGGCTGTACATCTCGCCCACGCAGACCCCGAACGCCTTCGCGACTGGACGCAATCCGCAGAATGCCGCGGTCTGTGTGACGGCTGGGATCCTGCAGATCCTGGATCTTCGCGAGTTGCGCGGCGTGCTCGGGCACGAGCTCCAGCACGTCTACAACCGGGATATTCTCACCTCGTCTATCGCCGCCGCGATGTCCGGCATGATCACATCACTCGCGCAGTTCCTCCTGTACTTTGGCGGGGGTAGCCGGCGCGAAGGTGGGAATGCGCTTGCAGGCCTCGCGATGGCGCTGCTCGCGCCTTTCGCCGCCATGCTGATCCAGATGTCCGTCTCCCGCACCCGCGAGTTCGAGGCGGATCGCAGCGGCGCCGAACTCACCAACGACCCGCTGGCGCTCGCCTCGGCACTCCGCAAGCTCGAATCCGGCACGTCCGCGGCACCATTGCAGCCCACGCCCGCTACCGAGTCGATTTCGCACATGATGATCGCCAACCCGTTCCGTGGCACCGGCGGTATACAACGTCTCTTCACCACGCACCCGCCCATGGCGGAGCGGATCGCGATCCTCGAGCAGATGGCCGCCGGGAACAAGTAGTCACCCCGGGGTGGCGAGCCGCTCCGACAGCGCTCACATGTGAGACTTTCCGTAGTCGCTTAAGAGGAGAGTTATGCGAGGTTGGTCGGCGGTCGTAGCGGTCACGCTCGGCCTCACCATGCTCTTCCCGACGGCGGCCACGGCAGCCCCGAGCGACGATGCAATCCCGCTCGACTGCCGTCCGTACCTCGTGGATGCGACTGGACTGAACGCCGTCGACCTGGTGATGGGCACGATCACGAACGTGACGAAGGCCAAGGGCCTCACGGCCGCTGGATACAACGTGGCTGACAGCCTCGTCTACGCGTGGGACTCCGAAAAGGGCGGGATTGCCGCGCTCGGCACGGGCACATACGAGTTCCTCGGCGAGGTGCCGGGCCTGCCCGACGAAAAGTGGGATGGCGGCGAGGTCGATCTCGAAGGCGTCTTCTGGTTGCTTTCCTCCGATTCGGGCGCGTGGGCCGGAGTTGATCTCGCGACGCTGAGCGTCACCTCGAAAGGCACGAGTGACCTGCGAGTGGGGGATTGGGCCGTCCGGGCCGATTACTACGGCGCGCTGTTTACGGTGAGCGAGGAAGCGTTCTCGGCGTTCGCAACCGCGAGTGGGATCGTCAGCGAGGTGGGCGCGTCCGATGGATTCGACGGTGTGGTCACGGCGGCGTGGTCGGACGCCACCCAGTTCCTCTACCTTCTCATCGACGATTCGGTTCTCGTCCAGACTGAAGAGGAGTCCTCCAGTGTTCTCCCGATGGCGAAGCTTTCCGCGAAGGCCCCCACCGACGGCGCATGGTGCCACGAGGGAGTGCTGCTGTCCGAATGGGGCGACGCGCCGGATAGCTACCGCACGTCGCTCGCCTCGAAGGGTGCGCGGCACTCGGTGCTGGAGATCGCGGGAAATCGGGCGCCGCTCATGCTCGGCGAGATGCTCACGATCGAGCCGAAGGGTCTGCTCCTTGACACCGATGAGGATGACGGGATCGCCTCCACGTTGCGCGTCAGCGCCACCGATCCGTTGAGCGTGGACGTGATCGTCACGAACACGTCCAGCACGGATGCCACGCTCACCGCGTGGCTCGATGTCGGGGCGAGCGGGAAGTTCGCCAAGGAGCCGGATGTGAAAGTCGCGATCCCGGCGGAATCGGGGACTCGGATCTACCAGATCGCGTTGCCGGCGCCGAAGAAGGACACCTGGCTGCGGTTGCGCGTCGCCGAAGGGAAGGGCGCGACCACGCCGTATGGCGCGGCGAGAGGTGGCGAGGTCGAGGACTGGCGGGTTCTCGCGGAGGAGTCGGCGCCGGCGCTGGAGGTGACGTCTGCTGAGTTTGAGGACACCGAACTGCACGTGACGCTCACGAACACGGGGAACGCGCCGCTGTCGCCCGTCGTGGACGCTGAGGGGCTCTGTGCGCCATTCACTGGCGAGCGCGTGCTTGCCTCGGGGACCTCTGCTTCGGCGAGTTGTTCCTTCGAGCCTCCGCCCGGCGGCACTCCGGTGCTGATCACGGCGGCCGACGGCGATGTGGTCGCCAGTTCGGTCCTGCTGGTCTGGGGGACGGCCGAGGACGATGCCGCGAGCCCCGCGCCCGCGCCCACCGAGTCTGCCGAGCCGGACGACGAGGCCGACCACACCCCGTGGCTTCCGTTCGCGATTGTGGGTGGCGGAGTCGCGCTGCTCGCACTAGCATCCGTTGTCGCGAAGCGAGCAGCCAGGTCCGACGCCGCCGACGACTCCGAGGACTAGCGGTAGTTGACGAACTGGAGCGCGGCGTCGATGTCCGCGCCCTTGAGTAACGCAATCACGGACTGTAGATCGTTCCGGGACTTCGACGAAACCCGAACCTCTTCGCCCTGAATCTGGGTCTTGACGCCCTTTGGGCCTTCATCGCGGATCAGCTTGGTGATCTTCTTGGCGTTCTCCTGCGAGAGCCCTTCCTTCAGAGCCCCAGCGAGACGGTACTCCTTGCCCGAAGGCTGGGGTTCGCCGTCGCCCACATCGATCGCCTTGAGCGAAACATCGCGACGAATCAACTTGGACTGGAAGACGTCATAGATCGCCTTCACGCGCTCGGCCGAGTTGGCGACCATCAGGATCGACTCGCCACTCCAGGCGATGGATGCGCCCACTCCTTTGAAGTCGTAGCGCTGGGCGATCTCTTTCGCGGCCTGGTTGAGTGCGTTGTCGACCTCCTGCCGGTCGATCTTGCTGACGACGTCGAATGAGGAATCCGCTGCCATGTCTCTCCTTGGTGGTGTTGGTCACCTTCGTTGCGTTCTGAGTACCATTCTGCCGTATCGCGTGGAATGCAAGCTCCAGAACCTGATAATCTTCCATGTGCACCGGCGGGTTACCCGAGTGGCCAAAGGGAGCTGACTGTAAATCAGCCGCGGAATGCTTCGGGGGTTCGAATCCCTCACCCGCCACCAAAGGTAGTGACGAGCGCGTAGCGCGAGGAACACAAAATCGTGCAGGGCTCGATCGAAAGATCGGGCCCTTCGCAGTTTCACCACTCGTGGTCACCGGAGCCTGCGCATGTGGGTGGTGCGGAGTAGCGTGCACGTATGGATGCGGAACTCAAGGAATGGTTGCTCGACTCCGATCCGGCGCTGCGCTGGCAGGTCGAGCGCGATCTGCTCAATGCTCCCGCCGAGGTATGGCAAGCCACCCGCGCGCGGGTCGCCACCGAAGGCTTTGGTGCCGCACTCCTGGCAGAGCAGGATGCGGACGGCCAGTGGGCGGGCGGTTCATACTTCCCTGCCGGATTCTTTGGCAGTCCGGAGCAGGAGGAACCCGGCCAGCCGTGGGTTGCAACGACGTGGTCGCTCAAGGACCTGCGCGAGTTCGGCCTCGACGCCACCGTACTCGGCGACACTGCCGAGCGGCTCGATCGCAACTCCCGCTGGGACTATGACAATCTCCCGTACTGGGGTGGGGAAGTGGATGTGTGCATCAACTCCTTCACACTCGCGACCGGCGCCTGGCTGGGGGCGGATATCTCGGCGCTGCGCGAGTGGTTCCCTGCGCATCGTTTGGCCGACGGCGGATGGAACTGCGAGGCGGAGGAAGGAGACTCGGTTCGTTCCTCCTTCCACTCAACCCTGAATGCCTTGCGAGGAATGCTCGCCTATGAACGCATCACAGGGGACGAGTCGCTCCGCGAGGCACGGCACGGCGGCGAGGAGTACCTTCTCACGCGCAAGCTGATGTACCGGGCCTCGACGGGGGAGCTGGTCGGGGACTTCGTGAATCACTTCTTCTACCCGAACCGTCATGTGTGCACGGCGCTCGCGGCACTGGACTACTTCCGTGATGCCGCACTCCTCGAGGGCCGCGCGCCTGATCGGCGGATGTCCGACGCCGTCGGGCTTCTCCGGGAGAAGCGTCAACCGGATGGCACCTGGCTCCAGGAGCACAAGCTCGCGGGCCGCGTGTGGTTCGATATGGACGTGCCGGTGGGAGAGCCGTCGAAGTGGCTGACGCTGAGTGGGACTCGAGTTCTCGACTGGTGGGATACGTCGCGCTGAGTGGCGGGCGCCAGGCGTAGGTCACGTGCTCGTCACACGCACCGCGTATCGTGACACCATGGCAAAGGACATCCCGCTCACGCACGGTGATGATGCGCTGCCGAACCACGTCTTCAACGCCCTCGCCGTGCCGCCGACCGCGAGCCTCGGCAAGATCGGTGGCTCGATTCAGGTCATCGAGAAGCGGCCCGTTGACGGCCCGATCACGCTGCTGACGGCGGGGGCGTCGCGGGTCCCCACGGACACCGGGGAGAAGGTGGAGCTCGCCGTCGAGGTGGTTGAGGGCCAGCAGGGTGCTGCGATGACTGCGCTACGGATTGTGTGTGATGACATGGCCGCCAACCGCCGGGTGCCGCCGGTTGGCGCGCCGTGGCGGAATGATCAGCCGTTCGTGAAGGATACGGCGATCTCGGCGATCATGGTGACGCCCTCACGCTGGGGTGCCGATTTCGACGAGGTGGTTGCTGGGGATCGGATCGTCGTCGGCCGCGTGGCGACTCTGCGAATGCTCACCGATGCCGAAGCGGCGTATGCGGGCGCGCATGGCTGGGACGCGCTCGTGGAGGCCGCGGGCTCGATCGATGCCTTTCTCGATGTGACTCGTGAGAGTGCTGTGGTGGCGTCGGTAGATCCGGAGTCCGACGGCGATCGGCTGGCTCAGGTGCCCGTGTTCCTCACGATGTTCCACGCTCAGTACCCGCCGCGCTGGCTCACGTTCACGGGCCGGGACTTCCGTTCGGTGACCGGCTGGGAATCACCCGAGTACATGGCGGATGCGAGCAACCACGAGGTGTGGTCCGTGGCCACATTCCGGGCGCGGTTCCCGTGGACCGATCGGTTCATGCGCGTCGCGAAGCCCGGCCAGACGGCGCAGTTCACCGGCGTCACCGGCGATTACGTCCTTGAAGACGACTGAACTGTTGTGTCGGTGAGGTGACTGGGATGCCTGAGCGAGTGAGCGCCGTCGTGCCCGAAGAACTGACGCGCGCGATTGCGCGAGGCGAACGAGATCGCGCGATCGAGATCCTGCTCCAGTGTGAGGCAGATATGCGCCGTTCGCTCCGGCGAGAGGTGAAGCCACTCCACGATGCGATTCTGGGTGCTCCTTCGGGAAGCCGCGCGCCGAATGGTGAATGGGAAGGTGTACTCCGCAGCGCGCATTGGTCCGCTGCCGCGGCGGCGCTGATGGGATGCTCCACGCTCGCGCAAGCGGTGCGCTACTACCCGCTCGATCCGCCGGATTCGGTGGAGATCCCTACGGCGCTCTTCCCGGAGGATCTCGAGGCATTCGCTACGGAGTGGTCGGCGCGGTTCCACCGCAACCCGAAAGCCTGGGACCGGATTCGCGGGCTCGATGCGATGTTCGACTGGGCACATGCGGGCCTGATTGATCCGCCGCTCTACGACGGCGCGGTGCTCCTGCTCGTTTGCCAGCCGCAACACACCTCGGCCACCGGGCTACTTCGATTTCTCGAAGCCCGGCCGGTGCTGATCAATTCCACGTTTGCGCGGATATTCGATGTGGACGGCGTCAGGGGAGCTTCGCCCGCCCAGGTTGACGCGACGAGATATGTGGGGGAGCGCGGCGTTGCGAACTTCGTGATCCCTCAACTCATCAAGAAGGGCTATTGGGACCGCCGGTGGGTGATCGACGGCATCGACCGCGCCTTGGCCCGTGATCTCGGGGCGTATCAGCACCGCTGGTGGCGGCAATTGCGTGACCAGATCGCGGGGTAATTGACACGAGAGAGCCGCTCCAATTCCAACACATTCGAGCGGCGAACGTGAGACCATAATCCCAAGGGATACACAGGTGTATCCATCATCCGTCGCCCGCGCGGCGCCGCAGGCACTATCCGCCTGGAGGCAGGTATGTCAGAGAAGCCGTTGAATGGCCACCGCACGATCAAGGAGTGGCTGGAACACCCCAAGGGTGGCCCCGTGATCCGCGCGGTTTTCGACAAGGCTGGGATCGATGATGCGACCCTCGCCCAGATGCGTGCGCTGCCGCTAGGTGGCCTGCCGGGCCTGAGCCAGGGCCGCTTCCCCCAGGAGCTCGTGGACCAACTGATCCTCGCGGCGAACGACGGGGTCGCGCCGGCCGAGGAAGAGGATCTTGGTGCCACCGGTGCTCGATTCGAGGGCAAGATGGCGATCGTGACTGGTGCGGCCTCGGGTATTGGTCTCGCCACGCTGAAGCGGATCGTCTCAGAGGGTGGCACGGTAGTGGCCGTCGACATCTCGGAGGAGCGCCTGAATTCTGTCGCTGCTGCGGCGCCGGAAGGCACGGTCATCCCGGTCGTTGGTGACATCACGAACGACGACGACGTGGACCGAATCGTTGCCGCCGCTGGCCCGCGTGTGGACTGCCTCGCGAACGTCGCCGGCATCATGGATGGCATGATGCCGCTGCACGAGGTCGAGAACGACCTGTGGGAGCGCGTCATGGCGGTGAACGTGACCGGTGCGTTCAAGCTCTCGCGTGCGGTGATCCGGATCATGATGGAGCAGGAGCACGGCTCGATCGTGAACGTGGCGAGCCAGGCGGCGCTGCGCGGTAACGCGGCGGGTACCGCGTACGGCACCTCGAAGCACGCGCTTGTGGGCATGACCAAGTCTGAGGCCTTCCTCTATGGCCCGCTCGGTATCCGCATCAACGCGATCGCTCCCGGTGGTACCGCCACGGGGATCGAGGGGAACTTCAGGTCCGACTTCGCGCGGGAGCGTATGGCGCCGTTCTTGGCGCTGCTACCGCCGGTGACCACCGCGGATACTCAGGCAGCCGCGATCGCATGGCTCCTGAGCGATGATGCCGCGAACATCAACGGCATCATCATGCCCACCGACGGCGGCTGGTCAGTCCAGTAGTGCCTCGCGAAGTGGTTACTGCTCTGGTGCGCCAACGCGCTGAGACGCCAGAGCAACAACCACATGGCACGTGACCCAACGAGCCGCATGTGGGGACGCGCCGGCGGCGCACCCGGCCTCTTGCCACTCACGTGAGTGGCAAACGTCCGTCTCTGCGCACCATTCTGGTCTTTTGGCACTCTCGTGAGTGCCAAAAGACCGTGCCCTTCCTGCAGTATCGAGTGCAGGGGTGTGCGCGGCCTCCTGGGGTGAGTGGACGCCGTCGGGCTGAACAGGCAGAGAGTGGTGAAACCAACACCGCGCGATTTGTCATTGGTGGCGTTCTGGATGATACGCTCACCTGGTGCCAAATCCGGTGTTTCCGGTGGCGGTGCCCCGATAGCTCAGTCGGCAGAGCGTCTCCATGGTAAGGAGAAGGTCAAGGGTTCGATTCCCTTTCGGGGCTCCATGGCGGGGTAGCTCAGTTGGCGAGAGCGCACGACTCATAATCGTGAGGTCGAGGGTTCGAGTCCCTCTCCCGCTACTACAGACCCGGTTCCCGCGAGGACCGGGTCTTTTGCGTACCCAGGCACGTACGGCGCGGGAATCCAGTTGCCGTCAGGATCCCTGCAACGCACTGCGATGTTGCGAGATTCGGGCCGACAGGACAAAACGGGGCTTATAGGCCAAGAAGTGTGTATGGCGTCGGCGTGTCATGGGCGTTCGGGCCCGTTGGGGCGCTGTCGTCCTCTTATGGCGCGGTATCGGAGGACGAGCGCGCCCCAACAGGCGCTGCGGCGCACGTGCAGTATGCCTTGAGCCAGGTCGACGTCGCACATCCGAAATGGGCCTATGACCGCGAGCGGTCGACTGCTGCCGGAGACTGCCCGGAGTCTGGCCGTACGTAGTTCCTCGACGTCAATCGTCTCCCATGCGATCGGATGGCCCGCGCGAACGGCCAGACGGTCCACATATGCCGTCTGAGAGCGCGTGTCATGGGCGTTCGGGCCCGTTGGGGCGCTGTCGTCCTCTTATGGCGCGGTATCGGAGGACGAGCGCGCCCCAACTGGCGCTGCGGCGCACGTGCGGCAAGCCCGTCCGTGAACTCGTCAGCGCCGAGCCCCGTCAGGTAGTCCTCGCCCGCGAGCTGAGCGAACACGTCATCGAGACCGTCACGGAAGAACACCGACATCGCGTAGACAATCCCGGTATCGCCCGCAATCACCTCGTCACCCGCTTGGCGTAGCTCGCCCGCCCACTCCACCACGGGCGAGAGTAGCTGACGATGAATCATTCGGAGATAGTCGAGGTCAAGAACGTCAGGAATCGGCTCTAGACGGAGATCAACCCAGTACAGCGAGGCGGCTTCGTTCATCGCCTCGTCAACACCCTCTCGGGTGGTAAGGCCAAGCTTGTTGATCAGAACGCCGCCGCTGCCTGCGATCGTGTAACGGTCGTCAGCTGCCCCGGAGCTGAGCCCGCTCCCGCTCGACGATGAGGTCGAGGGATGCGTGCATACTCGCGCGGAGCTCGTCAGCTGCCACGGAGCTGAGCCTGCTCCTTCTCAACAACGCGAGCTAGCGCCTCGGCTAGCTCTATCTCGGCCTCTTCGGGAGTCACCTGTCCGGTGAGAATCCGCGTTGCGGCCGCGAGGTCCTCTGCGTCCGGGAAGTGACCGGCGAGATGCTGTCCCTTCTCGATGCAGGCCAGGGCCCGCTCTAGCTCGATGCCGGTCAAGTACTGCGGGATGGTGGTCATGGTGAGCGCCTTTCCTGCGTGTCGTGAGTCTACCGCGCTCGGCTGACGCGACTACTGGTCTGCTGAGCGGGTCGTGCGGTCGTCGCAGTCATCCCGGAGAATGTCCGATCGGAGAGCCCAATCAGGTGCGGGGCGCGGCGTACCGGGCCCACAACGAACTGACGGAAGCATGCGCGATGGGTCCTTCCACCTGTCCTCGCCGTCGATGGCTCTAGAGAAAGGGCGGAGTGAGCAGTAATAGGTGCGTCGAGTTTCCGGCTTCCAGTCCTGCTCCCGCTACCGGTGATCTCGGGGTTTCACTCAAAGGACTCCAGCGAGGCGTGCGCGCAGTTGTGCGGCGTCCGTGAACTGGATCGCCACGAATCCGAGTTCGGCCGCGGCTGCCACGTTACGCGAGCTGTCATCGATGAAAACTGTGCGCACCGGATCGAGGTCGTACCGGGCAATCAGCCGCCGGAAGATCTCCGGATCGGGCTTGGTGACGCGCTCTTCCCCCGAGACGACGATGCCCTCGAGTTCTCCGATCGCGGGAGCCTTCGCGGGGCCGAGGTGGATGGTCTCGGCGGACCAGTTCGTGAGCCCCAGGACGCGAATTCCCGCAGCTTTGAGCTCCGCCACGATCTCCGCGGTGCCGGGGATTGGCCCGGTGAGTGCCTCATCCGCTCCCGTGAAGTAGCGCGCCATGAACTCGCCGTGTGCCGGGTCGCGTTCAGCGGCACGCGCGATGATCTCCTGAGTGGGGGTGCCGCCGTCGGAGAGCAGGTTCAGTGCGGTGAAGTTGGCCGCATCCGCGCGGCGCTGCCATTCGGCACGGCTCATCTCGCTCGCGAACGGAAGGTACGGATCCCATCCGATCAGCACCTGGCCCAGGTCAAAGACAACGGTTGTGATCACCATGCGCCCTCCTTGCTGTTCCGAGCGTATCGCGAAGAGTTGGGGCACATCTGGGAACGTATGGAGCGCCATAAAGGGACGAGCGTGCCCCAACATGCGCCGAGCGGGCCGCCGAGCGCACACGGTATGCCGACGCCCTCGGCGCGGTTATGGAGTTGCTGGCCGTCTATTCCGCGGCATAGAAGGTCATTTGCTCCACATTAGGATGCCGCGTCCGCCGTAATACGGGTAGGGGTATGTCCCGCGAGGATTCTCGTGTAGAAATGGATGCTGTGACCCTTCCCGACGGCGTTCCCTCTCCTCACACTCTCGCGGCCGCGCAGCGGCGCACCCTCTGGGTGCTCGCAATCTCGCAGATCGTGGGAACTGTCGGTGTCGGTGTGGCGCCAACCATCGGGATCCTGCTCGCCGGGGACGTCACCGACTCCGAAGCATGGGCGGGAGTCGCCCGTACCGCGAGCACTCTTGGCGCGGCACTGCTCGGCTTCCCGCTCGGCAACCTCGCCGCCAGATCCGGGCGCCGGATCGCGCTTTCCAGCGGCTGGTTCCTCGCGGCAATCGGCGCGGCGCTCCTCGTGGCCTCCGCGCAGTGGAGTCTCGTGGCGCCGCTGTTCCTCGGCCTGCTGCTGATCGGCGCGGGCTCCGCCGTGACGCTCCAGGCGCGTTTCGCCGCCACGGATCTCGCCACTCCCGCGAACCACGCGAAGTCACTCTCACTGATCGTATGGGTGGGCACGATCGGCATGGTGCTCGGCCCGAACCTCGGCGCCGTGGGGGAGTGGCTCGGCGGCAGCATCACGCTGGTGCCCTTCGCCGCGGCGTTCGCGATTGCGGCAGTTTTCCTGCTCCTCGCGGGGATCGTTGTCGCCGCATTCCTGCGTCCCGATCCGCTCCTGCTCCTGCAGCAGAGTGCGCCCTCCGCCGCACCGAAGACCAAGCGGCAGGGCAGCATCCGGCGCGTCCTCGACGAGCTCGCGGGCAACTCCAGCGCCCGCTACGCCGTGGTCACGATTCTCTGCGCGCAGGCGGTGATGGTGGCCGTGATGACCATGACCCCGGTCCACCTCAACCACCACGGCGGCTCGATCACGATCATCGGCATCACGATCTCCCTTCACATCGTGGGCATGTACGCGTTTGCGCCGCTGGTGGGCATCGCGACGGATCGGCTCGGGCATAGGGCCGCGATCGCCGTCGGGATCGGAATCTTGTTGGCGTCGCTGATTGTGGCGATTCTCGTGCCCGACTCGATCACCTGGATGGTGGTCTCGCTGTTCCTCCTGGGGCTCGGCTGGTCGTTCGCGAACGTGGCGGGTTCGGCCCTCTTCAGTGCCACGATCTCGGCGGAGTCACGCGCCCAATCGCAGGGCGGCGTGGACGCGCTCGCCAACCTCGCCGGCGCCACGGCCGCGCTGCTCTCCGGCCCCATCCTGGCCGCCACGAGCTTCGCCTGGCTGGCGGCGATCGCCGTCGGACTACTGATACCGATGGCCTGGCTGACGGCGCGCGCTCGCTGAGGAGGCGCGCAATCTCACACTTGGGGAGGGTGTCAGGGCGGGCTGGCGCCGCTATTATGGGCAAGGCGCTCTGTGCGGGTAGGATGATTCTTCGCATGTGAGCATGCACTAGAACGTGAGCGGTGGAAAGCCGCCCGGGCCGAGAGGCCCACCAATCCAGGAGGAAATCGTGGCCAGCAAGAGCAGCGACGTGCGCCCCAAGATCACTCTCGCCTGCGAGCAGTGCAAGGAGCGCAACTACATCACCAAGAAGAACCGCCGCAACACGCCGGACCGGCTCACCATCACCAAGTACTGCGCGCGCTGCAACGCGCACACCAGCCACAAGGAGACCCGCTAACGGTCCCCGGCTAGGCTGGATCCATGAGTTCAGCCACCCCCGCACCCACGAGCGTGAATGACGCGCTCGTGGGTTCGTCATTTCCACCGCCGGAGCGTTACCGGGTCTCGGCCGTGAAGATCGCCGAGTTCGCCCAGGCCGTGGGCGCCACGTCCCCGCTCCACTTCGATGCCGAGGCCGCGCGCGCGGCGGGGTACCGCGATGTCGTGGCCCCGCCCACCTTTGCCGTGGTGCTCGCCCAGCGCGCCGAGTTCGCGTACGTCAAGAGCCCCGAATCCGGCATCGACTTCTCGCGCGTGGTCCACGCGGAAGAGTCGTTCGAGCACCACCGGCCCATTGTTGCCGGGGACGTGCTCGAGGCCACCTGCCACGTCGAGTCGATCACCCACCGTGCGGGGCTCTCCTTCGTGACAACCCGAGTGGAGATTGCCGACGGCGATGGGCCAGTTGCCACGGTGATCTCCACCATGGCCGTGAGGGGAGAGGGCAAATGACCGAGATTGGCACCGAGCTGTTCCGTACCACCACCGCGATCGACCGCGCCCGCCTCGTTCGCTACGCCGGCGCCTCCGGCGACTTCAACGAGATCCACTGGAATGAGCGCTTCGCCACCGAGGTGGGGTTGCCGGGCGTGATCGCGCACGGCATGCTCACCATGGGCTGCGCCTCCGCCGCGCTTGAGGAATGGGCGGGCGATCCCGGCCGGATCCTCTCGTTTGGGACCCGTTTCTCGCGGCCCGTGCCTGTCCCGGACCCGGGCGAGGCCGAACTGGAGATCGTTGGCACGCTAGGCGCCGTTGACGGCGAGACCTGGCAGGTCAACATCGCCGTCACCTGCGACGGCCAGGGTGTGCTCGCGCGCACGCGCGCCACGGTCCGCGCAGAGGTTGGTTGAGCGTAATGAGCGCAGCGAGTGGAGTCGAGACCACGATTTCCGCATCGTTGCACTGTCGTCGTCATCCTGCGCGGAGCCTGCTGGTTGGGGGCGTGTGCGACCCCCTCGTCATCCTGCGCGGATCCCGAAGGGTGTAGTCGCAGGATCCAGGCCTTACGCTGGAGGCAACGCAAGGTTCTAGATTCTGCGACTCCACTTCGTTCCACGCAGAATGACGTACGAAAGCGGAGATCGCTAGGAGCGATTCCCTATGAAGGAGAGCCGAATGACACGCCTTTCGGATCTGACCACCCTCCGCATCGGCGGCGAGATCGCTACCTACGTGGAGGCCGCCTCGGAAGAGGAGATCATCACCGCGGTCCAGCAGGCCGACGACGACGGCGCCCCCCTCCTCGTCCTCGGCGGCGGCTCGAATGTGGTCGCCTCGGACGAGCGGTTCGAAGGCGTCGTCGTGCGGGATGTTCGCACCGGCATGACGGATATGAACCCGAACGAGGAGGGCTCCTGCTGTGGCGGAGCGGCTCTGAACGTGGTGGCGGGGCAGCCGTGGGACGACGTCGTACAGCTGGCGATCGCCGAAGAGTGGATGGGGATTGAGGCGCTGTCTGGGATCCCCGGCAGCACGGGCGCCACGCCGATCCAGAACGTGGGCGCGTACGGCCAGGAGGTGGCGGAGACGCTTTCTTCGATCCGCGTCTGGGACCGGCTGGAGCGGCGGCCGCGGCTGATCGCGCTGTTTGAGATGCAGCTCGGGTATCGCGATTCGATGATGAAGCGCACGTTGCATTCCGCTGAAGCCGGCGGTGGGCGCATCTGGGGTCCCACCGGGCGCTACGTGGTACTCGACGTGAACTTCAGTTTCCGGCTCGCGAGCCTCTCCGCGCCGATCCGCTACGCCGAGCTCGCGCGCACGCTCGATGTCGCAGTGGGGGAGCGCGTGCCGAGTTCCGAGGTGCGCAAGGCCGTGCTTCAGTTGCGCCGCGGCAAAGGCATGGTGCTGGACGCCGCCGATCACGACACCTGGTCCGCCGGCTCCTTCTTCACGAACCCGATCCTCTCGGAGAAGGCGGCCGCGGCACTGCCTGCGGATGCGCCGCGATACGAGGTCCGTGACCACACTGCAGTAAGACAGATCGGCGGGCAAGCGCCCGTGGTACCGGGGCTCGTGAAGACCTCCGCCGCCTGGTTGATCGACCACGCTGGCTTCACGAAGGGCTTCGGGATGCCGGGGCCGGCCGCCCTCTCGACCAAGCATGTTCTCGCCCTCACGAACCGGGGCGAGGCGACGGCGTCGGACATCCGGGCGCTCGCGGACCAGGTCCAGAAGGGTGTCGCGGACGCTTTTGGCGTGGAACTTGTCCCGGAGCCCGTCTACCTCTGATCGGAGAAGCGTTGACCGGGTACCCGCGGTATCCAAGGACGGGACGCATGTATCTCGTCATCCGCTGAAATCCGTACACCAGGCGGTCATGTGGCGCCTGTGAGGGCTGTTTTGGCCAACTGGTGTACGGATTTCAGCGGGATCGATCTTCTTCGGGCGTGGCGAGGAGGGCGCCTTGGACGAGGGCGAGGACGTCGTCGTCGGGCAGGCCCGAGATCCGCGCCACCCGCACGAGCTGATCAACGGCGGCCCGCACGGGCTCGGAACCGATCTGGACGACGTCGGACACAACAGTCCCCACCCGTCGTCGTGAGGTGACCAGCCCGAGCTGCTCGAGCTCACGATAGGCGCGCGTCACGGTCCCGACGGCGATCCCCAAGTCTGCGGCCAGGTCCCGCACGGTGGGGAGCCGGGTCCCAGGGGTGAGCGTGCCCGAGGTGATGAGGGACGCGAGTTGCGAGCGCACTTGCTCGAACGGGGGGACCGCCGAGCCGAGGTCGATCGTGATCTGCGTGCTCATCGTCGACTCCGATCTAGGCGGGTGGCGGACGTAGCCAGCCCGCGTGCGGGGAGTATGCCCGCGAGGGGCGTTGGGGTCGCCTGTGCCGTGCTCACTTCTTCCTCCGGGCCGCGATGACGATGGCCGTGATGAGCACGATCGGTGCCGCCACGATCACGGGATACGCCCACCAGTGCCCGGCGAGGGTTGCGAAGTAGCCGTCCTCTTCTATGACACCGCCGTGGGTGGCTGCCTGGCCGGCAATCGCCAACACCCCGGCGAGGCTCGCGGCGAGCGAGAGTTGCACGCCCTTCATGAGACTGGTGGCTGAGGTGCGCCTGAGTTGGGCGTCCTCTTCGGGGGTGGTGCCGGAGACCGCGGGGCGGCGGGCGATCACGTGCAGCACTCCTATCGCGAGAAGGATGAGGACCGCAGAGCAGACTAGCATCGGGATCCCGTATGGCCAGCCTGGGAAGGGGCCGCTCCCGCCACTACGGTATGGGCTCCACTCGGGGTGGGCGATGGACCTGCCTGCGCTTTCGCCGTCGGACGTGGCCGCGAAGCCGCAGAACACCAGGAATGCCAGCAGGAGTGAACCCCAGGTGACAGCGGCCCACGCGGGAACCCGTGCCGCGTTCGCCAGGACTGGGCGCCGCGTGAGGAATGCCCCGCGCTGCTGACCCTCGGGCTTCGGCCAGAAGCTCTCGCCGACGCCCGCGGTCACCACGAACGCGGTTCCTGCGAGCGCCGGTGCGAGTGCGGCGAGTAGTCCCGGAACCTTCACGGCGTTGACGTAGACCGTGGGGAAGACGACGAATGCGAGCAGTGCGAACCCCAGGCCGAGCAGTGCAGCGATTCCATAGAGCAGGCGAATCCGGCGTTGGGTATCGAGTCCAGCCTTGCTGCTCACGCTTGTCTTGGAGAGTGCGAGGCCCGTGAGTGCGGCGATCGCGGCGATCGCGGCGAACAGGATTAGAAGTGCCGAGGCGAAAGCGAGAGACATGAGGGGCTCCTTTCGGGGGTGACTCGATCGTGCACCAAAAGATCTAATGTGTCAAGGCATTGATACAATATCTTCCGCGCGCGGCGCATTGCTGCGAGGCGTGTGCGGACTACCCGGAGCCGCGAAGTGTGTGGGGCGAGGAGAAGCGAGCGACGGAGTCGAGACTTGGTCCTGATCCACGGCTCCGGCCGAGGATCGTGATCTCGCGTAGGGAAGGCCGCAGTCTGCGCGTTCCGTGGCTTGCCGTTCGAGGCCTGGATGGTGGGACGTGCGGCGAGTTGCGTGATCTTGGCATTCCATGACCGGATAGCGTTCGCCAGGTGCCACGATCGGGGCGTGTTCCCGTCCCGCGCGTTCCGAGGTCCGAGAAGGGGCGTGCCTGAGAGGACATATCCTTGAGGCCTACGGAAGGATGGCGATGCGCACACTGCTCAACATCATTTGGTTCGTATTCGGTGGGCTGTGGCTCTGGCTGATGTACATCGCCGTCGGCATCCTGATGTGCATTCTGATCGTCACGATTCCGTGGGGGATTGCCTCGTTCCGAATCGCCAGCTACGTCATCTGGCCGTTCGGCCGCACGGTCATCTCACGCCCGGATAAGGGCGTCGGTAGCACTCTCGGCAACATCATTTGGATCGTGGTTGCGGGCATCCCGATCGTGATCGGCCACCTCTCGACGGCGCTCGCCCAGGCCGTCACGATCGTTGGCATCCCGCTGGCGATCGCGAACCTGAAGATCATTCCGATCTCGTTCGCGCCGCTCGGCAAGGCGATCGTGCCGACCAACTCGCTCCGGCCCGGCACCGAGCACCTCTACGACTTCACGATCTGAGCTGCTGCGGAGGCGGCCCCGCCGATCTCGCCCCACCACCCGGTCCCTCATCGAGAACCTGCGCTGTAGGTGCACGTCTTGAGACCCGATAACCCCGCAACTCGTGCGCCCAGAGCACGAGTCTGAAGGGGCCGCCGAAGCCGTGCCAGATCTCGTCCGTCTCAGCCGCGTGGAACGTACCAAGTCAAGCAAGGCTGCGCGGGTCCCGGGTCGGGTGGTCTAGGAGAGCGGGTCGGGTTCGGCGAGCCAGGCGTCGATTTCACGCGTGATCGCACGCTTCGAGCTGTCCGACGCCGTGGACGCCCGCACGCTCGCACGCGCGAGTTCGGCCAACTCGGCATCGCTGAAGCCATGGCCGCGCGCGATCTCGTACTGATCCACGAGCCGCGAACGAAATAGCAGCGGATCGTCCGCGCCGAGCGCGATCTGGGCGCCGGCGTCGAACATCTGCCGTAGCGGCACGTCGGCCTCGTCGGCGTACACCCCGAGCGAGACGTTGGAGACCGGACACACCTCGAATGCGATCCCATCCGCCACCATGTGCGCGAGGAGTTCGGGATCGTCGGCGGAGCGCACTCCATGCCCGATGCGGCTCGGGTGCAGGTGAGCCACCACCTCGCGCAAGTGCTCGGGCCCGAGGAGTTCGCCGCCGTGTGGCATTGCGGGCAGTCCCGCGCGCAATGCGATCGCGAAGGCCGCCGCCCACTCGGAGGTGATGCCGGTGCGCTCGTCATTCGAGAGCCCGAATCCCACCACCTGCCCCGGCCCATCTCCGGCGTATCGCGCGGCAAGGCGGGCGAGTGTACGCGCGTCCAGAGGGTGCCGAATGCGCGAGGCCGCCACGATGATTCCCACGTCCACGCCGGTATCCCGGCTGGCGAGCGCTGCCTCGTCCAGGATGATCTCGAGCGTGGGCGTGAGCCCACCGAGTTCACGTGCATAAGAACTGGGCTCCACCTGGAGTTCGAGTCGGCGCGAACCTTCTGCGGCGTCGTCGATGGCGGCCTCCCGAATCAACCGCCGCACGGCGCCCTCGCCCTTCACCACCGATCGCGCGATGTCGTACTGCCGCTGAAACCGGAACCAGCCACGCTTATCGGCGGGAACCGAGAGCGCCTCCGAGCCGGTGAGCGAGCTTGGCAGCCGCGCTCCCCGTTCCAGCGCGAGCTCCGTGAGGGTCGCCACACGCAGCGAACCCGTGAAGTGCAGGTGCAGGTGCGCCTTGGGCAGCCGCGAAAGGTCTCGCATAGAACCCCATATTAGGTCTCATGGCCAGGGGTCGCGGGCACACCCGGCCACTGCCAGAGACGCGCACGACCACAATTTGCGTTGAGGTCCCGCTATTCCACCCCTGTAAAGGGACGAGGACGCAACTTCACGCGACGGCGCTGAGCCGCAGCGGCGCCCAATGGGCGCGTGTAGATCGTGTGGGCGTGGTCGAATAGGAGCATGGCGATCTCGGAGGCGGAACAGGTTGCGCTGCTCACCGGCCCGGACGCGCGCGCGCTCATCTCCGCCGCGCTCGAGACCGAGGGAAGCGAGCTCCTGGAGTGGGCGGTGCACGCACTCCATCACCGCCCCGGCGCGGGCGTCTCCGCGGGGTATACAGTCACTGTCCGGATGCGCTCGGGCGCCACGCAGGAGCAGTACGTCTGCGCCTCGACCGGCCGGATCACGAACCCGAACTCGCCCGGACTGGTGCGCCTCGATCACCCCACCGAGGACATGGCCGTCCACGTGTGGCGCCACCCCAACGATCCCGAACTTCCGGCGCTCGGCCTCGCCTGCGATCCCGAGCAGGTCTCCGAGTTGCTCGGACAGCCCGTGAGCGTGGCGATCGTGAGCTACCGTCCCACCCGTCGTTGTGTGGTCCGCGCTATGGCCGACGACGCCCCCGTCGCCTTCCTGAAAGTGGTCCGGCCGCGGACCCTCCCGGACTTGGTCCGACGGCACGAGGTCCTCGCCGATGCCGGTGTACCCGCGCCCCGGATCACCCGCGTGGACGAGCGTGGGCTGGTGGCGCTCACCGCCGCCACGGGCCGCCCGATGGCCCGCTACCTTTCCGCGGGACTCACCGATGACATCGCGACCCTCGAGTCCGTCGTCGGAGTCTTGGATGATATGCCCGCCGCGGTACTGGAGCTGCCGCGCCACCCGAGCTGGTCGGAGCGTGTGGACTATTACGGCCACGCCGCGGCTACGGCGCTGCCGGGGGAAGCGGAGCGGGCGCGGGCGATCGTGGCGACGGTGAACCGGATGATGCTCGGCTCGGACCCGGGCCCGCTCGTGCCCACACACGGCGACTTCTACGAGGCGAATATCTTCATGTCGAGCGAAACGGACGTGTCCTCGTTGTTGGATGTGGACGCCGTCGGGCCGGGATATCGGGTGGATGATCTCGCATGCCTGCTGGGACACGTCTCGGTCCTGCCGTGCCTCGCGCCGGCCTCATACACCGAGGTTCCACACAACCTCGTGGTGTGGTGGGAGCACCTCGTGACGCAGGTGGACCGCACGGCGCTCGCGGCCAGGGCCGCGGCGGTGACGCTCTCGCTCGTGGCGGGTGCGAAGAAGACCCATGGCGAGGAGTGGCGGCGTGACGCGCTGGACCGACTCGCGCAAGCCGAGCACTGGCTCACGCTGGGGTAGGGCACGCACGCACGTCATCCTGCGCGTAACGCAGTGGAGTCACAGGATCCAGGCGGTGCGACTGGTGAGAATCGCGTTCCTGGATCCTGCGACTCCGGGCTACGCCCTGCGCGCAGGATGTCGAATGGTGCGGGTCTACTCAGCCTCGGCGATGAGCTTCTGGATGCGGGAGACGCCCTCAATCAGGTCGTCATCCGAGAGCGCATAGGACAGGCGCAGGTAGCCGGACGGGCCGAAGGCCTCACCTGGAACCACGGCCACCTCGACCTCGTCGAGGATCAGGTCCGCGAGTTCCGAGGAGGTCTGTGGGGTGCGGCCGCGAATGGTCTTGCCGAGCACACCCGCCACACTCGGGTACGCGTAGAACGCACCCTTCGGCACGGGAACCGAGAAACCGTCGATCTGGGAAAGCATGTCCACCATGATCAGGCGGCGCCGGTCGAAGGCCCTGCGCATGCCATCCACGGCGTCAAGGTCACCGGTTACGGCGGCGACGGCGGCCCGCTGAGCCACGTTGCAGACGTTCGAGGTGAGGTGGGACTGCAAGTTGGTGGCGGCCTTGATGACGTCCGAGGGCCCCATCATCCAGCCCACGCGCCAGCCGGTCATTGCGAAGGTCTTGGCCACGCCGTTCAGCACGATCGTGGTGTCCGCGAGCTCGGGGACGAGGTTCAGAATGGCGCCGGTGGGGGTGTCGTCGTAGACGAGGTGCTCGTAGATCTCGTCCGTGATGACCCAGACGCCGTGCTCGAGCGCCCAGTTACCGACGGCCTCAAGCTGCTCGGGGGACCACACGGCACCAGTGGGGTTCGAGGGGCTACACAGCAGGAGCGCCTTGGTGCGCTCGGTGCGGGCGGCCTCAAGCTGCTCCACGGTGGGGATGTAGTCCTGCTGCGGTCCCGCGAAAACCTCGACGGGCACGCCACCGGCGAGCGCGATCGCTTCAGGATATGTGGTCCAGTAGGGGGCGGGGAGGATGACCTCATCGCCCTCGTCCACCACTGCTGCGAAGGCCTGGTACACGGCCTGCTTGCCGCCGTTTGTCACGAGGATCTGGCTCGCCGGGACGTCATAACCAGCATCACGCTTGGTCTTGGCGGAGATCGCCTCGCGCAGCACGGGCAGTCCGGCGGCGGGGGAGTAGCGGTGGTTCACCGGATCCGAGGCCGCCCGGATGGCGGCCTCCACGATGTAATCGGGTGTGGGGAAATCGGGTTCACCGGCACCGAAGCCGATCACGGGACGGCCAGCGGCCTTGAGGGCCTTTGCTTTCGCGTCGACGGCGAGGGTGGCGGACTCGGCAATTGCGGAGAGGCGTGCGGAGACGCGGTTTTTAGTCACGGGACGATTCTTCCCTTTCTCGGCGCCGAGCACCACATGAGAGGGTGGTCTTCTCACTGAGTGGCTATCTTTCTTCGCGCAAGTCGCTGGGGCCAAGACCGCAACGGGACGCACGTCACGTCCGCTGGCCTTCATTGCGGCTGGACTCAAGCGCCGAGCGGCACGTAGACTCGTGCGGGTGCCTTGACGAGGCCCAAGATTTTCTGCGCCTAGAGTGCGGTAAACTTGATCCTCGCGCACGGACGCAAAGGGTAGTGGCGCAATTGGTAGCGCACCGGTCTCCAAAACCGGCGGTTGCGGGTTCGAGTCCCGCCTGCCCTGCAGGTTTCCCCGGCGGCCATCGCCGTGGGATTCACGTACAACGAAGGAATGGCATGAGCGAGAGCGTTCAGAAGGCCGAGAAGAAGAGCGGCAACATCTTCTCCCGGATGTGGCTTTTCGTGCGCCAGATCATCGCCGAGCTTCGCAAGGTGGTGCGGCCCTCTCGCGAGGAGCTGTGGACATATTTCGCCGTCGTGCTGCTGTTTGTGCTCGCGGTGATGGTGTTCGTGGGCGTGCTGGACTTCCTGTACGGCCAACTCGCAATGCTCACGTTCGGCGGCTAAAGCTCAAGAAAGCAGGATCATTTCGTGTCTCACGATTCCGGAGTCTTCTCCGATCTCCCCATCGTCCCCGAGTCCGTGGACGATGAGGTTGTTGTGCCCGAAGTGACCGCAGAGGACGCCGTTGTGGACGTTGCGGAGGAGGCCGACGTCGTCGGGCTGGGTGCAGAGATCGCCGAGCCCGAGGCGGAGCCAGAGGTTGCCGAGGACTCCGAAGAAGACCCCGAGGCCCTGTTCCGCAAGGAACTCCGCTTCCTGCCGGGCGACTGGTACGTGATCCACTCGTACGCTGGCTTCGAGAAGCGCGTGAAGCAGAACCTCGAGTTCCGCATTCAGTCGCTGAACATGGAGGACTACATCTTCCAGGTGGAAGTCCCCATGGAAGAGGTCGTGGAGATCAAGAATTCCCAGCGCAAGCTGGTGACGCGGGTGCGCATCCCCTCGTACGTTCTCGTGCGCATGGAGATGAACAACGAGTCGTGGGGGTGCGTGCGGCACACACCGGGCGTCACCGGATTCGTGGGCAACTCGCACAACCCGGTGCCGCTCAGCGAGGACGAGGTCGTCTCGATGCTCGCCCCGGCGGCGCAGAAGGCGGCCGCTCCTGCAGCGGCACCCAAGAAGGCGTCCGGCGGCAAGGCCGCGGCGCCTGTGGTGGTGGATTTCGAGATCGGCGAATCGGTGACTGTGACCGATGGCCCGTTCGAGACTCTGCCCGCAACTATCTCGGAGATCAGCGCGGAGAGCCAGAAGCTCAAGGTGCTCGTCTCCATCTTCGGCCGGGAGACACCGGTCGAGCTCTCGTTCTCTCAGGTCGCCAAGATCTGAGTCAGGCCGCGTGAACGCGCGGTAGTGAAGTAGAAAAAAGGACCCGAAATGCCTCCCAAGAAGAAGGTTGCCGGCCTGATCAAGCTCCAGATCCAGGCTGGTGCGGCCAACCCGGCCCCGCCGATCGGCCCCGCGCTGGGCCAGCACGGCGTCAACATCATGGAGTTCTGCAAGGCGTACAACGCCGCGACCGAGTCGCAGCGTGGAAACGTCATCCCGGTGGAGATCACCGTGTACGAGGACCGCTCGTTCACGTTCATCACCAAGACCCCGCCGGCCGCCGAGCTGATCAAGAAGGCTGCAGGCGTGCAGAAGGGCTCGTCGACCCCGCACACGGACAAGGTGGCTTCGCTCACCCTTGCCCAGGTGAAGGAAATCGCCGAGCAGAAGATGGTTGACCTCAACGCCAATGATGTGGACGCGGCCGCGAAGATTATCGCCGGCACCGCCCGCTCCATGGGCATCACCGTTCAGGACTAATTGACCGCCGTTTCCGACGGCGAGTGGTAGGGCCGCGCGGGCCCGCACACCACGACTGCAAAGGAGAAGCAGATGACATCGCGCAGCAAGGGCTACAAGAAGGCCGCTGAGAAGATTCACGCAGGCGTTGCGTACACCCCGGCGGAGGCCGTTGCCCTCGCCAAGGAGACCTCGCCCACCAAGTTCGATGCCACGGTTGAGGTCGCTCTGCGCCTCGGCGTGGACCCCCGCAAGGCGGACCAGATGGTGCGTGGCACCGTCTCGCTCCCGCACGGCACCGGTAAGACCGCTCGGGTCCTGGTCTTCGCCGTCGGTGAGCGCGCCCAGCAGGCGCTGGACGCTGGTGCGGACGAGGTTGGTGGCGACGAGCTGATCGAGAAGGTGGCCGCTGGGTACACCGATTTCGACGCCGCCGTTGCCACCCCGGACCTGATGGGTAAGGTCGGTAAGCTCGGCCGCGTCCTCGGCCCGCGTGGCCTCATGCCGAACCCCAAGACCGGCACCGTGACGATGGACGTGGCTAAGGCTGTCACGGACATCAAGGGTGGCCGTATCGAGTTCCGCGTGGACAAGCACTCGAACCTGCACTTCATCGTTGGCAAGACGTCGTTCTCCGAGGACCAGCTCCTGGAGAACTTCACCGCCGCGTACGAAGAGGTTCTGCGTCACAAGCCGGCGTCCGCTAAGGGCCGCTACATCTCGAAGGCCACCATGGCCACCACGATGGGCCCCGGCATTCCGCTGGACCTCGCCAAGAAGGCGTAAGTCACTCTGACATCCGGAGGGGCCGGTAGCGAAAGCTATCGGCCCCTCCGTCGTGTTTTCACTCACTTTCCGCCTCTGCGGGTGCCGCGAACATGCTCGGACGCGCTACGCTTACAGCGATCACATCAAGAGCAGCTGAGAGACCTAGCTCGTTGACGCTGCAGCAACCCCCCGGTTTCGGGTGAGGGTGCTAACGCTAGGACCGATGGAGTCACATGATTACGTTGCGCAACCTGCGGAAGGTGTACGGCGACGTCACCGCGCTGGATGGCGTTTCGCTCCACATCGACAAGGCCACGATCCACGGCATCGTGGGGGAGTCCGGCGCGGGCAAGTCCACGCTGGTGCGCTGCCTCACCGGCCTTGAGCGTCCCACGGAGGGCGCGATCGAGCTGGCCGGCCAGGACATCGCGGCGCTCGGCGAGAAGGATCTGCGTCTCGCTCGCCGCACAATCGGCATGGTCTTCCAGAACGTGCACCTCTTCGATTCGCGTACGGCCCTCTCGAACATTGCTTACCCGCTGCGCGTCTCCGGCACGGATAAGGCCACGGCGCTGGCGAAGGCGCAGGAGTTGCTCACGCTCGTCGGCATTGGCGACCGCGGCGCGGCCTACCCCGGGCAGCTCTCCGGTGGCCAGCGTCAGCGCGTCGGCATCGCCCGCGCCCTGATTACCGAGCCGGATGTGCTGCTGCTCGATGAGCCCACATCCGCCCTCGATGCCGGTTCCACCAACGCGATCCTCGACCTCGTCCGGGACATCCGCGATCGCCTCGGCGTCACGGTTGTGATCATCACCCACGAGATGGAGGTGGTCCGCGCGGTGTGCGACGGCGTCACCCTCCTCGAGCATGGTCGCATCGTCGAGACGGGCCGGGTTCGGGACGTCGTCGCGGATGCTCGCACGCGCCTGTCGCACTCGCTCGCGCCGCTTCCGCCGCTGCCGGTGGATTCGGACGCCTCGCTGGACGTGTTCTTCACCTCAATGCCCGGCAACCCCACGGGGGCGCGGGTCTTCGAGCAGATCGCGAGGGCGGGTGGCGATATTGCCGCCGGCACTCTCGAGACGATCGACGGCGTCCAAGTGGGCCGCGTCGCGATCTCCACTCCCACTCACGCCACCGAGGTCGTGGCACGCGCCTTGCGTGAGAACGGCCTCCACGTTGAGGGGAGGGACAATGTGGTTCGATAACCGCACGATCCAGGAACAGCTCTGGCCCGCCACCCTCGAGACTCTCTACACCACGTTCTTCGCCACGCTCTTCACCGTGATCATCGGCCTGGCTGTGGGAGTTGCCGTGGTGGCGACCTCGCCGCGCGGCCTCGCCCCGAGTCCGTGGCTGAACCGGCTCCTCGGCGTGATCATTAATGTGGGCCGCTCGATCCCGTACATCATCTTGGCGATCCTGCTGATCCCGCTCACGCGAGTCGTCGTCGGCAATGCGATCGGCTGGCCCGCCGCCGTGTTCTCGCTGACTCTCGCCGCGATCCCGTTCTTTGCCCGACTCGTTGAGACCAACCTGTTGCAGGTGGATTCGGGCAAGATCGAGGCCGCCCGCATGATGGGTGCCACGCGCACGCGGATCATGTTCGACGTCGTCGTCCGAGAAGCGCTTCCGGCTCTCGTCCAGTCCGCCACGGTCCTCGTCATCACGCTGATCTCGTACGGCGCGATGGCGGGCGCGATCGGCGGCGGGGGGCTCGGCCAGCTCGCCATGAACCACGGCTACCAGCGTTACCAGATCGACGTCATGGTCATCACGGTCGTGGTGATCGTGCTGATCGTTCAGGCCGTCCAGATGTCTGGCGACATGCTCAGCCGGCTGGTGGATCACCGCTAAGCGCGCCACCCCCAGCCGGATCGAACGGCGCCCCTCTTCGTCATCCTGCGCGAAGTCGCAGGATCCAGGGCGCCAACCCAGAACCCAACCCCCAAAAGAAAGTGACATAACCATGAAGAAACTCATTGCTACTGCCGCCGCTGCGGTTATCGCGCTCAGCGCTTGCAGTTCGGACAGTGGAGCTGGCGCCACCGAGTCGCTCACCACTCCGAACGCTGACGGCGTGATCGAGGTCCGCGTGGGCGCCTCGCCCACCCCGCACGCCGAGATCCTCGACTACCTCGAGTCCTCGGGCCTCGCGGCGGACGCTGGCATCAAGATCGTGGTCACCGAGTTCACCGACTATGTGCTGCCGAACGAGACGCTGGAGAAGGGCGACATCGACGCCAACTACTTCCAGCACATTCCGTACTTCGATCAGCAGGTCGCGGATCAGGGCTACGATTTCGCGCACTCGGTGGGTATTCACATCGAGCCTTTCGGCGCCTACTCCGAGACGCTCAGTTCGCTGGCGGATCTGCCCGACGGCGCTAAGGTCTCGATCCCGAATGACCCCTCCAATGGTGGCCGCGCACTCCTCCTCCTGCAGGATCAGGGAGTGCTCACGCTGGACGCGGACGCGGAGTCTCCGACGGTCTTGGACATCGTGGACAACCCGAAGAACATTGAGATCGTGGAGCTTGAGGCTGCGATCCTGCCGACCACGCTTCCGGACGTCTCCGCTGCTGTGATCAACGGCAACTACGCGCTCGAGGCGGGCCTCGTCCCGGCCACGGACGCGATCGCGCTGGAGAACCCGGAGGACAACCCGTACGTGAACATCGTGGCCTACCGCAGCGCGGACGCGGATACCGAGGGCATCACGAAGCTCGTGGACCTGCTGACCTCGGAGGACGTGCGCACGTTCATCACGGAGACCTGGCCGAACGGAGAGCTCATCCCGGCGTTCTAGCGTTCGTCATCCTGCGCGGAGCGAAGCGGAGTCGCAGGATCCAGGCAGTGCGTCTGTTTCGACGTGAGTTTCTGGATTCTGCGACTCCATTCGCTTTCGCTCCTTCCACGCAGAATGACGGCTGCATGCATCGCCGAGTGCGGGATGTCACGGCGCACTAACTTGGCCGACGGCGTCGTCCCCGGCTAGTATGAACGAGCCAAAGACCGCTGGTCTCCCGCTTCGGTGGGGATAAATCCGTCTCGGAACCCGCGCAGGTACGTTACAGAGCTTCATGCCCCGTGCGCATCTGCGCCGGGGCTTTTTCGTGATGGTGGCGGCACCACGTAATGGAAGGAGAGGCCATGGCGAGGCCCGACAAGGCGGCTGCAGTTGCCGAACTCACGGAGAAGTTCCGCGAGTCGAACGCTGTTCTGCTGACCGAGTATCGCGGTCTGAGCGTGGAGAAGCTGAAGACGCTTCGCCGTTCGCTCGCAGGAACCGCGACCTACGCCGTGGCGAAGAACACTCTGGCGTCCATTGCTGCCAAGGAGGCGGGTGTCGGTGAAATTGCCGAGCTCCTGTCCGGCCCCACCGCTATCACGTTTGTGACCGGTGAGGCTCCCGAGGCTGCAAAGGCGCTGAAGACCTTCGCCAAGGACAACTCTCAGCTCGTTATCACGGGTGGTTACTTCGATGGTCGAGTTCTCTCGGCCGACGACGTCAACAAGCTCGCGGAGCTGGAGAGCCGCGACGTACTGCTTGCCAAGGCTGCTGGCGCCCTCAAGGCGTCGCTGTTCCAGGCTGCATACGTCTTCACCGCACCTGCATCGCAGGCCGTGCGGACCATTGATGCCCTGCGCGAGAAGCAGGCCGCCGAGGCGTAAGCCCCGGCAAGAACCAACCCTGCTCGCGTAGCAGACCAACAGGAAGGAACGCCATCATGGCGAAGCTGACCACCGACGAGCTCATTGAAGCTTTCAAGGAGCTTTCGCTCATTGAGCTCTCCGAGTTCGTGAAGAAGTTCGAAGAGGTCTTCGAAGTGACCGCTGCCGCTCCGGCCGCTGTTGCTGTTGCCGCCCCTGCGGGTGGCGGCGAGGCCGCTGCCGCTGAAGAGAAGGACGAGTTCGACGTCGTCCTCGAGGCCATCGGCGACAAGAAGATCCAGGTCATCAAGGAGGTCCGCACGCTGACCTCGCTGGGCCTCAAGGAGGCCAAGGACCTCGTCGACTCGGCCCCCAAGGCCGTGCTCGAGGGCGTGAACAAGGAGACGGCGGAGAAGGCCAAGGAGGCCCTCGAGGGCGCCGGCGCCACCGTCGTTCTCAAGTAGTACCTCGCGCTGCGGGGTCCGAACGGACCCCAGAGCGCATCGGTGAGGCCCGCACATGTGGTGCGGGCCTCACCCATATTCGGCTGTTTCAGCTTTACAGCGCCCGTCCGCGCCCATTAGACTGACGATTTGCGCCAGCCCTTCGTCTCCCTCGGGGGAGAAGTGTGCCTGAGCGCACGTGTACACAATCCTGCAGGGAAGGACACACCCCTTTGGCTGCCTCGCGCACCCCTTCTTCCGCCGTTCAAAACAAGGTGAACCCGTCTCGCGTTTCCTTCGCGAAGATCCACGAACCATTGCAGGCCCCGGACCTGCTGGGCCTTCAGACCGAAAGCTTCGATTGGCTTCTCGGTAATGAAGCGTGGCGTCAGCGCGTCGAAGACGCGCGTTCCACGGGTGACAAGAATGTCCCCACGAGTTCCGGTCTGGAGGAGATCTTCGCTGAGCTCTCTCCGATCGAGGACTTCGGGCAGACGATGTCGCTCTCGTTCTCCGATCACCGCTTCGAGCCGCCCAAATACACGGCCGATGAGTGTAAGGAGAAGGACTTCACATACTGCGCCCCGTTGTATGTGACGGCCGAGTTCGTCAACTACACCACGGGCGAGATCAAGTCCCAGACCGTCTTCATGGGCGATTTCCCGCTCATGACGGAGAAGGGCACCTTCATCGTCAATGGAACCGAGCGCGTCGTCGTGTCGCAGCTCGTGCGTTCCCCGGGCGTCTACTTCGAGCGCCAGGCCGACAAGACCTCGGACAAGGACATCTTCGCCGCGAAGATGATCCCGTCGCGTGGTGCGTGGCTGGAGTTCGAGATTGACAAGCGCGACGCCGTGGGCGTGCGCGTGGACCGCAAGCGTAAGCAGTCCATCACTCACTTCCTCAAGGCACTCGGGCTGACCGAGACGGAGATCCGCGAGAAGTTCGCGGACTACCCGGTGGTGCTGGAGACCCTGGAGAAGGACACGGTCCAGACCCAGGAGGAGGCGCTGGTTGACATCTACAAGAAGCTGCGCCCGGGCGAGCCGCCCACGGTGGAAGCCGGCCGCAACCTGCTTGAGGGCTACTACTTCAACCCGAAGCGGTATGACCTTGCCAAGGTGGGCCGCTACAAGCTCAACAAGAAGCTGGGCCTGGAGAAGGAGCTGAACGAGTCCGTTCTGACGAACGATGACATCGTTGCCACGATCCAGTATCTGGCCGCGCTGCACAAGGGTGCCACGACCGTTGACGGCACTCGCGATGGCAAGTCGATTGAGGTGCCGGTCGAGACCGATGACATCGATCACTTCGGCAACCGTCGCATCCGCGCGGTGGGCGAGCTGATCCAGAACCAGGTTCGGACTGGCCTGTCCCGCATGGAGCGCGTGGTGCGTGAGCGCATGACCACGCAGGATGTCGAGGCGATTACCCCCACCACGCTGATCAACATCCGCCCGGTGGTGGCCGCGATCCGCGAGTTCTTCGGTACGTCGCAGCTCTCGCAGTTCATGGACCAGAACAACCCGCTCGCGGGTCTCACCCACAAGCGTCGTCTCTCGGCGCTTGGACCGGGTGGTCTGTCCCGTGACCGCGCGGGCATGGAAGTCCGCGACGTTCACCCGTCTCACTACGGCCGCATGTGCCCCATCGAGACGCCTGAAGGCCCGAACATTGGTCTGATCGGTTCGCTGGCTACCTATGGCCGGATCAACCCCTTCGGTTTCATCGAGACCCCGTACCGGAAGGTCGTGAAGGGTGTCGTCACGGACGAGGTCGTATTCCTCACTGCCGACGACGAAGACCGTTACGTCATCGCACAGGCCACCGCCGATCTGGACAAGAAGGGCAAGTTCACCGAGGACCAGGTTCTCGTCCGCACTGCCGGTGGTGAGCCTGCGCTCGTTCCGGTCGACGACGTGGACTACATGGACGTTTCGGCCCGCCAGATGGTGTCGGTCGCCACGGCCATGATCCCGTTCCTCGAGCACGACGACGCGAACCGCGCCCTCATGGGTGCGAACATGCAGCGCCAGGCCGTGCCGCTGATCCGTCCGGAGGCCCCGCTCGTGGGTACCGGGATGGAGATGCGCGCGGCGGTGGACGCCGGTGACGTGCTTGTTGCCGCGAAGGCCGGTGTGGTCACCGAGGTCTCGGCCGATCTCATCCACGTGATGAGTGACGAGGGCGAGAGCAAGATCTACCGCGTGCAGAAGTTCCGCCGCTCGAACCAGGGCAACTCGTACAACCAGCGCGTGCTGGTGAACGAGGGCGATCGTGTGGAGGCCGGTCAGGTCCTCGCCGATGGCCCGTCCACGGATGAGGGCGAGCTCTCGCTTGGCCGTAACCTGCTCGTGGCGTTCATGTCCTGGGAGGGTTACAACTACGAGGACGCGATCATCCTGTCGCAGCGCATCGTGGCCGATGACGTGCTCACCTCGATCCACATCGAAGAGCACGAGATCGATGCCCGCGAGACCAAGCTCGGTCCGGAAGAGATCACTCGGGACATCCCGAACGTGGCTGAGGATGTGCTGGCGAACCTCGACGAGCGCGGCATCATCCGGATCGGCGCCGAGGTTGAGGCTGGCGACATCCTGGTTGGAAAGGTCACCCCGAAGGGTGAGACCGAGCTGACCAGTGAGGAGCGCCTGCTGCGCGCGATCTTCGGTGAGAAGGCGCGCGAGGTCCGTGACACCTCGCTGAAGGTGCCGCACGGCGAGTCCGGAATCGTGATCGGTGTGAAGGAATTCAACGCCGAGGACGATGACGAGCTGCCCCCGGGCGTGAATCAGATGGTGCGCGTGTACATCGCGCAGCGTCGCAAGATCACGGACGGCGACAAGCTGGCCGGCCGCCACGGAAACAAGGGTGTCATTTCCCGCATCCTGCCGATTGAGGACATGCCGTTCCTTCCGGACGGTACCCCGGTGGACATCATCCTGAACCCGTTGGGTGTGCCCGGCCGCATGAACATCGGCCAGGTACTCGAGCTCCACCTTGGGTGGGTTGCGCAGCAGGGTTGGGACGTGACCGAGGCCCTCAAGGCGGGCGAGGCGTGGGCGAAGTCCCTGCCGGAGTCCGCTCTGAAGGGTGAGCCGGGTACGCCCGTTGCCACCCCGGTGTTCGATGGTCTGCACACGGACGAGCTGGAGGGCCTGCTCTCCAACACGATCCCGAACCGCGACGGCGAGCACATGGTTGGCCCGGACGGCAAGGCTCGGCTCTTCGACGGCCGCTCCGGCGAGCCGTTCCCGGACCCGATCTCCGTGGGCTACATGTACATCCTGAAGCTGCACCACCTGGTCGAGGACAAGATCCACGCCCGCTCCACTGGCCCGTACTCGATGATCACCCAGCAGCCGCTCGGTGGTAAGGCGCAGTTCGGTGGCCAGCGCTTCGGTGAGATGGAGGTGTGGGCCCTGGAGGCCTATGGCGCCGCCTACGCACTGCAGGAGCTGCTGACGATCAAGTCTGACGACATCAGCGGTCGCGTGAAGGTCTATGAGGCAATCGTGAAGGGCGAGAACGTTCCCGAACCGGGCGTTCCTGAGTCCTTCAAGGTCCTGATCAAGGAAATGCGCTCCCTGTGCCTGAACGTCGAGGCTCTCGACGCCGCTGGCAACGTGATCGAACTGAAGGACTCCGACGACGATGTCTTCCGCGCTGCGGAAGAGCTCGGCATCGACCTGTCCCGCCGCCCTGACGCCTCCCGCGTCGAAGAGATTTAAGGTAAGGAACGGTTTTGCTGGACGTTAATGTCTTCGACCAACTTCACATCGGACTGGCGGGCGCGGATCAGATTCGCGCGTGGTCGCACGGCGAGGTGAAGAAGCCGGAAACGATCAACTACCGCACCCTGAAGCCGGAAAAGGACGGGCTCTTCTGCGAGAAGATCTTCGGCCCCACCCGGGACTGGGAGTGCAACTGCGGTAAGTACAAGCGTGTGCGCTACAAGGGCATCGTCTGTGAGCGCTGTGGAGTCGAGGTCACTCGCTCCAAGGTGCGCCGCGATCGTATGGGTCACATCAAGCTGGCCGCCCCTGTCACGCACATCTGGTACTTCAAGGGCGTGCCTTCGCGCCTCGGTTACCTGCTGAACCTGGCGCCGAAGGACCTGGAGAAGGTCATCTACTTCGCTGCGTACATGGTGACGAGCGTGGACGAGGATGGCCGCCACGAGGATCTGCCGAACCTGCAGGCCGAGATCGATGTCGAGCGCTCGCAGATCGAGCAGCGCCGCGATGTGGACATCAATGCGCGCCTGGAGAAGCTCGAAGCCGATGTGGCCGAGCTCGAGGCCGCGGGGTCCAAGAAGGACGCGATCGACAAGATCAAGAAGTCCGCGGACCGTGAGGTCGCCGCGATTCGCCGTAAGGCGGACAACGATCTGGACATGGTCGGCAAGGTGTGGGACCGGTTCAAGAACCTGAAGGTCGGTGACCTTGAGGGTGACGAGAACCTGTACCGCGAACTGAAGGCCCGCTACGGGATCTACTTCGAGGGCTTCATGGGCGCCGAGGCGATCCAGAAGCGCCTGGCCACGTTCGATCTTGAGGCCGAGGCCCTGTTGCTACGCGAGATCATCGCCACCGGCACGGGCCAGCGCAAGACCCGCGCCCTCAAGCGACTCAAGGTCGTGAACTCGTTCCTGACCACGGAGAACTCTCCGCTGGGCATGGTGCTCGAGGTTGTTCCGGTGATCCCGCCGGAGTTGCGCCCCATGGTGCAGCTCGATGGTGGCCGCTTCGCCACCTCGGACCTCAACGACCTGTACCGCCGCGTGATCAACCGCAACAACCGCCTCAAGCGGCTGCTGGACCTGAACGCGCCGGAGATCATCGTCAACAACGAGAAGCGCATGCTTCAGGAGGCCGTTGACGCACTGTTCGATAACGGTCGCCGCGGCCGCCCGGTGACGGGCCCCGGTAACCGTGCGTTGAAGTCGATCTCCGACATGCTCAAGGGCAAGCAGGGCCGGTTCCGCCAGAACCTGCTCGGTAAGCGCGTTGACTACTCGGGCCGTTCGGTCATCGTCGTCGGCCCCACCCTGAAGCTGCACCAGTGCGGTCTGCCGAAGGAAATGGCTGTCGAACTGTTCAAGCCGTTCGTGATGAAGCGCCTTGTGGACCTGAACCACGCGCAGAACATCAAGGCGGCGAAGCGCATGGTGGAGCGCGGCCGCGCCCAGGTGTGGGACGTCCTCGAAGAGGTCATCCGCGAGCACCCGGTGCTGCTGAACCGTGCACCCACGCTGCACCGTCTCGGAATCCAGGCGTTCGAGCCGCAGCTCGTTGAGGGTAAGGCGATCCAGCTGCACCCGCTCGTGTGTGGTGCGTTCAACGCGGACTTCGACGGCGACCAGATGGCTGTGCACCTGCCGCTCTCTCCAGAAGCCCAGGCCGAGGCGCGCATCCTGATGCTCTCCTCGAACAACATCCTGAAGCCCTCGGACGGCCGCCCGGTGACCATGCCCTCGCAGGACATGATCATTGGCCTGTTCCACCTCACCTCGCAGCAGGATGGGGCCATTGGCGAAGGCCGGTCCTTCTCCTCTGTGGCCGAAGCCCTCATGGCATTCGACGCTGGCGAACTCGCCCTCGGTGCGCAGGTCAAGCTGCCCATCGATGATGAGCTGGTGGAGACCACGCTGGGCCGGATGACCTTCAACGAGACCCTCCCCATTGACTACCCGTACGTGAACGAGGTTGTCGGCAAGAAGGAACTCTCGGTGATCGTGAACGATCTGGCCGAGCGCTACCCCAAGGTGGACGTGGCCGAGTCGCTGGACGCGCTGAAGGCTGCTGGCTACTACTGGGCCACCCGCTCGGGCGTGACCATCTCGGTGTCCGACGTCGTCGTGCCCCCGAAGAAGGCGGAGATCCTGGAGGGCTACGAGGCCAAGGCCGAGAAGATCCAGGAGCAGTTCGACATGGGTCTGACCACGGATGAGGAGCGCCGCTCGGAGCTCATCGACCTGTGGACGGACGCCACGAACGATGTTGCCGAGGCCATGCGTGAGAACTTCACGGATGAGAACGCCGTCAACAAGATGGTGTCCTCTGGTGCCCGTGGTAACTGGATGCAGGTCCGCCAGATCGCCGGTATGCGTGGTCTCGTGGCCGATCCGAACGGTGAGATCATTCCGCGCCCGATCAAGTCGAACTACTTCGAGGGCCTCTCGGTTCTCGAGTACTTCATCGCAACGCACGGTGCCCGTAAGGGTCTGGCGGATACGGCTCTGCGTACCGCGGACTCGGGGTACCTGACGCGCCGCCTCGTGGACGTGTCGCAGGACGTGATCATCCGCGAGCAGGACTGTGGCACGAAGCAGGGCCTGACCCTGCCGATCGCCACGTCCGAGGGCGGCACGGTGCGCCGCGCGGACACGGTGGAGACTTCGGTCTACTCCCGCACGCTCGCTGCCGACGTGACCGATGCCGATGGCAACGTGATCGCGGAGGCCGGGATCGACGTCGGCGATGTTGTGATCAACAAGCTGGTCGCTGCCGGCGTGACGGAGGTGAAGGTCCGTTCGGTCCTCACCTGCGCCTCGAAGGTGGGCACCTGCGCGATGTGCTACGGCCGCTCGCTGGCCACCGGCAAGCTGGTGGACATCGGTGAGGCCGTGGGTATCATCTCGGCGCAGTCGATCGGTGAGCCCGGTACTCAGCTGACGATGCGTACCTTCCACACCGGTGGTGCGGCGTCCGCGGAGGACATCACGCAGGGTCTGCCGCGTGTTCAGGAGCTCTTCGAGGCGCGCACCCCCAAGGGTGAGGCGCCGATCGCCGAGGCCTCGGGCCGCGTGTCGATCGAGGAGACGGAGCGTACGCGTCAGATCAAGATCACGCACGACGACGGCTCGGAGCCTTCGCTCTACCCGGTCTCGAAGCGCTCGCGCCTGCTCGTGCAGGACGGCGATCACGTGGCCGTCGGTACGCAGCTGGTGGCCGGTGCGGTGGACCCGAAGAAGGTCCTGCGCATCCTCGGCCCGCGCGCGGTGCAGAAGCACCTCGTGGACCAGGTGCAGGAGACCTACCGCAGCCAGGGTGTGGACATCCACGACAAGCACATCGAGGTCATCGTGCGGCAGATGCTACGCCGCGTGACCGTGCTCGATTCGGGTGACACAAACCTGCTGCCGGGTGAGCTCATGGAGCGTGGCCGCTTCGAGACGGAGAACCGTCGCGTGGTCTCTGAGGGCGGTACGCCGGCCTCGGGTCGCCCCGAGCTGATGGGTATCACGAAGGCCTCGCTGGCCACGGAATCGTGGCTCTCGGCCGCGTCCTTCCAGGAGACCACCAAGGTCCTCACGGAGGCCGCGATGTCCGGGCGCACGGACCCTCTGCTCGGCCTCAAGGAGAACGTGATCCTCGGAAAGCTGATCCCGGCCGGTACCGGTCTGAGCCGTTACCGCGACGTGGATGTGGCGCCCACCGAAGAGGCGAAGGCCGCGGCGTTCGCACGCTACGGCTACTCGGAGATCGATTTCGCGCCGGTACGCGAGTCCGATCCGCTTATCATCGACGATCTGGACTTCTCGGACGGCGGCGGCTTCGCCATCGACCCGTCCAGCTGGACCTGATCGATTGATCGAAGTGAGGGGGTGGAGCCGGTGGCTCCACCCCCTCATCGTCATCCTGCGCGGAATGAGCGAAGCGAATGCAGTCGCAGGATCTAGGAACGCAATTCAGCGCCAAGGTCTGGATTCTGCGACTGCGCTTCGCTTCGCGCAGAATGACGACAATCGGACGAACACACGAAGACAAACGCCTGGGAGTGGCGAAGAACACCCGGGTAGTTCCCGCAGAACTTTGACGCTGCATAGTAGCTACGAGTAATCTTGTTCGCGGTGCCCGCTCTGCCGGGCCCTCGAATATGCCCCGAGCGATTCACCGCTCGAGGAGTGGGAGAGTTTCCCGCGCGGCATCCCTACCGATCTCAGGTGGGGACACGTGCCGCATTCGGGGGACTAGCGGTGCCGAGCATAGAGATACATCAACACGAAAAAAGGCGGAGACCTAGTGCCAACGATTCAGCAGCTGGTCCGGAAGGGCCGGACGAGCAAGACCGGGACCTCGAAGACCCCGGCCCTTAAGGGCAGCCCGCAGCGCCGCGGCGTGTGCACGCGCGTGTACACGACCACGCCGAAGAAGCCGAACTCGGCGCTTCGTAAGGTCGCGCGTGTGCGCCTCTCGAGCGGAATCGAAGTGACGGCCTACATCCCTGGCGTTGGTCACAACCTGCAGGAGCACTCGATCGTGCTCGTGCGTGGCGGCCGTGTGCGTGACCTTCCGGGTGTGCGTTACAAGATCGTGCGCGGAGCGCTGGACACCCAGGGTGTTCGTGGCCGCCAGCAGGCGCGTAGCCAGTACGGCGCCAAGAAGGAGAAGAAGTAATGCCTCGTAAGGGCCCCGCGCCGAAGCGCCCCCTCGTTGTTGACCCGGTGTACGGTTCGCCGGTTGTCACGCAGCTCGTGAACCGCGTGCTGCTCGATGGCAAGAAGTCCATCGCCGAGTCCATCGTCTACGGCGCCCTTGAGGGTGTCCGTGCGAAGACGGACCAGGACCCGGTTGTCGTGTTGAAGCGCGCGCTGGACAACATCCGCCCCACCCTTGAGGTGCGTTCCCGCCGCGTTGGTGGCGCCACGTACCAGGTGCCGGTCGAGGTCCGGGCCACCCGCGCCCAGGCGCTCTCGATGCGCTGGCTGGTGGACTACGCGCGGCAGCGCCGTGAGAAGACCATGACGGAGCGTCTCATGAACGAGATTCTGGACGCCTCGAACGGTCTGGGTGCCGCGGTCAAGCGCCGCGAGGACACGCACAAGATGGCGGAGTCGAACCGCGCGTTCGCTCACTACCGCTGGTAATCACTAACTTTCTGTACACCTCGAACGAGAAGAGACCTAGCGTGGCACTTGACGTGCTGACTGACCTGAACAAGGTCCGCAACATCGGCATCATGGCTCACATCGATGCCGGTAAGACCACCGTGACTGAGCGCATCCTGTTCTACACGGGCATCAACTACAAGATCGGCGAGACCCACGATGGTGCGTCGACGATGGACTGGATGGAGCAGGAGCAGGAGCGCGGCATCACGATTACGTCCGCCGCGACGACCTGCTACTGGCACGATTCCCAGATCAACATCATCGACACCCCGGGTCACGTGGACTTCACCGTTGAGGTGGAGCGCTCGCTGCGCGTTCTCGATGGCGCCGTTGCCGTGTTCGACGGCAAAGAGGGTGTCGAGCCCCAGACCGAGACGGTGTGGCGCCAGGCCGACAAGTACGGCGTGCCGCGCATCTGCTTCGTCAACAAGATGGACAAGCTCGGCGCGGACTTCTACTTCTCGGTGCGCACCATGAAGGACCGACTGAAGGCGACCCCGCTGGTGCTGCAGCTTCCGATCGGTGCGGAGAACACCTTCGAGGGCGTCGTCGACCTAATCGGCATGCGCGCTCTGGTGTGGTCCGGCGATGTGAAGAAGGGCGATGACTACGAGGTTCGGGAGATCCCCGAGGACCTCCAGCTCGCCGCTGAGGACTACCGCAACCAGCTCGTTGAGGCTGTTGCGGAGACGGATGAGGCACTGCTTGAGAAGTACCTGATGGGCGAGGAGCTCACGGTTGAGGAGATCAAGGCCGGTATCCGTACCCTCACCGTCGCAGGCGAGGCGTTCCCGGTGCTGTGTGGTTCGGCGTTCAAGAACAAGGGTGTGCAGCCCGTGCTTGACGCCGTGATCGACTACTTGCCGTCGCCGCTGGACGTGCCGGCCGTCGTCGGGCATGTTCCGGGCCACGAGTCGGATGAGCTCTCCCGCGCGGCCGATGAGAAGGAGCCGTTTGCGGCGCTGGCCTTCAAGGTTGCGACGCACCCGTTCTTCGGCAAGCTCACCTACGTCCGGGTGTACTCGGGCAAGGTGGCGCAGGGCGCGCAGGTCGTCAACTCCACCAAGGGGAAGAAGGAGCGCATCGGAAAGATGTTCCAGATGCACTCCAACAAGGAAAACCCGGTTGAGGAAGCGCACGCTGGCCACATCTACGCGTTCATTGGATTGAAGGATGTCACCACGGGCGAAACCCTGTGTGACCCGCAGAACCAGATCGTGCTGGAGTCGATGACCTTCCCGGAGCCCGTGATCCACGTGGCGATTGAGCCGAAGACGAAGGGTGACCAGGAGAAGCTTTCCACGGCCATCCAGAAGCTCGCCGAAGAGGACCCGACATTCACGGTTCGCCTGGACGAGGAGACCGGCCAGACCGTCATCGGCGGAATGGGCGAGCTCCACCTGGACATCATCGTTGACCGTATGCGTCGCGAGTTCAAGGTTGAGGCGAACGTGGGTAAGCCGCAGGTGGCCTACCGCGAGACCATCCGCAAGACGGTCGAGAAGGTGGATTACACCCACAAGAAGCAGACCGGTGGTTCCGGCCAGTTCGCGAAGGTGCAGGTCACCTTCGAGCCGCTGGAGTCCACTGAGGGCGAGCTCTACGAGTTCGAGAACAAGGTCACCGGTGGTCGCATTCCTCGCGAGTACATCCCGAGCGTGGACGCCGGTATTCAGGACGCTATGCAGGTTGGTGTGCTTGCCGGATACCCGCTCGTGGGTGTGAAGGCGATCCTCCTGGACGGCGCCTACCACGACGTCGACTCTTCGGAGATGGCGTTCAAGATCGCTGGTTCGATGGTGCTGAAGGAAGGCGCGAAGCGCGCCAACCCGGTGCTGCTTGAGCCGGTGATGAAGGTCGAGGTGCGTACCCCTGAGGAGTACATGGGTGACGTGATCGGCGACCTCAACTCTCGGCGTGGCATGATCCAGCAGATGGATGATGCGACGGGTGTCAAGGTCATTCAGGCCTTGGTTCCGCTTTCCGAAATGTTCGGCTACGTTGGTGACCTGCGGTCGAAGACCCAGGGCCGGGCTGTGTATTCCATGCAGTTCGACAGCTACGCCGAGGCTCCGAGGAATGTTTCTGAGGAGATCATCAAGAAGACCCGGGGCGAGTAGTCCCACAATCAATCACGTAGGACCTCGACGCCCGAAGCGGGTACACTTTGTACCTGACGACAGCTGTCAAGACAACTACCCGAGTCCCAGGAGGACAATAAAGTGGCCAAGGCCAAGTTTGAGCGCACCAAGCCGCACGTGAACATCGGAACGATCGGACACGTCGACCACGGTAAGACCACGCTCACCGCTGCAATTACCAAGGTTCTGCACGACAAGTTCCCGGAGCTGAACCCGTTCACGCCGTTCGACATGATCGACAAGGCGCCGGAAGAGCGTCAGCGTGGAATCACCATCAACATCTCCCACGTGGAGTACCAGACGGAGAAGCGTCACTACGCGCACGTTGACGCCCCTGGTCACGCTGACTACATCAAGAACATGATCACCGGTGCGGCCCAGATGGACGGGGCGATCCTTGTGGTTGCCGCGACTGACGGCCCGATGGCCCAGACCCGCGAGCACGTTCTTCTGGCCCGCCAGGTTGGTGTTCCCTACCTGCTCGTGGCGCTGAACAAGTCGGACATGGTGGATGACGAGGAGATCCTCGAGCTCGTCGAGTTCGAGGTGCGCGAGCTCCTCTCCTCGCAGGGCTTCCCCGGCGATGACGTGCCGGTTGTGCGCGTGTCCGCGCTGAAGGCTCTTGAGGGTGACCCGGAGTGGGCCGCGACCGTTGCCGAGCTCATGGACGCCGTGGACGAGAACGTCCCGGACCCGGTGCGTGACATCGAGAAGCCCTTCCTGATGCCGATTGAGGACGTCTTCACGATCACCGGTCGCGGCACCGTTGTGACCGGCCGCGTGGAGCGTGGCCAGCTCAAGGTGAACGAGGAGGTGGAGATCGTCGGTATCAAGGAGGAGTCCACCAAGACCACCGTGACCGGTATCGAGATGTTCCGCAAGCTGCTCGACACCGCTGACGCTGGTGAGAACGTTGGTCTGCTCCTGCGCGGTATCAAGCGCGATGACGTTGAGCGTGGCCAGGTTGTTGTGAAGCCGGGTTCGATCACCCCGCACACCGAGTTCGAGGCCCAGGTCTACATCCTGGCCAAGGACGAGGGTGGCCGCCACAACCCGTTCTACTCGAACTACCGTCCGCAGTTCTACTTCCGTACCACGGACGTGACCGGCGTTATCCAGCTGCCGGAGGGCACCGAGATGGTGATGCCCGGTGACAACACCGAGATGACCGTGTCGCTGATCCAGCCCATTGCCATGGAAGAGGGCCTCGGTTTCGCTATCCGTGAGGGTGGCCGCACCGTTGGTTCCGGCCGTGTGACGAAGATCCTGAAGTAACTCTTACTTCTCAAGAGGGGCCCCGGGTGAAGACCCGGGGCCCTTCTTCTGTATCTCGTTGGCTGAGTCAAGCGCGTCGCGCCACGTCGAAATCAGAGTTCGTCATCGCACGCGTGGTGCTTTCGTCATCGCACGCGTGGTGCTTTCGTCATCGCACGCGTGGTGCTTTCGTCATCGCACGCGTGGTGCTTTCGTCATCGCATGCGTCGCGCTTTCGTCATCGCATACGTCGTGCTTTCGTCATCCTGCGCGAAGTCGCAGGCTCCAGTCGGCATTGCCGCAGATTGGAGCCGAAAGCTCTGCGACGAAGGTCGTACTTAATACAGCTTTCTCATATCAAACCTACAACTCTTGTGGAACTCAGTTGCGTTTCCGCTACAAGCAATACATACTGAAGCAACGATCTACTTAGACTTCCG
>FZQV01000038.1 GCA_900199505.1 Ruaniaceae bacterium KH17 | reverse complement strand
GGCTGCGGGACTGGGATGTCCCAGCACCACGCGATATGGCGACGAAAGGACCGGTCGGGTTTCGCTAGCTCTTTTTGAGCCGACTTTCCCAATAGCCAGGACAGGAACGCGTCCAGGACAGCGCGAGCGGAGACATCAGAGCGGCTTTGAGTTACCGAGGCCCCACACGAACGGCATCGCCACCGAGTTCTGCCCGCACTCGTCGAGCCGTTTTTCACGAGCTTGGAATCACATACACCACAACGAGGAGAATTCCCGGTAAGAGCCACCCAACATGCTCCCAGAGCATGTACACCCCGACTTTGCCCTTACGAATACTGGGCAAACCCCGAATTCCATACACACAATTTGGCCTATAACCCATGAACGATGACGTGACACAGCCTGTGAAGGATGTGCTGAGACATGCTGTGAACGATGTCCTGAAATCAGACACCCCTAGCTCCACCGTGTGATGTGACGTTGTCTTGTCAATCATTGGATGAATCTAGACTCCACACATGCCCTCTGTTGCTAACACAGTTGTGAGGTCGCGCGTCACCTGTCAGTAACCGACAGATGACGCGCGGAGTCTTGCGGGTCACCCGTGCACAATCTCCTCCATCTCCTCGGTAGTCGGCTTGGACGTCGAGGAAACCGTCGGAGAGGGTCGGGTCGCATTGACCCCCATGTCCGGGGACGATTGCTCCCCCGCTTCATCGCGCGAAGCGCGCAGGGGAACTTCTTCCACGAATAGAACGATAACGAGACCGGCGAGCACCATCGGGATGAGCATCGCGAAGACGGGCGTAAGGGCCTCGTTGTATGCACCGGTGACAATGTCGTGGATCGTATCGGGCAGTGCGTTGATCACCGCGGGGGTGAATGAGTTCAGATCGCCGGCCGGGCCATCCGTGGGCAACCGTTCCGCGAGCAGATCGGTAAGGCGAGCAGTGAACAGGGCCCCGACGACTGCGCCGCCGAGGGAGGCGCCGATCTCGCGGAAGAAGTTGTTCGACGCCGTGGCTGTGCCGACTTGGGAGTCGGGGAACGAGTTCTGAACCACGAGGACGAGGATCTGCATGCCGAGGCCGACACCTGCACCGAGGATGAACAGATACGTCAGCAGCACCCAGATCGGCGTGTCCACGTTGAGCGTTGACAGCAGCCACAGCGCGACCGCCAGGACGATCATGCTGGCGATCGGCATCCACTTGTATCGCCCGGTCTTCGCCGCGAGTTGGCCCGTCACGATCGCGCCTCCCATCAGCCCGAGAATCATCGGCAGCATCATCAGACCCGAAACGGTCGCGTTGACGCCGGTGACGATCTGCAGGTAGGTGGGGACGTAGGCGAGCGCACCGAACATGGCAACACCGATGAACAGGCCCGCAGCTGTGGCGAGGACGAAGTTGCGGGACTTGAACAGCGACAGCGGGATGATCGGCTCGGCCGCCTTGTACTCGGCAAACACGAACAGGGCGCTGAACACGACCGCAACCACGATCAGCCAGAGGATGGTCGGCGAGTCCCATTCGTACTCGGTGCCGCCCCAGGAGGCGATGAGGATGATCGCGGTGACCGCGACCGCCATCGTGAGCGTTCCCCATACGTCGAACTTCACGCTGTTTCGGTGGCGAGGCAGCTTCAGGAAGACAGCGGCCAGGATGATCGCCACCACTCCCAGTGGGATGTTGATCCAGAATGCCCACCGCCAGCCAATGCTTTCGGTGAACCATCCGCCCAGCAGCGGGCCAGCGATGGAGGAGATCCCGAACACAGCCCCCATGACACCCATGTATTTCGACCGCTCTCGAACGGGTACGACATCGGCGATGATCGCCTGGGAGAGGATGATCAGACCGCCGCCGCCAAGGCCCTGGACCGCGCGACCGATGATCAACCAAGTCATGTCCTGCGCGAGTCCGCCGATGACAGATCCAATAACGAAGATCGACAGCGCCCCGATGAACAGGCCCTTGCGGCCGATGAGGTCACCAAGCTTTCCGTAGACCGGCATCATGATCGTCGCAGCAACCAGGTAGGCGGTCGTCACCCAGAGCATATGGTTGACGCCGTTCAGTTCTCCGACGACGGTCGGTAGGGCCGTCGAGAAGATTGTCTGGTCAAGAGATGAGAGCAGCATCGCCGCCAGAAGGCCGGCGAAGATCAGTAGTATGCGACTCTTGTCAGTCTGCGAGGAAGCTGTCGTCGCGGCGGGTACGTTGTCAGTCGTTGTTTTTCTCACCCCTCCATGCTCAGCACCAGACGTGTTGAGCGCGTCCCGCAAACGCGGCATCTTTGTGTACCGCGAACGTAGTACGCGGTTCAGCTACCAGGAGCGATAAGTCCAGACTCGTAGGCGAGGATCACAAGCTGTGCGCGGTCATGCGCGTGAACCTTGGTCATGATCCGGTTGACATGCGTCTTGGCGGTGTGAGGCGAGATGAAAAGCTGTTCAGAGATCTCCAAGTTGGAGCGTCCTTGAGCCACCATCAGCAGAACCTCCCGCTCTCGGTCAGTAAGATAGTCCAGCTCGGGGAAGGATTTCGTTGCCGCCCTGATGGGTGTGGCGACGAAGCGATTAATCAACGCGCGAGTAGCAGCCGGAGACAGTAGCCCATCGCCAGCATGCACCGCGCGTACCGCGCGCACGATCGCCTCTGGTTCCGCACCCTTGCCGACGAAGCCACTCGCCCCGGCGCGCAACGCGGCGACGACGTACTCGTCCTCTTCGAACGTCGTCAAGATCAGCACCCTAGAGGAAGCGAGAACGGGCGACTTGCAGATCTCTTCGGTTGCTTTGATTCCATCAAGAACCGGCATCCGGATGTCCATTAGGATCACATCCGGCCGCAGGCGCTCGGCAAGATCAACTGCCTCGCGTCCCGTCGCGGCGTGACCGACCACCTCGATTTCCGCGGTGCCAGAGATGATGTCGGTGACGGCCTGCCGGATCAGAACCTGGTCGTCGGCGACCAGAACGGAGATCATGAGGATCCTTCCTTGGCGAGTGGGATGTGGGCTACGACTTTCCATCTGGCGCCAGACGGGCCAGCCTGCACGGTGCCTCGCACGGAGCTGACACGCTCACGGAGGCCGACGAGTCCGAACCCAGGGCTACTCGACTCTTGGGATGGTGTGCCTGACTTCATCGGGTTGCTCACGGTAACGGCAACCGCCTCGCGGTCGACATGCACGAGGACGTGTGCGCAGTGCTCCGCCCCGTGCTTGTGAGCATTGGTGAGTGCCTCCTGTGCCACGCGATAGGCGACAAGACTGACCGCACCCGAGACCCGGTCGAGGTCGCCCTCCACACGGGTGTGCACCTCTAGGCCGGACCGGACGAACCTCGCGACAAGCTCATCCAGACGATCAAGCCCTGCTTGGGGCGACATGTCGGCATCGCCATTGTCATCGGCGCGCAGCATCGCCATCAGATCACCGATCTCCCCGAGTACCGTGCGTGCAGCGGTGCGAATCGTTCCCAACGCCTCCTTCGCCTTCTGCGGGCGAGTATCTACTGCGGACGAGGCCACGCCTGCGTTGAGGCTGATGACGGCGATCTGGTGTGCCACCGTGTCGTGGAGGTCACGCGCGATACGAAGTCGTTCCTCACTGACACGGCGACGTGCCTCTGATTCTCTCGTCTGAATCGCGCGCTCTGCTCGCTCGTCGATGGCCGCGATGTACGCCCGCCGAGAGCGGGTACCGTCACCTGCAGCTGCAGCGAACGCAACGATCAGTCCAAACTGAACCACTCGAGGATCGAAGATGCTGCCGATAGAGGCGGGCAACGTGAGAAGCATTACCGCCACCACGGCGCACGCGCCGATCACGAGGCCGCGCAGTTGGGGGCCCTGAATGGTGACCTGGAACATCGCCGCTCCGACGGCAATCCCAACGCCAGGGGAGAGGGTGCCGTTCGCGGCGGCAGCACCGAATATTACGAGGAGCAGGATCAACGTCTGCAGGGGCCACTTTCGTCGCCACGGCAGGATCAGGATCGGCAACAGCACGAGCACCAACGCCACCGAGTCACTGGGGCTGAACTCGGCAACCGGAGACGGGACAAACGCAGCCACAACCATGACGATGCTGAGCACCACGTCCGGAACCCACCGAGGCGCGCGCGGATGAGGCTCCGGCGGAACCTCGGGAAGGTCAGGCGGCTGGTTCATGCTACTAGTGTGCCGGGTTCACCCGGTAAGCCCATCCAGCGGACGCGTTACAGACGACTACCACGAACACAGTACATGGGCGCCTGCGACTATTTGAGCGTCAGGGGCCAACCTCGCCACGACGCTCCAAGAGACAGAACACGCTCCGTAGCCGGTGCCCACCTGGGGCACTATTAGGCACATGTCAAACCGGACGGGCTCGCGGATGCGTCCCGAAGACCGCCGTGATCACATCGTGGCGGTCGCCTCGGAGCCACCGGCAATGTCGGCTCCCGATTCACTGCACAGGCCGCCGCGGCCGGGCACCAGATCATCGCGTACGCCCGCAATCCCGAGGCCGTGACGGCCCAGCCGGGCGTCACGACCGCCAAGGGCAGCGCGGAGGACACCGCGGAGGACACCGCGGCAGCGGATCCTTATCACCACCCCGAAGGGCTGGAAGCCGCTGGGGTGACAACCCGCTGGGCTTTGGCAAGGCTCCTAACCCACGTCTGGATGTGCCCGCTACGCCCGGTGATAACCGCTAGGCCGCTCCGCAAGCGGTGACATGCTTGGCTGAGCTGACGTAGAGAACGGCAGGTGCGCCACAACATGCCACTCGTTGTCAACGGGCCCCGCACTGAACTCGCCGCTCACACCGAGCACACGCTGCGCCATGCGATCGAGGCCCGTTCCGCTCGATGAGACCACGCGAGGAGTGCTTGTCGGTAAGGGGCTACGCACGGTCATCGTGACATCCTTCGGCGACGTCTCGATGACGAATCGGATCTTCCCCACTCCGGCGTACTTGATGATGTTGGTGGCGGACTCGCGCACCACACGGGCCAGGATAATCTCCGCCCCCCGCGGGATGCCTTCGTCGGCCGGATCCCCAATAACCTCGGTGACGTGACCGGCTGCCTCGAACTCGGAACTCGCTTCTTGGATGGCCTCGGCGAGGTCACCGGTGAGGTCCTCGGATCCTTCGGGCTCCTCCTCGGCGATCGTGATCACGAACCGAAGGTCCGCGAGGGCCTTCCGAGCCGCCTCCGCAATGGCCTGCTGAGAAGCGGGCCGCATCCGCTCGTCGTCGAGCATCTGAACGTGGAGCGAAATGATCGTGAGGTGGTGCGCGATGCTGTCGTGTAGCTCTCCAGCAATCCAGCGGCGTTCGGCGAGAATCGCCTGGTGCTCGCGTTCTTCTCGCTCCGCGAGCTCAGTCTCGAGTTGCTGCCCGCGAACAATCGCGGTTCGCAGCGCCATGCCCACGGCGCCAGCCGCCGTCGCGAAGAAGAGGTAGATGGCGACATTGGCGGGTTCGCGATCCGGGGTCCCGATGCCCGAGAGCAGAAGTGCGCTCGAGACAAGAAGTCCGCCCACGTACGCCATGACGAACGGGCTGGCAGCCGTTCTCAGGACAAGCAGGGCAGCTAGAGACCCGGCGAGGAGCATCTCGACGGCGTTTCCGGCAAGGAATGAGACGGACATTGCCACGCCGAGGATAAGGACGGCCCACGTGGGCGACCAGATGAACAGCAAGAGGCAGAGCATCGTGCCGATGCTCACGACCATTTGGCTAATGTGTTCCGTGCCGCCCGCGGTAATGAAACTGATGAGGTCAAGCGTGATCGACCCGCATGCGAACACGACAAACGCAATGGATTCCGGCCTCGTCAATGGTTCAGAACCTTGCGACGTGCGGGTTATAGGAGGGCGCGAGCCTGAAACGATTGGGGCCATGGGAGTTATGGCTTACTTGCCAATCTTGTTCACGGGCGTAGACCGAGGATACGTGCGAGCTGATACCACAGCATGGCTGTACACCTCCTTACTTGACTACAGTGCGACTAGTATATTACACACTTTCAGTCGATCGAAACGGTCACAACGAACTTCTGTCCAGAACTCTCTGGCGAATTGGTTAGTGCGCAATCGCGCTAGACTTCTGTCCATGGCCGAAATTCGAGTGATTATCGCTGATGACGATCCGCTGGTGCGCCTTGCACTCGCCCACCTGGTGACCCGGGACGGCGACGTGAAAGTGATCGGTGAGGCGGATGACGGGCAGCAGACACTCGACCTGATCGAGAAGGACCAACCGGACGTCGTCATGATGGACATCCAGATGCCTGTCCTCGACGGCATTGAGGCCACCGAGGCCATCACGAAGCGCTGGCCGGACATTCGTGTGCTTGCGGTCACGACCCTCGATTCGCGTGAGACCGTACTCCCCATGCTGGCCGCTGGCGCCGCTGGTTACATGCTGAAAGACTCCAGTGCGGAGGCAATTACCGATGCGCTCCGGCAGGTGCACGCCGGTGAGAGCTCGCTCTCGCCGCAGATCACCGCACTCCTCGTCCAGCACGTTCGCGCATCCTCGGTCGTGCCTCCAACGGGCGATCTTCCTCAGCTGACCGATCGTGAATCTCAGGTGCTTCACCAGCTTTCGCTCGGCATGTCGAACTCAGAGATGGCCGAATCGTTGAACGTGTCTGAAGGTACGATCAAGGCACACCTCGGGAGCATCATGTCGAAGTGGAACGTGCGCGATCGCGTCCAGGTCCTCGTGGCCGCCGCCCGCGCCGGTCTCGTCGACTTCTCCTGAGCCGCGCGGCATGGGCCGCGCTTCGAACCCCTCGTCGAAACGGATAGTTCGTGTACGCCTTTCTCCTCGCGATCATCTACTTCGCGTTCATTAGCCTCGGCTTGCCCGATTCCCTGATCGGCGCCGGCTGGCCCGTGATGCACACGGACCTTGGTGTGCCGACCGCCGCCGCTGGGATCGTCACCATGATCATCGCGGGCGGAACGATCGTCTCCAGCCTGCTCTCGGACCGCCTCACCCGCAGGCTCGGCGTGGGCCTCGTGACCGCGATCAGCGTGGGCATGACCGCCGGAGCCCTGTTCGGCTTCTCGACCTCGACCGAGTTCTGGATGCTCTGCCTCTGGGCCGTTCCGTACGGACTTGGCGCGGGCGCCGTCGACGCCGCCCTCAACAACTACGTTGCCCTGCATTACTCCTCGAAGCACATGAGTTGGCTCCACGCGTTCTGGGGTGTGGGCGCGTCGATCAGCCCGTTCATCATGAGTTACGCGCTCAGCCGAAATCTCGGCTGGGAGACCGGATACCGCAGTGTGGGCATCATCCAGATCGCGCTCACCGTGCTGCTCTTCGCCACGATTCCGCTCTGGCGGAAGGTGAATCCTGGGGTGGTTGCGGCCGACGGCGGCGAGCCGGCTCCCGCTCTTTCGCTGGCTGCCGCTCTGCGCATCACGGGCGTTCCGAAGATGCTGCTGGCGTTCTTCTCGTACTGTGCACTGGAGTCCACGGCGATCATCTGGGCGGCCACGTACCTTGTGCAGCACCGCGGAGTTGCCGTGGCGACGGCGGCCGCGTTCGCCTCGCTCTTCCTTCTGGGCATTACCGCCGGCCGCTTCCTCAGCGGGTTCATCGCGGACACGCTGGGCGATCGCCAACTGATCCGCTGGGGCTTCGCACTGATTGGCGTGGGCGCCCTGCTGATCCTGCTGCCGCTCGAGACGGATGTGCTCGCGCTTGCGGGCCTCGTGATCATGGGGCTCGGTGGCGCGCCGGTCTACCCGTCGATCATCCACTCCACGCCCAGCAACTTCGGCCGTGAGAACTCACAGGCGATCGTGGGCATTCAGATGGCCTCCGCCTACACGGGTAGCACCTTCATGCCGCCGCTGTTCGGTGTGCTCGGCGCGTGGCTCGGAATGTGGATCTTCCCGATCTTCGTCCTCGTCTTCGTGGCCCTCGGGCTCGCCATGACGGAGCGGCTCAACGGGCAGGTGGACGCCCGCGCCTAGACGTGGCCGATCCGAGCGCAACAGCCGCATTGCGTTGAGGATCACGATCAGCACGGATGCCTCGTGCACGAGCATCCCGATCGACATCGTCACGCTCCCGCCGAAGACTCCCGTGAGCAGGATGACCACCGTGGCGAGTGCGATCGCCATGTTCTGACGCATCACCGAACGGGTCCGCCGCGCAATCCGGATCGCCTCGGGCAGCTTCCGCAGATCATCTGACATGAGCGCGATATCGGCCGTCTCGATCGCCACGGCCGATCCGGCGGCGCCCATGGCGACACCACTATCGGCGGTCGCCAGAGCGGGAGCGTCGTTGACGCCGTCGCCCACCATCGCCACGGTGAATCCTTCGGCCTGCAGCTCCTGGACGGCCGCGCGCTTGTCCTCGGGGAGGAGCCCGGCGCGGACGTGCTCGATGCCCGCCGTCCGCGCAATCGCTGCGGCCACTTCCGGCGCGTCTCCGGTCAACATGACCACACGCCGCACGCCCGCGTCGTGGAGCATGGGGACGATCTCGTTGGCACGTGGGCGCACCTGGTCGGCCACGCCGAGGATGCCAATGGGGTGGGAATCGAGCGCCACGATCACCGGAGTGACGCCGGCCGCGGCAAGCTCGGCCGCGCGATCGAGCGCGAGGGGGTGAGAGCCGTCGGCATGCTCGGCAAGGAGAGCGGCGTTGCCCACGAGAACCGCCCGGCCAGCCACCTCTGCGAGGACGCCCTTGCCGGGAACCGGGACCACGCCGTCGGGGCGAGCCGTCAGCTCGATGCCCTCGGTGCGGGCGGCGTCGATGATGGGGCGCGCGAGCGGGTGCTCGGAGCCAAGCTCCGCCGCGGCAGCCCAGCGCAGGATCTCCGCACGGCTGTGGGTGGGGTCCAGCCCGACGACGTCGGTGAGAGCCGGGCGGCCCTCGGTGAGTGTGCCGGTCTTGTCGATCGCAACGGCGGATATCTTCGCCGCGGTCTCCAGGTACTCGCCGCCCTTGATCAGGATGCCGCGCCGTGCCGCATTCCCGATCCCCGCCACGATCGCCACGGGAATCGAAATCACGAGTGCACCCGGGCAGCCGATCACGAGGAGCGTGAGCGCGAGGACCACGTCTCCCGAGAGCAGCCCCGCGATCACCGCGAGCGCGATCACTCCGGGCGTGTACCAGCGAGAGAAACGCTCGATGAGCGATTGGCTCTGCGCCTTCGCCTCCTGTGCGTCCTCCACGCGGCGGATGATCCGGGCGAGTGTGGTGCTCTGCCCGACGGCGTTCGCCCGCACCTCCAAGAAGCCGCCATGGGAGATGGTTCCGGCGTAGACAGGTGAGCCTTCGGACTTTGCGGCGGGGATCGATTCGCCGGTGATGGTGGACTCGTCCACGGCGCCCGCTCCCGAGAGGACCTCGCCATCCACCGGGACCTGTGCGCCGTTCTTGATCAGGACGGTCTCGCCAATCTCGACGTGAGCGGTGGGGATCTCGACTTGCTCGCCGTTTCGCAGCACGAGGGCGGTCTCGGGGGCCACGGCGATGAGGTCCGCCAAGGCCGATCGGGTGCGGTTGAGGGTGGCCGCCTCGAGTGCGTTGCCGATCGCGAAGAGGAAGGTGACGGCGGCGGCCTCCCAGAAGTTACCGATCAGGATTGCACCGAGCGCGGCGAGAGTGACGAGCAGGTTGATGCTGACGATTCGGGTGCGCAGTGCGCGCACAGCCTTTGTGGCGGTGCCACCGCCGGCAACGAGCGCCGCGGCGAGCATGAGGAGGTCCGTGATCGTGAAGGGCCCGGATGTGGAGTGGTGGCCCGCATCGAGCCACCAGGGCTGCGAGAGCGGCACGTTCCATGCGCCGATCCGCGGCAGCGCGAGTGCCGCCGCGATAAGCACGCCCGAGACGATTGGGATGCGCCACGTGCTCGTGCGGAACCTCGCGAACCTACTCATTGTGTTCTCCTCTCGTGGGGATGGCCGGGTGATGTCAGAACGCGGCCGGTGCGGACGGGTAGCCGGCCTTCGCCACGGCCGCGACGAGATCCGCCACGGTCACCTGATCGGTGTCGTGATCGATCTCGATCCGACCGGTGGAGAAGTGGACGGTCGCGCTGTGGACGCCGTCGAGCCGGGTGAGTTGCTTCTCGATCGTGCTCACGCATGAGGGGCACGAGAAGCCTTGCGCGCGCAGGAGTGTGTGGGTGGTGGGGATGCTGGTCTGAGTCATGTCAGAGTCCTTTCGTTGGTGATGCTTCGACGTTATGCGCGTGCGGGCAAGGACTCCTTGACGCAGATCAAGTTCGCGCCAATCTGTCGTGATCGGCCCGAGTTCCGGGCCTCACGAGCGCCACATGGCGCGAGAGTTGAGCCGATAGGTGCGCTATCGCGAATAGTGCGTCAATCAGCTCAACGAGGGCGCCATAGGTTCATGCCAGGGGACGCCACCCGCGCGGGCGAGAAGATACGCTGGGTTCATGTCCGATCTGTGCGGTGCGGGAGTGCCTATTTTCCAGGGACTTGCCCGGGCGGATCAGGAGAAGGTGGCGCGGTACGCACGGCCGCAGCGGTTTGGGCGCGGCGAGATCGTCTGGACACCGGGCCAGCCGGTCTCCAAGCTCCTCGTGCTCCATACCGGCTCGCTGAAGGTGGTGCGTGAAGCCGCAAATGGTAAGCAGCAGCTCCTGAGAGTCGCCTCAGACGGCGATGTAGTGGGTGAACGCGAGTTTTTGACGGGGCATCGCCCGGAGGAGCTCGTGGTCGCTATGGACGAGAGTCAGGTGTGCAGCTTCGACCATGACGATCTCGCGGGGCTGCTCCGAGAGTTCCCCAACGTGGGGGAACGCATGCTCCGGACCCTTTCCGACCGTGTCCACTCCATGGAGAGGCTCTTGGCGGCCGTCACATCGAGCGACGTGCGGGCGCGGGTGGCGGCGTATCTCCTCCATCTCGCGGAGCGGGAGCAGGGCGGCTCCGTCCTCACGCTGCCGATGGCGAAGTACGAGGTTGCGGCGTACCTCGGGACTACACCGGAGACGCTCAGCAGGCGCCTCGCGGCGCTCGCCGATGAGGGGACGGTCGCGTTGCGTGGCCGGCGCGTTGTGGAGATTCTCGAGCCTGCACGTCTCGAAGCCGCGGCCGAGCCGAAACCCGGTGCGCGTCACTCTTAGGTGTCATCCTGCGGCCGCGTAGCGGATCGCAGGATCCATGCGCGCAACGGGATTGGGTGTATGTTCCTGGATTCTGCGTCTACGCGCAGAATGACGAGAAGCGGCTACTCAACGTCCTCTGAAGCTCCGGCGAACTGGGACTGGTAGAGATCGTAGTACGGCCCCTTGGCCGCGAGGAGATCCTCGTGCGAGCCTTGCTCCACGATCTGGCCGTCCTCCATCATGAGGATCAGATCGGCGTCGCGGATCGTCGAGAGGCGGTGGGCGATCACGAAGCTCGTCCGATCCACACGCAACCGTTGCATTGCCTGCTGAACCAGCACCTCGGTGCGGGTATCGACCGACGACGTCGCCTCGTCGAGGATCAGTAGCGACGGGTTCGCGATAAACGCCCGCGCGATCGTGAGGAGCTGGCGCTCGCCGGCGGAGAGGGAGGATGCATTCTCCTCGATCACGGTGTCGTAGCCCTCGGGGAGCTGGCGCACGAAGCGATCCACCATGGTGGCCTCGGCGGCGGCCACCACCTCGTCGTCGGTCGCATCGAGGCGGCCGTAGCGGATGTTCTCCCGGATCGTGCCCTCGAAGAGGAACGCATCCTGGAGCACCATCCCGATGTGGCTGCGTAGCTCGCCGCGGCCCAGGTGGGTGATGTCTACGTCGTCGAGCAGGATGCGCCCGCCCTGTAGTTCGTAGAAGCGCATGACGAGGTTCACCAGAGTGGTCTTGCCCGCGCCCGTGGGTCCCACGATGGCCACGGTTTGGCCGGGGCTCGCCTTCAGGGAGAGGTCCTCGATGAGGGGGTGCTCGGGATCGTAACTGAACTGAACGCCGTCGAACTCGACGTGGCCGTTGGCGCGCTCGGGGAAGTCTGCGATGTCCGTCTCGGGCTCCTCCTCCTCGGCATCCAGCAGCTCGAAGGTGCGCTCGGCCGAGGCTACGCCCGACTGCACCATGTTCGCGAGGCCCGCCATTTCACCGATCGGCTGGGAGAATTCGCGGGAGTACTGGATGAACGCGGTGACGTCGCCGAGCGTGAGGTTGCCGGAGGTGACGCGCAGCGCCCCTGCTACGGCGATCAGCACGTAGGTGAGGTAGGAGACGAACTGCATGGACGGCATGATCGTGCCCGAGAGAAACTGCGCCTTGTACGCGGCCTCGTAGAGCCGCTCGTTGCGCTCGTCGAAGATCTCGGCCATGTCCTCGTCGCGGTCGAACACGCGCACGAGCTCGCGGCCGGTGAGAGTCTCCTCGATGTGGCCGTTCACCTCGCCGGTGGTCTTCCACTGCGCCACGAATAGCTTCTGCGCGCGCACGCCCACCACTGCGGCGATGATCGCGGATGCGGGCAGCGCGATGAGGGCGATCAGGGCGAGTTGCCACGAGACGATGAACATCATCGCGCCGATGCCGATCACGGTGAGCAGGGATTGCACGAGTTGTGAGAAGGCCTGCTGGAGCGCATTTTGCACGTTGTCGACGTCGTTCGTCACTCTCGAGAGGATGTCGCCGCGCTGGCGCGAGTCGAAGTAGCGTAGCGGCAGGCGGTTGATCTTGTCCTCGATGTCCTGGCGGAGCTTGTAGATCACGCGCATCACGAGCCGGTTGAGCAGCCAGCCCTGCCACCACATGAGGAACGAAGCGCCCGCATAGAGCGCGATCACGATCAGGATCAGCCGGCCGAGTTCGCCGAAGTCGATGCCCTGGCCCGGGATCACGTTGGCGCCGGCGAGCATGTCCGCGAACTCGGTCTGGCCGGCCGTGCGGGCGGCGGCGATGATCTCCTCGATCGGAACGCCGGCGGGCAGGTTTGCCCCGAGGATGCCGGTGAAGATCACGTCCATGGCGTCACCGAGGATGCGCGGCGCGATCACGGTGAGGATCACGGAGCCGATCACGAGGAGCACCACGAGTGAGAACTTCGCCTTCTCGGGGGCGAGTAGGCCCACCAGGCGCTTCACCGAGGGCCAGAAGTGCTTGATCTTCTTCGGTGGGGCCTCGCCGAACTCGTTCGTGCCCGCAAAATCGATGAACTCGTCGTCGACGGCGGTGGGTTGGGTCTCGCTCATGCCGCCTCCTCTGCATCCATCTGGGACTCGACGATCTCCCGATACACGGGTGAGGAGACGAGTAACTGTTCGTGTGTTCCGCGGCCCACGATTTCGCCGTCGTCCACCACGAGGATCTGATCGGCGTCAGTGATCGTGGAGACGCGCTGGGCCACGATGATCGTGGTGGCGCCTTCCGTGGCGGAGGGGAGTGCTGCGCGTAGGCGGGCATCGGTGGCCACGTCGAGCGCGGAGAAGGAGTCGTCAAAGAGATAGACCCGGGGGCGTGCCACGAGTGCGCGGGCGATCGAGAGGCGCTGGCGCTGGCCGCCGGAGACGCTGGTGCCGCCTTGCGAGACCGCGCCTTCGAGTTTGCCTTCGCGCTCGCGTACGAAGTCCTCGCCTTGGGCAACGCGGAGGGCGGTCCAGAGCTCGTCATCGGTGGCATCGGGGCGGCCGAAGCGGAGGTTGGAGCCGATCGTGCCGGAGAAGAGGTAGGGCCGCTGGGGGACGAGGGACATGGTCTGCGCGAGTTGGGCGCGAGTGAGCTCGCGGACGGGGACGCCATCGATCGTGATCGTGCCGTCCTGGGGGTCGAAGAGGCGCAGTGCCAAGTTCAGCAGGGTCGTCTTGCCGGCTCCCGTGGAGCCGATGATCGCCGTTGTCCGCCCAGGCTCGGCCACGAAGCTGGCGTTCTTGATCACGGGGAGTTCGGCGCCGGGGAAGCCGAAGGTGACGTTGCGGAACTCGACGCGGCCCGCCGCGGGGGTGGGGTGCTGTGCCGTCTCCGGATAGGACATGTCTGAGGTGGCGCCGAGGAGTTCTTTGAGGCGCTCCGCACACACCACGGCGCGGGGGATCATCATGGTCATGAAGACGCCCATGATGACCGCGCCGAGGATCTGCAGGAGGTACTGCAGGAATGCGGTGAGCGAGCCAACCTCGACGAGCCCCTCGCTGATTCGGTGGCCGCCGAACCAGAGCACGGCACCGGTGGCGATGTGAAGCACCATCATGATCACGGGGAACATGAGCACGAAGATCGAGCCGACTCGCACGGAGACGTCCGTGATCTTGCGGTTGGCGAGGCGGTAGCGTTCGGCTTCGAAGCCTTCGCGGACGAAGGCGCGCACCACGCGGATTCCCATGATCTGCTCGCGCAGCACGCCGTTGATCTCATCCACGCGCTCCTGCATCTCGCGGAAGAGGGGGAGGAGGAAGAGGACCAGTATTGTCACGATGATCGCGAGCAGGCCCACCGAGGCCCACACGAGCCAGGACATGCCGGCGTCTTCGCGCAGCGCCATGATGATCCCACCCACCGCCATGATTGGCGCGGTGACCATGAACATGAGCCCCATGAGGACGAGCATCTGGACTTGCTGCACGTCGTTGGTGCCGCGGGTGATCAGGGTTCCGGCGCCGAAGTTGTTGGCGTCGAGCGTGGAGAGCGAGGTGGCTTTGCGGTAGACGCGGCGGCGCAGGTCGCGGCCGATCCCCATGGCGGCGCGGGCGGAGAAGTAGACGGCGGAGACGGCGGCGATGACTTGGAGGAAGGCGACCGCGAGCATGATTCCACCGGTTCGCCAGATGAAGTCGGTATCGCCCAGGGCGATGCCTTTGTCAATGATCTGGGCGTTGAGGCTCGGGAGCCAGAGCGAGGCGATCGTTGCAAGGAGTTGCAGGACGATCACGGCTGCGATGAAGTGCCAGTACTTCTTCGCATGGTGGAGGATCAGCTGGATGAGGGCCATGGAGTTCCTTGGAGAGCGAAGGACTCACCCTCTTCCTTCTGCACAAAGTGCATCGGGGGGGGATGAAGGAAGAGGGTGAGTCCGTTCTTAGGGGGCTACGCGTCTAGATCGCGTCTCCGAGTACATACTATAGGTCAGTATGCACCATCCTTGCTCACCACGGCCTTCGCGGTTCGCATCAAGATCGTGAGGTCCTGGACGAGAGACCAGTTATCCACGTAGTAGAGATCGAGCCGCACCGTGTCCTCCCAGGAGAGGCTGGAGCGGCCGGAGACCTGCCAGAGACCGGTCAGTCCAGGGCGGACGCGTAGCCGGCGGCGAGTATCGAAGTCGTAGCACTCGACCTCGGCAGGGAGTGCGGGGCGCGGCCCCACCAGGCTCATGTCCCCCACGAGCGTGTTCCAGAGTTGCGGGAGTTCATCGATCGAGTACCGGCGGATGAACCTGCCCACCTTCGTGATCCGCGGGTCGTTCTTCATCTTGAACATGACGCCGTTGCCCTCGCTCTGCGACCGCAGTGCCGCGAGGCGCTCCTCGGCGTCCGTGCACATGCTTCGCAGTTTCAGGCAGTCGAACTCCTTGCCGCCGAGCCCAACTCGGCGTTGGCGGAAGAGGATGGGGCCGCCGTCTTCGATCTTGATCGCGAGCATCGCACCCAAGAGGAAGGGGCTCCCAATGAGAAGCAGGAGCGCCGATCCGATGACGTCGATGCTGCGCTTGAGCCAGCGCAACGACTTCGCGGCGGTGGGCTTGGCGACGTCCACGAGTGGCAACCCGGCAACTGGGCGTGCCTCCAGGCGCTCCGCGCTGATGTCCGCCAGCGTCGGCGCGAGGATCATCTGAACGTGTGACTGCTCAAGCTCCCACTGTAGGCGGCGGAATTCGGTGGCCGAGTCGAAGGCGCCGTCGGCGAAGACCACGATCGAGGCCTCGGAGGAGTCGACGAGTTTGGGAAGGCGCGAGAGCGTGCCGAGCACGGGCACTCCACCAGTTGTCGCGGAGACCCGCTCATCCGTCACCGCGCCGCGGACCTTGTATCCGAGCCACTTCTCACGGTCGAGGACCTGAGCGATCTCGTCAACGTGGGCGGTGGAGCCCGCGATGAGTACGGGAGTGGTGAGGAGGTCGCGGCGGTGCAACCGGTGGAGCACGCGCCGGCGTGCGAGCCGAATGAGGCACAGCCCTAGTGCGCCAACGGTGATCCAGCCAATGAAGAGGTCGCGCGGGTAGTCATAGCCGAGCAGATAGCAGAGTACGCCCACAGTGCCGCTGGTGAAGAGGGTGGCGTTGAGGACGCGCTTGTACTCAACCGTGCCCGCCCGAGTGTGGCGGAGAGAATAGGTGCTGAATCCGATGAGGAAGAAGATCCAGAGCAACGCGAACGCGATCGTCGCCTGAAGGTTGGATATCGTGATCGATTCGCCTGCGAACACCCGAAGACCCTCGGCGGTGAGAGCCAAGCTCACCAGTACGACGACGACGTCGAGACTGATGAGGATGGCCCGCTTCAGATCTGCGGAACGCATAAGTAGTGCGCTTGATGGAATTGTTGCGAGCCGTGAAGCAAGTGTTAAACGGTACGGCTGCGCTTGACTCTGCGCCATGAGATCCCCTTTGCCCCCTAGAAAGTCCCCCTTGTTGTTGCCCCCTGGCACCCGATCTAGCTATTCAGTTAGCGGGTATTTACAGGAAGTATCCCATCAACATGGACGTTTGGCTAGTCAATCTGGACGTGAGACGAAGAAGGGGGCTGTCCCGGTCGCTAGTGGCGATCGGGACAGCCCTCGAGTGGCGCGGGATCTAGTTCTCCGTGATGAAGCCGGCTCCCACTGTTCGGTTGTTTGCTTCATCGATCAGGATGAAGGAGCCGGTCGTTCGGTTGCGCCGGTATGGGTCAACGAGGAGCGGCTGCGTTGCACGGAGCACCACGCGTCCGAGCGCATTGAGTTCTAGGGTGCTCGGATCGGGCTCTCGATGCAGTGTGTTGATGTCGAGCTCGTACTTGATCTCCTTCACCATCGCGCGTGCCGAATGGGTGGTGTGCTTGATCGCGTACTTGCCGCCCTTGCGCATGGGAGTGGAGTCCATCCAGCAGATCATCGCGTCGACGTCTTGTGTGGGCTCCGGCTGGTTGTTGGGCCGGACAATCATGTCGCCGCGGGACACATCGACCTCGTCCTCCAGCCGAACGGTCACGGACATGGGCGGGTATGCCTCCTCTATCTCGCCGTCGGCGGTGTCGATTGCCTTGATCTTGGAGGGGAGGCCGCTGGGGAGGACGACGACGTCGTCCCCAGGACGGAGCACGCCGCCAGCCACTTGGCCCGCGAGGCCGCGATAGTCGCCCCGGCCGTTCTGCGGCCGGATCACGTACTGAACGGGGAAGCGCGCATCGATCAGATTCTTATCGGACGCGATGTAGACGTGCTCCAAGTGATGCATTAGGGACGCGCCGTTGTACCAGTCCATGTTGTTGGACCGGGTGACCACATTGTCTCCGGTGAGTGCCGAGAGTGGGATTGTGACCACATCGGCGAAATCGAGTTTCGCAGCAAAATCGACAAATGCGGAACTGATCTCCTCGAAGACGTCTTGGGACCATTCCACAAGATCCATCTTGTTGACCGCTAGGACCACATGTGGCACCTGCAGCATCGAGACGATCGTGGCGTGCCGGCGGCTCTGCTCAACGAGCCCCTTGCGGGCGTCGACCAGGATGATTGCGAGATCGGCCGTTGACGAACCGGTCACCATGTTGCGGGTGTACTGAATGTGGCCCGGCGTATCCGCGATGATGAACTTGCGGCGCGGGGTCGAGAAGTAACGGTAGGCCACGTCGATGGTGATGCCTTGTTCGCGTTCCGCACGCAAGCCATCGGTGAGCAGTGCCAGGTCGGTGTAGTCGTCGCCACGCTGTTGGCTGGTGCGCTCCACGGCCTCGAGTTGATCTTCGAAGATGGACTTCGAGTCGTAGAGGAGCCGGCCGATGAGCGTGCTCTTGCCGTCGTCAACGGATCCTGCGGTTGCCAGTCGAAGAATATCCATTAGAAGTAGCCCTCCTTCTTGCGGTCTTCCATTGCCGCTTCCGAGACCTTGTCGTCACCACGAGTGGCGCCGCGCTCGGTGATTCGCGTGGCCGCGATCTCGGCGACTACCTTCTCGACGGTGTCCGCGTCTGAAGGGACGGCCGCCGTCAGGGTGGCGTCGCCAACCGTGCGATAGCGCACCCTCTTGGTGAACGTCTCTTCGCCCTCCTTGGGTTGGCAATGCTGGTTGACGGCGAAGTACATCTCATTTCTGAGGAACACCTCACGATCGTGTGCATAGTAGATCGAGGGGATCTCGAGAGTCTCGTGGGCGATGTAGTGCCACACGTCGAGCTCGGTCCAGTTCGAGAGTGGGAAGCATCGGATAGACTCCCCCTGATGGATCCGCCCGTTGTAGATGGACCAGAGCTCGGGTCGCTGATTCTTGGGGTCCCACTGACCGAACTCGTCGCGGAAGGAGAACACTCTCTCTTTGGCGCGGGCCTTCTCCTCATCGCGGCGGGCGCCGCCCATGAGCGCGGAGAGGCCGTGATCCTCTGCCGTCTTCAGTAGGACGGGGGTTTGGATCCGGTTCCGCGAACCGTTGGGCTCTTCGTGAACGAGGCCCTGGTCAATTGCCTCTTGCACTGAGCCAACAATCAGACGCACCCCAAGTTCGTCCACACGCTTGTCACGGAATGCGAGCACCTCGTCGAAGTTGTGGCCCGTGTCGATGTGGACCACGGGGAACGGGATCGGTCCGGGTGCGAATGCCTTGGCGGCGAGATGAAGCATCACGATGGAGTCCTTGCCGCCAGAGAACAGCATCCCGGGATGCTCGTTCTCGGCCACAATCTCTCGGATGATGAAGATCGCCTCGGCTTCGAGATAGCCGAGTTGCGTCATGCCGTAGCGCTGAGTCTCGCGTATCGATGTCATTCTGCCTCCCTGTGTGTCGACTCCGCGAGGAGTGTCATGAGTGTGTCTGCGATGTATGGATTGCTGACCACCAGGTCAGGTAGATAGGGATTCGCGTTGTTGTAGCGCATGGGGCTGCCGTCGATTCGCGACGTGTAGAGCCCCGCCGCACGGGCAACGGCGATTGGAGCGGCCGAGTCCCACTCGTATTGGCCGCCTGTGTGAACGTAGGCGTCCACTTCGCCGCGCACCACGGCTGCTACCTTGAAGCCAGCCGAGCCCATCGGCACGAGTTCGGCGCCGAGTTGCTCCGCTAGTTCGATAACGAGCGGAGTTGCGCGGCTACGCGAGACCGCGAGCCGGACCTGCGAGGGCTCCGCCCAGGTAGGTGTGGGATCCGTGCTGGTGAGAACTGTGTTCAGGCCCGGAAGGGCCACTGCGCCGGCCGTGAGTTCGCCGCGTTCCCAGAGTGCAACATGCACTGCCCAGTCGTCCCGGCCCTCGGAGAACTCGCGAGTGCCATCCAGCGGGTCGATGATCCACACGCGGTGGGCGGCGAGCCGCTCGCCCGAGTCCTGTGCCTCCTCGGAGAGGACTGAGTCGCGTGGCCGCTCCGTGGCGAGGGCATTGGCAAGGTACGTCTGGGCCTCGCGGTCCCCGTGGTCCTTCAGTTCCTTGGTGCCGAGCGCATCCGCCGGTGCGGTCTGCTGAATCTCGCGCAGAAGGCGGCCGGCCTCGCCCGCCACGTGTCGCGCCAGTGTGATGTCATCCATCGTCGCCCCTGCTGTTCCGGCCTGCGCCTTCCGCTCTGGTCCCGTGGCCGGTTACCTTACACTATCGGCTTTTCAAAACTGTTCCAAGGTCTAGGTAGAGACTAACCGCACGTCTTGTGTAAGACTTCGATGCATGGACATGGGGCTTGTTCTGGGCGCTTTCGCCGTTGGCATCGTGGTGGGACTCACCGGGATGGGCGGGGGCGCGCTGATGACGCCGATGCTTGTACTCATCTTTGGGGTCTCGCCGTTGACGGCGGTTTCGAGTGATCTTGTGGCGAGTGCGGTGATGAAGCCGGTGGGGTCATTTGTCCACCTTCGCCAGGGCACAGTGAACCTCCAGTTGGTGAAATGGTTGTGCTTTGGTTCGGTGCCTTCAGCCTTCGTGGGGGTGCTGATCCTTAAGGCCCTCGGTGATGGCGACCAAGTGCAGGCTGTCGTGAAGACGGCACTCGGAGTGGCGATCCTGTTCACGGCGTCAATGCTGATGGTGCGCGCATATATCCGGCTGGTGGAGCGGGCCAAGTCACGCGATGGAAAGGGCTCGCCGCTTCCGCAGGACCGTCCCGAAGTGAAGGTTCGGCCCGTGCCTACGGTGCTGCTGGGTGCGTTGGGCGGCTTGATCGTGGGAATGACCTCGGTTGGCTCCGGCTCGTTGATCATCATCGGAATGATGCTGTTGTACCCCGGGTTGAAGGCGAGCCAACTCGTTGGCACCGACTTGCTTCAGGCAGTACCGCTAGTTGCATCGGCTGCTATCGGGCACGCAATCTTCGGCGATCTCGATCTCGGCATCTCGTTGCCACTCATCCTTGGAAGCGTTCCGGGCGCGTACATTGGGGCGCGGCTCTCGGCCAGCCTCCCGGGTGGAATCGTGCGGCGCGCGCTGGCGTTTGTTCTTCTCGCGTCCGGAATGAAGCTCTTGGATGTCCCGAATGTAACGACAGCACTTATCCTGCTCGGTTTTGCTATCGGCGGCTCACTCCTTTGGATGTATATCCGGATCCGGCATGGGATGCCGGCGCTTGCAAGCGTGGAGATGCGGCAGCGGCACGCAGGGAAGCAAGGCGAGAGCGAAGTAGAGTTGGCATCGGAGCGTGAACCATGATGGTTGCGCTTGGGGGAGGGCGGCTGGAAGCTCTCGAACTAGTGCTTTCCGGACTCCTGCCAGGAGTTCGGGGATATGCCCTGCCGGGGACGACGCCGTCGGGGCCAATGCTCGATGTTCCTGCCGGGGTAACGGTGGGTGACGAACTCGAGTTGTGCGATCACGAGAATACGCCACTGGCAGTCCTCACGGTTGACGGCGTCCAGGAGGGCCTGGGCGGACGGGTCTGGGTTGCTGGGGGTGTGCGTGGGCTTCGCGAGGCACAGCACGGACCGGCTCGAGCATTCCGCTTCACCGGCGCTGATGACTTCTCGAAGGCCGTCGTGGCGGTCTTCTCGGGGGCCGTGCGTGTATCGGACGCAATGCACGCGGTTCGCGTGGCAGAGGGTCGCCAGCTAGTCCTGGTTGCAGAGGGATCCTCCCACTGGGCGGACTCGGCCCGCCTCGTCGGAGAGTTGGTGGCAGTGGCGCAGCAAGTGCCCGGGTCGGTGGTTCGTTTTGTGCCGCAGGCGGATCTGGGTCCGATCAATGCCGTCGATGCGGTGCTAAGTTCCTGCGGTGCGCGGCAAGTGCTCGATTTCCGCCAGTCAAGTGCTGTGAATGGTGAAGGCGCCGTCATTCTGTTTACCGGGCTCTCCGGCTCAGGGAAGTCCACAATCGCGCGGGCGCTCGCTGAGCGCCTGGCAGGTGCCGGCCGCCGTGCTGTGTTGCTTGACGGCGATCATGTACGCGCCGAGCTCGCGTCCGAGCTGGGTTTCAGCCCGGAGGATCGGCACACGAATCTCGTGCGACAAGCCTGGGTAGGGGCGCGTGTCGCGGAGGCGGGTGGAATTGCGATTTGTGCGCCGATTGCGCCGTTTGCGGCCTCGCGGGCGGCGATGCGGGCGAAGGTTGAGCCGCAGTCTCAGTTCATTCTCGTGTACGTCTCCACTCCTCTGGAGGTTGCCGAGGCGCGGGACCGCAAGGGTCTCTACGCCAAGGCTCGGGCGGGGGAGATTACGGACTTCACGGGGATCGATTCTCCGTATGAGGTTCCGGAGGACGCGGATCTCGTGATCGACACGTCGACTCTCTCGGTCGCGGAGTGCGTGGAGAGTGTCGCCGCGATCATGGCAGGCTAATCCTCGACCTACGTCTCGAATGATTTGGGGAAATGTTCCATATTGCTAGACGAAAGTCCAATGAAGACGCTACCTTTGGAGACAATTGTCTCCCATTAGTGGGAGGCCGAGTGTTTCGGGGCGCACATGAAAACCTCCAGATTGGGTCGGGCGCGGTCGTTGGCCGCAACCCTCTTTACTGCGATAGTCGTCTTCGGCTCCCTTACTGTCGCGCCTCCGGCGCAGGCGGTGCAGGACCCATCTCCTCCGCCGTCCGAATGGGCGATGCCTTCGGAGATCCCCGCGGTGACGCCACATATCACGGAGGGTGTGAAGGTCAACTCGCTAGTCGAGGTTGGCAATAAGGTAATCGCCGGTGGTCCGTTCACGGAAGTTGATGGTCAGCCGCGTACAGGTGTGGCGGCATTCGACACGGTCACGGGTGCGTTGGATTCGGCGTTCAACCCGGACATTGTGGGACGCGTCGAGGGGGTTGCTGTCGGCCCTATCCCGGACACGGTGTACGTGGTCGGGGCGGTTAGCCGGGTCAACGGCGTTGGTCGGAGCAAGATCGCCCTGATCAATACTCAGAACGGCCAACTTGTGGAGTCGTTCAAGCCGCCCGTCTTCGACAACCTTGTCGTCGATGTGAAGGCCCGCAACGGCACGCTCTACGTGGCGGGCTACTTCGAAACTGTTGGCGGTCAGGCTCGCGGTGGGCTCGCCAGCCTTGATGCGCTGACCGGAGCACTGACGAACCAGGTGATCGTCCACCTTACGGAGAACCACAACACCAACCCGGCAGGCCAATTCAAGCGAGTTGGGGCCGCAGCGCTCGACATCACGAAGGACGGTAGTCGACTCATCGTCGTCGGGAACTTCCGGAAGGCAAACGGCCTGAATCGTGACCAGGCACTCCAGATTGACATTACCGGTTCGACGTCGTCGATTAATGCATGGCAAACCAATGATTTCACGGCCTTGTGCTACTACTGGGCGAACGCCTCGACGGTTCGTAGCGTGGCCTTGTCTCCTGACGACTCATTTTTCGTTATCGGTTCTGGTGGCGGTAGCAATACGCAATTGTGTGACACCGCGGCCCGATTCAAGACGGACAACCCTGTCGAGGGCGCGCGCCCGGAGTGGGTTTCTTCGGCCGGTGGCGACACGATTTGGGGAGTCGCGGTCACGGAGAACGCCGTGTACATCGGTGGCCACCAGCGGTGGATGAACAACGCTCTCGGTAACGACTGGGCTGCCCCTGGTGCCGTTCCGCGCTCCGGCATCTCTGCCGTCGATCCCGCGACCGGTGTCCCGATGAAGTGGAATCCTGGGCGAGTGCCGCGCGGCACCGCTGTGTTCAGCATTCTGGCCACGAGTCGCGGAATCTGGATCGGCTCGGATACCGATTACATCAGCGTCAACCCTGCGTACAAGCGACCGAAGATCGCGTACTTCCCCTACGAGGGTGGGTACGAGGCCACCGCAACGACGACTCCCGAGCTTCCTGCCTCCGTGTATGTCGGTCGAGGTGGCCTGGGATCGCCGTCGAATTTCCCCGTGACTTCGGTTGCATCGTGGGACTTCGATGGATCGACAGCGAGCGCGGAATCGGCGAAGAGCACCGCTATTGACTGGTCAACGGTTCGTGGGGCGTTCACCGTTGGTGACAAGCTCTACGTTGGGACCCCGAACACTCTGCGCGTCGCGTCCTTCGATGGGAAGAACATTGGCACGCTTAGCGAGGTCAACCCGTACAACGATCCGAAGTGGATGAACTGGCCGAATGGCAGTGGCGGTACCTATAACGGGAACAAGCCGAACTTCTACGGCACGCTCTCATCTGTTCGAGGCATGTTCTATGACGGCGGATATCTGTATTACACGACGGGCAGTTCCACACTGTACAAGATCGGATTCTCGCCGGACAGCGGTATTGTTGCGCCAGCCGCGACCGCAGTCTCGTCCTCATTAAACTTCTCCGATGTAAGCGGGATGTTCGTTGACGGCGACAAGCTGTACCACGTGCGGCGCAGCACCGGCGCGCTCTATTCGATCGGATGGAATGGCAGCACGACGACGGGGTCCGCAACGCTTGTGAACGGGCCCTCGAACGGTGGTCGCAACTGGGAGGGGCGTGCGCTCTTCCTAGGTCAGACTGAGGCAAACAAGCCGCCGGTGGCGTCGTTTACGTCGTCCTGTGTTGGGCTGACCTGCACATTGGATGGCTCCGGCTCGAGTGATCCTGATGGTGAGATCACGGCATGGT
>FZQV01000024.1 GCA_900199505.1 Ruaniaceae bacterium KH17 | reverse complement strand
GACAAATACGCCGCTGCCCGACGCAACACCTCGTTCTCCATCTCCAACTCCCGGATCCGCTTCAGCGCAGCCATCATCTCGCGGCGCTCGTCAGGATCAGTCGTTGGCGTCAGCCCCTGCGCACGGAATCGGTCATCCCTCACCCACGCCTGCAGCGCGGACTTCGAGATCCCCAGATCCCTACACACCTTCTTCTGGGACACGCCCTGCGCGACCATCGCAACAGCGTCTCGTTTGAACTGCTCGGTATAGATCTTCGGCATGATAGCCATCCTCTCAACACGACCCCCTCACGGGAATCATGCAGTCAAGGACTCAACCAAACCTTCAGCAGACCCATCCCGCCGTTGCCTGGCCCTGGTGGGCGGTTGCTGCTCGGCATTGGTGCTCCTTCATGGTCGCCGCGGGTGGTGCTCATCCAGGCTACCTGCCCGACGGCGTTGGGTTGCCCGGCGTGGTGGCCGAGCTCTCGCTCGGCGCGCCCGCTCCAGGACGTGACGGGCGTACTCCCGTGTCCGGGCCGCCCCTGTTCCAGGACACGTCGGGTGTGCACCTGCGCCCAGGCCGTACAGCCCCCTCGCGCCCGAAACTCGCCGCCCGCGAGCGTTGTGGTTGCTGTGTTGGCGCGCCAGGGCGCCGAGACGCCAACGCGGCAACCACATCGTTGGGGCGGGGGCAGTCTCGCGGGGTGCGGGCGGAGTGTGGACGGTGGGCGGAGTTCGCCGCCGGGGCCGGGACTCTTAGCCCGGCGCGAAGAGGGCCACATTGCGCGCATCATTGACGCGAGTCATCTAGACTTAACCGGACAGTGTTGTTCGGTGGTGCGCCGCACCAGAAAGGCGAGGTTGGTCATGGCGAACCCGCAAGAAGAAACCTTTGACGTCGTTGTGGTCGGCTCGGGATCGGCGGCGTTTGCGGCCGCGCTCGGCGCCGTTGACGAAGGCCTGAGTGTCATCCTGCTGGAGAGCTCCGATCAGTGGGGCGGCAACAGCTCAATGTCCGGCGGCGGCATGTGGCTACCGAACAACCCGCTGATGAAGCGCGACGGCGCGCTGGACTCTCGCGAAGAGGCGCTTGAGTACATGCTCGAGACGATTGGCGAGCCCGGTCCGGCGGCGTCGAAGGAGCGCATCGAGGCGTACATCGACACGGTGGATGACCTCATCAACACCTGCGAGCGGCACGGGATGGAGTTCACGCGCGCGCCGAAGTACCCGGACTACTATCCGGAGCTACCGGGCGGCAAGGTGGGTCGCGGCGTTGAGGGCGGTATCTTCAACGTGAAGAAGATCGGCGAGTGGGCGAAGACCCAGCGCGGCGCGGTCCCGATCCCGATGCGCACAGATGACACCTACAAGCTGCAGCGCTCCTGGTCCACCCCGGGTGGTTTCGTGGGCGGCGCACGGTTCGTGTTCCGCACACTTGGCGGCCTCGTGACCGGCAAGAAGAACGTGGGTATCGGAGGCGGCCTGATGGCCAACTTTGCCTACGCAACCGTGATCAAGGCCGGCGTTCCGCTGCGACTGAACACACCCGCCGTCGGGCTGGTTGTGGAGGACGATCGCGTGGTGGGTGTGCGTGCCGAGAGCCCCGAGGGCGAGCGGATCTTCCGCGCGCGGCTTGGCGTGATGCTGGGCGCCGGTGGCTTCGAGTCGAACCAGGAATGGCGGGAGAAGTACCAGAACGTGACGGGCTACTCGTCCGGCTCGCCGAGCAACCAGGGCACGCCGATTGAGTTCGCGCAGGCGCTTGGCGCGGCTGTCGACTTCATGGACGATGCGTGGTGGGGTGCCTCGCTCGCGCCCATCGCGGAGGGGCCGAACATGGGCTTCATCGTGGGTGAGCGGGCGCTGCCGTACTCGATGATCGTTGATTCGCAGGGGAAGCGGTTCGCGAATGAGGCGGAGTCGTATGTGGACCTCGGGCACCACATGCTCGAGCACGATCGCGGCGGCGACTTCTGGATGATCACCTCCGGCCCGTACAACAAGCGGTACTTCCGGACGTTCTCGATCATGCCGGGCCTGCTGAAGGGCATGGCGGAGCAGGGCAAGTACCACAAGGCGGACACGATTGAGGAGCTCGCGGACAAGATCGGGGTGCCGCGCGCGAACCTGCGGGCCACGGCGGATCGGGTGACCGGCTTCGCGAAGACCGGGCGCGATCAGGACTTCGGCAAGGGTGATTCGCTCTACGACCGCTACTACGGCGACCCGACCGTCACCCCCAACGCCTGTCTCGGCTCGATGGCGAAGGGTCCGTACACCGCCTACAAGGTGGTGGTCGGCGACCTCGGCACGAAGGGCGGCCTGGTCACGGACACGGAGGCGCGCGTGCTGCGCGAGGACGGTTCCGTGATCGAGGGGCTGTACGCGGCGGGCAACACGACCGCCTCGGTCATGGGGCACACGTACCCGGGCCCCGGCTCGACGATTGGCCCGGCTTCGGTATTCGGCCTGCGCGGTGCGCGACACATGGCGAAGCAGCGCGTTTCGAAGTAGGCGTTGAGTTGCAGGAGGGGGTCGGCTGCGTCCGGCCCCCTCTTCGCGTCTCCCGTGGGTTGAGCGAAGCGGAGCGAAGTCGAAACCATCGTGGGCTCGCGCATTAGTCTGGCGCCGGATGAACGTTATGCGTTCGCCAACTGCCAAGCTCTTGCCCGACGGCGCCCCTACCGGTGGGCGCCCCGACAGTCCTTTGACCAATCCCCGTCCCGCCCTCGCCGCCGCACCCTGGACTTCTGGCACTCATGTGAGTGGCAAACGCCTGCTCGCCTCTTGTGGAGCTGCTGGCGTTCTATGGGCGATCGAGGAGGGTTATTTGCTCCACATCGTGCGCGTTGCCCTGTCCGACGGCGCCCGCTCGTCGATTGGGGCGCGCTCGTCCTCTTATGGCCCGCCATGGGAGGACGAGCGTGCCCCTTTGCACTCGCGGTCCCGCCGCCGGGGTCCAGCCGGTACGGTGGAACTCACCTGATCACCGCAACCAAGAGGGGTGCAATGGACCTGACTCCCGCCCAGCTCGACCGTGCTATCGGCGCGGTGGTGGGGTCCGCCGTCGGGGATGCGCTGGGCGCGGGCTACGAGTTCACGTACCCGGCGGAGGACCTGATCCCCGAGATGATCGGCGGCGGCCTTGGCAACTTCGCGCCGGGGGAGTGGACGGATGACACGGCCCAGGCAGCGGCGATCCTCCGCGTGGCCGCAACGGGCGCGGACCTGCGCACCCCTGCTGCACTTGACGCGATCGCGCAGGGGTTCATGGACTGGTTTGAAGGCGACCCGCCGGACGTGGGCAACCAGACCCGCGCCGTCTTCAACAAGCTCGGCCCAGCGCCGTCGGCCAAGGAGATGAGTGCCGCCGCGAAGGAGATTCATGATCTGACGGGCCGCTCGGCGGGAAACGGCGCGCTCATGCGCACGGGCCCGGTGGCGCTCGCATACCTGGGCGATTCGGCTGGGCTGGTCGAGGTTGCGCGGCTGGTCTCGCAGCTCACGCACTATCAACGTGAAGGGTGGGAGGCGGCGGCAGTCTGGTGCCTGATGATCCGCCACGCGGTGCTGAAGGGTGAGCAGCCCATGTTCGACGACGTCGCCCCCTGGGTTCCCAGCCCCGAGTACTGGCGCGCTGTGCTCGAGGAGGCGGAGTCGAAGCCGCCGAGCGCGTTCACGCAGAACGCGTGGTCGGTGGGTGCGTTGCAGGCCGCATGGTCCGCGATCTCGCACTCCCGCGGGTTGAGCGAGCGAAGCGAGTCGAAACCAGAGACGAAACCAAGCGAGACGGAGGACTCTCGTGGGTTGGGCGAGCGACGCGAGGAGTCGGAACGCGGCGCAACCTCTGAGCCAACCCCCTTCGAACTGACCCTTCACACCGCCATTCGGATCGGGCATGACACGGACACGGTTGCCGCAATCGCGGGTGCACTTGCCGGCGCGGTGTGGGGTGCGGCCGCGGTCCCTGAGCGCTGGCTGGCACCTCTCCACGGCTGGCCGGGGCTGAACGCCGAGGATCTCAAGGACCTCACTACCCGCACCGTCCTATTTCGACGTCGCTCAGAGGGTTAGGACGCGTTGGCGAGTTGCGATACTCGGCCCTTCGAGACTCCGAGGATGCGGCCGATGTCATCCAGCGTGAGGCCCTCGGCGCGCAACTCCGCAACAACCTGCCGCGAGCGGGCGGCCGCCTCCGCGTTCGCTCGGCGGGACTCCTCGCGGAGCCGCTCCACCTCGGAGAGTGCCCCCTGAATAACCTCGGGGACGATCACTCGCACGTCTATCTCGACCTCATCCTCCGCAAGCCCTGCGCGATCAGCGATCAGGGGGCGCATCTCATCGGCGGCCTCGGCTAACGTGCGGCACTGCGAGACGCTTGGGGCTTCAGTGCACTCAAGGACCCACCACCGCCGCGAGCGTGTTGCCTCGACAACAAAGGTCTGACTCATCGCCACCATCCCTTCCCCAGGACATCTTGAAACTGGTTGAAGAACTTCTTCACAGTCACGTCGTCGATCTCGGAGTGTCTGCCCAGATTTGACCAGAATGCGCCGACGTAGATTCGAGTGTGCCGTGTGCTCTCTTCGCGCCGGAACTCGAGGCCCTGCCGGATCGCCTCCTTCTTGATCTTCTTGATGACTGCTTCGCGTTTCATTGTATATTTACACCGACCTATACGCAATAGTTTAGAGTGGAATAAATCATTCGGACGAGTATGGAGTGACAAGATCCGTTCCGCATGAGATGCAGATTCAGAGTGTGTCGTCACCGCCTTCATGCCAGTAGGCCACATCAAGCGTGAGTCCCACTAGGGGGTGTAGCGAATCTGTGGATAACTGGCTCTCCAGTCGGGCCGCGCCGCCGATATCCACCTGGGGGAGTCGCGCCCGATCCCCGGCGCGCGTCCGGCGTCACCAGTCGCGTGGCCTCTCAGCCGACTCCGTCAGGACGGCGAACGCTGACTCCTGCTCTGCCAGCGCAGCCGCGTTTGAGAGCGCAGATATGTACTGACCGATCTCCTCGGGATCGGAGTTGTTTGTCTTGAACTCAACCCAGTCGCACTCTCCGACGTCTGCACGGAGACGGTCGATGAACGAGTCCAGTTCCGCTGTGTACATCCAGTTCAAAAGTACACGGTCTCACAGAGGGCCGGCATCGGAGCGTGCATCCTTGACCGCAGTAGTCACGAATCAGCCCTCCTCGACGGCGTCCCCGAGAATTGAGCAATCGGGTCAGGATGCAGGGAGCTCAGTTCAGATTTAGTGTGGAGCGCCTGGGGGACAGGAGTTGGCGCTCCAGATCCGCCACGTGATCGGCGCTTTGGCTCCACCGAAAGCTGTTCACTACGTCCTCTGACCGAGATTCTTCGCCCCATGTCACCGCTCTCGACTACGGTGTTCTTAGTACCGAGTCGCGCGGGCGCGGCCGCCAGAACAAGGGGAGAACACCACCGGTGAACAACTCAAAAGAGCAGCAGCGCGCGGAGCTTCACAAGACCATCTGGAGCATCGCTAATGACCTCCGCGGCAGCGTGGACGGCTGGGACTTCAAGAGCTACGTCCTCGGCATGCTGTTCTACCGCTTCATCTCCGAGAACCTCACGTCCTACCTCAACCAGGCAGAACACGCGGCCGGCAACCCGAACTTCGATTACCCCCACCTCTCGGACACCGAGGCAGAGTTCGGGCGAGACGAAACAGTCGCCGAGAAGGGCCTGTTCATCCTCCCTTCGGAGCTCTTCCAGAACGTCCGCGAGCGTGCGCCGCAGGACGCGAATCTGAACGAGACTCTCGAGCGCGTCTTCAAGAACATTGAAGGTTCGGCGGTCGGCACGGACAGCGAGGATGACGTCAAGGGACTCTTCGATGACCTGGACGTCAACAGCAACAAGCTCGGTAACACGGTCGCCAAGCGCAACGAGAAACTCGTGAAGCTCCTGAACGCGATCGGCGATCTCCCGCTCGGCGGTGGCGCGTACGCAGATAACTCGATCGATCTCTTCGGTGACGCATACGAGTACCTCATGGGTATGTACGCATCGAACGCCGGTAAGTCTGGCGGTGAGTACTACACGCCCCAGGAGGTCTCCGAGGTCCTCGCCAAGATCGCGGTCGCAGGTAAGAGTCGCGTCAACAAGGTCTACGACCCAGCGGTCGGCTCTGGTTCCCTTCTCCTGAAGTTTGCCAAGGTTCTCGGCAAGGACAACGTGGGCGGTTTCTACGGCCAGGAAATCAACCTCACCACGTACAACCTCGCGCGGATCAACATGTTCCTGCATGACGTGAACTACGAGAAGTTCAGCATCGCCCACGGGGATACCTTGCTCGAGCCGCAGCACTGGGACGACGAGCCATTCGAGGCGATCGTCTCCAACCCGCCGTACTCGATCAAGTGGGAGGGGGATGCGAACCCGCTCCTGATCAACGATGAGCGCTTTGCTCCTGCGGGAGTGCTGGCGCCAAAGTCGAAGGCGGATCTCGCCTTCACGATGCACATGCTCTCGTGGCTCGCGGTCAACGGCACGGCCGCGATCGTCGAGTTCCCCGGCGTCCTCTACCGCGGCGGCGCCGAGCGCAAGATCCGCAAGTACCTCGTAGACAACAACTACGTGGACGCCGTCATCCAACTCCCGCCCGATCTTTTCTTCGGCACCACGATCGCCACGTGCATCATCGTGCTGAAGAAGTCGAAGAGCGATAACTCGATCCTCTTCATCGACGCCTCCGCGGAGTTCTCCCGCGTGGGCAACAAGAACAAGCTGACGCCGGAGAACCAGCAGCACATCCTGGATACCTTCACCAACCGGGCCGACGTCCATCACATAGCCGCGCTTGTCCCGAACGAAACGATTGGGCAGAACGAGTACAACATCGCGGTGTCCTCTTACGTGGAGAAGGAAGACACCCGCGAGGTCATCGACATCACCGAGCTCAACGCCGAGATCGCACGGATCGTTGCCCGCCAGGCCGAACTGCGGACCTCGATCGACGCGATCGTCGCGGACCTGGAAGGAAGTAACTCATGACAGGCATGCCTAACTGGGAGGGATTCATGATCCCGACCCTGCGAGTGATGAGTGATGGCAAAGTCCGCCACTGGCGTGAGTTTCAGCCTCTAGTAGCTGAAGATGTCAAGCTCACTCGGGAGCAGAGGACGGAGACGCTTCCGTCCGGCACTCAGCTCAAGTACCAGAATCGAATCGGCTGGGCGGTCTCGTTCCTTACCAACGTCGGCGCTCTCAGTAGGCCGAAGAGAGCGCACTACCAAATCACAGATGCTGGACGGCTTGTTCTGAGTCTTTTTCCAGACGGCGCACGAGAGCGGGATATCAAGGCTCTTGGTGAGGATCCGGACTCGCCCATTCGCATCTACCAGTCCACGTCGCGTGTGAAACGAAACGAGGAGAAGGACGTTCCAGAGCCCTTGGCCTCGATGACCCCGATAGAGCAAGTTCAGGATGGCATTGAGCGTATCCACGATGAAGTCGCAGCAGAGCTGCTTGAACGACTGCAGAGTCACGAACCTGCGTTTTTTGAGAGGGCTGTCGTGGAACTCCTCCTTGCCATGGGCTATGGCGGCACAAACGGTGCTGGCACGGTCACGCAACTGACGAACGACGGCGGGATTGACGGGGTTATCGACCAGGACATCTTGGGACTCAACCGGGTGTACATCCAGGCGAAACGGTACGCCACAGGCAACGCAGTTAGCCGCCCTGATCTGCAAGCTTTCGTGGGGGCACTCATCGGCAAAGCTGACTCAGGCGTGTTCATCACGACTAGCCACTTCACAGAAGGTGCTCGGGCATACGTGGATCACGCCCCGACGCGGATCATTCTCATTGACGGCAAGCGATTGACTGATTTGATGATCCGCTTTGGCGTCGGCGTTCAAGTCAAGGACACCTACAAAGCCGTCTCAATCGACGAGGACTTCTTCGAATGAGCCGCATCGACGATCTGATCGCGGAGTACTGCCCGAACGGAGTCGAGTTTACGGCGCTGGGGGAGATCGGTGAGTTCATCCGAGGCAACGGTCTGCAGAAGACTGAGTTGTTCGACGAAGGTGTCCCTGCGATCCACTATGGACAGATCCACACGCACTACGGAATCTGGACTGAGAGAACGAAGTCGTTCACCTCACCCGAGAAAGCAGCCAAGCTACGCCGCGCTCACCCCGGTGACCTCATCATCGCGACGACAAGCGAGGATGATGAGGCGGTTGCAAAGGCGACAGCGTGGCTGGGGGATGAAGAGGTCGCCGTGAGTGGCGATGCCTACATCTTCCGGCACTCTCTCGATCCTCGGTTTGTTGCCTATTTCTTCCACTCGGAACGGTTCCAAGAGCAGAAGCGTCCGTTCATCACGGGAACCAAAGTGCGCCGTGTTTCGGGTGGCTCGCTTGCGAAGGTTCGAATTCCCGTGCCGCCTCTCGAGGTACAGCGGGAAATCGTGAGAATCTTGGATCAGTTCACACAGCTGGAGGCGGAGCTGGAGGCGGAGCTGGAGGCCCGTCGGCAGCAGTATGCCCATTATCGATGTGAGCTTCTCTGCTCCGGCGAAGTTGAGAGTGCTCGATGGGTTCCGCTTGGTGAGATAGCGGAACTCAGGTACGGCCTTACCGCCAGAGGGCAAGACTCGGGTGATTACCGCTTTCTTCGCATTACTGACATCAGTCCATGGGGCACACTTCTTCCCGACGGTGCGAAGTATGTTGCTGCTTCGTCATCCTCGAACGAGTATCTCGTTCAGGCGGGCGACTTGCTGATGGCACGAACCGGAGCGACTTACGGGAAAACGCTTCTCGTTCGGTCAGAAGAGCCGGCTACTTACGCGTCCTATCTCATCCGAATCCGTCTCGATCCTTCGAGAATGTCACCAGATTTCTACTGGCATTTTTCGCAGAGTGGGCACTACTGGGAGCAGGTGAATGCGATGGTGAGTACCGGTGGCCAACCGCAGTTCAACGCGAACGTGCTGAAGCTAGTCAAAGTACCGACGCCTGACCTAGTGAAGCAAGAACGGATCGTTGCCATACTTGACGAGTTTGATGCATTGGCCAATGACCTCTCGGTCGGCCTCCCCGCCGAACTCGCCGCCCGCCGTAAGCAGTACGAGTACTACCGCGACAAGCTACTCACGTTCAAGGAGGCAAAGTGAGCACCACGCCAGTAAATGTTCAGATTCCCTCTGACACTGAAGCGCCGGTGATCGCCGACTTTGTTGAGCATGCCCTCAGAGTCGCATATGTCGACCGGGCACATCTCTCGTCTATGCCGACCGGAGACTGGGACACGGCTGGGGTCTACATTCTCCTGACTGGTGATGGATCTGGTCGTGTTTACGTTGGTCAGGCTCGCAGGGTTCGAAACCGACTCATGCAGCACAACTCAAAGGAGAAGCTTCCCTGGACTCGGGCTGTCGCAGTCAAACGAGACACGACTGACGGCTTCAATACTGCTGAGATTGGATACCTTGAGGGTCGTGTCTCGGCCGAAGTCGCTGCCTTGCAACACCTGACAGTCGTTGAAGGTCAGACCAGCGGCGATGAGACCCTGCCGAAGCACATGATGATCTCTCTCGACTCCTTTGTGAAGAGCATTCTCGGTGCTCTGCGGCTCGCGGGGTTGGACACGACTCGCCGAGTTCCTGAGACTGAGATGGAGGAGGATGGTGGCGCAGGCAGCGAGGCACGTGCGGGTCGGGTCACCTTCCCAGTGAAATTCAGTGATCTGGTTTCGAGCGGTCTCGTAAGAGCCGGGGAGTCGTTGTTCCTGAAGCAGGGCCGCGTCGAAGCGCGAGGAAGCGTGACGGCCGACGGTGAGATCGTAGTCAAGGGTGTCGCCTACAAGTCACCGAGTAGCGCCGCTGCGAGTGCCCTCGGTCTGCAATCATCAAACGGCTGGATTACCTGGAAAGTTGGAAGCGCCAAGGGCCCCAACCTCGACTTATTTCGACAGCAGTGGCTGGAACAGAAGACCAAAGAGGACAGACGGTGACCGAGGCTCCGGCGCGGAAGTACGATCCGATCGCGGTTTCGGCCGAGTCGACGGTGGTGGCCGAATACGAGGCAGAGCCGAACGCGAGCGGCGCGTATCAATCCGAAGCTCAGCTCGAAGCCGAGTTCATCACGCTCCTCGAATCGCAGGCGTACGAGTACCTGCCGATCACGTCAGAAGAGCATCTTGTCGCGAATCTCAGAACGCAACTTGAGGCACTCAATGGGATCACGTTCTCGGACTCTGAATGGGCCGACTTCTTCGGCAGCAAGATTGCAGGCAAGAACGACGGGATCGCCGAGAAGACCTATCGAATCCAGGCCGATCACGTCCAGTTGCTGAACCGGGACGACAGTTCAACGAAGAACATCACACTCCTGGACAAGACCAACATCCACAACAACCGGCTCCAGGTCATCAACCAGTACGAGATTGGCAAGGGCAACGGCGGGGCGAACTACGCTAATCGCTACGACGTCACGATCCTCGTGAACGGCCTACCAATGGTGCATGTCGAACTGAAGCGCCGAGGGGTCGACATCCGCGAAGCCTTCAACCAGATCAACCGCTACCAGCGGGACAGCTTCTGGTCCGGCTCCGGTCTGTTTGAGTATGTACAACTCTTCGTGATCTCGAACGGCACGCTCACGAAGTACTACTCGAACACCACGCGCGATCAGCACTTGAAGGAGGGGAAGAAGCAGTCGAAGAGCCGCAAAACCTCCAACAGCTTCGAGTTCACCTCCTGGTGGGCAGACGCGACGAACCGGCCAATCCAGGACCTCGCTTCGTTCGCGAAGACCTTCTTCGCCAAGCACACGCTGCTCAACATCCTCACGCGATACTGCGTGCTGACGGCCGATGGTCTCCTCCTCGTGATGCGCCCATACCAGATCGTCGCGACCGAGCGGATCCTTCAGAAGATTCAGGTGGCCACGAACTACCGGAAGCTGGGAACCGTCGGCGCGGGCGGCTATGTGTGGCACACGACCGGCTCGGGCAAGACCTTGACCTCCTTCAAGGCGGCCCAGCTGGCAACCAAGGTGCCGAGCGTGGACAAGGTGTTGTTCGTCGTCGACCGTAAAGACCTGGACTACCAGACGATGCGCGAGTACGACCGATTCGAGAAGGGATCGGCGAACTCGAACACCTCCACGGCGGTGCTGAAGAAGCAGCTTGAAGATCCCAACGCGAAGATCATCATCACCACCATCCAGAAGCTCTCGACCTTCACGAAGGCCAACAAGAAGCACCCGGTGTACGGGCAGCATGTGGTGATCATCTTCGACGAGTGTCACCGCTCGCAGTTCGGCGACATGCACATGGACATCACGCGCTCGTTCAAGCGCTACAACCTGTTCGGGTTTACCGGGACGCCGATCTTCGCGGTGAACGCGGGGAGTGGTGGGAACCCGAAGCTCAAGACCACGGAGCAGGCGTTCGGGGAGAAGCTCCACACCTACACGATCGTGGATGCGATCACGGACAAGAATGTGCTGCCGTTCCGGATCGACTACGTGAACACCATCAAGGTGGGGAACGTGGTGGACAAGAAGGTGCCGGCGATTGCGTCCGAGGAGGCTCTGCTCGCGCCCGAGCGGGTGCGGGACGTCGTGGGGTACATCCTCGAGCACTTCGATCAGAAGACGAAGCGGGCCTCCGGTTACGAGCACTCGGTGGTCACGAACGTGGCGGAGTCTGTGCGCGCTCGGCAGCGGCAGGAGGCGGTGCTGCAGCGGAAGCGGGTACGCGGGTTCAACGCGCTCTTCGCGACGGCATCGATTGATGCCGCGCGCACGTACTACAACGTGTTCAAGTTTCAGCAGGAGTCGCTGCCGCCGGATCGCCGCCTCAAGATTGGGCTGATCTATTCGTACGGGGTCAACGACGAGAGTGATGACGGGACTCTTGATGACGAGTCGTTTGATCTCGGCGCACTGAGCGGGCCCGCGCGCGAGTTCCTTGACGACGCGATCACCGACTACAACGAAATGTTCGGGACGAGCTACGACACGACGTCGGACAAGTTCGAGAACTACTACAAGGACCTCTCGCAGCGGATGAAGAACCGCGAGATCGACCTTGTGATCGTGGTGAACATGTTCCTCACGGGGTTCGACGCGACCACGCTGAACACGCTGTTTGTGGACAAGAATCTGCGGGCGCACGGACTGATTCAAGCGTACTCGCGGACGAACCGCATCCTCAACTCGGTGAAGACTTACGGGAACATCGTGGCGTTCCGAGATCTTGAGGAGCCCACGAACTCGGCGCTGGAGCTGTTCGGGAACAAGGATGCGCGTGGCGTGGTGCTGCTGAAGCCGTACGGCGAGTACTACGGCGAGTATGCCTCGAAGGTTTCGGAGTTGCTGGCGACGTTCCCGCTTGGCGAGCCGATCGTGGGGGAGAGCGCGCAGAAGGAGTTCATCGCGTTGTTCGGCGCGCTGCTGCGGCTGGAGAACATCCTGACCTCGTTTGATGACTTCGCGAGGAGCGAGTTGCTCACGCCGCTGCAGGTGCAGGACTACCGCAGCGTGTACCTGAACTTGTATGCCGAGTTCCGGCGGGATTCGGACGCTGATCGAGAATCGATCAACGATGACGTGGTCTTCGAGATCGAGCTCATCAAGCAGGTGGAAATCAACGTCGACTACATCCTGATGCTGGTGGAGCGGTACCGGGCAGCGCATGGTGACGGTAAGGACAAGGAGATCCGTGCCGAGATCACGCGTGCGGTTGATGCGAGCCCGACGCTGCGGAACAAGAAGGACCTGATTGAGGCGTTCGTCGACTCGGTCTCCACGGATCGCGCGGTCGATGCTGAGTGGGAGGCATTCGTGGCCTTGCGGCGTGAGGCGGAGTTGCAGGAGATCATCGCGTCCGAGGGGCTCCGCGCTGGGGCTGCAGAGGAGTACATGTCGGAGGCCTTCCGTTCGGGCGAGATGCGAACCTCGGGCACCGCGATCACGAAGGTGCTGCCGCCGGTCTCCCGCTTCTCGCCAAGCGGCGGGCACGCCGAGAAGAAGCAGCGGGTGATCGCAAGGCTGGCCGCTTTCTTCGATCGCTTCCTCGGACTGGGAGAGGCGGTTGATAGGCGCGTCTGATCCTTCTTCCGGGGTTAGGCGTAACCGTGTCCCACCCTCCATATACGGTGGCATCGAGCTAGTGAAGTCGCGGGTCTAGAGATGGTATTTGGAATGAGTACGGCGTCTCGGTCCAGGCAGATTGTCGTTGTGGTCACGCTTGTGGCAGGAGCCCCACTGGCAGGTTGTGGGAGTCCGGAGGGGCCGATTGAAGGCGGCACGGAAGTGACGACGGATGTGACTTCGAGCGTCCCCGAAGCTGAGACCGATGCGATAGGTCCGCCGATAGAGTTGGAAGGTGATTCCCGAGGACTGGATCTCCCAGCGGCGTAGCGACGGTGAGGTAATCGGCTACGTAGAGATGGTCGGTGGCCAGTTCCGCCCGTATGACCTGCTGGGCAGACCCCTCGGCGACCCAATGGACTGGGAGACTGCCGAGGAGGTCATCGATCAGACTGGGCTGTCATTCCTCGCCGAGCCGTACCTCGCCGACCTCGACGGCGAGCGCCGCGTGCGGCTCACCGAGGTGACAAGAGCGCACGTGGCGCTGGTCGCGGACGAGTTCGGCGCGGCACAGGTCACGGGCGCTGCATCCCTGGACACGTGGGTGTTCGACGTCCCGATCGCCTTTGAGTTGCGGCCGTTGCGGTAGCGACGAAGCGGAGGGGCTTGCCTGCGCGGCGGGGCTACTTGCGTGGGATTAGCCGAGAATTAGGTAGCGGCGGCGCCGGGATTGGTTCGGGCTGATCCGGCGGGTATTCCCCGAAGAGCGTGGGTTCTCCGACGTCGTCGGGATGGGCCTGCTCGAACCCCAGCTCGGCCTGATAGCGACGCCGAAACTCCACGATCTCGTCATGACTGCGGCCCACGAAGTTCCACCACATCACGATCTGCTCGCCGAGAGGCACACCTCCGAGCAGGATCACGCGGGCTCCGGTCTCGCCGGCCGCGAGTTTGAGGGTGTCCGCGCCGAGCGGCACGTAGGCCAGCGAGCGATGCGGGGTGGCGACGGAGTTGACGGCGATCTCGGCGTTCTCGGCGAGGACCGCGTGTTCGAAGTCCGGGCGAATCGGCAGGCGGATGTGAGCGCCCGGGTTCAGCAGTAACTCGGCTCCGAGAAGTCCCGGCGTGCGAGTGTCCACGGGGGACGCCGAGCCGAGCAGTTCGCCGATAAACACCTGCGCCGTTACCCCCTCGAGAGTCACCGGCTCGGGGACGTAGTGCGCGAAGTGGTTCTCGCTGAACCGGGTCTCGGCAGGTAACGCGTACCAGAGCTGCACGCCGTGGAGAGTGGTGGTCTCAGGAGTGCTGATCTCCTGGTGGGTGATGCCCCTGCCCGCGATCATCAGGTTCAGCTCGCCGGGGAGCACAGCCGCAGCGTTGCCGCCCGAGTCGAGGTGATCGATCTGGCCTGTGAAGATCCACGAGACCGTGGCAAGGCCCGTGTGCGGGTGGCGGGCTACGTGCATGCCGCCCGTTGTGGAGACGTCGTCGGGGCCGTAGTGGTCGAGGAAACACCACGCGCCAACGAGCGAGCGCTGACGCTGGGGGAGCGTGCGGTGGACGGTCATCGCGCGCAGCCCTCCGAGCGGGACGAGGCGCGGCTCGAGGACCTCTATGGAAGTGCAGGGCTGCCCCGGTTGCAGCACATTGAGGCTCGGGTGCTTGTCGAGGTTCGTCATCTCCTTACCCTGACACACCCTGCTGCCGGCGTCGCGCTCGCGGTTGGCCTCCCAGAGCGAGAGGCGACTGGCGATGTGTTGAAGGAGAGTCTTGTACTACTCCACACCAGTGAAAGAGATTGGTAGTAGTGATATGAACGATCGCGCGAGGCGTTGCCAACCTCAGAGCAACTGGCCGGACCATCTCGGTCAATGATGCCTACATCGCTGCCGCGACCGTGACCTCGGGTGCACAGCTCTGCACACTCAACTCGGGCGACTTCGAGGACTATCCAGGCCTCACCATTGTCACGCCACAGTTGCAGTAGTGCGCCGGCGCGGAGCCCGGGCTGGAACTCAGGACGCTCACCGCTCACCGGCGTATGATCGACGGACCCAAGCTTTCTGGAGTGATTTCTGTGAAGACCAATCCTCGTCTGACGGAGGCTTACAGAGCAGCTCGTATCGAGCTGATCGACGACACCTCTCGCTACATCATCATGAGTGACTGCCACCGCGGAGACGGCTCGAGGTCCGACGAGTTCCTGAAGAACAAGAACACGTACGTTGCCGCACTCAACTACTACTGGAAGAACGGCTTCACCTACGTGGAAGCCGGCGACGGCGACGAGCTCTGGGAACACAAACCCAAGCACATCATCAGGGCAAACCGTGCAGTGTGGACGCATCTGCTTCCATTTCACCGTGCGGGAAGATTCATCCGGATGTGGGGCAACCACGATTTCGTGTTTCAGGATCCTAGCTATGTGCGAGAGCATTTCTGGACCACCAAGAATGCGATCACCGGCGAGCAGGAGCCGTTCTTTGAAGGGCTGGAGCCGGTGGAGGCGGTTGTGTTCCGGCACCGAGAGACGGGTCAGGACATCCTCCTGGTCCACGGGCACCAGGGTGACTTCCCCAACGATCAGGCGTGGCGCGCCAGCCGGTTCATGTTACGGAGGTTCTGGAGGTACGCGCACACGTTCGGGATGCACAGCCCCTCGAGCCCGACGGCGAACTCGGAGAAGCGCCACAAGGTGGAGCGAAACTATGTGAAGTGGATCAGCGAGAACCGGGTCGCGTTGATCTGTGGCCACACCCACCGCGAGAAGTTTCCACGTGACGACGCGATGCCGTACTTCAACTCGGGAAGTTGCGTCTACCCGTCGCACATCACCGGTATCGAGATCTCGGACGGTACCATCGCGCTCGTCCGGTGGCGCGTTGACCCGAATGAGGACGCGCTCCTCCAGGTGACTCGCCGCGTCGTGGCTGGGCCCGAGCCTCTCTCCACGTTCGATCTGCGCCGCCGCTGAAAGGTTCCCCGGCGCTGTCGCGCGGAAATCGTAGCGCCGTGAGGTGTCGCAATGCGCCGCGACTCGATCAACAGACTGAACCGCGTCGCCCTCACGTGATAGGAACGTAAGCGAGGGTTGGAGGTTTCCGTGAACGAGGTTCGGTGCCCGCACTGCGGCAAGGCGTTTACGATTGATGAGGCGGGCTACGCCGACATCGTGAAGCAGGTGCGCGATCGCGAGTTCGAGAGCGCGCTGCATGAGCGTCTCGAGTTCGCCGCCAAGGACAAGGCGTCCGCACTCGAGGTTGCCGAGGCGAAGGCGAAGAGTGAGCTCGAGAAGGCCGCCGCAGCCAAGGACGCCGAGATCCAGAAGCTTCAAGCTTTGGTCGACGGCGGTCGGCTGGCTCAGGAGATGGCGGTCAAGGATGCGCTGGCAACCGTTGAGAAGGAGCGCGACGAGGTGAAGCACCTCCTGGCGCAGGCGATGGCGGACAAGGAGAACCAGGCACAGCTCGCCGAAGCCAAACTCGCCACCGAACTGCAGAAGCAGGCCGCCGACAAGGATGCAACGATCCGGGGCCTCCAAGCGGAACTGGACAAGGCCGCCGTCGGGCAGAAGCTCCAGCTCACCGAAGCGGTGAGTGCGGTGGAGAAGGAACGGGACCAGCTCAAGTCCAAGCTCGAGCAGGCCGAGATGGAACGCCACCTCGCCGAGAAGTCGCTCACCGAGAGCTTTCAGAAGGAGATCGCGATCCGTGAAGACGCGATTGAGCGGCTCAAGGACATGAAAGCGCGGCTCTCGACGAAGATGGTCGGCGAGACCCTCGAGCAGCACTGCGAGATCCAATTCAACCAGCTACGTTCGATGGGCTTCCCGCGCGCATACTTCGAGAAGGACAACGACGCCTCCAGCGGCTCCAAGGGCGACTACATCTTCCGCGACTTCGATGAGGCGGGGACCGAGATCGTCTCGATCATGTTCGAGATGAAGAACGAGAACGAGACCACCGCGACCAAGAAGAAGAACGAAGACTTCCTTCGCGAACTCGACAAAGACCGCAACGAAAAGGGCTGCGAGTATGCCGTGCTCGTCTCGCTCCTCGAACCCGAGAGTGAGTTGTACAACGTGGGGATCGTGGACGTTTCGCACCGCTACCCCAAGATGTACGTGGTGCGGCCGCAGTTCTTTATCCAGATCATCACGCTCCTGCGCAACGCCGGGCTGAGTGCTGCCGCCTACAAGGCCGAACTCGCGCAGGTGCGCGCGCAGAACATCGACATCACGAACTTCGAGGAGTCGCTGGAGACGTTCAAGACCGGGTTCGCGCGGAACTACGAACTCGCGGCTGGGCACTTCCAGACAGCGATCAAGGAGATTGACGAGTCCATCAAGCGAATGCAGAAGGTGAAGGACGCGCTCACGCGGTCCGAGAATCAGCTGCGGCTCGCGAACGACAAGGCGCAGGACGTCTCGATCAAGAAGCTCACACGCGGCAATCCCACGATGAAGGCGCGGTTCGCCGAGCTTGAGGGTGGCGACCCGGAATAGGGGCTTCCACACCAGGAGCGTTACATGTAACATGGTGCCATGAGCGTGCGGCAACGAGTCCAGGACTACCGGGAACGCATGCGCGCGCAGGGTTTCCGCCCGGTACAAGTATGGGTGCCGGACACGCGGCGAGAAGGATTCGACCGAGAAGCGGCACGGCAGGCGGCACGTGTGGCGCAGGCTGATGCGCAGTTCGACGACCAGGATTTCATCGAAGCCATCACTGTCTCCTGGGATGAGTGACTGTGCGTGGTGAGATCTGGACGGTCGCTGGTGGTGTCTATGCAAGCAAGCCGAGACCTGCGCTGATCATTCAGGATGACCTCTTCGGGGATACCGACTCCGTTACCGTGTTGCCAATGACGAGCCACTACGTTGAGGCCCCACTGCTACGAATGCAGATTGAGCCGGATCGGGTTTCGGGGCTCGGTGAGATGTCCTGGGTGATGGTTGACAAGCTCACTACCGTACGGCGCAGCAGCGTGGGCCGGAAGATTGGCAGGGTCTCCTCGACACAACTTGTCGAGGTTGAGCGACTGCTGATGCTCTTCCTCGGCATCGCGACCTGAGTGACGCCACATCGCTCTCGGTGATCTTCTCCTGCGGCCACCACGACCGCCCCGGCACGCGATAGCCCGCGTCAATACTGAAGGCGCCCCCGAGCGGGTTCATGCGTGAACCGCCGCAGCTTCTCGTGTGGAACAAGTTAGTGGTAGTTGTGTTGGAGTCCCAGGGTGCTGGCGCGCCAACACAACTACACGTTAGTGATACCCAAGGGTGGGCCGAGATCATCGACTACACGGAGCGAACGGCTGACCATCACGCTCGGCTGATTGCGCACGTGAAACGGACCGGGCGGCCGCGAGGTGCGCTTGATTTGATCATCGCGGCGCACGCACTGGAGACGGGGCGCATCCTCATCTCCCGTGATGCCGCCGCACGGTTCGGCGATCTCCCGGGGGTTGTCGCGGAAGAGCCGTGAGCGCCGTCGGGCCGTACCCGTGGCCCGACTTCGGAGCGATGCGGTTCCCTTGCCCGACGGCGATGGGTCGCCGTGGGCGGATGGCGTCGAGCCGTGCATGATCTGGTACGTCCCGTGGCCGTGAGGTAAATGAAATCAGGCATGGCTCGCGGTGCGGGCGGCCTGGTGAGGTATGCCAGCGCAATCGCGCGTCAGAGCCTCCATCACGCGAGTAGCATGGGCGCCAGCGCACGCATCGACGCGGCCCAGCACCGCCGCTCAGAGGGGGCTCCATGACAGGCACAACCGCAGTGACGCGTTACCGCTGGGTGGTACTGTTCGCGGTCTTCCCGATGATCATCTCGACCGAGATCATGTGGCTCTCGATCGCCCCTGTGAGCAGTGTGGCGCAACAGTTCTACGGCGTGTCCGCCACCTCGATCGACCTCCTCTCGATCAGCTACATGATCATGTTTATCGCGTTCTCGATTCCCGCCGCCTGGGCGATCGACCGCTTCGGCTTCCGCCCCTCACTGATCGTGGGCGCGCTCCTCACGGCCGCCTTCGGGCTCACCCGCGCCGCGTTCGCCGACAACTTCACGATCGTCCTCATCGCCCAGTTCCTGATCGCTCTCGGCCAGCCGTTCCTGCTCAACATCTCCACGAAAGTCCCCGCGAACTGGTTCCCGATTGAAGAGCGCTCGACGGCGGCCGGCATCCTCACGATGGCCCAGTACGTTGGGTTCGCGATCCCGATGCTGCTCTCACCAATCCTCGTTGAGTCTCACGGTATCCCGCAGATGATGTGGATCTACGCGGCCATCGCGTGCGTCTCCGCCGTGGTCTCGATCGCGCTCACTCGCGAGCGTCCCGCCGTACCCCCGCCGGGCCCGGCGGTCGAGGGCGAGACCTTCTCCGCCGCCATGTTCGCCCGGCTCTTCCGCAACGGCGCCTACGTGCGCGTGCTGATCGTCTGCTTCCTCTCGATGGGCATCTTCAACACGATCCTCACCGTGCTCGAATCGATCCTCGTCCACCTCACCTCCGCCCAGGCCGGCGTGATCGGGGCCGTCTTCGTCCTCGCAGGGGTGGTGGGCGCCGTCGTCCTGCCGATCATCTCCGACTCCCGCCGCGTCCGGATTCCCTTCTTCGTGATGGCGCTCAGCCTGCTGACCCTCGCGTATCTCGGCTTCGCATTCATCGACTCGTTCCCGGTACTGGTGGTGATTGGGGCCATCGCCGGCTTCTCGATCATGGGCGTGGCGCCGATCCTCTTCCAGCACGGCACCGAGGTGGCCTACCCCGTGCACGAGGGCACCTCGCTCGGGCTCGTATTGATGGCGGGTCAGGTCTCCGGCATCCTCTTCGTGCTCTTGTTCGAGGGGCTGACCGCGGCCACCAGTGGCCCGCTGGTCGCGATGCTGGCCATCGTGGCGCTCACGGCCGCGCAAGTTCCGATCGTGCGGTCAATGCGCGAGTCCGGACTGGACGCGACTTCTCAGCCCGACGGCGTGGAGCGTTCGGCCTGATTTCCGCTCGAGAGCATTACGGCCGCCCGTACTCTTCTAAGAGCCGCAGCCAGATCTCGCTGATCGTCGGATACGACGGCACCGCATGCCACAGTCGCTCGATCGGCACCTCTCCGACGATCGCGATCGTCGCCGTGTGCAGTAACTCCGCCACGTCCTGTCCCACGAACGTGGCGCCAACGAGCACGCCCCGATCGACGTCGATCACGAACTTCGCGCGGCCGGTATACCCATCCGCGTGCAGGCTTGCCCCGGCAACCGCGCCGAGGTCATACTCGACACCGCGTACGCTCAGTCTCTCCGCGCGAGCGCGCTCCTCCGTGAGTCCCACGCTCGCGACCTCAGGGTCCGTGAACACCACGTGCGGCACGGCCCGGTGATCGGCGGTCGCGACGTGCGGACCCCACGGCTCAACCTGCACCGGTTCGCCTTTAATCCGCGCAGCAATCGCCTCGCCCGCCGCACGCGCCTGATACTTCCCTTGATGGGTGAGCAGTGCGCGCCCATTGACATCTCCGACGGCGTAGAGCCAGTCCGTTCCTGCCACCAGCATGGTGTCATCCACCTCAAGCGTGGTCTCGAGCCCGAGTTCCTCGAGCCCGAGATTGGCGGTGTGGGGGCGGCGGCCGGTCGCGACGAGGAGTTCCTCGGCCTCGAGGGCAGAGCCGTCCTCCAGAGTGACCGAAACGACGCCACTCGAACCCCGCACCACGCGGAACGGCGTCGCGCCGATCCGGACGTCCACGCCCGTCTCGCGAAGCGAGTCGGCAAGGAGTTCGCCCACGAACGGTTCCTCACTCTTGAGGAGGGCCGAGCGAGAGAGCAGCGTCACCTGGGAACCGAGCGACGCAAACGCGCACGCCAACTCCGTGCCCGCCACCCCGCCTCCGAGCACAATCAGCCGCGGCGGCACATGATCCGCGGATGTCGCCTCCTTCGTCCCCCATGGATGTGCTCCGGCGAGGCCCTCGATCTCGGGCAGTGCCGGGACCGAGCCCGTCGCCAGTGCGACGGCGCTCGCACAGTACGTCCGATCACCCACCTCGACCCGGCCTCGCCCAGTCAGGCGGGCCCGCCCACGGATCAACTCGATTCCGGCGCCGTTCACCCAGTCGACCTGGCCGCCGTCGTCCCAATGGCTCGTAAAGGAGTCCCGCCGTGCGAGCACGGCCACCGGATCAATCTGCCCGGTGACGGACTCGCGCGCTCCGGCAACGCGTTGTGCTGCCCGTAGCGCCTGCCCGCTCCGCAGCAGGGCCTTCGAGGGCATGCACGCCCAATAGGAGCACTCGCCACCCACCAGATCGGACTCGACGAGTGCCACCCGTATCCCACGTTTGGTGGCGTAATCCGCCACATTCTCACCCACGGCGCCGGCACCGATGACGATCAGATCGACGTCATTCTTAGTCTTCTCATTGCGGTCCATACTCCATCGTGACCCGCGCCGCAAGGGTGCGGAAGGGGGTTGATTCTGGCCCGACCCCGTGTCAGTGTCGAGGGGCGCTACTCGCCACATAGGCAGAAGGGAGTGGTCGAGTGATCGAGTTTCGGAGGGTCACCAAGACGTACTCAGAGGGCACCACGGCGGTGTCCGAGTTCGATCTTGTGGTGCCCTCCCACCAGACCACGGTGCTCGTGGGCTCCTCGGGTTGCGGCAAGACGACACTGCTGCGGATGGTCAATCGGATGGTGGAACCCACCTCCGGCTCAGTGGAGATCGACGGCGAAGACGTGGCCAATGAGCCGCCCGTGCAGTTGCGCCGCCGGATCGGATACGTGATGCAGAACGCCGGCCTGCTGCCGCATCTCACGGTGGCCGAGAACGTGGCGACCGTGCCGCGGCTCAACGGCGTACCGCGAAGGGACGCCCGCCGCCGCGCGCTGGAACTGATGGAACTCGTGGGGCTCGAAACGGCGATGGCGGACCGGTACCCGAGTCAACTCTCGGGTGGGCAGCAACAGCGGGTGGGTGTGGCGCGCGGTCTCGCCGCAGATCCGAACATCCTGCTCATGGATGAGCCATTCGGTGCCGTGGATCCAATTGTGCGAGCCGAGCTCCAACAGGAACTGATCCGGCTACAACGCGAGCTTGGCAAGACCGTCATCTTCGTGACCCACGATATCGATGAGGCGTTCCTCCTCGGCGACGAGGTGGTGATCCTGGCGCAAGGCGCCCGCAAGCTCCAGGTGGGCACGCCGAACGAGATCATCTCCGCCCCAGCGAACGACTTCGTGGCGGCGTTCATCGGTGCGGACCGAGGGAAGCGCCAGCTGTGGATCTCCGAGGCGCCGAATGGCCGCGTACTCGTCGATGCCGAGGGCCGGATCCACGGCACCCTGGCGGAAGACGGGCAGTGAGATGTCCTGGACGCTCGACAACCTCGAACTGATCGGCTCTCTGACGGCCATTCACCTCCGGCAGAGTCTGCTCGCCATTGCCGCGGGATTCGCCCTGTCCCTCCCAGTCGGTTGGGCCGCGTGGCGGTACCACTGGCTCCGATCATTTCTCCTGACCGCCACCGGGCTCCTCTTCACGATCCCGTCGCTGGCGCTCCTTCTGATCCTTCCCGCGTTGCTCGGCATATCGGCCACCAGCGAAGTCAACCTCATCGTGGCGCTCACGATCTACGCAATCGCAATTCTCGTGCGCGCCGTCACGGATGGGCTCGACTCGGTGGATGCATCCGCTCGCCAGGCGGCCGTCGCAATGGGCTACGGCGAACTGCGCCGATTCTTCGCGGTTGATCTGCCCCTCGCCGGGCCGGTGATCCTCGCGGGGTTACGCGTGGCCGCCGTCAGCACCGTCTCTCTCGCAACAGTCGGAATCTTGGCAGGCGTCACGAACCTCGGCTATCTCTTCACCAACGGCCTCCAGCGCCGAATCGTCGACGAGGTACTCGTGGGGGTCATTGTGGTGGCACTCTTGGCGCTCCTGATCGATCGGCTCTTGGTGGCGACCGGCCGCGTGCTGCTGCCGTGGACGCGGCCCGTACGGCAACGCCGGTGGACAGGCGCGTCCCTGCCGGAGGGGGCGCCGTCGTGAACCTTCTCGCCGATGCTTTCGAGTGGATGATGGCGCCCGCGCAGTGGCAGGGCTCCGGGGCGTTGCACGTTCTGCTAGGCCAGCATCTCTATCTGACGGCGATCGCCGTCGCCCTCGCCGCACTGATCGCGGTGCCTGCAGGGTGGGCGATCGGACACACCGGCCGCGGCCGTGAGATCGCGGTAGGCCTCTCCGGGGCGGCGCGTGCCGTTCCCTCCTTCGGACTGCTGATCCTGCTGGTCCTCGTCTTCGGCGTGCTTCATAAGCCCGCGGCCGCGATGGTGACCTTCGTGATCCTCGCGATCCCTTCCGTGCTGGCCGGCGCCTACTCGGGATTCGAATCGATCGACCGCGCGGTGATTGGCGCGGCCCGTGCCACCGGCATGTCCGAGTGGCAGATCCTGTTCCGCGTCGAGATACCTCTCGGGCTTCCGCTCCTCGTGGGCGGGCTGCGCTCCGCCACGCTCCAAGTGATCGCCACCGTGACCATCGCCGCCTACGTGAACCTCGGTGGGCTCGGCATGCCGATTATCACCGGACTCGCACTTCGCCGCTACGACATGGTCCTCGGAGGCGCGATTCTTGTTGCGGCCCTTGCAATCGCCGTCGACCTGCTGTTTGGGCTCGCCCAGCGTTTGGCGGTTCCGGAGGGCGTGCGGCCACGCCGCCGCCTGCGCGTACGTGCGGCGCTCGCCAACTAAACCTCGCATCCACCCAACAATCCAAGGAGGACAAGATGCGTTCCAGTAACCGATCCGGTGCCGCTCTCGTAGCGGCCCTCACCACGGCCCTCGCCCTCGCGGCGTGTGGCTCCGGCGATCCGCTCGCCGACCCCACGGCGAGCGAGAGCGCGCCGGCCGAGACCACGGAGCCAACCGACGACGCCTCGGCAACGGTGATCGTGGTGGGCTCGCAGGCCTACTACTCGAATGAGGTGATCGCCGAGATCTACGCGCAGGCGCTGGAGTTGGACGGCTGGACAGTTGAGCGGAAGTTCAACATCGGCCAGCGTGACGCCTACATGCCGGAGCTGGAGAGTGGCGCGATCACGCTCTTCCCTGAGTACACCGGCAACCTGCTGCAGTACTTCGATGCAGAGACGGAGGCTCGTTCCGCCGACGACGTCTACGCGGCTCTGGCCGACGCCTTGCCTTCGGGCCTCACGGTGCTCGATCAGGCGACTGCGACTGACCAGGACTCCTACACGGTCACGCGCGCGTTCGCGGATGAGTACGGGCTCGTCACCATTGCGGACCTCGCCGATGTGCCCGAGCAGCTCACCCTCGGTGGGCCACCCGAGCTGATCGAGCGGCCCTATGGGCCGACGGGGCTGAAGGACACCTACGGCGTGGACGTCGAGTTCTCGGCAACCGGCGATACGACGGTCGAGGACCTCGTTGCCGGCACGGTGAACGTGGCGAACGTCTACACCGCAGACCCCCAGATCGAGACCCAGGACCTCGTGGTGCTCGAGGACCCGGAGGCGCTGTTCCTCGCCTCGAACGTTGTGCCAGTCGTGAGCGCCGAAGTGGCGGACGAGATCGGCACAACGATCAACGCGGTGAGTGCGGCGCTAACACCCGAGGAACTCGTCTCGCTCAACGTGCAGAGCATGGTGGAGCAGCGCTCCTCAGCGGACATCGCCACCGAGTGGCTCGAGACGATCGGACGCTAGAACGGCACCGTCGGGCAGCGATTCGCGAGTCCCGGCTCCTCTCTGTCCGACGGCGATCGGTCCAGTCGGGTGCGTGGCGTCGAGCCGTGCCTGATTTGGTACGTGCCGAGGCCATGAGGCGGATGAGATCATGCACGGCTCGGGCTGGGGCGGGGTGCTTGCCGCAGAGTGGGCTGGACGGGCGTGGGATGATTGAGACACGACCACTGGAGGAGTGCCATGACTATCGCCGTTGCCTGCGACCATGCGGGATTCGATCTCAAGGACGCCGTCATTGAGGTACTCGAGGAGAATGGTCTCGACTACAAGGACTTCGGCGCGCACCGTGGCGAGCGTGCGGACTATCCGGTGTTCGGCCGGGCCGCCGCCGAGGCTGTGGCTGCGGGCGAGTGCGATCGGGGCGTCATCATCTGCGGCACCGGCGTGGGGATCTCGATCACCGCGAACAAGGTCCACGGTGTCCGCTGCGTCGTGTGTTCCGAGCCGTACTCTGCCGTGCTCTCCCGCCGCCACAACAACACCAACATGCTCGCCTTGGGGGCGCGCGTCGTCGGGATCGATTTGGCCAAGATGATCGTGCAGCAGTGGCTCGATGCCGAGTTCGAAGGCGACCGTCACGCCCGCCGAGTCAACCAGATCATGGCCACGGAGGCGGGCGCGCCAATCGAGAACCTGGTGGACCCCGGCACCCGCTGAGTCCTGGCATTCGCGAGACAGCACTCGCATAGCGTCATTCTGCGCGCAGGGCGAAGCCCGGAGTCGCAGAAACCAGAACGGACGATGGAACGTCATGCTCGGATGGATCTTGCGACTCCGCTTCGTTCCGCGCAGGAGGACGGGACGCGGTGCGGCCGCAGGGTGGTGAAGCGGTCACGGCATGCCGATCTCCGATAGGTTGTGACCGTGACTGCAATCGGGTTCGATCGGGATAAGTACGTGCAGCTCCAATCGGAGCACATCAACGAGCGACGGACCCGCTTCGGCGGCAAACTCTATCTCGAGTTTGGCGGCAAGCTCTTCGACGATCTGCACGCCTCCCGCGTGCTCCCCGGCTTCTCCCCGGATAACAAGATCCGGATGCTTGAGGCCATCAAAGACGAGGTCGAGATCGTCATGGTGATCTCCGCCAAGGACATCGCGAGTAACAAGGTCCGCGCGGATGTCGGCATCACCTATGAGCAGGACGTGCTGCGCCTGATCGACGAGTTCCGCGATCACGGGCTGCTCGTCAACAGTGTGGTCATCTCGCACCTCACGGACGAGAACAAAGCCGCCCGCGCCTTCCGGCGGAAGCTCCAGCGCCTCGGCCTGAACGTGTACCGGCACTACCCGATCAAGGGCTACCCGAACGATGTGACGCGTATCGTGAGCCCCGAGGGCTACGGCCGCAACGAGTATGTGGAGACCACTCGGGACCTCGTGATCGTCACAGCGCCCGCAGCGGGTAGCGGCAAGATGGCAACCTGTCTCAGCCAGATCTACCACGAGCACACCCGTGGCATCACCTCCGGCTACGCCAAGTTCGAGACCTTCCCGGTCTGGAACCTGCCGCTCGATCACCCCGTAAATCTCGCCTATGAGGCCGCCACGGCGGATCTCAACGACGTGAACCTGATCGACCCGTTCCACCTCCAGGCGTACGGCGAGCAGACGGTGAACTACAACCGCGACGTCGAGGTGTTTCCCGTCCTCAACACCCTGCTTGAGCGGATCATGGGGGACTCCCCATACAAGTCGCCCACGGACATGGGCGTGAACATGGCCGGCTTCGCCATCTCCGATGACGCCGTCTGCTCCGAGGCATCCAAGCAAGAGATCATCCGGCGCTACTACAAGGCACTGGTCGCCGAGAAGCGGGACGAGGCCGAGCCCATCGTCAGCGATCGGATCGCCATGATCATGAGCAAGCTCGGCATCGACGCCGCTTACCGCCCCGTCGTGCCCCCCGCGCTCGAGAAGGAGCGCAAGACCAAGGCCCCCGCTGCCGCAATGCAACTGCCCGACGGCGCCATCATCACTGGGAAGACAACGGCACTGTTGGGTTCGTCGTCGGCCTTGCTCTTGAACGCACTGAAGGCGCTCGCCGGGCTCGACGAGAATGAGCTACTGCTCGCACGCGAAACCATCGAGCCGATCCAAGAACTCAAGACGGGCGGTCTCGGTAGTCAGAACCCGCGCCTGCATACCGATGAGGTGCTGATTGCGCTCGCCGTGGGTGCCACCACCAGTGAGCATGCGCGGCGTGCGCTCGCGCAACTGCCCAAGCTGCGCGGCTGCGATGTGCACACCTCCGTGATCCTCGGCTCGGTGGACGAGGGGATCTTCCGCAGCCTTGGCGTGAATGTGACGAGCGAGCCGGTGTTCCAGTCGAAGAAGCTCTACCGCAAGCGTTGACCATGGCCTCTCGGCAGGCTCCGGCCGGTAGCTGTTCGCGCCCGTGCAGCCGGGACATGAATGGCGCAACCTGGCGGTACGCGAGGAGTTCCGCTTAATTCGGCGTCTCTGGGCAGACCACGGTGCGGACGGGTTCTGCTAGTGGCGTTCGGCCCAGGAGTGCAGGAGTTGCGATGATTGCCGTGTGCCGATCTCCTGGACCAACGGCGATGACTCATCCGCAGGTTGCTGAGTGAGCGCGGTGAGACACCGCGATTCTGATGTGCACGGTGTCCCGGCTCCTCGTTGATGATCGCCACCCGATCAGCTTCCGGTGAGGCACCACGAGGCGTCCGCGCAGATATGATCTGTGCAGATCATGAGGCGGCACTCTTTCTGAGCCGCGGGTAGATTGGGGAACCTCTCCGAGAGGGTGGCTGGTCGGAAATCCTGGCCGGTGAGAGGAGAACCTTATGAGACTCGGCCCCGATTCCCAGCGCATGCGCGCGCTCACCCGCACGATCGTTGCGGTTCCGGCGTTGCTCTTGTTTGCCGGTTGCACCGGCACGACCCCCGATCCGGGTCCCGCTCCCACGGGAGATCCCACGGCCGAACCGAGCGGCGAACCGGCCGAAGATCCGACCGCCACTGAGGAACCCACAACCCCCGAGCCGGAGCCACCCACGGCCGCGGATGTTCAAGACTGGGCCGAGAACACCGAATGGCGTTGGTCCGACGACGGCATCCAGGCACCGATCAACCTCTCTTTCCAGAACGGCGAGAGTGAGGATCCGGACGGCCGCACCTACGTGATCGGTGCCGGTGTGGAGGGCGACGCGAATGGTGACGGCATCGTGGATCTGGCGATCCCGGCCACCCAGACCAACGGCGACGAGTCCCAAGAGCTCTGGTACGTGTGGCTCGGCCGCGCTGGTGGGGGCTCGCGCGCCGAGCAAGTGATCTATCCGATCGCCCGCACCCAGAACTGTGGCGACATTACCAACGCCCTGACGGCGATTGATGCCGGCTACCAGATCGATCACACGCTCAAGATGCCATGGGTCGATGACGATCGCGGCTGCGAGGAGGGCGGCACCGGCGAGCAGGTTCGGGAGATTACGATCGCCGAGATCGACGGCGCCTGGTACCCAGTCCAGACCGAACCGGCCACCGCGTGGGGCGGGATCTGCCCGATGTCCGAGATTCTCGACGGTGACTTCCTGCCCGAAGGCGAGGGTCGCGTGGCGCCGCCCGCATCGGCAGAGCGAGTGTAACCCGAGGGCGCGGTCGTCAGCGAGTTCGAACTCGAGGACACTCCGCTCATGACCGCCGACGGCGTTGACTTCTTCGGATTCGTCCCGGGACAGGGCGAGCCGGACGCCGTCGCGAACCTCGGCAACGTGTACCAGCAGTGTGCCTTCTTTGACAGCGTGGAGGCGCGGACGGAGAGCCCGTAAGTACGGAGCCTAAGCGGCCCGTAAAGCCTGTGTAAAACACGCGGTAAACGGTCAAAGGTCCCGTGTAAGTCGGGTAAGTTCGGTATTGAATCAGTTGTGTGGGTTCCCCTCGCCTGCCCCATGGCTCGTCGAGGCGCCCGCAGACCAATAAAGAATCTCCCTAGACTGGTTCATGAGCCAGAGAGGTCGCTAACGATGGCAGATACGGTTCCGGCGAAGTTGCCGGTCTATACCGAAGAAGAGGAAAAGTACGTCATTCGCAACAAGGATGGCGTGCCTGTAGGAACAAAACCGCACACGAAGTGGACTCCCGCGCGCATTGCGTTGTGGGTAGTCATCGCCCTCGCCGGTGCCACCGGTTGGACGATGCTCGCGATCGTGCGCGGCGAGGAAGTCAACACGGTGTGGTTCGTGGTCGCGGCGGTTTCGACCTACGCGATTGCCTACCGTTTCTACGCGCTGTACATCCAGAAGAAGATCATGCGTCCGGATGACTCCAACGCGACGCCGTCGGAGCGAGTCAACAACGGCAAGGACTTCGACCCAACGAACCGCGTGGTTCTGTACGGTCACCACTTCGCCGCGATCGCCGGCGCTGGCCCGCTTGTTGGCCCGGTGCTCGCCGCCCAAATGGGTTACCTCCCCGGCACGCTGTGGATCATCCTCGGCGTGGTTGTTTCGGGCGCCGTTCAGGACATGCTGGTCCTGTTCTTCTCGATGCGTCGCGGTGGCCGCTCGCTCGGCCAGATGGCGATTGACGAGATCGGTAAGGTTGGCGGCACCATCATGACGATCGGCGTGTTCGTCATGCTGATGATCGTGCTCGCCGTGCTCGCCATGGTCTGCGTGAACGCGCTGGCCGAGTCCCCGTGGGGCGTGTTCTCCATCGCGATGACGATCCCGATCGCTCTTGGAATGGGACTCTGGTTGAGATTCGTCCAACCGGGCGCTATTACGGGCGTATCGATCGCTGGCTTCATTCTCCTGATTGCCGCCATCTTCGGTGGCTCCTGGGTTAACACCCACCCCGTGCTCCACGATGTGTTCCTGCTGCAGAAGGAAACGCTCGTCATCTTCATGGTGATCTACGGCTTCTTCGCCGCGGTTCTGCCCGTGTGGCTGCTGCTGACTCCGCGCGACTACCTGTCCACCTTCATGAAGGTCGGCACCGTGGTGATCCTCGCCGTCGGCATCATCCTCGTTCGCCCGATCGCCGAGATGCCGGCCGTGACCGCGTTTGCGAGCAACACGGAGGGCCCGGTCTTCGCCGGAACGCTGTTCCCCTTCCTGTTCATCACGATCGCCTGTGGTGCGATTTCGGGTATGCACGCCACGGTCTCTTCGGGTACCACCCCGAAGATGATCCAGAAGGAATCCCAGGCCCGCATGATCGGCTACGGCGGCATGCTCATGGAGTCCTTCGTGGCGATCATGGCGATGGCTGCGGCCGTTTCGCTGAACCAGGGCGTCTACTTCTCGATGAACATGTCGCCCGCCGCGATTCAGGGCACCGGTGGCGTTGAGATTACCGGCGAGGCCGGATCGGAAGAGTACTACCAGTCTCAGGCCGACGCCGCCGAAGCCGCCATTGCGAACCTCGGCGTCTCCGATCCGCATGGTGACCAGCCGCAGATTCGCTGGTACGACGACGCCGACAACGAGATCACGGGCGCGGAGGCCATCCGCCAGCTCGCTGACGACGTCGGCGAGCCGTCCGTCGTCGGGCGGACCGGTGGTGCTCCCACGCTCGCCGTGGGTATCGCGAACATCATGCACCAGCTCGTTGGTGGCAAGGGCATGATGTCCTTCTGGTACCACTTCGCGATCATGTTCGAGGCCCTGTTCATCCTCTCCGCGGTGGACGCCGTGACCCGTGTCTCGCGCTTCCAGCTCGGTGACGCGATCGGCAACATCCTGCCGAAGTTCCGTGACCCCGGCTGGCGTGTGGGCTCCTGGCTCACCACGGCAACCGTTGTGGCCGCGTGGGGCTCGCTGCTCTACATGGGTGTCACGGACCCGCGCGGTGGTATCCAGACGCTGTACCCGCTGTTCGGTATCGCCAACCAGCTCATCGCCACCATGGCGTTGCTACTGTGCACGGTGATCGTGATCCGCAAGGGCTACACGAAGCACGCCTGGATCCCCGGGCTTCCCTTCCTGTGGATGCTCACCGTGACCTTCACGGCTTCCTGGCAGAAGATCTTCTCCAAGGACGCCGCGCTCGGTTACTGGACGCAGTGGGCGAATGCACGTGAGGCCAAGGCCGCCGCGACCGACGCCGAAGCGATCAAGATCCAGGGTGCGATCGTCCGCAACACGTTCATCCAGGGCACGATGTCGATCCTGTTCATGCTCACCGTTGCCGCGGTGATCGTGTATGCGATCCTCGCGATCAACAAGGCCCTCAAGGCGAACGGTGCGGACATCTCCACGGAGGACCCATACCAGGAGTCGAACTTCTACGCACCGGAGTCGCTGTTTGGCACCTCCCTCGAGAAGAAGCTCGTGGAAGAGTACGCGGTCGTGGGTGACCCCGCACTGATCCCCGGGGTCAAGCACGGCGGTCACTGAGATGGCGACTCTCGTCAAGGCGTGGCAGAGCTTCACGTGGTACGTGCACCAGCTCATGGGCGATTCCGCCTATGACAACTACCTGGCGCGCCACCGCGTGGTTCATCCCGATCACGAGCCCATGACCAAGCGCGAGTTTTGGCGGGATCGGGTCCAGTTTGACGAGACCAACCATTCAACTGGCTGCTGCTAGCTGAACGAAGAAGGGGCCGCGTCGTCGAAAGACGGCGCGGCCCCTTTGCTCGTCGTTGGTGGCGCGACGCCACATCGCGGCGCAGGCGCAACCGGAGTGAGCGGCGGTGGCTTCGCTCCGAATGGCGAGCGATGGAACCCTAGTCCGCGGCCTTTGTGAATACCTCGCTGAGCGTCATCCGGGACCCGGTGTGCAGGATCGCGCGGTGGTAGATCGTCCCGGCCAACCACACGATGAGCGGCACAATCGCCACGTTCAGTACGATCGCTAGCGCCAGCTGCCAGCCGGGCACGGCGGCAGAGAACACCTGCCGGATCGGCATCACGAACGGTGCGAAGACCGGCGCGATGGAGAGGTTTGTGGTCCACGCGCTCTCGGGCGCATTAGGCACGAGATAGATCGCAACGTAGAACGGAATCATCACCGCGAACACCATCGGCGTGGTCACGGCGCCCACGTCCTCCTGGCGCGAAACGAGCGATGCGAGCGCACCCCAGAGCGTGCCGAGCGTGGCGAAGCCGAGCAGGAACCACCCGAGCATGGCCAGCATCTGCGGGCCAACAGGAATGTCGAAGCCATCGAGCACCCCCGTGATCCGCACCGCGCCGTAGGCGGCCGCGCCGTAGATTGCGAGCTGGATCAAGCCGATGAGGCCCGCGCCAAGCACCTTGCCCGCGAAGAGTTCGGACGGCCGGATCGTGGCGAGCAGGATCTCGACAACCCGTGAGGCCTTCTCCTCAACCACGCCCTGGGAGATGATCGAGCCGGAGCTGATCAGGCCGAACAGCAGCAGGCCGAGCACCACGACGGTCACCAAATAGTTCGGCCCCCAGTTCTCGATCTCGCCTTCCAGCACCTTCACATCGGGGGCGGCCGCGGCGATCGATTGCGTGAACTCGGCCGGATCGCCGCCGAGCTTCGTCACCTCGTCGGCAAGGGCCTGCGACTGCAGCGCATCTGTCAGTAGTTGGATCACGTCGACGTCGGGGTTGTGCTTGAAGGTGACGGCGATCGCGGGCGGCGTCCCTGTCACGAAAGCTGCGGCGTCGCCGTCGAGCACGGCGGCCTCACCGTCTGCATCGCCCAGCGTGGTGGTCTCGATCGCCGTACCCTGGGCGGCTGCGGTCTGCGTGAGCGTTGCGACCAGCGGTTCGGCTTCGGCGCTGATGGCGATCTGCGTGGCCTCCTCGCTCGTGTCGCGATTCGCGAAGTAGTCGAGCACGAAGACTGCGATGAAGAGAATCGCCACCATGATCGCCGTGGAAATCAGGAAGGATTTCTTGACGATCCCGGCCTGCAGTTCGCGGCGGGCAACGAGCAGCACGTTCCTCATGCCGCCACCTCCTCATCCTTGGAGACAACTCCTCGGAATAGGTCCGCGAGATGCGGCCGCACCGGAGTGAACTCGCGTAGCGTCCCCGCGCGCACCGCGGCGTCGAGGAGTCGCTGCTCGGCAACCAGGTCGCCGTCGGCATATTCGGCGAGGATCGCACCATCATCGTGCCCGACGACGCTCACCCCAGGGACCTGCTCCGCCCAGTCCGCGGTGGCTGGGTTCGCGACGAGCACGCGGATTCGCCGCTGCGGTGTCACGCGTAGTTCGTCGATCGTGCCCTCGGCCACGAGGGAACCGGACTTGATGATGCCCACGCGATCGCAAAGCCGTTCCACCAGATCGAGCTGATGCGAGGAGAAGATCACCGGGACGCCGTTCTCCGCCTGTTCGCGTAGCACGCCGCTCATCACGTCGACGGCCACCGGATCGAGCCCCGAGAAGGGCTCGTCCAGCACGAGCAGGCTGGGATTGTGCACGAGTGCCGCGGCGAGCTGCACTCGCTGTTGGTTTCCGAGCGAGAGCTTCTGGACGTCGTCGGCCCGGCGGGAGGCGATCCCGAGGACCTCGGTCCAATGCTCCATGGCGGCAGTCGCCTCCGTGCGGCTCATGCCGTGGAGTTCGGCGAGGTAGGAGAGCTGTGGGCCCACCTTCATCTTGGGGTAGAGGCCGCGTTCCTCGGGCATGTAACCCACGCGGGCGCGTGCGGCGCGATCGAACGGCGTTCCATCGAAGGTGACCTCGCCGGAATCGGCCGAGAGGACGCCCAAGATGATGCGCATTGCGGTGGTCTTGCCTGCGCCGTTCGATCCTACGAAGCCGTAGATTTCGCCTTCGCGGACGGTGAGGGAGAGGTCACTAAGTGCCTGGACCACGCCAAATTTGCGGCTCAGTGAGTGCACTGCGAGTTCTGGCACGTTGGCTCCTTTCGGTGGGTGTGAGCCCGGCTGTCGTGCGGGTGGGTGCTCGGCAACAACCCGAAATAAGATATCAAAATGATATCACATTATCAACCGTGAATGTTCTCTGGATCACAGCATCCACAATACGCTGGCGGCGCCGAACACCATCCAGGGCCCAAACGCGATGCGAGTTCTCGCCGTGGCGCGGCGGGTGATGAGGAGGGCGACGGCGGCAACTCCCGCACAGATGAAGGTTGCCAGGGTTGCGGCCAGCACCTGGGCCCAGCCGAACCAGCCGAGCACGAGTCCGAGGAGCGGTGCGAAGGTCACGTCGCCGAAGCCGATGCCGCTGGGCGCGAGGGCGCCGAGCAGGAAGTAGAACGCCCCAAGTGTGAGTGCCGCGAGGCAGGCGCGTAGGAGCGCATCCCACGCGCCCTCATGCGCTGCGGTGGCCACGAGAAGTGGGATGACGGTTGCGTAGGTGGGCACGAGGATCGCGCGGGGGAGTCGGTGGACTGCGAGATCAACGGTGGTCAGTAGTGCACAGCCGATCGCCGCGGCGCAGAGGGCGAGGGTGTTCACCCAGGAGGTTCCGATGGCCGCGGCGCCCGCGCCGAGTATCCCGGCGATGAGCGCGTGCCAGAAGCCCTTCGCGCCGAACGCGCGCACGGCGGGGGTGAGGAGCAGCGCAGCCACGGCGCACGAGTAGGCACCGTGGATGGCCGCGTCGATTACCCCTCCTCGGGGGCGTCGTCGGGCTTCTTGGTCTTCGACTTCCTGGGCTCGCTCTCCGCCAGCGACACCTTGACCCGCGGCTTCTTCGGCGTGCCGATCACCGGGGCGCGTTCGAGCCCGTGAAGGCCGTTCCAGGCGAGGTTCACGAGGTGCGCCGCGACCTCCTGCTTCTTGGGGGAGCGCGTCTCCAGCCACCACTGGCCGGTCAGCGCGATCATGCCCACGAGCATCTGCGCGTACATGGGGGCGTAGGACTCCTTGAGTCCGCTCTTGGCGAACTGTGCGCCGAGAATGTGTTCCACCTGCGTGGCAACGTCACCGATCAGTGAGGAGAAGGTTCCGGTGGCCTGGGCGACGGGCGAATCGCGCACGAGGATGCGGAAGCCGTCGGTGTTGTCTTCGATGTAGTCGAGCAGCGCGAGCGCCGTGCGCTCCACCACGACGCGCGGGTGGCCGCCCTGGTCGAGAGCCCCGATGAGCGTGCCGGTGAGGCGCTGCACCTCGCGGTCCACGACCACGGCGTACATGCCCTCTTTGCCTCCGAAGTGTTCGTACACCACAGGCTTGGAGACCTTCGCGCGCGCGGCGATTTCCTCGACGCTCGTGCCCTCGAAGCCCTTCTCGGCGAAGATGCCGCGCCCCACCGTGAGGAGCTGCTCGCGGCGCTGCGAGCCGGTCATGCGCGTTGCGCGGCGAGATTCCGAGGCCATGACCCAATTCTGCCACGCCGGAGCACTCGTGTGTCCGTCCTGCCCGATCTCTGCCAGCCCAGGGGAGTCACGGATCAGGGTTTCGATTTCGGCCCATTTTCCCCGTTACCTGATCACCCTCGACTCGCGGTGGGGCGGCAGAGGGTAGGCATGGCAGAATAGATAGGCATGCGCGGCCCGCCGTGGTCCGCATTCCGCCCTGGTGTAATGGCAGCACAGAGGCCTTTGGTGCCTTTAGTTCGGGTTCGAATCCTGGGGGCGGAGCAACGGCGCTACTATTGGAGAGTCGTGACTCCAATGGCAGGGAGAACCCGTGAAAAACCCGCCCGCAGCAGTTGTTGTTCTCGCAGCAGGCGCTGGGACCCGGATGAGGTCCCGCACACCCAAAGTTCTGCACACCGTCGCTGGCCGTTCCCTCCTTGGTCACGCCATCTACGCGGGCCGCGCGCTCAGCCCTGACCGCCTGGTCGTCGTCGTGCGCCACGAGCGTGAGGGCGTCATCAACGAGACCTTGGCCGTCGACTCGAGCGTGCTGATCGCGGATCAAGATGAGATTCCTGGCACCGGCCGCGCCGTGCAGTGCGCGTTGGAGCGATTGCTGGCCGACGGCGTCAGCCTGGACCGGCCAATCGTCGTCACGGCCGCGGACACCCCCCTTCTCGACGGAGACACGCTGACACGCCTCGTCGAAGAGCACGAGCAGGGCGGCAGTGCTGTCACGATGCTCACCACCAACGTTGCCGACCCCACCGGATACGGCCGAGTTGTGCGTGAGGAGGGCCGCGTCGTCGGGATCGTTGAAGAGAAGGACGCGACCGAAGCGCAGCGGGCGATCACCGAGATCAACGCCGCGGTCTACGTGTTCGAACCACGCACGCTGATCGATGCACTCGGCGGTGTGGGCCGCGAGAACGCGCAGGGCGAGGTCTACCTGACTGACGTGGTGGCGATCGCGCACCGCGCGGGTAAATCGGTGAACGGTGTGATCGTGGATGACTCGTGGACAGTGGAGGGCTGCAACGACAAAGTGCAGCTTGCCGCGCTCTCCAAGGAGATGAACCGCCGCATCGTGGAGCGTTGGATGCGCGAGGGCGTGACCGTCGTGGACCCGGCCACAACCTGGATCGACGTGGATGTGGAACTCGCGCCGGATGTCACGATCGAGCCGAACGTGCAGTTGCGCGGCGCCTGCAAGGTCGAGACGGGCGCCGTGATCGGCCCGGACAGCACGCTTACGGATATTGAGGTGGGCGAGGGGGCGAGCGTGATTCGCACGCACGGCTCGCTTGCCGTGATTGGTGCGGGTGCCACGGTGGGGCCGTTCTCGTATCTGCGGCCCGGCACTTACCTCGATGAGAGCGGCAAGATCGGCACCTTCGTTGAGACTAAGAATGCCCGCATCGGCAAGGGTTCCAAGGTCCCGCACCTCTCCTACGTGGGCGATGCCGATATCGGTGAGGGCACGAACATCGGAGCGGCCTCCGTGTTCGTGAACTACGACGGCGTCAACAAGAGCCGCTCCACCGTGGGCAGCCACTGCCGCACCGGCTCGGACAACATGTTCGTGGCGCCTGTGCACGTGGGCGACGGCGCCTACACCGGCGCTGGAACCACCATCCGCGAGGACGTGCCCCCTGGCGCGCTCGCGATCAACCCCAGTACTCAGCGCAACATCGATCGATGGGTGTTACGTTCGAGACCAGGCACCGCTGCGGCAGAAGCCGCCGCGCGGGCCCTCGGTGAAATCGACAATGACGCCGCGGCGTCTGAGGGGAGCAAGCAGGCGTGAGCGGGATCATTTCGCACGGGGAGAAGCGGCTCGTGCTGGCCTCGGGACGGGCGCATCCGGATCTGGCCGTGGCCGTGGCCGAGCACCTCGGCATCGAGTTGCTACCAACCTCGGCGTATGACTTCGCTAACGGCGAGACATACGTGCGCTTCGAAGAGTCCGTGCGCGGCACGGACGCATTCGTCCTGCAGTCGCACACGGCACCGATCAACGACTGGCTGATGGAACAGCTGATCATGGTGGACGCCATGAAGCGCGGCTCGGCCAAGCGCATCACCGTGGTGGCCCCGTTCTTCCCGTATGCGCGGCAGGACAAGAAGCACCGCGGCCGCGAGCCAATCTCGGCGCGCCTCGTCAACGACCTCTTCAAGACCGCGGGCGCCGACCGGATTCTGAGTGTGGACCTGCACGCGGCCCAGCTGCAGGGCTTCTTCGACGGGCCCGTGGACCACCTCTTCGCGATGCCGATCCTCACCGATTACGTGCGTACGCGGGTAGACGCAATGAACGTCGCCGTCGTCTCGCCGGATGCCGGGCGCATCCGCGTGGCCGAACTCTGGGCGGACAAGCTCGGTGGCGCTCCGCTTGCATTCATCCACAAGACCCGCGACATCACTCGGCCCAACCAGGCCGTGGCGAACCGCGTGGTGGGTGATGTGGAAGGCAAGACGGCCGTGATCGTCGATGACCTCATCGACACCGCCGGAACGATCTCCGAGGCCGTACGCGTGGTACTCGATGCCGGCGCGAAGGACGTGCTCATCGCCGCGACGCATGCCGTGCTCTCCGAGCCGGCCACCCGCCGCCTGCAGGAATGTGGAGTGCGCGAGGTGATCGTCACGGACACGCTGCCGGTGCCGCACGAGAAGCGGATTCCGAACCTCACCGTGCTCTCGATCGCGCCGTTGCTCGCGCGTGCGATTCGTGAGGTGTTCGACGACGGTTCGGTCACCTCCCTCTTCGACGGCAAGGCGTAGTTCACACGTCTCGTTGGTTGCGCGGAGTCCCGAAGGGACGAAGTCGAAACCATGGCGCGATGTCCGCTAGACTCTTCACGATTGCCTCGGCGAGGGAAGGCGCGCAGCGTACTGCGAGCCCGCTTCCGTTATCGACGCGGTGCGGCCGTTTCCGTGCGCGTTCCCACGTCGAGGTCCACCGCAACTGAAAGGCAGTCCCATGGCTGATAACACTCTCAATGCCACCTACCGCACCGAATTCGGTAAGGGTGCCGCGCGCCGCGCGCGCCGCGAGGGCCTGATCCCGGCCGTGCTTTATGGCCACGGCACGGACCCGGTTCACCTGAACCTCCCTTCGCACGACACCTTCATGATCGTGCGCCACTCTCGCAACGCCGTGATCGAACTCTCCTTTGACGGGAAGTCGGAACTCGCGCTCGTGAAGGACGTGCAGATCAACCCGATCATCCGCGAGCTTGAGCACCTCGACCTCGTGATCGTGCGGCGCGACGAGAAGGTCACCGTGGACGTGCCCGTGCACCTTGCGGGTGAGCCCGTCTCCGGCGCGGTTGCCGCACTCGAGGCTCAGACCCTCACAGTCATTGCCCCGGCCATCTCCATCCCCGAAAGCATCGTGGTGTCCATCGAGGGCCTCGAAGACGGCGCCGTGGTCACCGTTGGCGACGTGGTGCTGCCCGAGGGCATCACCACCGAGGTCGACGCCGAACTGCCGGTTGTCGTGGTCGCGATTCCGCGCGCCGTGGAGTCCGCTGACGACGCCGCCGAAGGCGAGGGTGAGGCCGCTGCCGAGGCTCCCGCCGCGGCCGACGAGGACTAAGGTTCCGTCACCGCGATGACACTTCTTGTCGTGGGGCTCGGGAACCCGGGCCCGCGGTACGAACGCACCCGGCACAACCTCGGTCACATGACGGTGGATGTGCTGGCGGCACGCGCGTCCGCCCGGTGGTCACGCCACCGGGCGGGTGCGTACGTCGCCGAGACCCGCGCCGGCATGTTGCCGGGCGGAGTCCCCGGTCCACGAGTCCTCCTCGCGAAGTCAACCGGGTACATGAACCTTTCCGGAGCCCCCGTGGCCGCGCTGATGCGGGCCGAGGGGATCGACATCGACGAGCTCCTCGTGGTGCACGACGAGCTCGATATCGACCTCGGCACACTACGAATGAAGCGCGGCGGAGGCGAAGGCGGTCACAACGGGCTGAAGTCCATCTCTCAGAACCTCGGCACCCGTGACTACGGTCGCTTGCGCTTAGGGATCGGTCGCCCGCCGGGCCGGATGGACCCGGCCGACTACGTCCTCCAGCCGTTCCCCAAGGCGGAGGCTGAAGAGGCTGCGCTCATGGTCCAACTGGCCGCAGACGCCGTCGGCGATATCGCCACACTCGGCTGGGAGAAGACCCAGATGGACCTCCACACCCGCGACTAGCCGCCGCCCGTCCGAACGTCTGCTTTAGGTGAGCGGCGCGCGGCGATGTGAGCGCTCACTAAGTGCACCCACAGCACAAGTTTGGGGAGGGGAGCGGGCGAGCGGGCGGGCTGCGGATCAGCCCTTGGCGAAGAGGATGAAGCTGAGCGCCATGATCGCCATGCCGCCGAGCATGCCGTAGATCGTCTGGTGCTTGTCCGTTTGGTATCGCCAGGCGCCCGGCAAGAGCTCGTCGAGCGCGAGGAACACCATCATGCCGGCCACTGTGCCGTAGAAGATGCCGAAGAACTCCGCCGGCACCACCCAGCTCACTACCGCGGCGGCGAAGAGACCGCCAAGCGGCTCGGTCATGCCGGAGAATGTGGCCCACCAGAACGCCTTCCTCTTCGAGCCCGTTGCGGCATACACGGGGGCCGCCACGGCGATGCCTTCGGGAACGTTGTGGATAGCGATGGCGACCGCCAGGGTGATACCCACCGTGGCGTCCTGATACGTGGTGAAGAACGTGGCCATGCCCTCGGGGAAGTTGTGCAAGCCAAGCACGAGCGCCACCAGCATTCCCGAGCGCATCAGCTTCTGCGTGGAGTGGGTATCGCCCACGGTGAGCGAGCGCTCGCGGCCCTCCATCTCGTTCGGGTTGAGCACATCCGGGAGGACGCGGTCGATCACCATGACGAGTGCGATCCCGGCGAAGAACGAGAGCCACACGATGAGCATTGAGTTGCGTTCGGAGGTGATCTCGCTCATGTAGCTGATGCCGAGCGGAATGATTTGGATGAGCGAAATGATGATCATCGCGCCGGCCGCAAAGGCGAGTGCTACGGCGAGGAAGTTGCGCTGGAGCGTCTTCTCATTGAGAACGAGCGCGCCGCCGATCGAGGTGGCGAGTCCGGCCAGCAGCGACACCATGAGTGCAAGAACCATGTCCCGATCCTAGTGCGAAGAGTCGCGCCCGCCGGGTGGGTGCCCGCAGGGTTAGCGCACCGGGCGAGGGCCGCGCGACCTTTTGCCACTCAGGTGAGTGCGAAATGTACGTTCTGGTGGGTGATGGCGGTCTTGTGCCACTCAGGTGAGTGCGAAATGTACGTTCTGGTGGGTGATGGCGGTCTTTTGCCACTCAGGTGAGTGCGAAATGTGCGTTCTGGTGGGTGATGGCGGTCTTTTGCCACTCAGGTGAGTGGCAGGTGTACGCGGCAACCCCTGCCTCAGCCTCCTTGAGGGGTGGTACGAGACTGCAGCAGATCGGGGCGCGAAGTGGGCCGTTGCCAACCCGCGGACTTGACTGACGACGGGGCGGCGGCCATGGCTCACCCGAGCGGGAGCGGCGCGGCGGTGCGGGGGACGTAAGATGGTCACCCCGGGGTTCGCGCGAA